>CAVGNR010000010.1:0-95847 GCA_963630675.1 Escherichia coli
TGAAACGGAAAAGGGATATGCGACTTGCAGATTACACAAAATTCTTGCAACTCTCAAATGGTCTTAACGATAGAAGAAAAAATCGTATGGAAAACAAAATTAAAATTTTTTGAGAATAAACAGGTTCGCACGGCGTGGAACGCAGACCAAGAAGAATGGTATTTCGCCGTTGTGGACGTAGTCAAAATTTTAACGGATAGCTCCAATCTTCAAACATATTGGCGAGTTTTAAAGAAAAGGCTGAAAGATGAAGGGAATAAAACCGTTACAAGTTGTAACGCTTTGAAAATGTTGGCAAAAGACGGTAAAAATAGATTGACTGATTGCCTTGATACGAAAGGCGTTTTGAGACTTGTGCAGTCGATTCCGTCGCCGAAAACTGAACCATTCAAAATGTGGCTTGCGCAAGTGGGTGCCGAAAGGCTACACGGAAAGTTGGATCAATTAGCGACTTCAAACGATAGAAATCATTTACAACTTCATAGGTGCGGTAGATATACCGCAGGAAAGCCAACGAGAGAAGGGAAAAGCGTGAATTCAAGCAAAAGAGCAGCGAAAGCAACGAGTAACGTCGGTATAGACACAGCCAATCCATATAAGGTGAACTTTCCGAAGGAGAACTTTAAATCATGTTCCTTTAGAATTCTCATCCACATAATGCCTGCTAAAGCCCCAATCGGTGTTAAGATTGCCCCTAAATTACTTGAAATAATCGTCGCAAATAATGCCGATTCGCTAGAAGGAAGAAAAGAAAGCAGATCCGCATAGAAAATAGACATTGGTAAATTGTTCATTAAATTCGCTAAGAAGAAGCTCGATAGACCATAGCTCCACATCGGATTGAATTGAGATAAGAAATTGCCTATTTCCGCACTAACTCCTTCTTTAGATAAAGCCATAACAATTCCAAACATCGATAAAAGAAAAGGCGCTAAAGAAAATGGCAACCTTTTTCCTGCTTTCCATAACAAAACAGGCTTTTCTTTAGAAAAGAGAGAATAAGCAAGAATAAGAAGCATAAGCAATACCGCTCCAATTAAAGCGAATATCCACATCGGAATATGAAAGAAACCGCTAATGGCCATAAAGACGGTGACCAATAGCAATATTCCTAAAGCGGAATAAAGGATGAATGGGTTCTGTATCTTTTCTTCCGTTGCCTGAACATTCATCTTTTCTTTGAGATTCTTATGGAACAAAAGAAGCAATAACCCTAGTGAAAAGAGACCTGCTAGCAAAGTCGGGAACCACATTCTTACAAAATACGAAACAAAATTCAAAGCGAAAAAAGAAGACAAATACACGTTCGTGGGGTTCCCGAATATAAACATCATAGACCACGTATTTGCCGCAACAAATTCACAAAATAGAAAGGGGATAGGATTTATTTTTGCATCCTTTGCAAAGAAAAGAATAAACGGAGTAAAGGAAATGATCACGATATCATTCGAAGTGAACATCGTGAGAAAAGCACAGAGGAAATAGAGAATGATAAATAAAGCAAACTGAGAATTTTTAGCCCTCTTTACTGCCAAACTTGCTAAAAAAGAAAAGAAACCCAATTCATCAAGAACGGTGCTAATAAAAGCCGTTCCAAAGAACAAAGCCAGAATCTCTAATGGATTCATCGTCGTGTCTTTTACCAAATTCGATAGATAATCTTGAATGGGTAAAAGCCCACTTGCTAGAAGAAGGACTAAAGCAAGCAAAGATGGGAAATAAAAGGTTGAGAATTGGTGCCCTTTAATTGTGACTATTGGAAACAACAAAAGGCATAAAAAAGTAAGAATTATTGCCCAACAAGCAATGATACATGTAGCTATCATAAGGATAAATTTATTCTGTTAAGAGGAGATAAGGATTTATTTTTTGATTCAACTCTCTCTAGTTGGCCTCGGTCTAAGATTCTTAGAGATTGTTCCTTTTCACTTTTTTCCATTCCCGTCTCCATGAATATCGAGAATTAAAAAACAATTCATAAAAAGTGATATCTATTTTGAAGTTTTTGATTAGAACTTCCCTAATGATGCCTAGTAAATCGCTGGAATTGCAGTTGTTATTTAACTCGATAAAAACGTTGACTGGGTTTTATTACGAATGTATGTTTTAGTAAATTATAAATTAGTAAATCATAAATTACTAATTTTGTAATTTTAAAATTTTGAGTTTGTTAGATCTTTCAAAAAAAGAAAAGAAGGCGCACGAAGCGTCTTCTTTTGTGGGGGGAATTAACTGAATTATTTTGTGATTAATTCAACCCAATCATCATAATCGATGGTGGTAGGAAGCTTGGTGTAGCTTTCTTTATCTGTTACTTCTTTGACAGTAACGTCTGCTCCATATTGGAAGTTAACTTTGGCATTGAAATCATAATCAACGGAAGCAGTGCTAGAGAAGGTGATTCCATTTACGGACCAGTTCATAACAAAGGAATAGCTGACATCAAGGGTGATACCGATGGATTTCACGCCAGTTTCATCAAAGATGATAGCTAAAGCGTATTTGTTTACATCCAAGGTAGATGTGGCTTTTGTATTCCATCCAGGGATGGTGAACTCTTCATCAAAGTCATCTTTATCGATGCCAAATTCATCTTCAAAGTTCTTTGCGTCTTTTAAGCCAGTGACATCAACAGAGTAAGAATAGGTGCCATCGTCATGTTCAAGAGCCTTTAACGTTCCACCTTGTGAAGCAATTTCTTCGATCGTTTCGCTAAAGTCGTTGACGAAATCATCAAGTTCAATTTCGGAGAATAATGGAAGCTCTTTCTTTTCTAAGCCGTTGTCGAAAGAAACCTTATCGCCATAGGAGAAATCTCCTTGGTATTTGCCGATTTCTTTTTCTTCACCGACTTTAGAAGAGATGGTGGTTTTTAAATTGTTATCGGATAAATCAAGATAAGTGGTGTTGCCTTCCGTATAGCTTCCTAAAGAAAGTTTGGCTTCTGGGATAGCGAATTTCTTGTTATAGGCACCTGCTTGATAAAGGGTAGAAGAAGAATAGTTTGCGCCTACTAAACCATATCCTTTAACATCATCGATGTTTGTAGATGTTAAGCCAGTTGCAGCACCTTCTAAAGCAACATTGTCGATAGCGACATTGCTTTCATATTTGATGGAAGTTTCACCGCTTTCGCCTGGGAGCTTTTGCTCTGATTTCTTGTTTAAATGATAGGATGCCCCCTCTAAATTGAATCCAAGAGCGTCAACTTTTGTCATAGCTTCTTCACATTTTTGCGCTTTGACTTTGAGTTGTTGGGCAGTGATTTCTTTGCCAGCAGGAACTTCTCCACCGGCTTTCACTTCATTGCTATTACATGCAGCAAGTAATCCCATAAGGGGAAGAACGGCTAGAATTTTGAGTTTATTGTTTTTCATAGGTTTTGTCCTCTTTTCACCATATATACAAATATGGATATATGTTTTATTGGAATTTTTTTAATTATTTGTTGGGAATGTGTAATTTAATCTTCCAAAGTCGTCTTTTTTAGCCACGAAATCCGTCTTTAAGTAAGAGAGAGAAGGAGAGTAGGTCATCTCTAAGAAACTGACCTCGTATGTTTTCTCTTTACGGTCATATAGCGTGGTGGTTTGTAAGGATCCTTCTTTGTAATTATGAATAAGGTTACAAGAATCTTTCTCTTGTCCGTCTACTAAGAAATCTACGGAAATTCTATAGATGTCAAAATCTTGAGGAAGAAAGCTTTCTTGGTTCATGGCTTGATAATATAACCAATGTCCATCTTCATCGCTTTCTTGGAAGATGGTGATGCTTCGAGTGCCGTTTACGAAAACGCATTTCAAGCTCTGCTCATCTTCATCGTTATTAACGTACATGCATCCCTTATAAATGTTTCCATCCATAACATAAATGGCTTGATTGATAGAGACGCCTTCACGGATGTCATTTTGGGTATAGACTCGATTTTCACCTTGCAAAAGAACGTAATGATAAGTCTCGTTATCATAGATATAAGTGGTTGTTCCATAGGATAAGGAGAAAGAATTATCTGTCTCAAGGAAAAGATCAATTGTTCCAAATAGAGAGGAATAAGTGTTCTTCACATGTTCCTCTTTGTTTTGTACTCCGATAGCAATATCACCCATGAAAGAGGCTTTCTTACCTGAAGGAAGGGATTGTTTACGATTCATTTGAGAACCGAAAAACAAATCTATTCCGGTTTGAGAGAGTAAGGAAGAATCGTTCAAAGTGTAATTTTCTTCTTTTGTTAGATAATCGATTTGGATGTTGGAATCATCAGAATTTGGCTTTGGAGTAAAACGAATGGCTAAGAAAGTGGACAAAGCCGCTACAGCAACTGTTCCTAAAGAAAGGCCAAAAGGTAGCCAGAAACGTTTTCTTTTCTTGGGTTCTGATTTCTTTTCCGTTAAATAACGGGCAAGAATCATCTTTGAAGTGCTATGAATCTCAAACTTTTCGGATTCTTTTTTGATTTCTTCATTGATATCCATCTTTTTCTAACTCCTTTCTTAATTTTTTTATAGCGTTGTTGTAAGTCCAGGTGACACTCCCTAAAGGCATATGGATTGCTTCGGCTATTTCCTTATGCCCCATTTCGTAAATAGAATGCATCAAGACGATTTGCTCTTCTTTTTGAGTGAGCACCTTTCCCATCACTTCGAATACATGAGTGTCGTTTTTTTCTTCTTTTGCAGGGGTTAACGACGGATCCAATTCGTAGGATATTCGGGACCTTTCTTTGCTAAGATTGATGGCCAAATTTCTAGCTGTACTCATCAAATAAGCCAGAACAGATTTGTCTTTCCTTAGAGTTGGCAATTTCTCTAGGAACTTGATGTAAGTATCTTGCAAGACGTTTTCTGTTTCGCCTTCTTCATGAAGGATGCTGTAGGCTGAAAGATAGACCCCACGTTTCGTTCTTTCGTAAAATTCATCGAAGAACTCCATGTGGCCTTTCTGTAGCTGTTCCAGTAATTCATTTAAACGATCCTGCGACATCCTTACACCCTATATACAAAAATTATGCGTATTTTATTGGAAAAATATCTTCCTTTTTTAAAAATAACAAAAAAGAGGGGAGACGTGTATCAATATAACACGTTCCTCTCTTAAAGAAAGATTGGATATTTAGATTTCCTCAACGTAGGAGACATAGTCTAAAGAAGAAAGAGCTTCAACAATTTCTTTATGTTTGCCCGCTTTCTTATTTTTTAAGGTCAAAGAAAGAGTGTAAACACTTAAACCCGTTCCTAAATAAGCGCTATTTAATTCCAAATCATCAATACGGATATCTAATTTACGAAGAGTGAAGACGATATCTTGTAACTTAGTCTTATCTTTTAATTCAAGATGGATTTCGAAATGGTTCGATTTATTCTTTAGGAAGATTTCGAGCATTGGGAAGAAAATCAAAATAATGAGCATCAAAGCGGCAAGAACGATTGCCACAAGGTAGTAGCCTAAACCGATGACAATTCCTAAAAGAAGGCAAAGCCATAATGCAACAGATGTCGTTAAACCTTTGATTTGTTTTTTCGCGCTAAAGAGAATGGAATTACCACTGATGACGACCCCACCTAATATGGCAAGACCGGAGAATAAATACAAAGAAGTGTCACCGCTTTTTACCAAAGCTATGTCTAAAACAGCGCAAACGGTTCCTAATAATGTAATAAGGATAAAGGTTCTTAAACCTGCGGAATGACGCTTATTGGATCTTTCCCAACCAAGGAGAGAGGCAAAAAGAATCGAAATCACAAAACGGAAGAGAATGGAGTAAAAAGATAATTCGCTAGACCAATCTCCAAGTAATTTTGCAAGTGGATCAATAAAGTTTGAGGTGTTCATAATTGTTTTCCTTTCATTGATGGAAACGAGGACCGTTTCCGCCGTAATAATAATCTTCTGATGCCTCTAGGAAGGCTTTCTCTTCCTCGGACATCTCATATTCCTGATGTTTTGGCATTTCTTTTTGAATCTCTTTGATTTCAGCAATCAAGGAATTAATTCTTTCCTGCCGAGGATCGATGTTTGTCTCTTGAACAGGAGGATTCGTAACTTCAGGAGATGCTGCCCCATCTTTTGAATAGGATTTAGATAGATAGAGAGATAACTTTGCACAAGCAGGGCCAATTAATTCGTAGAGGACACTGGATGCAAGAATAATGGTTTCTAAGGCATTACCTTCCCCTCCTCCAAGAGTTCTTGCTCCTAATGCTGCTAATCCAATGGCAACACCTGCTTGAGGAATAAGGGCTAACCCCAAATAGTTTCGCACCTTCTTATCTTTCTTAACGGTAAGACATCCTAAGTAAGCTCCGCCATATTTGCCTAAGATACGAACGAAGAAATAAACAACGCCAATAACGATAATTGGTACTGCCCCTATCGAAGAAGAAGAGAACAAGGCGCTTAAGTCAAAGGATACTCCTGATCGGACAAAGAAGAGCAAAAGGATAGGAGGGGTGAAGTAATTTAACTGCTTGAATAACTTATCGTCTTTCGTCAAGTTGATATAAACCATACTCATGCACATGCAACCTAGCAATGGGGATACATCAAATAAAGAGCATAAACCACAGAAAGAGAACAAGACGGCAATTGAAATAATCAAACGATTATCTGTAGAACGTTTCTTTGGCATAAGCCATTTCATTAATAGGCCACAAAATCCCCCAATTAACAAGGCCGCTAGATTAAAACCGATTGGCTTGAGGATGCTAATGACATTGAAACTTCCTGAGGAAACGGCAACGGAGATGGATATTGCTACGCTATAGGCCAATAATCCGACAACGTCATCAAGAGCAACAACTTGAAGAAGAGTATCAACAAACTCACCTTGAGCATGCGTTTGTCGAATCGTCATCATTGTTGAAGCGGGAGCGGTCGCAGCCGCTAACGCGCCTAATACCAACGAGAAAGATAAATCTAATCTTAATAAGAAATAAGAAACCAAGAAAACAAGGATGGTAGCTAACAATGCTTCAAAGACGGTGATGATAATCACTTTTGGACCATTCTTCTTTAAAACATCAATTTGAAAGAATTCGCCTGTGCTAAAAGCAATAAAAGCCAAAGCAATATCCGCTAAGAAGGAACTCCCTTCAACAAAAGAGGAGGGAATTAAATTCAAACAAAACGGGCCAATTAAGATACCAGCAACGATATAAGCCGTGACATTAGGAAGACGTAATAATTTTGTTAGACGTGTCAGCAAAAAACCCGCAAAAAGCATGATTGCGATGGAAATGATACTGATACTGACTGGTGACGTGATCCCTAAAGAATCATAAATAGAATTCATTTGTTACCCTCTTCCTTATATAAAAAAGAATTTGTCGTTTTTCAATCTAACGACAATGTGGATTATAGACAAATAAAAAATAAAAACATATTATGTATACACATTCAAACATAAATAAACGTTATGGAGGAGAGAAAATGACCGATGCAAAATTAATCACTTTGATCACTTTAGCCGAAAAGAAGAGCTTCACGAAAACAGCAGAAGCACTTTCTTTGACCCAACCAGCCGTCTCCCATCACATTCAACAACTAGAAAATGAATTAAATACCAAACTCGTTATTCGCAATAAAAGCGAAATAATTTTGACAAAAGAAGGCGAAATAGCGGTAGATTTTGCCAAAAAGATTATTGGTTTATATAACAAGATGACAACTTCTATCTTAGATAAGGAGAATCATTTTACGAATCTTAGGATTGGCGTTACCCATACCTCCGAATCCAATATCATCATGATCGTTTTAGCCAAAATAAGTGATTTATTAGGCAATATGAATATAACGGTTATTACTGAGACCATAAAAAACATTTATGAAATGTTAGATAATTACGAGATTGATATTGCTATCGTTGAAGATAAAGCCAATCCAGAAAAATTTAACTCTCTTCTTCTTGATACAGATTCCCTAGTATGTATTCTTTCTAAAGACAATCCATTGGCTAAGAAAAACGTCTTAACGATGGATGATTTAAAGAAATCTAAGATGATTCTTCGCCTTCCTGATTCCGCCACGAGAATGCAATTTGATTCTACCCTTGTATCGATGAACGAATCTATTCACCGTTTTAATGTCATTTTGGAAGTGGATAACATTGCAACCATTAAAGCCCTTGTTCGCAAGGACCTTGGCATTTCCATCTTAGCGAAGAGCGCCTGCATTGACGAGATTAATAAAGGAAAACTAAAAGCTCTTCCGATCGAAAACCTTTCAATGGTTCGAGAAACCAATCTTGTATATAAAAAATCCTCTGACTATCAAGACGTCTTAAATGCCATATATACCACATATCAAAAGATTAAGAATCAACAAAACTGACTTTGATAATGAAAAAGCATCCTCTTTTTCTGAAAGGATGCCTTTAGCTTTAAATGAAATTAATCAATATAGAATTCCATTGGATATGGAAGGTAATTGATACTATCAAGCTCATCACAGCTAATATAGCCAGGACGTGCATTGATTAAGGTTGGAAGACGGTTCACGATTGTGGCACAAGTATGGGCAACCGTATTTGGTTTAACGACATGGTATTCGATATTTGGTTCGCCTTCGATGTACCAGTCACACATATCTCCATCACCTTCGGCATACACTTTTCCGATTGTCTCTTCTTCGATGATAATGCCTTGTAAGGTTTCGGCTGTGACAACAGCGGACATACCGATGACTCTTCCCGCTTCGATGGTTTTGCCCATGGTGGAGGAATATAAATCATGATCTAAGACGCATGGAACGTGTTTTTGGGTGATTTTTGTGATGGTGAGGTGAAGTTTATGAGCTAGGGCTTCGACGGAGTTATAGGCATAAGAGGCTTCAAAAACAGATGGGTGGGCGATTTGCTTTTCGAATTCCTCTTTGGTTAAATCAACACCATGAGCTTTTGCTAAAGCCATACCATATTCATCAACGTTATAGGAGTAAGCCCCTTTAACTTTAACAATCTTATTAGCGCCAGCGATGGCTAAGGCGACCATATTGATCCAGAAGATATCTTGCATACCAGCACCGGTGATGCTGCATCCATGTTCTTTGGCAAGTTTATCTAATTTATAGGTTTCTGCTGCAGCCGTGGTGAATGGATAAATGGCTTCTTCACAGGTGGTAATGACGTTGATTCCTCTTGTGACGCATTTCTCAACCATTGGATATATATCCTTAATAAAGGAGAAGAGGGTAACGATAGCAACGTCCGCATCGCAATTGTCTAAGACTTCGTCTGCATTGGCGCTAATCTTGACACCTGTTTTGACTCCTAATTCAGCGAAATCGCCAACGTCCATGCCAATGACGTTTGGATTTACGTCGATTGCTCCAACGATTTCTGCTCCATGTTCATAAGCATAACGGATGGTGTATTTGGCCATTTTTCCACAGCCATATTGAACGACTCTGATTTTTCTCATTTTGTTATTTCCTTTCGAGATTAAGTCCATTTTAAAGTCTATGCTTAGATGAGAGTCAACAATATATCAATAAAACTTAACCGGTATCTGAATACGGAGAAACATATTTCGTTTGGAAACATCAAAAATATTGAATTCTGTGATGACTTCACAAAGATAATCCCCTGCGATGGTGTAGTTGTTTTTCTTACAAAAACCGAGAAGTTTCTTTATTCCTTCATTCTCGTCTTCAAAAGAAGAGAGGTAGAGGGTTACAAACATCGACGCGTCGACGATTTTCATCGGAACGCTTTCGATTTTGTGATCGGAGAAAATGAAAATATCCTTTGCGATTAGTTTTCCTTTTTCAATATCTTCTTTTGCAATCGACGTCCCTACGTTATAAGAATAGATTTGTTCCAACCCTTTTTCGATAAGGTTGTTCCTTAAACAAAGAAGGTCTTTCTCATACCCTAATATTCCTTGTTTATAGAAATCATGGGAACAAGGGATACCATATATGTATCTTCTAGAAATATATTCTAAGGAACATATGCCTGTTTTAGGAGAATTACGGTAACGTTCGATTCTTGCAATAGAATCGTCCACAAGATTTAATCTTGCCTTCAAAGTACGAAGCTCTTGATATATTTGTTCCTTCTTACGAGAGAGAACTTCTTCGATTTCATCAATGTTCTCATTATTCAGAACATTTTGAATCTCTTTTAAGGACATGCCTAAATCCTTCATATAAGCAATTAAATCCAAACGTGCATTTTGTTCGATCGTATAGTAACGGTATTTGCTTTCTGGATCGATATAAGCAGGTTTCAAGAGATCAATCTCATCATATAAGCGTAATGTGGCGATAGAAACGTGATTAATCTCTGCCATTTTTCCAATCGGTATCCATTTTTCTTGCATAAATGACTCCTAAAAACTCTATTGTTACATTAGACTTCTATTAGTTTATAGGATTTCCAGAAGAATGGTAAAGCCTTCCTCTTTATATATAAGGAGTAGTGTGAAACAAGCTTTAAAAAAGATAACGAGGGGTGCCGAATGGCACTTCTACGATTTTTCTTGTGTCGCTAAAATTTTCTAAATTCCCCATCCACTTATTGAAAAGGAGCTTAAAAAATGAAACGCAAAACGCTTAAAACGACGTTGTTATCTTTCATGATAATCCCTTTATTCGCTTCCTGCGGGCAGAAGGAACATAACTTTGATAAATCAAAGGAAGAAAGCACCTATACCATTACCTTTGATAGTAAAGGAGGAAGTGAGGTGGCAAGTATTTCCGCTCCAGCAGGCGCAAAAATTGAAGCGCCAGCTTCCCCAACAAAAGAAGGATTCCTTTTTGCTGGTTGGTATGAAAGCAATGATGGTGGAGCAACTCTAGCAGAAAAACCTTTTGAATTCACCTATATGCCTGCAAGATTTTTCACTCTCTATGCTAAATGGGGCTTTGATAGCATCAAAGGAAAAACCTTTAAGCACACGTCCTCGGTTTTAACTTGGAGTGGAACGGAAGAAGAAAAGAAAGCCTTCCTTGGAGAAATGGGGTTAACGGAAGAGCAATATAAGAAGATGAATGAAGCCGCGATTATCAACTTTACCTTTGATAAGGTAGAAGAAAAGGCTTCGGCTAGCTTTGGTATGGAAATGGAAGGAGAAACGAGTTTAGATAACTGTACCGTTCTTTATAAACTCACTGGAAATACCATCGTTTTCTATGATTCCGAAGAAGACTTAAAAGCGGGTCTTCCTGCTCATAAATATGGTTTATTTGTGGGTGTAACCTTTTCCCTTTCACCTGACAGATCCCAAATGATTCTTACAGGAGTCATGGGAATCTTAAAACTAGAACATATTCTCTCTGTCGTAAAAGAATAGAAATATTCGATATAAACAGAGAAGAATGATGATAAATTCATCCCCATTCCATAAGGAGGTGATTACGCTATTGGGGAATAATAAATAAGTAGCGTAAAAAGAGAATGAAGAAGAAAAAACTATCCGTTTTGGCTGTAACATTCTTCTTTCTTGCAACAGGCTCATTGGCTAGCTGTGGCAAGAAGAAGGAATCCAGCAGCCTTCCATCCGTTTTAGAAAGTGTTCATCAACACGATTTTTCTACTGCCTGGGAGCATGATGAAACAAAACATTGGCACGCTTGCAAAGATGCATCCTGCAACGAAAAGAAAGACCTAGCAGACCACAGTTTCGTTTGGACCGAAAAAGCACCAGCCGGTCTTCATACCGATAAAAAGGAAAAAGGTGTTTGTTCCGTTTGTAACTACGAAACGGAAAGAACGGTTGAAAATACGGCAACCCATGAATGGGGTGAGGAATGGAAGAAAGATGCAACTGGACATTGGCATGAGACAACTTGCACCGGCCATGATCCAATGAAGAAAGACTTTGGTGAGCATACAGGGGAATGGACAGTTAAAGTAGAGGCCGCCTATCAACAAAATAGAGTAGACGAAAGAACGTGTACCGTTTGTACCTTCCATGAAGAAAAGACCATTGAAGGAACTGCTCTTGCCTTTAAGCCAAGAAGCATTGCCGTCTCTCAAAGTGAATTCGTTTATAATGCAAAGCCTTATGCCTTAGATAGCTACATTACAACTGAAGATAAGGAAGGCATGCAAGTTGAATATAGAAAGAAGGGCACCGAAGTCTATTCAACAAGCGCACCATCTAATGTAGGCATCTATGAATATAAAATCACTCTTCCAAAAGCCGGAGAGTGGGATGCTGCCGAAAAAACGGGTGAAATGAAAATCGCCCAATACGAAGTGAAATTGACAAAGAAAGAATTTTCTAGAGATTTAGGCTCTCAAATTGTTGATGAGCAAATCCAATTAGAAGAAATCGAAGTCAGTATCGACGCTTCGACAAAAGAGAAAGTCATGCTTACGCTTGATAAGTCTTTTGATGTGGCTGGCATTCAAAGCGTTCCTGCTACAGAATTAAAACTCGCCAATCCGAATTACGCATTAAATGTCGGAGAAATAACGGAAATAACTTTGAAAAATTATGATACTGCTGACTTCTATTGCGGCATCCAAGATATATACACCTTCCCTAGTAGAGAGGGCGTCGCCATTCAAACGCAAATTGCCCGTGGAACACTCAAGGTTGGGGATACTCTTTATATCCATGAAATCAAAAAGTCCGTGACAGTAACTGCTATCGAACAAGAAAGAAAGGCCTTAGAAAAAGCAACAGTCGGAGAAACCGTTATGTTCCTCATCAACGGTGTTACCAAAACGGAACTTGCAAGAGGTTACACCCTTAGTAAGCCGGACACCTTATCGGAATATGATCGCGTAGTCGGAAATCTTTACCTTTACACCAAAGATGAAGGTGGAAGACATACTCCATTAATGGATAGCACCAATGAAACATACCTTCCTAGCATCAAATTCATAGATACCAATTCGGAGGGGGAAGCAAGAATGTTCTTCCCAAAAGACACGTCGATGATAATGCCAGGAGAAACAGTTAAGGGCGTTAGATTCTACTTCCCATACTCTATGCCTGCTTTCGTTGGACGTAGTTTTGTTCTGATTGAATCTGGAAAAGCAATTGCAAAAGTCGAGATCACAGATGTTCATAAGCATGATAGCAACTACTATAGATCCGGCACTTGCACAGATTGTTATTATGCCTCAGGGACTTCCTTGAACTTAACGGATCACAAAGTGGAAGTGGAACGTAAATTCCTTAAAAATGAAAATAGAATCTTCCTCCTTAAACTCACCGGCAATTCAGAGAATGATACGACGTATCGTTTCTTACTCTCCGACACGACCAACTTCACAATGGTTCTCAAGGCTACGCTTGGCAATAAGACATATACCTTGACTGACAAAGGCGATTTCACCGTCGAAAAGAATGGATATTACCATATTGCCATCAACATCACGTCTAAAAATCGTGGAACTTGTAAATTGACAGTATCCGAAGTATTCACCATCAAACCAATTGCTTAAAAAGCATGAAACAAAGAAGTGGGACGCTTGCTCCACTTTTTTCTATGCGCATAAATCGAATCGCATCATTTTGTTTTTGTAATGTTTACCTTGCCATATGATACCAAAAACCAACGTTTCTCCCTTTCAAAACATTCTTCTATATAATAATGCTATAGGTAGATATAACAAATATTTTCAAATTCACAAAAACAGCGAATGTAACTACTAAAAATACACGCTAAAATAAAGAATGAGTTGGCAATTAGTTGCAACTTACTTTTTAATAACTATAATTTTTTTAAGAAAAGAGAATGCTTGAATGCAAAATTTATTCTTAATCGGCGTCTTAAGCCTCACGGTAATACAAACAAAGGGGGCTTCCGGCGGCAATGTGACCATTCAAAACAACCCCTCTGAAACGAGCGGCTCTTTTAGAACATACGTAAACGTTGACGATGTCGAAAGCCTAATTTGGGAGAAATATTGATATGAACAAAGCGTTTTTGGTTATTCCCCTCACTTTTTGTCTATTTTCTTGTCAGAATCAGAAAAGCGACCTTGAGATTTTGAAAGAAAATTCCTGCCTTCCTTTGGGAGGCGAACTTGAATCTATGAAAAACAGTTTGGAATTCGAGGAGAGAAGACAAGACGAATTCAACGTTTATTCTATTAAGGCTGATAAACTGTACGAAGGAAGGAAAACCTATATCTATTTTAATGATGAAGGAGAATGCATCGGCCTTCTCACAAGGAACCCTTTCTATGGTTTTAACGTTTTTGGACTAGGGATTCACGATTCTTTTTATAGCCAGTGGTATCCTCAAAAGGTTAAAAAAGATGGTTGGCACGTTCTTGCTAATGAATACAAGTATTACGAATGGCCTTTGGAGAATGCGAAAAACGAAGATGGGGAGGTTTGGTATGGAGCTACCAACCAAGATGAAACAATCCAATTAAATTTCTCGGTTGATTTCGCGGGCCGAGAGTATGATGAATCCATGGGCTGCATCCGTGCTTTAGAAGTGATTGTTAGTGAACGGTAAGCAAGAATATACGACAAAATGTTTTTGCCGATCATTTAAAATCAAATATGCTTCGCCAATATTTAAAACGAAACCCTAGACCGCTTTTCTTGAGGGGCTTATCGTTTTTAAAAAAAGAATTGTTTTTCTTTTTTGTCTTCTATAATTTCCAATGGAAACGGAAACTGCTTTAAAAAGAAAATCATCTCTCTTTTGGGAGAAGGTTTTCTCTTATCTATGCCCATAAATCGGGCATTAAACAGAAATGCCTTGAATGTAAAAAAGTGAGATTTCGTTTAAGATAGAATAATAATATGAAATCACTTGTTATCAATTTCCTTGGCGATTCTATTACCGAGGGCGCAGGAGCTCTTTGTTCTGAAAATGCTTTCCCTGCTGTTTGTTGCCGTTTGGCTAAAGCAAAAGAAGGAAACTATGGCGTAGGAGGAACACGTATTGCTAAGCAACGTGTTAGCATCAATAACAATCCCGATGAAGAATTCATTCTCCGTGCGAGATGGATGGGCCCATGTGACTTTTTATTCGTATTTGGCGGAACGAATGACTTTGGACATGGCGATGCGGAATTAGGCGAGATGGGCGATAAAACACGCTGGACTTTCTATGGCGCTTTAGATGAGCTCATCCGTTATCTTTTAACGCAAAAAGGGTTAAAGAAAGAACAAATTTGTTTCATTCTTCCAACACCCCGCCAAGATGAAGATAATCCCCATGGAGATGGGCGTAGCAAAACCTGGAAAGATTTTCCTCCTTTAGAGAGCTATCGTGAAGCCATCCGAAAAGAATGCGACGCTTTCGGAATCGAATACATAGAAAGCAAACTTCCTGCTCCCCCGAAAGGGCTTGCGGGTCCTAGTGACCTTTATATGGATGGACTTCATCCTAACGTTAAAGGACATTATCTCTTAGGCGTAGAACTATACGAATACCTTAAGAAAAAAAGCCTTGTTGAATAAAACGGACATATTCACTTTTTGCTTCATATCATTTTGCAATAAAACCTTGCTTACATGTTATAATCTTCCAATGGAAACGGAACCCCTTTTTAAAAGACAAATCCCCTCCTTTTGGGAGAAGATTTTCTCTTATTTGGAAGCCCATTGGAAATGGATTGCTTTCGCTTTGGGCTGTATTCTTTTCCTCTACGTCGTTTATTTTATTTTTTGTTTTAAGACGGCTCCGACTTATTCTAGTGCCGATCAAAGCTATTGGAATGTTCGCGTTATCTTGTTCCGTGTTTTTTGCGGAGCTTTGGACGTGGCTATTTTTATTTGGGGCATGTGGCTTTATGCCAAAGGAAGACTCAATGCAGGTAACGCTTGTTTGTTATTGGCTTTGATGGCAATGACGACAGCAATGTGTTATTCCTTTAGTACACCAATTTGGGATTATGGCCGTCATTGGAACCAACATGACGATTATTATGCGTCTACAGGCGGACAATATCTTATGCAAGATGGGATTCTTGATGGGGGATCAGGTCATTTTGGTCTTATTATGACTGTTTTCCGTACGGGAAGGGTACCAGAGATTATCTTTCAAAATGGCGCTTACGATTTCTCTTTCTCGGCTGTAGGGGAGAGATATCAACCAAAGACCTTCTATATGCTTACGGGCTTTTTTATGAAGGTTAATTCCCTTATGGTTCATGGAGCGGAAGGAAACGTTTCTATTTCCTCCTATGTGATGAGCAACACGGAATGGACCTTATTTGAAATGAATAGAATCCTTTGGACGGGTTTTGTTTGGTTCACTTACTACTATATTTATAAAGCATTGACGGCTTTGGGATTAAAGGGCAAAGCCCTTCCTTTAGCCTACGCTTGCATTGTTTTTTGCCCGATGTTTTTCTTCTTTGCAAATTGGGATAACAATGATGGCATGTCCGCTTTCTTTGCTTTTGCGGCTCTTTATCGTGGCATTACTTTCATGAAAAAGAGAGATTGGAAGAGTGCTATGCTTTGTGCTTTAGATATAGGACTTTCTATGTCTTGCAAACTTGGCGGAGCGATTGTTGCTTTGGCTCTTATTCCAATGCTTGCGGTCGCTTTCATAGATAGTCTTCGAGCAAGCAAAGGACAAACTCTTTCTTTGAAAACACCTTGGGTTCAACTGCTTTTAAAAGGCGTTTGTTTTGCTTTGATTGTCTTTCCGATCGGTCTTTTCTGGCCAATTTATAGCAAGATTCGTTTTGGACAAGATATTTTCTTCTTCTCTGATGCAAAGAATGAGCGGTTGCTTATCAATATCCCTCTTTGGCAAGCTTGTTTCCTTTGGCCGAACAAGGAAAGTTTTTGGTCCATCTTCGTTTATCATTTTCAATATCCTGAATGGAATATGATTCAAGATGTTTCCTTAACGAGCAATGTTTTGAAAAAAGCTCTTTATAACGAATATCAGTGGGGGCATTCTTATTGGCAACTTTCTGTTTTATACGCCACAGCATTTCTGCTTGTCCTTTATGCTTTAGTAATGATTCCCATCCGTTTTGTTTTTGCTTTGATTAAAAGGAATAAGCCCAAAGATTGGAGAAGAAGCTTAGCTATCGCATCCATTCTTATTGCCAATTGGGGATGGCTTGTATGGTTTATTTATAAATCGCCATACACTTGCAATTGCGATATCCGTTACATTCCCACTTTCTTACTTGGATTCGGGGCTTTATTTGGGGGCTATGTCGATTCAAGCGATAATATAAGCAATCCTAGATTAAAGAAATTGAACGATGTTTTTCAAATAGGACTTGTTTCTTGCTTCGTTATGGCTAGCATTGTTACATATATAAGCGTGTGTCAATGGTACGCGCCTTTGCATGTTTAAGGAGAAGACTTATGGATGAGATTGCCGTATTGATCCCTTGTTACAACGAGGGGATTACCATAGCTAAAGTGATTCTAGACGCGAAGAAATATCTTCCTAATGCGACCATTTACGTTTATGACAATAACAGCACGGATAATACTGTTTCCGAAGCCCTTAAAGCCGGAGCCATTGTTAGAAAAGAAGCTCGCCAAGGCAAAGGAAATGTTGTTCGCAGCATGTTTCGTGATATCGATGCCGAAGTCTATTTAATGGTGGATGGAGATGATACATACGGGTTAGAAACTTCTCCAGAGATGGTTCGTCGTGTTAAAGAAGAAAACGTTGATATGGTTATTGGCGATCGTCTTTCTGGAGCGTATTACACGGAAAATAAGCGCGCTTTTCATAACTTCGGAAATGATTTGGTCCGTTTCCAAGTCAATCATCTTTTCCATGCGAATGTGAAAGATGTTATGACTGGCTACCGCGCTTTCTCTTATCGCTTTGTGAAATCCTTCACGATTTCTTCAAAGGGCTTTGAAATTGAGACGGAAATGACTTCTTTCGCCGCTAACCATAATCTGCTTCTATCAACGCTTCCTATCACATATCGTGATCGTCCTGAAGGCAGTTTCTCTAAACTTCATACGATTCGTGATGGATTCAAAGTCTTAAAAACAATCGGAAGATTGTTCCGCGAATATCGTCCTTTAGCATTTTATTCCTTTTTCTTCCTTCTTTTTTCCGCTCTAGGCATTGGTTTCTTTATTCCTAGTTTCCTTGATTATCTTGCGAATGGAGGGAGGGAGAATCTCGCAATATTCCTCATTTGTTCTTTCTCTCTTTTTGTGGGTATACTTTGTCTCTTTTTAGGTCTTCTTCTTTCTTCCCTTCAAAAGAAAGAAAAAGAAGAATTCGAAAGATCCTTTATTCAGGCAGAGAGTATCTTTTCTTTAAAGAAAAATCAGAAATTATAAGCAAAGAATATTTCCTTTAAACGAAGAAGCAAGCCAAAGCAACTGCCCGCTTTCATACCATCAAAGGAATCGAAATTAAGGCAAAGACACACGAATGCGGATATAAGCATTATGAGGAAGCCTCCTCCTAATACCCAATTTTGTACAGGCGTATCTTGAACTCTTTTTTGTAATTGCAAGAAAGTAAAGACAGAGATAATCGTTGCAAGATGGAAGAATTCAATTAAATAACGTGGGCAAACGCCTGCTTTAGAATAGGTTGTAAAAGCAAAAAAGAAGAGGAAGAAAGGGAAAATGATACCCATAATTTTCTCCGGGTTTTTAGCCTTTTTTAAGAAAAGGAAAGGTGCAAATAAACTTAACCAGAAGAAAGGGACCCCCAATAAACCATAACAAGAAGAGACGTATGGGGCTAAAGCAGTGCTTTCAAAGCTATAACGTTGCACAGTGCAAGATATATAAGGGAAGACGTTATAGAAATTACCCCCTTGGCAAAAGAAATGGAAGAAGGTTGGAAGAAGCTTTTCTGCCGAATAAGAAAGATATCTTTGATCGGTGATATTTAACTGATAAGATTGACCAAACTCAAAAATAGAATCGAAACGAGCATAATTATATAAACAAGCAAGGATTCCTCCTGTAAGCAAGATTAGGAACATCGGAAGGAATTCGATGACTTTCTTTTTAGCGGAGGCCTCTTTTTCACGTAATATCCCCAATAAGAAAGGAAGAGCAAGCAATAATCCCAAAAACAAATTTGGGCGGCTAAAAACAAGAAAAACGAAAGATAATCCAGCAAGTGCTAAAGGAAGAATACGAAGTTTCTTTTTGCGATAAGCATGCAAGATAAAACCAAAGAAAAGGTCAAAGAAAGCCAACCCATATATATCAGGAACGTGATAAATCGCTTCATGATAAACTCCATCCTTCCAAGTGTAGGCAAGAATCATCATGGAGGTAACACTTCCGAGGATAGCAAAGAAAAGATATTGTACCCAATCAAATTTCTTTTGCATGAGTTGGAAAATCTCAAGCAATACAAATAAGAAGGAAGGAATTAAAATAGCCATTCCGATGGTTTCTAATCCGAAAGCCGTTAAAACATAACGCATTCCCGTTAAGAAATAAAAAGGGAAGGAAATTAAAAGGACAGGCATTGGCCCATAATAAGAATAATATTTGCCATTATAGAAAGCATGGTCCCAATAATAGGAAACATTCGCCCAGCTTCTTTCTGAAGGATTCCAAGGGTTCTTTAAGGATAATAGTTTGGGATCAACAGCCAAATCCAAATCGATTCTCCCTTTTCTAAAAGCGTCGAAAAGAGAAACGAATATATCCGTTTTCCCGGTGGTAGAAGATATATGGGCATGAAGATCTTCGGTGGAAATAGGGTAGGGTGTAGCAAAATCAGCTATATTGCCCACCATATAGAAGAAAGTCCCTAAGATTAAAAGACAGGCAAATCCACCTAATATTAGATAAGGGGTTCTCTCTGAGATTTCTTTTCTGTTTCTATTAAGGAACGTACTTAAAGAAGAGAAGAAAAGCACAACGATGGAAAAGCTTCCAAATCGAAACAAAGAAAAATGAAAACGAAGGGGGACGTTTAGCGAAAAAGAAGAAAGAATGGCATTCGTAGGTGAGGCATAATATTCATCTTGGAAAGAAAAATCGATACGGTATGCCTTGATTGTTTCTTCTGGATAAGTAGGCAAAGATAAGACATTAGAATTCCCGTTACTCGTATCAAGAAGGTAGTTTCCACCTTCACTGAAATTCACTAAATCGGTAGAAAAAGAGATTTTTGCCTTAATGGTTGCTCCATTTCTTTCGGAGAAATTCAAATAGATGTTCTTCGGCTTCTCTTCTTCCCCCCAATTTAAGATGAAATAAGACCTATTCTGTAATTGGATACGCCCATCTTCTAATTTTTCATAGTTTCCTGATATGACAGAAGAAGTGCTAAGCGCATCAAAAGAATAAGCATTCCCTCCTAAAGGATAGGCTTGGAGGTTGCTTGTAAAGCTTTCTAAGAAGATGCCTAGTAGGAGTAAGGAAGAGCATATCAGCTTCTTCTTGCTTGGCTTATTGCTTTTCCAAGGAAAGAAACGATAAGGATGAATGATAAGCAATAGAAGAGAGAGAAAGAAAAAAGGTAATGTCCCATTTAAGTAAGGGAAACGAGGGAAACAGAAATAGAAAATCAAAGCAAAAAGAAAGCCTAAACCGAAAGGAATTCCGTAGCGGTAAAGATCGTCTTTAGAAAAAAGAGACTCCGAAGAATGTTCTTTTTTCTTCTTGAAAAGATGGCAAAGGAAATAAGCAAGAAACGCGATTAAATTTCCTAAAAACCAACTTAAAAATGCCATGGCAAAATTATAATCCATGAAGATAAAGGTAAGCAACAAACCCAAATACAGGGGACTTCATTGCTTTCATTTGATATTTCTAACCCATGTTTAGAATAATCTTTCTTAAAAGAATCCCCTCTAATGAGATTATTTCTTTATCTAGAACATCTAGAAATTATCTAGAAACATCTAGAAATTATCTAGAAACATCTAGAAATGTTTTAGACGTAAAATATTAAAATAGGCTATTCATCGAAAGAAAAATCTAGAAACATCTAGAAATAGTCTAGATACTAGTATAAAATTTAACAGGAATAAAAAGGAGGTGCTTTATGAAAATTAACGAGCTATTTCCAGAAATAGATAATGAAAATTATGGTGTAGAATTGAAGGCTCGCTTATTAACTGGTCTCGATAAGCAAGGCAACGATAACGAATTGAAATGGCTGAAGGAAATTGTTGCTTTCGCTAACACTCAAGGAGGCACCTTATTTGTGGGCGTTAACGATAAAACCCATGAATTGGAACCGTTAGATCATTCTGGGATTGATGAAGCAGCAAGACTTCTCTATCAAAAAGTGGAAGAAAGAATAGAACCTGATATTTCCTTAAGAATCAAAGAAATAAGCTTAGGTAAGGCATATAAAGATCAATATATTCTTCGTATCGATGTTGAAAAATCAGAAAAAACCCCTGTCTATGTTCATGTAAATGGGATACCTGTGTGTTATATTCGTCAATTCGGTAGAGCGAAAACGGCCACCCCTGAACAAATTGCTCAGCTTGTTGTGAAATCCACAAGGATTGCATACGATTCGGTTTTGACTGATGAAATCTATAAGGAAAAAGACTATCAGAAGTTAATTGCTAAATATGAAGAAACGAATCCTGGAAAAAAACTAGATGATAAGACTTTGATTTCTTTCGGATTTATGAATAATGAAAAGCGTCTCTTTAAAGGTGCCTTATTATTCAAAGATAATTGCGAAGATTTAATAACTCTTGCTAAATGCTCTGTCTATCCTGGTTTTGATAAAGGCGGGAATGTTGTTTCCGCCTCTCAATCATATCAGGGATGTCTTATATCGGTCATTTACGAAGTTGTTGACTTTGTTAAAAACCATTCCACGATTGGCTATAAAAAAACAAATGATTCGAGGATTGATCTCTCTTCTTATCCAGAAAGAGCGTTGTTTGAAGGGGTGGTTAACGCATTCGCTCATCGAAATTATTTTATTTTTGGTTCAGAGATACAGTTTGATATTTTTAAAGACCGCCTAGAAATCACTTCGCCAGGATCGTTACTTGGTGGAAAGAACTTAGAACAAGAAAAACAAATTAGCCAAATTATGCCAAAAAGAAGAAATGAGCTTATTTGCAAAATACTGGAGTCTTTGCACATGATGGAAGCCAAAGGGACGGGCTTTGATAAAATCGTTGAAGATTATCGTCAAGCTAAAGAATCTCAAAAACCATTTGTTAGTTGCAACGATGATTATTTTACTTTGACATTACCTGATTTGACCTTCCAAAAAGGGGTACTTGGTGAAGGCAATCCTTATCCTGAAATCCATCTTTTAAGGGAAATTGCCTCTTCCTACGATGAGAGAATTCTTTCTTGCTGTTACTTAAAGGAAAGAGCGATCACTGAAATTGCCTCTTTTTTACAAATATCTTCCTCTTCTCATCTTAGAAACGATATTCTCGAAAAACTAGTTGAAGAAGGATATCTTTTTAAAACACAAAAAGGAAAAACGTTCTTTTATCTAACCAATAGGGCGAAGCTCGAAAAAGAAAATGCCATCTAGAACATCTAGAAATTATCTAGAAACATCTAGAAATGTTTTAGACGTAAAATATTAAAATAGGCTATTTATCGAAAGAAAAATCTAGAAACATCTAGAAATTCAAAAAACATAACCAATGTTAAAACCCATTCATTTTCTAAATGGTTCTGATGGTTTTTCTTTTTGAATATTACTTTCCTTCTTTTTTCTTGGTCTTGTTATAGTCCTTTACAAGCTCTTTGGCTTTTCTAGAAACCTTTTTCTTTTTGAAAAGAAGGGGATATAGCTTATAGAAAATAACGGCAAGGATTGCTAAAGCAACACATAAAACAACAACGATATCTACCCAATTCATAAGCCACTCACCCCCATAAAACCATTACAGGCCCAGCCAATCGTCCCAATGATTGTAGATATTAGGTAGGCAATAAGTAATTCCATCCCCATGGTGAAGAGAAGCTTCTTTGTAGAACCTAACTCTCTTCTTAAGGTGGTTACTGCAGAGATGCATGGGATAGAGAAAAGATTAAAACAAAGGAAAGATAAAGAAGTAAGTATTCCATTCGCATCCATCGTAGCAAGAAAAGAGAATGGCGAAGAGGGGGAGAGGATGTTACTTCCCCCACCTGCAATAACGGATAAAGAAGATACGACTTGTTCTTTGGCAATAAGGCCTTGTATAGCAGAAACCGTTAATCCCCAAGAATAATGCCCTCCGAAAGCAGGGATAAACAAATAGGCTAGAATCTTACCGATGCTTGCAAGAATAGAAGCAGAGACGTTCATTGAATCAAGATTCTTAAAGCTTCCAACGGGTCCAACATATTGCATACCCCAGGTGAATCTTGTGAAGAACCATACCAAAAAGGTGCATAAAAAGATAGTGGTTCCCGCTCTTTCAAGGAAGTCTAATGTCTTGTCCTTTGCATCGCGATAAACATAATACGCATTAGGCAGTTTATATTCCGGAAGTTCGGAGATAAAAGAGTCATCTCCATCCTTAAAGAAGAATTTCTTCAAGATGATGGCTGCTAGCAAGATTATGGCAATAGAGAAGATATAGCAAAGGAAGGTTACTAACCATCCTGCTTTAGGAAAAATAAGGCTAGCTAAAAGAGACATAATAGGAAGTTTGGCATTGCAAGGAATAAAAGGAACGAGCATTGCTGTCATTTCTTTTTCCTTTGGATTTTCAACCGTTCTTGCCGTCATAATCCCTGGAACGGAGCAACCCGTACCGACAATAAAAGGAATAATGGATTTGCCAGATAAACCGAATTTCTTAAAGACTGCGTCTAAGAAAAAGGCAATTCTAGACATATATCCTGTCGCTTCCAAAATGGATAAACAAATAAATAACATCACTAATTGAGGAACGAAAGATAAAACAGTGGAGATACCTCCAATAATGCCGTTGGCAATCAAATCAGAAGCCCAAACGGAACCGCCTGCATTTTCGATAGCATCGCCTAATATCGGCCCTAAGCCTTCTATCTCAAAAGGAACTTCATGGAAGAAAATGCTTATGGAAGTGGAACCGTTAAATAAAGCGTCGATGAAATCGCTCGTAATTGAGCCGACAACCCCAACCGATAAGAAATACATCAAACCGATTGCCAACAAGAAAATAGGTAAGGCTAAAAACTTATTGAGGACGATTTTGTCTAATTTATCCGTCAAGGATTCTGGCATCGGACTTTGAGCGCAACATTCTTGTTTTATCTTCGTCACATACTGATAACGACCATCCGCGATGATTTGTTCCGCGTCCATGTCGTATTTCTTTTCTAAGGATGCAACCTCTTTCTTTGTTGAGCCGTTATTCAATGCTTGATAAAAAGGATCGTTTTCAAAGAGTTTTACGGCAGAGAAACGGAGCTCTCTCTTGTCTTCTAGTTCGTTATAGAGGTCATTTTGCAAATGATCCAATTCTTTTTCAACATCTGGAGCAAAGATTTTCTTCTTCGGGTTTTTGCGATATTTTCTGTCTCGAATCAAAGAAATAAGGTCGTCAATTCCTTCCCCTGTTTTAGCGGAGATTCGTACAATGGATACGCCTAATTCTTCTTCAAGCTTCTTAAAATCGATATGGATGCCTTTCTTTTCTAGAATATCCGCCATATTCATTGCAACAATGACGTCCGCATCTAATTCCATTAACTGCGTTGTTAAATAAAGGGAACGTTCCATAGCGGTAGCATCTACGATATTGACAATTAAATCTGGATTGGCATCTAAGCAAAAAGAACGCGTTACTTGTTCTTCGCTCGTGTATGGGGAAAGAGAATATACCCCAGGAGTATCCACTAAAAGGAGACTCTTTTCACCTTTGATATATCCTTCTTTTCTTTCGATGGTCACGCCTGGCCAGTTACCGATTGTAGCGTTTTGACCAGTGAGGGCATTAAATAAAGTTGTTTTGCCAGCGTTCTGGTTACCAACTAAGCCGATTATCATTTTGTCACTCATTTTTATTACCTATTACAACGACATCGATGTTTTTTAAATCTTCGATACGCATCGCTAATTCGTATCCACGTAGCTCTATGTCAATTGGGTTACCAAATGGCGCGACTTTTTTCACTTTCACTGTAACGCCTCTGGTTATGCCCATATCTAAAAGATGTCTTTTTAATGCAGCATTATCATTATGGAAGTCTAAGATTTTTGCAACTTGGCCTTTTCTTAAATCAGATAGATGGCCATGATCGCCTATTTTTAAGTTTTGGCGATGTTTCGTTGAATCGTTAACGCTCATACTTATCCTCTATACTGGAATATTATAGCCTTTATCCTTATTAGAATATGCAAGGAAGCATTAAGCTTATTAAAAATGTAATAGTCTCCCTTGTTACTTAATGCTTTGATGAAATTCCATCGTTTATCATTCTTAAATCATCGATCAATAACATAGTAAAAAGCCACGAAAGCAAAAAATATCGTTTCGTGGCTTTTTACTATATGACTGTTCAAAAAGAACATCTTATTTCTAAAATGAAGAGAAATATGCATAAATACTAATTATCTTCTTATTTAATTGACGAAATGAATTGTAAAAAGGATAATATTTAAGAAAGGTCTTAGCCACGAAACGATATTTTTTAATCTCATGGCTTTTAATGATTTATGATTGGCAGAAAAAAAGAAACACAAGAATTAGAAAGACTGTACAATTCAAAACAAGCTGAGCTGGTGGCCGTCTATGGTCGAAGAAGGGTTGGTAAAACCTATTTAGTTAACCAATTATTTTCCGATAAATTTCTTTTTAAACATGCTGGTTTAGCTCCTGATGACAACGAAAATTCAATAAAAGAAATGAATCGCCAGTTAAATCAGTTTTATTTGAATCTCTTAAGCTATGGCCTTAAGGAACGCAATGAACCCAAAAACTGGTTTGAAGCTTTCTTTCTTTTGCGCAAATTAATTGAGGAAAGAGACGATGGTTCACGAATTGTTATTTTTATAGACGAACTTCCTTGGATGGATTCAAAAGGTTCCGACTTTATCAAGGCTTTTGAAGGCTTTTGGAATTCTTTTGGTTGCGCAAAAGACAATTTGATGATGATTATTTGCGGTAGTGCAACTTCCTGGATGGAAAACAACTTAATTAATAATCATGGCGGTTTGTATGGGCGCGTTACTTATGAAATCAAACTGGCTCCGTTTACTCTTTTTGAGTGTGAAGAATTTTTCAAAAACAAGAATGTTAGCCTCTCTAGATACGAAGTCACCCTTGCCTATATGGTTTTTGGCGGTATTCCATATTATTTAAATTACATTGAGAGCCAATATTCGCTTTCGCAAAATATTGACAACCTCTTTTTTAAGAAAACAGCCAAATTAAAATTAGAATTTGATAGGCTGTTCCGATCCATCTTTGTTTATAGTGAAAAAGCAAAAGACATTGTTAAGCTTTTATATACGAATCGCTTGGGATATACGAGAAAAGAAATATCATCAAAAACGAAAATTTCCGAAGGTGGTACGTTAACGAATTATTTAAACGGTTTGATTGCAAGCAACTTTATTATCAAATACGTTCCTTTTGGGCGTAGTAAAAAAGAAGCTTATTACAAATTGGTGGACCCTTTTTGTCTCTTTTATCTTAGCTTTTGCCAGTCTGAAGTAGAAAACGAAAACTTTTTCAGCCAAAATATCTCCAATTACAAATTGAGTATTTGGTCTGGTTTTTCGTTTGAAAATGTATGTTTTAATCATATTGATCAAATTAAATTTGCTCTTGGCATATCAGGGGTAAACTCTTCTTCTAGCGCCTATTATTCCAAAGAGGATGAAATGCAAATTGACATGATTTTGTCTCGAAAGGATAACGTCATTAACATTTGTGAAATGAAGTTCTATTCTGATGCGTTTAAATTGGATAAAGATAATTATTTAAAGATAAATCGAAGGATGAATTCCATCGCGGGGAAGGTATCTAAAAAAGCTTCCATAAGAAACGTCTTAATTACCACTTACGGATTATATAAAAACGAATATTCTTCTGTATTTGCAAATGTTATAAACCTAGATGATTTGTTCCGATTTTGATTTTTTCAATTTATAGTCATCGCTTAAAAAAGTGACGCATTAAGAACGTCATTGTTTTTCATTTTCAACAAAAATGCTTCGATAATAAGGTTTTGTTTAAACACTAGGGAATCTGTTTAAATCATTTTTTCTCTGCCTTTATTACTATTAATTCGATGAAAAAGGAAAACTCATCCGGATAAAAAGAGCAAAAGAGCAATCAATCGTAAAGGAGAAAGAATATGGCAGATTTACAGGCGATTTTTGATAAGTGCAAGTTGGCGTATAAAGTAACTTGCGCGGACATTAGTGTGATGGGGAAGTGGCTTAGCGAACGTTTAGACAACGGGAAAAAGGAAAGATTTAATTCGGAGCTTCTTTGTAAGAACTTTGATATTGTTCTTCAATTCTCTTTGTTACAAATTGCGGTTGCAGATAATGATTTAGACTCAAAAGAAGTGGTTTTCATTCGGGATTTAACAATAAATGGCGATTTTATTGAGTATCTTAATTCTCTTGTCGAAAACAAAATTGACTGGGAGACACTCTATAGTGCAGATGTTTTCGAATTGAAGGGATTACTTAAAGATATTGAACCGCTCATGGAAAGTTTGAGTAACGATCTCGCTGCCGCTTTTGCTATTTGTGATGTAAGTACCATCTATAATTGTGTATCTGATTTGAAAACGTCGATTATGACCATCATCAATGGGTTAGGCAAAATGGATGGTGATTTCTCTTATTTAGAACAACATGCCGATTGCCTTATTGTTCGTGTGATTTCAGAAATTGAAAACAAAAAAGAAAAGCTGAAAATACAATTCCCGGAAGATTTTAATTAAGGAAAAGTTTTATGGATAAAGCAACATTACAACAACTTAGTTATGCGATTGCGTTTTTAACTTCCTGGATAAATAAAGGTCCTGGAGTTTGAAGTGAGACCCAAATGTTGGATTTGCTTCTAATATCCCAGTTGAACAAAGGGCTTTTAATCGTTTATCGGCACAAAAGTTTTCATCATTCTTTTTAACAAAAATGTGCAGAAATATGGAAAAGTGTATATATGTTCGTTGTAACCGACATTATTTGTTGATAATTTGAAACCGTATGCAATGTCCGGATATTCGTTAGAAGAGATCAATGTTCTTAAAGACTTTGAATGGCCGCCTTTTGCTTTCACTTCGATAGGTATCAGATTATTTGCCGTACGAATGAAGAAGTCTTCTTCTAATGTTCCATTGTCTTTTTTGTAGTAGTAGAGCTTGTAACCGGATTTAACTAATGCTTCAGCGACGATGTTTTCATAAAGCGCACCTTTATAAACACCAAGATTTTTATTTGCTCGCAAATCTTCTTGCGATTCTTCATCTAAGAGCGAAACAAGCAAACCCGTATCAGAGAAATACAACTTATATTTGTCAATATCGCAATTCCCTGAGAGGGGCAATTCCGCCACATTCAAACAATAACACGCGTTGATGACTCCTACGTCTACAAGCCATTCGGTGCAACCACGATAATCACGGAATTTCGCATTTTTTTCGACTTTCGAAATCTGGAATTTTTTGTTTTCCTTCGCTAATTGAGACGGAACGCTATTGAAAACGTTTAATATTCTTGTTTGATCAATCCCCTCTGCATATTTCTTTATGTCTTCTTTATAGTCGGCTATAAGCTGATGTTGGGTATCGAGAGAGCCTTCAAAAGTCCCTTTCTCTATATATTCTTTTATAACTGCAGGCATTCCGCCAAGAATCACGTAGTCTAGGAAAATCCCATGAAATAGGGACATTTCAAGTTCACTAAAAGGAGTAAGTGTTTTCATGTGCGAAAGAATATCTTCTATGGTTGCTTCGCTATAACCTTTCGCCCATAGAAATTCTTCGAAATCCATTGAATACATCTCGTAGTCAGTCTTATATCCAACGCTGTTACTTTCAATCTTTTTGTAATTTATTCCAAGCATAGAGCCGCTGCAAATAACGTCAAAACGCCCATCTTCCTTAAAGAACTTCAAAGAAGTTGCAATATCGGGAAAATCGCTTATTTCATCAAAAAATATTAATGTTTTCCCAGGTATAAAGGATTTAGAAGGGTCCAGCAATGAAATATTTTTTATGATTGCTGAAGCACTATACCCATCTAAGGTTATTTTTTTATACTTTTCGTCTTTTACGAAATTGATTTCAATGACACTTTGGTAACCTGCCACTTTGGCAAAATGCCTAATGGATTCGGTTTTACCTACTTGTCGGCATCCCTTTACTATTAAAGGCTTTTTGTCTTTGTCTTCCTTCCATTTTAAAAGAAAGTCATCTATCTTACGTTTTAAATAGGTCATTTCTATAAAAACCTCCGAAAAATTCTAAAAATATTATGCTAAGTTTGTAGATAAAAATCAATGTCGCTCACATTTTCGTAGCGAAAAATATTAATGTTAAACACCTTTTCGTAGCGAAAATAATGCACTCTACACACATTTTATGAGGGAAAAGATGTGTTCAACTGTTTTAACCGCCAAGTTTATTGCACTTCATGAGTGAGTTTGGAATTACAAATCGAATTCGATAAGTTTGCGAAGGCTTTATGTTTTGATACTGGAACTCCTTAAAAATGTTGTGACAATTTTGGGAATTTCTTAAAAAATTGCTACATTCATGGGAAATCGTCTAAATGCTAACTGAAAGCCTTATGAGACTTATTATGAAATAAAATGTCCATCAAGAATCAGTCTTTCTGTTGCTCTTCCATGCCCGCTGAAGCAGTCTTTTGTTCTTCAACAAACTTCTCAGCTTGTTTCTTTGTTTGCTCAGGAACGTGATATTCTTTCTTTTCCTTTTCTTCTACGACAAGACGTTCATAATCGAAATCGATGCCGTTTTTCAAGAAAATCTGATGGTATTCTCTTAAGATATCTCTTTGCACTTGGAAACGATCCTCTTCTTTGCATTTAGCAAGGAGCTTTAATGCCACATTGCTTTCTTTGTATTCGGAAACGCCTTTGTAGAAAGGCCCTTCAATGATTTCAGGGATCTTTTCCTTCATGGCAGGAAGGTTCTCTTTCAATATTTTCTCTACCAATTCGATAGGGACATCATAGCTGACTTCACAATCTACGACTGCTAAGGATAATTCACGAGAAAGATTAACGACATTCTTAATGTCAGAATTGTTGATGATTTTGATATTTCCAGCAGCATCCGTAATTTTTGTGGCGCGGATACCAATTTCCGTCACGGTTCCTCTAAAACCATCGATGGATACAATCTCACCGACGTTGTATTCGTTTTCAAAGATGATGAAAACGCCAGCGATAATATCAGCGATAAGGGATTGGGCTCCAAGACCTATGATCAGGGTAATAACACCAACGGATTCCCAAATAGCTCTTGTATTCACGCCGAAAGCATTCAAGATAAGGAAGAAGAGGGCAATTGCACTTCCGTATTTGATAAGGCCATCTAATAGAGTGATAACGGTCTTAGCACGATCAGAGCGTTGCATGATGTTTTTAAAAATCATTCGAATTAGCTTAGATAAAGCGATAACGATAACAATTAAGATCAAGCAATGGATGAAGACCTTGTAGTTTTCTTGTAACATCCCTGGGATTGCGCTTAGATCTATGACGTTTTCTTTTGACCAAGGGACGAAACCGTTCTCTGGTGGCAGAGCCAATTGCAAAATGCAAATCAAAACAAATAGAAGCAAGATTGCACTTAGCAATATCGTCGAGATCCATTTCGACACCTTTCTCTTTTTCTTTTCCATATCATTTACCTCCTATGCATTGATATTGAAATTGTATGTTTTATATCGATTACCCTTCATCTCACACTCGGTTGAATAGGACGCATAATTGCCATCATATAAAGTCATACTCAACGTCATCTGTTTTCCTAGGACGTTTCCAGGAACAAGAGACATATAGGAACCAGCATGTTCTACGTACTCATTAAAGTAATAATAAATTCCATCAATCAAAAGCTCGTTCTTGATGAAATAGTTTGAATCGTTATAGACGATAATCTTAGTGGAATTACTTGTTTCATCGTAACTTGCCTCATAACGAATGGGTTCATTCTCTTTTAGCCTTAAAGAACCCGAAGGCATCTCTTTACTCATCTGATAGGTGATTCCGTCCTTTTCGTAATTTATAAAATATATTGGGCGATAATCAAGGGCTGGCAAATCCTCCATAATGGAATAGGTACCTGTCGTTTTGCTATGTATGGCGTTTATATATTTCATTTCGCCAGTGGTGGTATCTTCAGTGGCTCCTTCATATAGCATCGTGTCTAAATAAATATTTGGATTAGAAGAAGAGAAACCGACTTTTCGGTAAACGTTAACCGTATCATCATCGTTATAGGTGACGACAAAGTCATTCGGATTGACATAATCAGAGATTGTCGGTTCAACATAAGTACTACGGATTTCACTTGCACCAAGGATTGTATAATCTGACACTTTCTTCCATTCGTTTCCATCCGGAGAGAGGATAGCAAGGGAAAGAGTATCCCCATCGGCAGATGGTACCTTCTTTAGATAATAAGAGTCCGTTAATGCGAATTTTTCATCGATTGTTCGATCTTGGTTATAAATTGCAATGGAATAATCATTTGGAAGAAGATAATCGAATTCAAAACTCAAAGGAATGTAATCAGTTCCTGCCTCTGTCAAATCTGCACGTAACGATGTGACATTGAGGTAATATTGCAAATTGTAGGTGTTCTCAATAATAGGCACTTTATGTGTATAACTATCTAAACTCTTGTTTTGGAACTCTAATTCACCAGATAAAACAAGGTTTCCGATTTCACCTTCATACTCGTCTAAGACAATTGTTCCGGCTTTCTCTAAGTTTTGAATTGTTTTCTTTTTCCTTCCTGCCCCATTATCTAAAGTGAGATATAAGCAAAAAGAAGAAAACTCATAAATGGTGTCAAAAGAATAGGACAAAGTGAAATTTTGACCATCAAAACCAAATGTATTGTCAAAAGAAAGACGAGGAAGAGAGACTACGCTATAATCGGATGCCATATATTGCTCAGAAACAATCTCTTCATAGGCAAAATAAGAAATATCTTTATAAGTTAAGAAGAGATTCTGACCGTATGGGACATGCAATTTCACTAAAGGGTCCGTTCCTTTATAGCTATCTAACACTTCGCCTTCTCTTGTAACAGCGGAAACCTCATATTGGAAAACATCTGGATAAGGACTTTGGTACCCCGTATTAATTTCGACTTCATACATATCCGTTTCGGCAAATGTTATCTTTGTTTCTGTTGGTTTTAGTTTCTGATAGTTCCCTTGGTAACTTTGATCAAGATTAAACGGGATCAAAGAAGAGGAATAAATGACGTTTTCTTTTTCCTCCTCCGAATAGGAAAGAAGAGCATAGCGATAGGATTCAAGACCATAGATTGTTTCCACATCAAAAGAAAAATGCGTATCGGTAAAGATTAAATCCGTATAGTATTCTTCTTTTCTCTCGTTCTTTCCGTATTCTTCCACCAATGCGCAATAACGGGAAGCCTCATTGCCAATCTCCATTTCTCCTTCGATAGAAATCTGATGAAAAGAAGTCTTATCGACCAAAGAGTCTGTAATTAAAGTTCCAAACGGACTTTTCTCTTTAATTACTTCAGGTACAAATCCAAGGACGGTAGCGGAAACAACGGCAACTGCAGTCGTGGTAACAACCGTTGAAGTATGGGAAACAATCTTATCTTTTAGTTTATCGAACTTGCTAAGCCCCTCTTTTTCTTCTTTCTTAGGAGGCTCTTCCCCTAAAGAGATTTCTTTTACGTCAAAATCCTCTTTAGCTTCGTTTTTTAACTCTAGCGTTTTGTAATCTTCCGCAGGAAAAAGGGAATACTCTTCACATGCATTCTCTTCGTTGCCCGAAAAGATTTCAGAATCCCCTTCGCTTTTCATGTCCTCTTCACTTTATCGAAAAAGGAAGGGATATTCAAAACAAAATATTTGTTTCCTATGAAAAAATGAGGTCTTCTCCTTTACTACATCATTTCATAGTGAAGTAGAATTTTTTGGAAAAGTCCGTTTTTAGACGTCATAATTGTTTGGAAAAGTCCCAAAAACGATATAAAAATATATTGGAAAAGTCCCAAAACGTTTTATAATTCTTTTAAGAAATGTTATGTTTTATAGGAAAATTGAAGAAAGAATAAACGATTATTACTTAGATAAGGGTGCCAAAATCCTCGTTATCGATGGAGCGAGACAAATAGGGAAGAGTTTTATTATTAGGGAGACTGGTAAAAGGTTCTTTAAGCATTTCATTGAAATAAATCTTAAGGATGATTGGGAAGGAAACAGGTTCTTTGAAAATGTTCGCACAATCGAAGATTTTTACTTGCAGGTTAGTGCTCTTTACGGAAATGATTTAGGTAATGTTTCCGATACGATGATCTTTTTGGACGAAATACAATCTTATCCTCATTTGCTAACGATGTTAAAGCCGTTAAAGGCTGATGCTAGGTATCGCTATATCTGTAGTGGTTCTCTTTTAGGGATCACCCTTCAACATACTTTTATTCCAATGGGCAGCATCGACGAAGTGAAAATGTTTCCCATGGATTTTGAGGAGTTTCTTTTGGCAAGTAACGTTGGGAAGGACGTCATTTCTTATTTAAGAAATTGTTTTGTAAAGCGAACTCCACCCACAGAGGGAATCCATAAAACGATACTGGGGCTATTTAAGCGTTATTTGCTTTCTGGCGGTCTTCCTGATTCTGTAAAAGCCTTCGTGGAAGCAAAGAACGTTTATGAGATGAGAGAAAATCAAACCCTCACCTATAAATATTATTCTGATGATGCAGCAAAATACGACAAGGAACATTCATTAAAAATAAGACGTATCTACGATTATTTGTCTTCCTATATGGAAAATAAAGTCAAACGTATCCAATTTAATAAGATCGAAGGAACGTCTAAAGCTTCGATGGGTCGTTATCAGGATGAATTTGATTACTTAATCTCTTCTGGTTGCGTTTTAGATGCTAAAGCCGTTAGTAATCCGGTATTTCCTCTTTGCCAATCAACAAGTAAAAATCTAATAAAACTCTATTATAACGACGTTGGATTACTTACTAATATTTTGTATAAGAACAATATCGATGCCCTTTTAAATAAAGACCGTGGAGTTAATTTAGGTAGCGTGTATGAAACGGTTTGTGCGATGGAATTATCTGCCCATGGGCATGAATTGTACTATTTTGATAGCAAAAAAGTCGGGGAAGTGGACTTTTTGCTCAATGATTACGAAAACACGTCTATCCTTCCTATCGAAATAAAATCGGGGAACGATCAAAATAATTTTAGGGCTATACCCAAGCTCGTAAAAGAGCCTTACAACCTACGGCAAGGCTACATTTTCGGGAATGAAAACATCATTGAAGAGAAATCGAATTTGATTACTTTTCCAATATACATGATTATGTTCGTTTGAGATTTTATTCTTTTCTTACTTATGACTATTTGATGTGTACGAATCATTAATCAAAGCATGGACTTAACCCAAGAAAGAAAACTAGGATAGTCTATTTTTCCAGATGCTAGGGAGAGGAACTCTTTAATCACTTCCTCATTTGTTGCTTTTAGTGATATGCCATTGGCATCAAGACTTAAGTCTAGCACTTTTGCGGTGATTCTTTTGTTTCCGTCTACGAAAGGATGATCCATAACCAAACCGAATGAAAGCCGGGCTATCTTATCGATTATCGTGGGATAGAGGTCTTGCGAATCAAAGGTTTGAAGAGGGGTGTTTATAGCTGAATCTAACATGGCCTCATCACGGATTCCGTCACCGCCACCGTAATTGCTGATCAACTCCGAATGAAGGAAAATAATATCTTCTTTCGAAAGGAAGAAACTCATTTTGCTAACTCCTCGTATGCTTTGTGATATTTCTTGTCAGATTTCTTCGAGAGTTCTATAAGCATTTTTCTGTCCATGTATTGGATTTCGGTGTTCTTGGTAATCTTAAAAGGTATACTTTGTTCTCTAAGAGCTTGTTTGGCAAACATATTGAAGGCTGCATTCATCGTGAGACCAAATTCCGAGAAGAGCTTCTCTACCTGCGCCTTATCATTGGCGTCCATTCTAATTGTTACATTTACACTTGCCATAGGTAATATCTCCTTTTTCTGGATACATTTTAGCACTTGATTGGAAAAGAACAAATAAAAAAGAAGTGCAATATACGTGCAAAACAAATACATTTGCTCAAAAAGTGTAGCGCCGGAACAACAAACGTCACCACTTTCCTTGTTATAAAAACAGCGATTAAAACACTAGCCGACCAGTGTTTTCATCGGAAAATATATAAAAAGCTTACCAACGGATAATTGTGGTGGGAGGCTAATAAATGTATTTAAAACGAGATATCGATCAAAGAGAAATCAATCTTCTTTATGTGGATAGGAATGCCATCTATCCTATCGAAGTCAAAAAAGGCGAAGCACCAAATAAACGGACAAAGAACTTTAACGTTCTGTCGAAATACCATATGGAGATAAAACCAGGACTGGTGGTGGATTGTTGCGATAAAATGCGTCCAATTAACGAAAAAGCCTATACTTTCCCCGTTTATTTGTTAGGAGCATAAACATGAAATGAGCTAAGTGGTCTTAAACGACATCGCTCTTTTGAAATGGAGAATAGAGATTTTTGGTGGTTCATCTCCTTTGTTGATGAATGTCATGTGACTATGTGTCACGTTGTCCATAGGAGAAAAATTTATTTACTTGCTTGAATGTCCTAACTAAAATTTTTGCAAGTTCTTGCACATTTAAAATTTAGAAATCGATAAGATTATGAGCGAATTTCTAGGATTTTATGGAATCTGGATCGATAAGGAATTCCTTCAAACCTAGGAAGAGAGTTCCCTTATCGTCTTTCCATTTCTTGATGTTATTTCTTACGACGATGATCTTTTTGAAACTGTCGTTGATGTGTAGCAATGATTTTTCTTCCTGCTCTCTTTTTCCTTTTTCGTCGATAGTAAGTGCAGATTGTATGTAATATCTTTCATATCCGAGATTACAAACAAAATCGACTTCCAGGTTCTTTCTTACATAGTTGTTGTTCTCATTCTTTTCGCCGATTGTTACAACGCCGACGTCTACTTTATATCCACGGATTATTAGTTCGTTGAAGATAATGTTTTCCATGATGTGATTTTCTTCTTGCTGCCTAAATCCCAGCCTTGCGTTTCTTAGCCCGATATCGGTGAAATAATATTTTAAGGGAGTGTCTATATATTTCTTTCCTTTGACGTCGTACCGATACGCTTTCTGTAGCAAAAAAGAGTCGACGCAACAATCCAAATACTGTTTTATCGTGTTGGGCGCCACATCGATGTTTTTAATGGATTTGAATGAATTTGATAGCTTGTTTGGATTCGTCAATGACCCGACGCTTGAAGAGACGATGTTCAAAACATCTTCTAGAACTTCGGTGTTCCTGATGTTGTTACGATTGACGATGTCTTTAATATAGGTCTCAGTGAATAGATTTTCTAAATAATTGATCTTTTGTTCGTCACTCTTGCAGGTTAAAAGGTAAGGCAACCCCCCAAACATAGAATATTCATTCCACGCGTCATCAAAATCCATTTTGCAATAATCGAAATATTCTTTGAAAGACAGTGGTGATAGGTAGATTTGATCACCTCTTCCTCTAAATTCCGTGATAATGTCTGAAGAAAGGAATTTTGCGTTGCTTCCTGTCACATACACATCGACATTTTTAATGTGGAGGAAAGAATTCAGGACGCTTTCAAAGTCGTGAACAAACTGTACCTCGTCTAAAAGAATATAGTATTTACCATTGTCAATAATTTGATTACGGACGTATTCATATAAATAATCCGGATTTTGGAATTTGATGTTTGATCTGTCGTCTAACTGTAAGGCGATTATATGGGATTTATCGACGTCGTTTTCTAGTAGATAGTTATAGAATATTTCGAATAAAAGGTATGATTTACCGCATCTTCTGATACCAGTGATTACTTTTATCATCCCGTTGCCCATTCGGTCGATGAGCTTTTTTAGATAATCATTTCTTTTAATCATGGCCTTCTCCTAACTAAAATCTTTGCAAGTTCTTGCATAAATATTATACAGCATGACGTTGACAGTAACGATTAATAAATAAAATTTTTGCAAGTTCTTGCATTTTTTTAACCAAAAAGCCGTCTAATCCAAAGAACGCCGCAAAAAACTGTTTTGAAAGTGCCTAAATCTTCGATTGACCTTGGATTTCTTATTTACTAGATTTGGTTTGAGGACGATGTTCTTGTTCAAGGGCGTTATAACCGCCATACAAAGCATGATTCCTTGTTGATTTGAAAAAAACAACGCTCTTGCGGAAATATGTCTTGAAATGGTACGCAAAACTGTTCATTTGTAGTGAACAATATTGCTAAATAGTGAAAAAGTGTTCAGTAGTAGTGAACAATAATGTTGTATAGAGACAAAGTGTTCAGTAAAATTTTGACTTTGCTAAGCCGAAGGTTCGTTCATGAAATGCTTTGTTCCATTTCGATAGCAAAAACATCTTGCTTAATATCTTACTTAAAAAAGAAGCTAAATCGTTGATAGATTTACAAGTCTTTTATCATCGCCTTTATGAACAAACTGTGTCTGCTAGGTAAATCTTTATTCTCCAAACAAAGGGCTATGAGAGCCAGTTCTAGCTAATGTCAGGATAAGCTCGCCATTCACAGCTCTTAAAAATGAGAAACCAATCCCACTTTCTAAGCATCACACACATAAAAATGGTACTCTCTTACAAAAACTCGCTCATTTTTTAGTAATTATTGATTAAAACTCGCTCATTTTTTATACAAAGACTAGAGTTTATCTTTATAGTTTTTGCGGGCTTATCATTCGTTATGGTGGTGAGCAGCAAAATTATTTGGATGAAGTTAAAAAACGGCGTCGATATTAACAAAGACCATATTGGAATTGAATGCGAATTAAAAGGAACCGCTAGTCTTTTAGACAACCAATAGGAATGACAAAAACGCCATCCTCTCTTCGATAACCATATTCGGTTCCAGTGATGACAATCTTCAAATCAGGGAGTCTCAATGGCATTTGTTTTTCTTTTTCGTTGTATTCTTTGATCAATCTTTCGATTTCACAGAGATGCTTTGCGCCTTCGTCGATTTCACTTGAACCTAACTTGAATTCGAGCAAAGCATATCTTCCGTCTTTCAAATGCAACACGCCGTCAGCTTCTAATCCGTATCTGTCATGATAATAAGACATTTCCCCACGCATCTTAGAAGAATATATTTTCAGATCTCTTATGCATAATGATTCAAATAGAAAACCGAGTGTTTTGAAATCGGTGTAAAAGTATTCAGGCGATATTCCAAGAGAAGCGACAGCGATTGATGGATCTATCAAATTTCTTTTTTTACCGGACCTTATCGCTGTTTTGGATCTGATTGCAGGACACCACGGATTGATATCTTCTATGATATAAAGTTTTTCTAATGCTTCAATGTAATTGCTGATGCTTTTATCGGACGTATCATTTGTTGATTTGACATCCTGATAGATAGTTTTATAGTCGCATAGTGTACAGATGTTTCTTGAATAGGATCTTAAAATCGCATTTGTCAACTTAGGGCTCCTATTTGCATCATCAATGGACGAGATATCTTTGTTGCAAATCTGGTATACCAAATCATCGGCAACATCTAATTTGTTGTTTTCATTTTTGATTTTAAAACAGGCTGGCCATCCGCCTCTACAGATTGCAAAGATAAGCTCTTTTATTGTCAAATTGGAAATACATCCCTTGAAAGAATTCGGATTATCAAATAATTCCATCAGTGAAACTGAACCGTTGGATTCTTCGGATTCATATAAACTCAGAGGGTACATTTTCATTGTGCTGATACGCATCGTGCCGGTGTGAGAGACTTGGACATTCTTTGATGTTGAACCAGTCAGAATATATAAACCTGTTTTCTGCTCGTCATCAACTGACTTACGAATTGCACCCCATATTTTAGGAGCATCTTGCCACTCATCGAACAGCCGAGGTTTGTCGCCGATTAAAAGCATGCTCGGTGCATCTTTTGCTGTGCTCAAATATTGGTCCCTTTTTTCTTCATCTTGAAATTCGATAACGCTTTTTGATTGCTGTTTTGCTGTTGTTGTTTTTCCACATCCCTTAGGGCCGATAATCAGTACTGCTCCGAATGCGTTCAATTTGTCTTTTAAAAGACTGTCCGCGATTCTTGCTTTATATTTCATATACCTCACCTCGTTAATATTGTAGCAATTCTAGCTTCCATTTCCAATATTTGTGGCATTTCATTTCCAATATTTGCGGTATCTTGTTTCCAACTTTTGTGGATACGAAAGCACTTATTTATAGACATGGTCGTTCTCTTTGACAAAGAAAAGACAAGGGAATACTCCGGTATAACGAAAAACTTCTTTGACGAATATTTTAAGGACAGAAAGGTTGCTTACACTTACAAACTTGGGAAAATCAAAGTATACGATGAGCCAAAGACTTTAAAGGAATTTGGTTTAAGAGCTGCTCCTCAATCGTTTGCTTATGCAAAATAACTTTTGTCCTTTTAAAGAATTATTATTCGCACTTATAACAAAAGCCTCCGGTTCCCTGGAGGCAATCTATCTATTTGATGCGCCTGGCAGGAATTCAACCTGTATGAGTTGCCTCATTAGATCCTAAGTCCTATATAGTCCTTTCTTTTCTTTGGAAGAGCAAAGTGCATCCGATCGGAACAGGACGGAAAATAGTGTATTGTTTCCAGTCAAAAACACGAAAAAGAATGCCAACAGCATGCGTATATTGTCTTTGCGGACGTGCTGTGGGTGGAAGCAGAGGGCTATGACAAGCCTGCTTTTTGAGACCCGCCAAGTGACCGTGTTTCATCAGTCGGAACACCCTTTGTTCTTGAGAAAAATATAACAAAACAAAATGCGAATGCAAGGGGAAAAGAGCAAAGATTTCATTGAACTTTTTTGATGTTCGGATAGGGTTTTATTTAAGGGATTCGGGCACATCGATTTCTTAATAAAAATTATAAAATTCGAACACTATACTCGCTTTATTTCCACTGGTATTTCTTTATATTGTTCTTCATCTATCGCTTTCAGTATTCCGCATAAAGGGACGGGTTCATTCTTGTTTTTAATCATGGTGAGCCGGAACGGAAAATCTGGAGCTAATCCGCGACTGATTGAACGAAATAACCCATTATGAAACGAGCCGTCGTCTAACTCGATATTCTCCGCTTCGCCAGCCATCATCATGGAATCGCTTTTGCTTTTTACCGAAATTTCATTTAGTTTTTCATCCGTAAGAATTAGGAATCGTGTTATAGGTTCTAAATAAGTGATAGCTTTTATCTCTATTTCTGTATTTTTGCTTGAATATGTGATAATCGCACGAATGTTCTCGTATGTTTGAAAAGATGGGACAAAAGTATTCTCACCTCTTATAACATCGATTATTTGTCTAATTCCGAATTCTAATCCTTTGCCGAAAATATCGATGTATAAATTTTGCATCAATAAATCGGGCATTAGGCAATCATCTAATTTGACTGGTACTAGTTTAATTTTGCTGTTAGTTGTTTTGTACAAAGCGTTCTGCCACTCAAGTTCTACCATTTTGCTTTGAAGACTGTTTTTCGAAACAAAAAAAGAAAAAGAAGTCACAGTCGAAAAGGCCTTTGTTCATTTTATCGATAATCCCCTCCCCAGGTTGTATCGACCAGGAATCATAAAAGACATTTTCTTTTCCGAAAACGTCTGCTAATCGTAATGCTATGGGCTCTACGACGATTTTGTCCTTGCAATTGTGGCTAATAAATATATGTGGCATTTAAAATTTCCTTTCTTCAAACAAAAAAGTTTGATAATTCGTGCGATTCAATAATTAATTATATAGTACAGCATTTTATATAACACGGCATTGGCCATATCTCGGATCCTTGGAGAAACAATTTGCCTACTTTGGCACCCAATATCTATAAATGTCATCTTCATAGCCGGCAATAGGATTTCGGTTATTGAATGGTTTTTTAGAAAACAAAGCACGATAGTTTTTTGCTTAGCTACCATTTCGTTTTGTAGCAGTTGATAAGGGGGTTTTTATGGATATCTATGAGAAATACAAAATCCACGTTATAAACGGGAGACGCTACTACGAGTGCAATGTGAATGAAAAAGCTTCCCTTTTTAGACAATACGACTCCCTATTATTTCAAATATAAGGATATAGAAATCTACGATAACCGGTGGATGATGCTGGCTTTAAGATTATCCAGAAAATTAGATAACCGGCCTGATGAGGCGAGAGGACCCCGTTCCTAAATCTCCATAAAAAGAATGCAGAAGAAGGAGAATATTTCCCTTTTGCAGTATGATAGAACTTAGTTGGAATTCTATTCATAACGGAATGACAAAGGGCGTTCAGGAGGAGCGAATAATGAATGGCCTGGATTTGATGAAAGTTGAAAAAGAATTATTTGAGACTGAAAAAGGTTTCGAAAATCTAAAACAAAGCCAACAAACCCTCTTTTTAAAATATTTAAAGAAGACGAATAAAACGAAAACCGTTTTATCCAAAAGGGGATACGACATCCTTTCGGATAAATTTTTCGCCCAAACATACACCTTAGAAAGAAATGATGAAGGCAAACTGTTGCCTGTTATGCATCATGAAATGTTTGCCACCTTTAAGGCATATTTTGATTATTTGGGCGGGGACATGTATACGAATTCCTGCTATTTCGGGTATGAATTCAGCGAAAAAGAAATTAAAGAATTCAATCTTCAAACAGAGCATTTGAATTTCGAATCGTTTATTGATTTTGATGTAGACGATGCGAAAAACGAACTGATTCATGAACAAGAAAAGAGCGACCGCTCGACTACTAAATCTAGAAATGGGTTCCACAAATGGATTATGCAAGAGCATTCTGTAGATACTCCAGAAGAATTTGGCAAATTACTAAAAAAATATGACTACAGCAAAGGGGTTGCCTTTCTTTTGATAAAAAACGGCGATCAAAAGTTAAAAGACGCAGCATATAAATGGTTTTGTGAATATCAATTCACTTGTTTTATAGACATGTTCGTTCTCTTTGGCGAGGAAAAGACGAAGGAATACATCGATGGATACAATCCGATTAATTACGTTAAACAAACTATCTATCGAAAGAAACGGGAACTGAAGGATATGTTCGAGGCCTGGAAGAACGGGGAGGTGTATTCTGAAATCAAGGAGAAAGGCTATAACGAGGACATCGGAGTTTATTATGTTACAAGGAACTATAAAGCTCCCGGTTTTTTCTTTACTTCTTTCACGAAATATTTTCTTACCTTCGGGGAGTTTGCTAAAGAAGTGAATTACGATTTAAAGGGCGCTTATTTATCGAAGGCCCCGCTTGATGAAATTTCTTTGAAGAATTGTATCGTTGATGACACGACAAAATTACCAACCACTTCGGTCAAGGGAGAACCATCGTTTAGCATCGTTGGAAAACGTTATAGTGAGGAACATTTTTATGCGAGCGTCGAGATGACTTATGGGAAAACCACGACGAGAAAAGACTATACTTTCGACTACATATGTGATTTCATCCATTTTTTGAAGAAAGACTTGTCAAATGCAGACTTATATGACTGCAATAATATTTCACGCCTAAGTAAAATAACGGGTCTAAACGTTGAGCGAGCAAAAATGAAATTGGATGGCATTGAAGCTTTTAACTTGCAAAAAGAGAAGAATCTTATTCTCCCTTCTTTGCCTTGTGTCTCTTTCGAGGTAACAAAAGACAATGAACTAGAAACCCTTGGCCAATATAGATTGGTTTCAGCAGAGCAAAACGAATACACGCTCCCCGTATCTTATATGAGTGACATACATCTTACGCATAAATTATTGGCTCATTCTTGCAAGACGATATACGATGCGGAAGAAGAAATTCATGAACTCTCGAATGTTTTCTTTAATGGAACGCAAACTAAGATTTCTTTGTTTGCAGGCGACCTTACTGACAAATTCGATTTATATGAGAAATTTTTGAAGCGTCCGAGTTTGTTTCGTCACAGGAATAAGTTTTTCTTCACCTTAGGGAATCACGAGCTTTGGGCTTTCCCGAATCAAAGTTTGGAAGAAAGAATAACCAAATACAGATGTCTTTTGGAAGATGAAGGCCTCAATCTTGTTCAAAACGATGTCTATTATTTTCCATCTGCTGACCTCTTTTTCTCAAGAGATCCTATTAGGATTAGCGAACAAGAATTGAAGACTCTATCCTCTAATGAGCTTCATAAAAAACTGAGGGATGCCTCTCTCATTATTTTTGGAGGCATTGGTTTTGCTGGCGCCAATCCTACGTTTAACGCTACGAGCGGCATTTATCAAAACGTTTTGAGTAGAGAAGAAGAAATAGAGGAGACAAAAAAGTTCTGTGATTATTACAAGAAAGTTATCGATGCGACAAAGGGAATGCATCTTATTGTGCTGACCCACATGCCAGTGAAGGATTGGCTTGGCGAAGAAAAATACGAGCCTGGAGTCTTATACGTTAATGGTCACACTCACAATAACTATAGATACGACGATGGGATAAAAAGAGTCTATTCAGATAACCAATCGGGATACATGTCTAAATCGATTTCGTGGAAAGAAACTTCCACTGACTTTGGATTCGACTGGTTCAAAGATTATAAAGATGGCATTTATCCAATAAGCCTTGCTGATTACCGAGTGTATTATCGTGGAATCAATGAGAGGATGAACCTCAAGAAAGAACCTGGGCAACTATATCTTTTAAAACGAGATGGCTTGTATATGTTCCTTTGCAAAGATGAAAAACTGTATTTCATGCAAGGCGGGAAGAAGCTTAAATTAGAGAGCCAAGATGTTCATTATTATTACGAAAAGATGAGAATTTATGCACGTTCTATCAAACAAAGTCTTTCCGAATATGAATCGGCCCAAAATCGTATAGCAAGCGAAATCAAAAAGATTGGCGGTAGTGGTCTTATCCATGGTTGTATCATCGATATCGATTATTTCAATCACATCTACCTTAACCCTCTTGATGGCAAGATAACGCCTTACTATGCGTCTTTCATGACCGCTAAAACAGCCTATCAAAATATCGTCAGTCTTCTAAGTGATAAATGTCCAACGTTGTATTTCAAATATCAAGCTCTCATTGACGGTACAAAAAGCAACTCATTAACGATTTTAGGCGATAATAAGATTTCAAAAAAGACGCATTTCGTAACGGATACCAAGATATATCGTATTTCTAGACTGATTAAACAACTTCAATTCATTGGGGACCATGGCTTGGTAAGACAATGGAATGACGAGATTTCCAGTAAAGAGAACGAGTCTCTTATTTTGAGAGATATGCTTATCGGAGAAGAACAATAAGAATCAATACTCTCTTTTAACAAAAAAGCCTTGAAGATAGTCTTACTCCCCAAGGCAAATTTCTTATATTTTTGGTGCGCCTGGCAGGAATTGAACCTGTATGAGTCGCCTCATTAGATCCTAAGTCTAACGTGTCTACCATTCCACCACAGGCGCAGTGAGGTTATTATAAGCGTCCAGAGGGAAAGAAAAAATAAGGAAAAACGACTTTCTTTCTAAGATTTTAGAGGAATGCTATACTACATCCGTTATGAAAAAAGTCATTGTTTCAGATTTCTTTGGCGTGATAAGCGATGAAGACGCGCCTGTTTTCTTTAAGAAATACGTTACCTCACAAGGTTATAACCTCTTAACAGACAAATATTTCCATCCAGGAGATAGGGGAGAGGTCACCTTTGAAGACATTGTGGAGAATGTCCACAAGGACTTCGGGTTTGATAAAGAGCTATTAAGAAAAGAATTTCTTGATAGACCCGCTCCACATACGGAATATATTAATCTTCTTAAAAAACTTAAAAACGAAGGATATCGTATCCTCCTTCTTTCTAATACCTGCGATACGATTGTCCCTTATTTATTGAATAGATTTGGCATATCCGATCTTTTTGATCACCTATATCTTTCTTATGAGATAAAGAAAGCCAAGCCTTCTTTGGAGATATTCCGTTACCTTCTTAAAGAAGAAAAACTTTCACCTAACGACGCTATCTTTATTGATGATAATCCAACCAACATTGACGCTTCTCTTCAAGTGGGGATGCATGGCGTTCTCTTCCATAACGATCAAGAAAGTTTGGAACTCATTGAACATTTAGCGAAAGAATAATCAGGAGAAACAACTATATGAAAAAAGATTTAGGAGTTAAACCATATCTCTTCCCAATGCCTGTCGCTTTGATTGCAACATACGATGGAAACGACAAAGTAGACGTCATGAATATGGCATGGGGAACATTGGTAGACAATAACATGGTCCTTTGTTGCCTTAGTGAAGATCATAAAACCGTTAAAAACTTAAAATTAGGGAAAGACTTCACTATATCTATTGCAAGTAAGGAACACGCCCCTGAAGCGGATTATTTTGGAATCGATTCTGGGAATACGGTTCTTGATAAATTCGAAAGAAGTGGTCTTCACGCAAGTAAATCCAAACATGTAGATGCGCCTATTCTTGAGGAATATCCTCTAACCATTGAATGCAAACTCCATGCCTTAAGACATGATGAAGATGGTAACTTCTTTGCCTATGGTGAAATCGTGAATGTTTTGGCTGATGAGTCTGTACTTGATACGAAAGGTAAAGTGGATGTCTCTAAACTCCACGCTATCCTTTTCTCCCAAATTGATTCTACTTACTACGAAATAGGGAAACCTGTAGGAAAGGCTTGGAATATCGGTCTTCCTTATCATAAAAAATAACAAAGATAATAAATGAAATGCCAAGGATAGGAACTTGGCGTTTTTATTTGACTTCGTGCTCTTAATAAGAAAGAAGAAAATGCCTATAATCTTTTTAGAGGTTTAATTATGGTCAAAGCTTATGTAACTGGTGCTGGTGGAATCATTGGAAGCCACCTTGTCGAATATCTTCATAAATTAGGATACGAAGTCAAAGGTTCTTATTACACTCCAACAGTGGATTTAAACGATATCAATAAAGAAGGAGTGGACCTTTTTGAATTAGATGTTCGCAATCATGAAAAGATGAAGAAGTTCATCAACGAATATCTTCCAGATAAGATTTTCCATCTTGCTGCTCAATCTCGTCCTACTGAATCCTGGGAAGACCCATATTATACGATGGATGTGAATGTGAAAGGGACGGTTGGCCTTTTTGAGGCCATTAAAGCAGCAAAGAAAGACCATCCTGAATATGACCCTATGGTGGTGGCTATCTCTTCTAGCGCTATCTATGGTGAAGCTCTTCTTTCCTATTCACCTGATAATCTTCCTAAAGAAGACTGCGCTTTGCTCCCTCTCCATCCTTATGGTGTATCCAAGGCTGCAGAAGACCTTACTTGTTTCCAATATTTTAGAAACTTTGGCATCAAGAATGCGAGAGTCCGTCTTTTTAATTGTACAGGCCCTCGTAAGATTCAAGACATTACTGGCGACTTCACTAAGCGTGCAGTGGAATTAGAGATGAAAGGGGATAACCATTTGGTTGTAGGAAACCTTTCCGCTTTAAGAGCCATTATTGATGCTCGCGATGTTTGTGTTGCCTTGGAAATCCTTTCCCGTAAAGGCGTTCCAGGCGAAGCCTACAATATTTGTTCCTCCCATATCTTTAAGATGTCCCATGTTGTGGAATGCATCGAAAAGATCATGGGTGTTAAATACGAACTTGTTTTAGATCCAAAGCTTCTTCGCCCAGCCGATGAAAAACTCTATGCCGGCAATTGCGATAAGATGAAAGCTCTTGGTTGGAAAGAGACTTACGAGTATGAGCAAACCGTAAGAGATTGCATCGACTATTGGCGATACAAACTCGAAGGAAAGAAACTTTCCTGATCTCTACTTTATAAGGAAGATATAAGCCGGGTTCCGCCCGGTTCTTTTTTATCTAATAGATTTCATACACTGTATGAAAAGCATTCTCTCTATCCCTTTTTGAGACAACATATTCGTTTGAAACAATATCAAGAAATGATATTCAAACGAAGAAAGCAAAAAGGAGATAGAAAGAGAAAAACTTTATTTGATAAACCTTTGACGAAAAGAGATGAAAAAGAGTTTTCTTTTCTTTACAAAAATTAAAAACATACGATAAAAACTAATAAAAACAAGCATTTTTAATGCTTTACATCTTTTTCTTCCCCTTTCCATAATAGGTCGAATTCAGGTGTGCTAGGTGGGGATTAGCATGTCTCATTCTTTGAAATGTAGCCTTTGCTAAAAAGAAGCCTTTGAGATATGAATGTGAATCCGTTTTCCTTTCTTTCCTATGAAGAATTAAGGAAGATTGTTCAAAAAGGCGATGATTCTTTTTTGGCAAAGGCTACCTTGGCCTATAAGAATCCTAACTATCAAAGAAGCATATCATCCTTAGAAAAACTCTTGCCTTCTTTTCCTTTGGCTATAGAGTTTCTTTATTTCCGTTCTCTTGCAAAGATTCATCTTAAGGACAACGAGAGATATAAAGACCTAAACGATTCTCTTATTGCTCATGCAGAAGATCTTTTCGTTTTCTTTGAAACTCATCCTTCTTTTGAAGAGGCCCTTCAAAGGAATCTCTATCTAGCCTTTCTTTTATCTTATCTTCCTAACTATGGTAAGCAAGAATTGGTATATGGCTACCCAAATAGCCTTTATGGGGCAGGGGTATATGATTATTCTCTTCTTTTAAATAGATATGGATTAACTTATCTAAGGAAAGAGTGCTCTAAATCTTTTCAAATAGAAGGGGACGTACGTCATTTCTTCACCCTCTTAGAAAGAGAAACCCTTTCTTTGTTATTAGAGAATCCGTTTATAAAAGAGGAAGATTACTTGAAACATAAAAACATCAAAGGAAGATACCTAGAACTAAGAAAAGCCTCGATCAAAGAGAAAGAGAATATTCTCCTTCGTCTTCAAACGCTTGATTGCATAGAGGAAGTCTCCTCCCATCTTAATCTCCTTGAAGGAGGCTTCTTTCTCTACTCTTGTTTTTCCTTTGAAAAATAATCGTTGAAATGATTTATCCCCTATGTATCATAAGATTGTAAAGAGATAACCAAATAAAAACATCGAAGGCGTTTTTTGCTTTATGGAACCTTATTATGCCCAAGAAGATGATAAGTGAGACGAAAAAGGAACGATATATCTTTGCTTGCCTTGGGAGAGAAAAACAATGAGTTTTAGAAGAATAAAAGCTTTCCCTTTGTTGTTTATATTCTTGCCTTTTTCTCTTTGCTCATGCTCTAAAAGTCCTATCACTTTCTTTAATTCCTTTAGTAGATATGTTTCGGAAGATGGAGTCATGATCTTAGAATGCCAGCTGAATAAGAAATCCGGTTTTGGCAAATTAAAAATCAATGATAAATATGAGATGTTTAAATGGCGATCTGACTGGGACGGATACGGACTATGGACGATAATGGACAAGGATATCTCTCTTTCTTTTTCCATTGATTTTCCTAAAAGTTATGGCTTCACCCTAACAAGAGATGAAATAACCATATCCCGCGATCATCTGAATGGGGATAGGAATGTCTTGCCTGAGCTTGCCAATTGGACTTCCACGATTTCTAAAGAAAAAGATCTTTCTGACGAAGAAGTTGATGCTAGATATTGCACGAACGTCCTCTTTGAAAACCAAGACCTTAACCTCCGGTTCTATCTTGATAAAATCGGCGTCTTACTCGATGGAAAATATACTCTTGTTTTGAATGAAGACAACATTTTCTATTTGAAAAGAGACTACGCAAAAAGAGGAGAAGGAACGTATCAAACAACGAAAGATTGTTTATATCTTTCTTTCATTAGAGACGATCTTTTTAATTCCGCGGGAGAAACCGTTCCGTTTAAAATGATTGATAGAGACTAAAAACATAACCGTCGGTTCCGTTTTCTATAAGAACGATGAAGGGCAACGGCGATTCATAAAGAAATGCCTTTGATAAATGATGGCATCTACTCTTCCTAGCCTCTTTTTGCTAGTATATTGATGTGAAAAACTATCTTTCGATTTTAGACAATCTGCCTTCTACTATCCTCCAAAGAGGTAAAGAGTATTTTCAAGAAGGCAAAGTGAAAGATTTTCAATACGTAAATGGGGAATGTTCCGCAAATATCGAAGGAAAAGAAAAATATCATGTCTCCTTGCGTTTAAATGACGATGGGTCATTTTCTTATCACTGTTCTTGCCCTTATCCCCATCTTTGCAAGCATGTTGTTGCTTTAGCATATATGGCAAACGAAGAAGACAAGAAAAAATACCAAAATATCTATGCGGAGCTTCTTTCCAAAATCCGTTCCGTTTCTTTTTCAGAATCTTTAGAAGAATTTAAAGGTTTGCCTTATAAGATAAATGGCTTTTCTGCCCAGTTAAGTGAGGAAGAGAGAAAGAAACTAATCATTCTCTACCTTAGCAATATGGCAAAAGTCCTTCCTTTCTTTGAGAATGGAAATATCGTGGAACGTATCTCTTTATTTGAGGAGAAAGGGAAATGGAACGACGCTTATTTAGAAGAAATTATTCAAGGCGTTCTATTATCTTTAAAAGATGATCTAGAAGGAAGTCTTCGTTTCCTTACTTCTCTTCTAAAAGAAGAAAGAACGTCCTCTTTCATTCAACGTTACCTAGTGCGTGGAGATATCTCTAATGAAGCACAAGCTAAGAATTGCCTCGTTTGCCTTTCAGGAAAGAATCTTCCCCATAAATTATTGCCTGAATTCGTTCTTCTTTTAGCAAAGAAGTCTCCTCGTCTTTTACTTGAGAAAGACCTACGTAACGCCATCAATTTCTATAAAGAAGAAAGAGATGGGAATGATGTCTCTTTCCTTTTGAAGCTTCTTTTCGTTAGGGGAGGGGAAGAAACCCTCCGCGAAGAGGATTTTATTTTCCTTCAAAAGATGGGTCTAACGAATGATGCAAGAGAACTTGCTCTTTCCATTCTTAAGAAGTCTGAGGAGTTATCCTCCTACCTTCGTTACCGCAAGATGTTCTCTCCTTCAGAATTCTTTCGTGTTTCTTATGAGTTAGAGAATATCATTCGTTATAAGAAATTCAAAAATGCTGCTCTTCTTATCGACGGGAAAGAATATTTCCCTGACCTTTATGAAGATTTCTCCTATGCCCTTCTCTCTCCAAAAGATATCTTTCTTCTCAAGGATTTCTTAAAAGAAAAGAAAGAGATTTCTCATCTTGTTCAGATATCTCATAGAAGACTAGAGATGGAATTTAAGAAAAAGAAGAGAAACAAAGAATATTTCTTCTATCTTCTTTTTCTAGATTTCTATCAAGACGATTCTCTTTCTTATTATCTATTGTCCAATGAAGTCAAAGAAGACATATCTGAATCCTATTGGAAAGGAATATGGCTCTATCTTCTTGAAAGAAATCATCTTCTAGGACGTATCTCTTTTTATCCTTATGAAGGAGTATCCCCATGTTTTTAAGAAGAAACAAAGAAAAAGGGATAGAGAGGGTGAAGGATTATCTAACCTTCTATGGGGTAAAAGATATTTTAAACGATCTTGAAAAAGGGAAATACCACCTCTGTTTCCAATATAATCAAACGAAAGAGTGTTTGATTTATAACGCCTATTGGAGTGATTATTCTTTTCTTCCGAAGAACACTTTCATTGAGATAGAAGTCTCTTCGAATGGTCTTCTTTTAGAAGAGGAGCCAGACATCTATCAAATGGCTCTTTATGTTTATCTTTTTCAAATTGAAAACGAATTAGACCTAGATACCCTTAAAAACCGTTACTTAAGCATCCTCCCTCTTCTTAAGGAAGCCCCATCCTTAGAAGAAAAAGAGCAACTTGAACGTAGCAAACTCCGCCAAGAATTCCTCTCTCTTTTCGATGAAAAAGGCGGGGAAAGCCCTCTTCCTTTAAATGAACCATCGAGTGGAAAATGGGAACTTATTACCAGTTTTCAACAAAAAGAGGGGAGATATGCGCTTTCTTTGGAGATGTGGGATGGAGAAGAAAAGAAAATACCTATCTCGCCCATCATTCCTTTCTTAGAAAAATATTCTGAAGAAGGAGCGTATTTCTACCATGCTTCGCTATATTCTTTAGAACATCGTTTCTTCTTAGAAAAGGGACAAAGAATCTTAGGATACCTTGTCGCATTAACGCGTGGGAAAAACGATTCTTTTTCGAGTGAGATTCTTCTTGATGAGGAAGAATTTGGGGATATGGTGGAAATCCTTTTGGGGGAAAACCTCTATCTTAATGGGGAAAGCTATTATGTGATGAAGGATTCTCTTAAAGCAGGTTTCCGTTATAAGAATAACGGGGACGTGGAGTTAATTCCACCCATTGAGGAATATAAACGTTGTCATTCTTTGCTATTGCATAATGGTCTTCTTTATTTTGATGATTATTCTTATGTCGTCACCCTTTATCGTTTTGCAAATTTAACATCTAAAAAGGTCTTTGCTTTCTTCTTAAAACACGGTTTAAAGGATGCGTCTTTAGTAAACGACATCCTTAAAAAGAAGATGGTTCTTTCTTCTTCTTTAAAGAGTGAGGATATAGCAGATCGTTTTCAAATCAATCTATATGTGGATATATCCGATAATGGGTCCCTTTCTTTTAAAACGGTCTATCTTCTTTGTGAAAGAGAAGTTAAGAAAGAAGAAGCAGTGCTTAACGCTTCTTTTGGCAGTGAGATTGCTCTTTATTTAGCCGAATTAGAAAACCTTGGTGGAAAAGAAGAGGGTATCCAGGATAATCAAAAAGAAGCCTTGAAATTCCTTCAAAGCGATCTTTCTTCCTTGAAAAAGAAAGCGAAAATCTTTCTCTCAAAGAAGCTATCTCGAAGCAAAATCACCCATATGGGTGCCATATCTTTGCATATTGAACGTCATGAAGATTGGCTTTCCTTGAATGTGAAATCGAAGAATTTCTCTTCGGAACAGCTTTCTTTGATTCTCGAAGCCTATCGTAAGAAAAAAACCTACCTTCTTTTAGGGGATAATATCATTCTCCTTGATGATCCAAAGATACAAGAATTAAACGAAATCAAACAAAAAGAGAAACTAGACCGTTCTTTTGGCAAAGAGAGCATGGCTTTCTCTGAAGCTTTCCGTCTCGAAAATGAATATGGGGATGGCCAGATTAAGCTAGAGAAAGACTCTTCTTTAAAAGAAGCCTTCCTTTCCTTAAAGAACTTCAAAGAAAACAAAGTGGAATTAAAACCTTCTATTGAGAAAGTCCTTCGTCCTTATCAGAGAATTGCAGTTCAATGGCTAAATTGTCTTTATGAAAATCATCTTGGTGGCATTCTTGCAGACGATATGGGATTAGGAAAAACATTAGAGACCATAGCTTTCTTATCTAGTTTAAAGAAAAACGAACCATCTCTGATCATTGCGCCAAAAAGTGTTATCTATAACTGGGAAAAAGAGTTCTATACCTGGGATAAAGAAACAAAAGTTATTGTCATTGATGGCTCAAGAGATAAGAGATTAGAAATCATCTCTTCCATAAAGAAAGATGAAAAGGTCATATACATTACCTCTTATGATTCATTAAGAAATGATTTATCAAGCTATCTTCCTCATCATTTCGATACTCTTATCACCGATGAAGCCCAGTTGATTAAGAACTATTCTGCTCTTAAATCGAAAGCGGTCCGTAACATATCTTCTTACACTCGTTTTGCTTTAACGGGAACTCCAATTGAGAATTCCATGGGGGACCTATGGTCGATTTTCGATTTCTTGATGCCAAATTACTTGAATACATATGGTATTTTCAAACAACGTTATATTCTGGCGGGGAATCAAGAAGAGGCACGTTCCTCTTTAAGAAAGAGAATAACGCCATTCTTGCTTAGAAGAACAAAGAAAGAGGTTCTAAAGGAATTACCACAAAAAGTGACGGAAGTAGTTACTTTAACAATGGATGAAGAATCGAGGATCCTTTATTCATCCGTTTTAGAAAAAGCCAAGAAAGAACTTCAAAAGAGCAAAGAAAACATCGCCGAGAACCATGATCGTTTCTCCTCTTTCTCTTTTTTGCCTGTGCTAACTTCTCTTCGAGAAATCTGTGTTAATCCATCCTCATTCTTTGAAAATATCAAAGGAATGTCCACCAAATTCTCCTATGTTACGGAATATGCGGAAAAGAGCATTTCCAATGGCCATAAGCTTTTGATTTTCTCTTCCTTTACGAAGGTGTTAGACAACCTTCGTGACCTTTTAAAAGATGAAGGCATTGCTTCTTATTATATTTATGGCGAAGTGGATGCTAAAAAACGACTCGAATTGTCTAATAAATTCAACAAAGAAAAAGACGTGTCTGTGATGCTCGTTTCCTTAAAAGCAGGGGGGACGGGTCTTAATTTAGCGGGTGCCGATGTCGTCATTCATCTTGATCCATGGTGGAACATTGCTTCGGAAGAGCAAGCGACAGACCGAGCCTACCGTATCGGTCAAAAACGTCCTGTTACCGTTTTAAAACTAATTTGTCATGATTCCATTGAAGAGAAGGTTCTTCTCCTTCAACAATATAAAAAGACTTTATATGACGAATTGATTCGCTCTGGCGAAAATGCAATTTCTTCTCTCTCTGAAGATGATATCGCTTTCTTGCTTTCTTAGTGTTCTCTCTTTCGAAGAATGATAAAATAAGATAGTTTCTTAGAAACTATTTTGATATGGCCGAGAATATTCAGACAACAAAGGAAAAAAAGAAGACCAAGAAATCTTATGCGATTTCTTTTGCTTTAGTGGCCGTTTTAACAATCGCTACCCTCTTTATTTCTCTCTATGGTGCTGGAGAAGGAGATTTTGTTTTAGGCGCAAAACAAATATGGAACGCCTTAATCACCTGTTCACCGCTTTATTTGGCTGTTATCGCCTTGGTGATGATTCTAACTTATTTCATTGAAGCACTTGTCATGGTGGTTTTCTGCCGTCTTTATACCCGTCATTATTATTTTCACCAAGGTTTAGCGAATTCTTTTATCGGAGCTTTTTATAATAACGTCACACCTGGTGCTTCAGGGGGACAGGTGATGCAAGTCTATACCTTGAAAAAGCAAGGTATTGAAGTTTCTAATGCCGCTTCGATTATGGTCATGTGGTTTATTATTTATCAAATGGCGTTAATTTCTTTTGACGTTCTTGCCATCATTTTCGAATGGAATGCTATCTCTTCCATCGGTTCATTTAAGATTCCTAATGTTGATTTGTTTGGCTGGGATGGAACAGTTACTCTTCTTCCTCTTATCGTTATCGGCTTTGTTTTGAATTTAGGCGTTATTGTCGTTCTTTTCTTAATGAGCTATTCCCATCATTTCCATAACTTCATCATGCATTATATCGTTGGTTTCTTAGGAAAGATTCATATCTTAAAGAACCCAGATAGAACAAGAGAAAACCTTCGTGTTCAAGTAGAGAACTTCAAAATAGAATTACGTCGTCTTCAATCAAATATTCCTGTCACCGTTTTTATTTATCTATGCCTTCTTTTGGTTTTAGTTCTTCGTTTTTCCATCCCTTATTTTTCTGGTCTTGCCTTAGGCGCTTTCGGACCGAATGAAGGATTTGATATCCGCATGTTTTTTGATTGCGCTTTCCGAAGTGCCTTTCACCAAATGATCACGGGTTTGATTCCTTTACCAGGTTCAGCGGGTGTTTCCGAACTCTTCTTCAATGCTGTTTTCAATGGCTTTTATGTCGAAACACAAGCAGTGGTTAACGGTTCCTTGGTAATTACAAGAAACGCTTCATCGAATATTGTTGCTGCACAGATCCTTTGGCGTGTTGCGACCTACCACCTTTTGGTAATTGTTTCTGGCTTTGTCGCTTCTTTATACCATTCTCGTCCGAGAGAGAATTATTCCTACGCCAACCGTCAGACTTTTGTTAATCTTCAATTAGACACCTATGAAGAAAGAAGGCATTCTGTGGAAACCATGTTTGAGACAAGGCAACTTTCTCGCTCCTCTATAAGAAAGAAGGTCGTTTCGAATGTCCTTATGAAAGATTTTGGGCAAGAAACGGGGGATGATTATATCGTGACGAATTTGCCGAGTAAGAAAAAGAGGAAAGACGAATGAGACCGATTATTTTTTCTGACACCTTTCCACCGGAAATTAACGGGGTTTCTACGTCTGCGGGAACTCTTTACCAGGCTTTTAAAAACCATGGGGAGAGTATCATGGTTTGCACGACCAATTTCTATGGCAACGAAATGAATCTGGATGGAGATATCCTTCGCCTTCCTGGTGTTCGTATGAAAATCTACGATTATCGCTTGGCTGGCTTATATTCTCCAAAAGGAAAGAAACTTATTGCCGAATTTAAACCGGATGTCGTTCATATCCAAACCGATGCCGGGGTTGGTCAGTTTGGTTTCCTTATTGCTAAACAACTGCATATACCGGTTGTCTATACCTTCCATACCGCTTTAGAGGACTACACCTATTATGCGACAAAAGGATATTTTGATCGTATCGCAAAAGGAGCGGTTCGTTCCTACGTCCGTTATAAATCCTCGGAAGCGACAGAATTTATCACTCCATCGATAAAAACGATGGAATATATGCGTTCTATTGGCGTTGACTCCTATATTAATGTCATTCCAACGGGAATTGATTTCTCTAAATTTGCTAAAGAGAACGTCGATTTCAATAAAGTTCAAGAGATTAAGAAAGCGGCTGGCATAAGCCCGGATACGTTTGTCATTCTCTCTTTAGGAAGAGTTGCTAAAGAAAAAAGTATCGATGTTTGTTTAAAAGGATATGCCCGATATCTATCCTCCTCGCCAAAAAGAAAGACGGTATTTGCCATTGTTGGTGGAGGGCCCGCATTAAATGAGCTCAAAGAGCTTGTTAAAGAACTTCATATTGAAGAACATGTTGTTTTCTTTGGCTCAGTAAAACCAACGGAAACCCCACTCTATTACCAAATTGGGGATCTTTTCGTGAGTGCCTCTATTACGGAGACGCAGGGTCTTACTTTCATGGAAGCAATGGCATCGAACGTTCTTCTTCTTGCTCGATATGACGATACCCTTCTAGGAACCATTCATGATGGAAAGAACGGCTTCTTTTTTCTTGATGAAGAAGACATGGCTAAGAAGATGGATAGAATTATCTCTCTCCCTGAAAAAGAGAAAGAACGTATTCGTTTAGAAGCACTTAACGGCCTTTCTGATTATTCCATTGATAAATTCTATGAACGTATAAAGAAAGTCTATGAAAGAGCCATTCAGAGGAACTGGTAAGATGGGGAAAAGAGTCACAAGCATTAAGGAAAACAAAAAGAAAAAGACCTTTGAAGTATCTTTTGGCTTAGAAAAACTCACTTTATCTGAGGATGCTTTCACAGATTATCTTCTTTATGTTGGCAAAGAAATTAGCTCGTCCCTTTTTCTTCTAATGAAAAAGGAATCGGAATTAGAAGGAATATACGAATATGCGTTATCTCTTCTTAGCAAAGGTTCTTATAGTTCCTACGAAATCGAAGAGAAAATCAAAAAGAAACTCCCTGAAGGAGAAACTCCTTATCCTATCTTGAAACGTTTACGGATGAATCATCTGCTTAACGATGAGGAATACGCCAAAGAATACAAAGAGGAAAAAGAGGAGCAAGGATACGGTTCTATCCGTATTCGCGACGATCTTTTGAAAAAGAAGAGGATTTCCTTAGATATCGTGGATTCCCTTTCTTTCCAAAATGAAGAAGAGAAAGCCAAAGCCATTGCTTCATCAATGGAGAAAAGACTAGAGACATATCCTTTGAAACAAAAAAGAGAAAAAGCCATTTCTTGTCTTCTTAGACGTGGCTTCCCAATGGAGACTTGTCTTGAAGCAGTTTCTTCTTTCCGAGAAAACAAAGAAGAATCAAGAAAACGATTGGAAAGAGATTATTCTTTATTAAGAAAACGTTACGAAAAGAAATATTCGGGATATGCTTATAGGCAACATTTATTTGAAGGCCTTCTTCGAAGAGGATATAACAAAGAAGATATTCAAGGAATAATGGAGGAAAATATATATGATGATTAAAGATTTAAAAGATGGCGATCATATCGTCAGCCAATACCTCATCGTGAATTTTGCTAAATGCGTGACTACGGCTGGGAAAAACTATTTGAATTTAACATTACAAGATTCTACTGGCAGTATCGATGGTAAGAAATGGGATGTGAATGAAGAAGATTTAGATACCTTCTTACCAGGAAATATTGTTTCCATTGAAGGGGATGTGCTCAATTATCGTGACCATCTTCAAATGAAAATTCTTTCGGGAAAGAAGCTTGAGCAAGACCAAATTGATGTGACTCGTTTTGTACCAGCTGCCCCCGTTCCAGAAAAAGTCTTAGAAGAAAAACTTAATGCCTATATCGATTCCTTAAAAGATTCGGATTTAAAAACCATCACCAAATACTTGATTCAAAAATACCATGATTGTTATGTTTCCTATCCAGCCGCGGTAAGAAACCATCATAATTTTGCTTCAGGTCTTCTTTACCACTCTATTTCGATGGCGGACATGGCGGAAAAAGTCTGCACCCTTTATCCGGAAATCAACCGTGATTTCGTTATTGCAGGGGCTTTAATCCATGACTTAGGAAAGACATTGGAATTATCCGGTCCTATTGCAACAAAATACACCCTTGAAGGAAAACTTCTTGGTCATATTTCCATTATGGTCGCAGAGATCCGTATGGCAGCTAAAGAATTACATACTGATGGAGAAACCCCGTTGTTATTAGAACATATGATTCTTTCCCACCATAGCAAGCCTGAATTTGGCTCACCCGTTCCTCCATTAACCAGAGAGGCTTTTGTTCTTGCTTCTATCGATGATTTTGATGCCAAAATGAATATCATCTCGAAAGCGGAGGAAAACCTTAAACCAGGAGAATGGACAGAAAAAGTCTTCGCGATGGATAATCGCGCTTTCTATATTCCTGAATACAAGCAAAATCCAAACGACAAATAAGAATCCCCCTTCTTAAAAAGGCTCTCCAAAATCTAATGGGGATAGCGATTTTTGCCATCCCCATTAAAAGCTACAAAGCCTCTTTTGCCTACAAGTTGATATTCTGCTCTCTTAGAGCAATTAATACATACGAAAAGGTGATAATTAAGATTGGAGAAGTTCTTTTCATCGACGATAGCAATCAGATCCATGACACTTGATAGAGCAAAAAGAAATAAAGGAGAGACTTTTGATTCAGTTTATGATTCGAGAGCTTTTTGTTTATATAAAACTTTTGGCAAGATTACCGATTTTATTCTCGTAATTCATTGACTATTCTCGTAAAAAGCACTATAAAATACGAGAAAAGAGTTAAAAATGAGAGAATTCGATTATAAAAAATTTGTAAATTGTAAATGGGATAACGCAATCATCGAGTACCTTGTCAAAATTCACGAGATGAAAGGCAGGCAAGAGTTATACCTTTCTCAAAAGAAATTGGAACTTGACAGGCTTGTTGAAATTGCAAAGATTCAAAGCACGGAAGCTAGCAATGCGATTGAGGGTATCGGAACAACGGAAACAAGGCTAAAGCAATTGATTTTACAAAAGACGGCACCGAGAAACCGAAACGAAAAAGAGATTGCTGGATATCGTGACGCACTTGCCACAATTCATGAGAGTTTTGAGTATATTCCGATAACTCCGAACTATATTTTGCAACTTCACAAGATATTGTTTTCCCACAATACTGAGGCGACTTTCGGAGGTTGTTTCAAGAACTCGCAGAATGAGATTTCCGCTATAGACGAAAAAGGGAATAAGGCCGTTTTGTTTGTGCCGCCTGATCCGTTTGAAACACCGATAGCGATAGAAAATCTTTGCAAAACATTCAACGAAGTAATGGAAGATGGGCGCGTGGACCCGCTCTTGCTGATACCTATCTTCATACACGATTTTCTTTGCATTCACCCTTTCCGTGACGGCAATGGCAGGATGAGTAGACTTCTGACAACGTTGCTTTTGTATCGCTCGGGATATTTTGTTGGCAAGTATATATCGCTTGAAAGCAAAATCGCAAAATATAAGGATCTGTATTACGACGCATTATATGACAGCCAAATCAATTGGCGTGAGGGGGAAGACGATCCGACTCCCTTCATAAAATATATGCTTATGACGATTTATTCCGCATATAACGATTTTGAAGAAAGACTGAGCCTTGTCGGCAAGAAGAAAACGGCAACGGAACTTGTCGAAAGTGCATTCGAAGCTAAAATCGGAAAACTTACGAAATCTGACATTGCAGAGCTTTGCCCGACGATTTCCGTCAGTGCGGTTGAAAAAGCGATAGCGGCCTTGATAAAGAATGGAAAAGTCAAAAAATACGGCCAGGGCAAAAACACGTATTACGTGCTACTAAAATAATTATTCTCATAAAAACATAATAAAATTACGAGAAAGCGAAATAATGAGAGAAAGCATTTAGGTTATCCAAAAATCGATGGGGGTAACGAAAAATCCATCCCCATTAGATTTTGGAGAGCCCTTAAAAATAAGGATGTTCCCTTGATAAGATAAGGAACATCCTTTTTCATTTTGAAGTGTTGTTGGTGTTTTTAAGGGGACCCGTTGATTCTCCTTTAATGAAGCTTGCTTCGACTTTGATTAAGCGTTTAGGGGAATTCTTATTCTCCATCTGCCTGATTAATTCGTCAGCAAGGCTTCGACCGATTGCTTTCGTGTCTTGCTTTATCGTTGTGATAGTAGGGCAGACAATTTGCGAGAAAATGGTTCCATCAAATCCCGTTATTGAAATATCCTCTGGGATAGATAAGCCCATTTCTTTGAGGGTTTTCATTCCTTCGACCGCACTTAAATCGTCAGGGAACATGATGGCTGTCGGTGGAACGATTCTTCTGAGAATATCGCGTGTTAGATTTTTGACTTTGGCGTTGTCTAGATAATCGCTTTGGACAAAAGAACGTTCATTAAATGGGATGTTTCTTTCCTTGAAAGCGTCTTTGAATCCTCTCATTCTTTCTCTTGTAACAAAAGAGTCTTCACCATGGATAAAGACGATATTTCTATGACCTAAAGAGATTAAATGAAGAGTTAGCTCTTTCATTTTTTCGTAGTTATCAATGGAAACCCCAGACATTTTATCGCCAATATAGTCAAAGGCAACGGAAGGTATTTCACTATCGATCACCTCTCTGATTTCAGGGGAATTTAGATCGCCGAAAAGCAAAGCCCCAGCAACATCTCTTGAGACACAATTCTCATAATAGCTGCCCTCTTGTCCTGCAACGTTTGAGGAGACGAAAAGAAGATCATAGTTTTTTGCGTTCATCTCTTGTTGGAAGGAATCTAGAATTTCGGTGAATAGTGGATGTTTAAAAGGGGAAACGTCCATTCTTAAATAGGCTAAAACACCCACATTGTAGGAATGGCCTTTGGAGAGAGCTTTTGCGCCTGTGTTAGGGATGTAATTAAGCTCACTCATCGCCTTTCTTACTTTTTTCTTGGTGTCTTCAGGAATGGAGCTGTAGTTGTTTACAACTTTAGAGACTGTCGAAGGAGACACTCCCGCTTTGATTGCAATGTCATAAATCGTTATCATTCGTTCTCCTCCCAAACAGTAATTGTTTCTTTTGGTTCTAAAAGATAATTCAAACCAATTTCATTAATAGTGATTATCGCATTATTTTTACGATTGTTCGACATGGTTGTGGCTATTTTCCCAAATTCATCAACGCTTGAAGCAATGAGTATATCCTGTAATTCATTCGTTTCCATGTACGTTTTGTTTTTCTTTACGACTTTGCTTAGATGTTTTAAAGCGTAGTATGAAGGATTGATGAAGATCTTATTTCCCTTTCGCATTATAGGGGCTTCGCAATAATTGCCTACATGGTTAGGACCGCCTTTATCATCCAGGAGAATGTTCCAATCAATAAATCCGTTTGACCCATATAGTAGATCTTTAACATGATCCTGATAATATCTTTCAAATGATGCGTATCTTCCAACGAGTTCATCTTCTTTTTTATCTAGGAGAAGAAGTTCTACGCAGGCTTCGGTTTGAAGGAGAAGCTTATTTTTATGTCTTTCCCTTACTTTAGCTAATTCTTCATGCTTGTCGCCATCATACCAATGATAAGCAAATCCAGCGCACATCTTAAGGACTTCATCTTTGTAATTAGATGCTCTTCTAAGCATCACGTCTCGGTTATGATCCCATAAAAGAAGGTTTAGTTCTGGGCATAGTTTTTTGATTTTTAAGGCAAGCTTTCCTTCTTCCTTTTCATCCATTAAGCAGGACTCCCAAACTTGTTTTGCTTCAGGTTCGTTTTGTGGGGAGAGGTATTGGATGTCATACCCTCTTTTTAGAAGGGCTTTTGTGACAGAAACGTAATATCTAGCGCATTCATCAAGATTTTCTTCCTTTAAATGCCCTCCGTGTTCTTTAGAAAGATTGTCTTTCCATTTGGCTAAAGGAGACCAAGAAGATAGTAAGATATCCTGATGATTCATCTTGTTTGCCTCATCTAAGAGGGAAAGAACATCCTCCTCGTTCTTTAAATCAATTTCGCCATGCTCATTTATATCATCATATATATAGGGAGAAAAATCGTTGCTGCCAATGGATAATCTTGAAAGGTTATAATCCAGCCCATTAGATGAATAATACAAGTTCAAGATGAGCTTTTTATTCTCTTCATCAAGTAAGGCGTAGTTGTAAGCGCTGGATTTGGTTATTGCCCCACCTAAACCTAGTAAAATCTGTTTCTTCTTTTTAAAAATGATGGGTTCTCCTTCGATATCTATTGGTCGTTTTTCTTTCCAATAAGAACCTTTTTTGCTTGCGTATGCCTTAATCATTTTTTAACCCCTTCCTATACATTTCTGGGTAGTCTTTGTTAAGTGTTAAATCAAAGAAATAATCACTCGATAAAACCATGATCAATTCCCCGAAAACGAGGTAGAAGAATGCTTCCAGGAAAAGAAGAACCATTTGGGATTCATACAAAGGAATGGCCTCAAAAAGAAGCAGAGGAAGATAGGCGAATAATGCGATTCCGATGGATACGTGTGGTTTTCCAAAGGTGAAAATCAAGGAATTCTTAAGATGAGTCAAAAAGCTTCCTTTGTAGGTAAGTGACTCAATATTGCTTCTTAAAAAGACAAAGAGGAAAAAGAAATACAGGACATACATTACTGCCGTGAAAACAACCCTAAGATATCCATTGATTTGCGTATCACTAGAGAAATAACCGACACTAACTCTAAGTAAGAAGGAAATCATCCAAATACAAGTGAATGAAAGAAGATATTCTTTGAAATTCTTGCTTATTCCTTCAAAGAATGTAGAGAGAAAACTTACCCCTTCGTTGTAGATTTGCTTTTGCAAATAATAATCCAATCCTGCAAAGCCTAGCGAAGCAAAAAGAAAAAGAGGAAGGGCAATAAGATACGTATATAGCGTTTTATAAAACAATAAACCGTCAAATAGATCAGCATAGGAAGAAAAGAAAAACCAAACAAAGAGAGGAATGACGAATATGGAAGTGAACAAAGAGAAAAAGAAATAATTCAAAACGTTTTCTTTAAGCAGTATTTTGAATTGTTCTCTTCTGTTTTTAGGTAAAAGAATGTTGTTTTCTTTCATCATCTGTACCTCTCTATAAAAAACGGTAAACATTTCTTTGCGTTTTGAGTTAATGAAGAAGAAAGATAATCACCCCAATTTGGTGTTTTTGAGTTCAATAACATATACACGGGTTCGCTATCTTCAAAAGAAACGAAGTTTTCGATTTGAGAAAGTCTACTGCCATTTGGGTTGTATATTTCAAAAGCGTAATCCAACCCATTAACATTATAAAAAACATCGTTTTCCATGCATTTCGCATCTTCTTTGATTTTATTTGACCAGGGTAAAAAAGAAGAAGTGACTCCTTCTAAAGCATCTTTGAACATTTCATTTAAATCAGATTCATAAAGGAAGATAAAGTCGCTTTCCTCCCCAAAACGTTCGTAATAGGAAACAAGATAATTATCTTTTGGCGAATAACAATGAATATTCACCTCATAGCAGCCATCATCCTTTAACAAAGAGTGAATATCGTTTTCTAAAGAATCGTCATTGAACGTATAACCGGTAATGAAGAAATTGATTTGCTCATCACTTCGCACTTCATTGATAGCGTTTAGAGGGTAATACCAAAGAAGATAGGAAAGGAAGGGGACGATTAAAAACAAATAGCCGTAATTTATAAAGAAGTTACGAAAAGAGCCTTTCTTTAGAGGAGTCTTCATTTTCCTTCCTCCTTTAAAAGAATAAACGAATCGTGACTTAGGATTTTATATTCCTTTTCTTTTTGAAAAGAACATTCGCTTTCTTCGATTAAAAACTCCTTTTCTTCCTCTTCGTCCTTATCTTTTAGAAGAACCCTTTTACAAGCGATTCCTTCGTAGGTTTCATCTTTCACTTCTTTAATAAACAAAACAGTGTTGCTATATAGGTTTGTATACATCGACTTCTTAAGCAATTTGACGTAATTGAATCTTGGCAAGAGGTTATGAATGAACAAGAAGAGGAATAATAGCAATAATATGGATGAGATGATCGTTCCAAGGTAAACAAAGAGCATATAAGTTTCTCGAGTTTGGAAGTGGTAGAAGAGAATACAAACAGCAATTAACAAAGACAAAATGAAAAAAAGATACAAAGAATGTAATCCAATCTCTTTTCTTAGTTCCTTTATCTTCGTTTGTAAAATATCCATGAATAAAATAACGATAAAGCAAACGGGACAAAAAGCAAGTGAAGATGTAAGAGGTTACATCATTTAAAAATGCGATAAAACCGATTTTTATTAGTTAGGAAGCCACTTTTTAGGAAACCGATTTCCAAAAAAATAAAAAATCTTTTTGTAAGCGCTTTCTATTTTTGTTGACAAAAGATACCTTTCAGTCGACAATAATGCTAAGGAAACTGATTTCCTAACAATCGTTTGATGCTAGAATCTCGTTCCAAATAGTCTTTGATTTATAAGGAGAAATCATGAAAAAAGCAAAGAGTTTATTCGTTTTAGCAGCCAGTGCTTTTATTTTGGCGGGTTGCGGTCCTACCTCCAATGAAAATTCTGAAACAGGATCTTCTGTCGCTCCAAAGCCAGCAACTTCGGAAACGAAAACATCTTCTAACGAACCCACTCCAACACCTGAACCTCAACCATCCTCTTCTGAAGAGCCTAAGCCAGCTAAAGCCACTGATGTTTTTGATTTAATCGATAGCGAAATCATCACTGGTGGATCTGGACTTGCCCAAGTTGGCAAATTTACTGTTTATGGCGGTGACGGTGGTAGTGTTGAAAATAAAGCTTACGATACTGCAACATCAACCTTAAAAGTAGATTTCAAAAACACCTGGGGAGCTACTGCTCATCCATGGGACGTGCAAGTTTTCTATAAAGCACCATATGCGAAAGCCGGAAACCAATATGACATCAAGATGAAAGTCACCTCAACCGTTACTGGCGAAATGACAATCAACAATCAAGTCCTAGCCGTGACCGCCAATCAAGAAGCGTCTTTTGAAATGACAGATTGGACGATTGGCGCAAATGAACTAGATACAACCATTTGCGTTCTCTTTGGTTCTACAGCCAAGGGTTTGCTTGCTTCTGGCAGTGTATCTATTAAAGACGTTCAAGTAATCGATAAGACAAACGATTACCATACTCTCACTTTCAAAAACGGTGAAGAAACGGTTCGAACCGAAAAAGTTCTTTCTGGCGATAAAGCATGGTTTGTCCCTACAATCGCTACTCCAGAAGGAAAGATCTTTAAAGGCTGGTTCATCGGAGAAAACAAAGTCGATCCAGCTGAAGTGGTCGTATCTGCTGATACAACCATTGAAGCGAAATTCATCGATAGAAGCGAAGCAACCATTTACCAAGTTAAGTATTGCTTAGGTGATAAAGAACTCGCTTCCGATGATGTCATCGATGGCGAAATGGCCAAAGGAAAAGAATTTGGCTATAACGAAGTTGGTTTTGGCTATAAAGTCGCTGGTTGGTATTCCGATAAAGAATTGACAACCAAATATGATTTCTCTACGCCAGTCACAGCCGCTTTAACTCTCTATGCAAAAGTAGAAGTTACACCTAGCGACACCTATAACTGGGACCAAGCCTTCCCAGCCGAAGCTTTGACTCATGGTGAAGATGGAAGCCTTATTTATACCGAAAACGTTGCCAAAGGTGACAAAACTTGGGGAAAACAAATTAACTTCTCTGGCATTCCAGCTGGTGAGGCAGGAAAGAAATATGCCTTAAGCTTTGACTATAAGATGAGCGCAGCTGGAGGAGAAGTTAAAATTTTCGATAACGGTAACGCCGTTGGTGGAGTAAAGACTCTCGAAGTAACAAGCGAATGGAAGAATATTAGCATCGAATTCGATGGTGGAACTCTTACTGCCGCTAATAAATTAACCTTCGAATTAGGCTGCGTTGATGGTGAAAGAAAACTGGAAATCGGTAACATGAAATTGGCTGAAAAGGGATCTTCAACAACGGATCCAACACCAGAACCCGAACCTGAACCAGAGCCAAATCCAGATCCTTCTACTCAGACGGCTTTCCCATTCGATTATCTTGATGCAACTCATTCTGAGGGTGCGGGCGTCTTTGTTTGGGTCAAACCATCCTTATTTGGTGAAGGATTAACAGGCGCGAATCACACTGAAATTTTAAAGAAAGCGATCGCAGATAAGAAACTTACTGCAACATATACTGGCGATGGAAACTTCCAAGTGATGGATATTGTTCCTCAACAATGGGGCGCAAAAGGCGAAGATTCCTTATGTCTCTATATAATCTTAAGCGGTGCTCCAGTTGATAATTTCAAATGGACCCTCACACTCTCTTACACCAATGCTGTCTCTAACTTCAAAGGAAGCCTTGCCTTCAAAGGGTCAAAACTTGCCAAAGATATTGAGATTACTGCGGACAAGAATGCTATCGATATTGGCGATACACTTGCTTTAACTGCTACAAGCGAAGGCGAATTAAGCGAAGTCACATGGACTGTTGCACCTGAAGATGTTGCTAGCTTAGTTTCTGAAGGTACGAGCGCAACATTAACCGCTTTAAAAGCAGGAACAGCCACAGTTACAGTTACCGCTAAACTTGGTGATAAGACCGTCACAGATTCCTATGCTGTCACAGTTAGAGCAAAGGCTACCTCTACAGAAACTCTTCCTATCGTTGCAAACGAAGGCCAAACCAGAGTGGATGGCGCACAAGCCTGGATCTATATCGACAATAGCCAGATCGGCATCACGCAAGAGGAAGCCGCAACCCTAGATTGGGAATACACAATCAAAGGTGTTTCTCATGACGAAGCTTCGAAACCACATGATTCTGAAACTGGTACAGCCAAGATCACTCCTGTTGGAAAACATGTTGATGGACCGGTTACGGATAGTTTAGTTTGTTTATATGTTAACTTCAGCGCTGGTCTTCCTGCGACTTGGGATTTCGATTTAATCATTACCATCACGCTTAACCATGGTGGAAAGCAATACGTCGGAAGCGCAAAGTTCAATAAACTCAAATACGTCGCCCCAACCACAGCTGAATAGTTGTAATTTCTAAAGACATGGGCCACTCTTGGGAGTGGCCATTTTTGTTTCAAAATAGATGTAATATGGTGATTTTTTTGAAGTTACTCTTCTGTATTTTTGTGTTAAACTTTGTTTATGTATAGCAAGACTGTAAAGAAAAGAAAAATAGTTCCTGCATTTGCGGGGGTATTAATACTAAGCACTCTTTCTCTTTTAGCGTTGGTTTTGCTAGTTGGTGTATAGGCGCAAACGATAATGCGGCACTTTCCTTTGATGTAAGTGCGGACAATATTATCAACATCAACGATTTTATTCAATTAGACAAAAGCCAAGGGGATAACAATACAGGTATCGCTTGTTTTGACTATTGCAAAGATGGCTTTGTGAATAATGGAGAAGTGGATGTTAATAACGGATTTTTCTATGTATATGCAAAGCTAAATCTCGATGAGATAAGAAATATATATGGTGAAGTTAGCGACGAGAACACATACACGTCGTTCGCGATAACTACGAAACTTAGTTTCTCTTCGGGAGATGGAAGCATCTTTTCTCTTATCGCTTTGAACTACATCTACCCATACACCGATTCAGGTGATAACAAATGTGGCGTTCAAGCAAACTATAGAAGTGAAAATGAGGCAGCGATTCATAATCTCGTCTCGAATAATGAAATAAACGACTCCGTGTTATCAAGTGACTTCAATGGTTTCCAAAAAGAACTCTTTCAGTCAAACAATCATTTTGCTTACATTACTATTTCTTACAATTTCAAAATTGACTATACAAAATGCAGTTTTGACACGGACATATACCCGCATCTAAAAAATGGTAAGTTCTACGTTTCCTTCGGAATGGGAGGCTATTAATGAGAAAACATAGCTCCCTTCTATATATTTTGTTATCGGTTTTGATACTTATTCCTACTGCATATGCTGCATGGTATATTAGTGGACTCACGATTGAAGAAGCAATAAACGAAAGCACGATCAAACCTGTTTGCTATATCAATACGAACGAGGCCAAGAATCAATACTATTCCATTGAAACCGCTTTGAATAAATCCAAAAGCGGCGACACGGTATATGTAATTCCGAAAACAAACCCGATCATCAAATATAATTGTACGATTCCAAGCAATGTCACCTTGACAATAGGTGGACTTACCAAAATTGAAAATAATGTTCGCAAGTATCTTTTTTTGGATTCAAAAGGGAACTATACATATACGGACACTGGTGCTTATGCGTATAAAGATAGAGGAGTCGAAAACGAATCTTCCGATAGTTCAAACGAAAATTTACCAGAGAATAGAGGACCGCATATTAAAACAGAAGGTTTTGATGACTCTAAACCAGAGTATTATTGCCAAAACAGCGTCACTCTTGAAGCAAAGCTCACCATCTCGAAAGGGGCAACCCTTAACATTGCAGGTCGCTTAGGCTCAGAAGGCTGGGGATTAAGCGGAGCTACAACAGGGGATTATTGCGAAATCGTATTTAGTAGCAATCAGGCTTCCATAAACAATAGCGGGACAATTGATTGTTGTGGATACATCAAACCAAAAGATAAAAACGTAACCTTAGCGAGCGTGACTTCTTTAGATGGATCGAAGATCTATATGCCTTTCGTTATTCGTGACTTCAGTGGTGGAACATATTCGGTTGCGTGTAACCCTAAAAAAGGTGATAAAGTCATGCCTTTTAATGAATGGCTGGTTTGTAACATACAAGTAAGACAAATATTTAGGCATGGTTCGATTCTACAAGGGTATTATGATGCGTATAATTCCCAGTATATAAGCAAGGTCATTACGATTAAAAAAGGACATAAGGTGGGGTTAGTCAACATGATTGGTGTGAATAATTCCATAGTTAACGTTCTTTCAACTGACGCAAGAATAACGATAGATACATCTTCGGATGACTGTTCTAAGACAATTATCGGCACCAACGGAATCATTAACAAAAAAATGAAAATCCGTTTTGAAGGAAAATGCGAAATCGCCAAAATGGTTATTCCTAATCCTATGCCTGCGCTTTCTTCGCTTAGCTTTCTAACCAACGTAGAAATTGCGGATGTCGACTCTTCAAAATTCTTCTTTAGCCTTAACCATTATTATGATTTCGAAATACGTGGAACAGTAAATGTAACAACAAGCCAAAAGGTATTGCCAGGATGTAACGTCAAAGTTACCAACACAGGCGTGCTTAATATCAATGCGCCCGCAATTTTTGTTGAAAATCTTGATGAAGCGGCTAATGGCGCGACTAAAGCGTACAAATATCCAACGATTTATAACCAAGACGTAAAGCCTGATGAAGTCAGGAACGCTCTTATAAATGATGGAACGGTAAACGTAAGTTCGAATGGCAAATTAGCGGGAAAAATACATTCTTCGAATATAGATTCGACTTTGAATCTAAGCGAAGCTAGCGCGTTGAGCATTTCTTATAAAGAAGGGGCATATGGGAAAATGGAAATCCCTAATTTTCATATCACTTATCAAAATAAAGATATTTCTGGAAACGCTAACGGGCCTCTTCTTTCGGATGCGGGTGTGGCAGTATCTAATCTTGATAAGAAAATCTATATCTATACATCAGAAAACAATAGCAGCGGCTGGAAAGAAGCGACAAATTTAGACTCATATTCCATCACGTATCACTTAAATGGTGGTAGTGCAGACGTGAAAGACGGACAAACAAAGACTTCATACCTTAAGCAAGGCGAATCGAAAATCTTATACTCTGCGTCTATAGCAGATCCTAGCAAGAAATATTATGTGTTTGCTGGTTGGTATATGGATGCCGCATTCACTAAGTCTCTTAGAGCTGGTATTGAGGTAAAGAACGGAACTCATTTAGACTTGTATGCTAAATACTCATACGAGAAATACAAAGTCGAATATCAAATTGAGAACCAATCCGGCATCGAAGCAACTATAACAAATCCTAACGCATCATTTACGTCATTTACTCAAAAAGATCTTACGGATCAAGGTGGAAGTTTCCTCCTTCAAGAAGCAACATCTGATAAACCAGAACAAATCATGTTTGATGGTTGGTACACATCATCTGACTATTCTGCTGCAAGCAAATTAAGTGGTAATGAAATTAACCAATGCCAAAGCTATATGCTTTATGCAAGGTTTGTTAAAGTGCGTCCTACAATTACGATAGATGACAGCTTTTTCGATGGAGTTACAAACGCTTTTGTTGTTGAAGAAAATGGAAAACTCTCGTCCACAGATATCGCTTCAATAAGCCAACGATTAAGCATGATACGTACGGACTCCGACAAACCACGATACGCTACCGGATATAAGAACGGTGACGTTTCTATTGCTCTCAATGAATTAAAGGATTATGTATTTAAAGAAAATACTACTTTAACGATAACCAAATCTGATAAATACTGCATTTCATACGTTTTTGATGCAAATACGATTGAAAATAAGTATTACACAAGAACATCTTCTGGAGCGGTTGAAGGAGATCCTTCCTTAAGCGATCCAACGATTCATAACAACAACGATAGACATTTCTATAAATTGAAAAATGGAAACGATTCATTCAACAATGAAACTGTCAAAATCGTCTCCTTACTAAACGAAAGCAAAGATAAAAATGATTTCAAACTTAATGTATGGTGGGCCTACCATTTTACATTTAATGTCGAAAGTGCAGGGCAAACTCCGCGATTAACCATATCTTATTTAGGAATAAATAATAAAGAATATGGCAAAGGCGAGAGCATTGATGAATACATTCCTAATGAAGAGACGATAGAAATTGCCATTCCAAATTATTGGGTGTCGAATGGAAAAACAAAAGTGAATTCAACAGATGGCTTTTTGAATGGCTCAAATTCATTCGGTTTGTCGGAAGAATTCCACAAAACGTCTAAAATGCTCGAGAAAGCAGTAACAGTAACGGTTAAGAAAGGTTAGTTTCTATTTTTCGATTTTAAAAAATATCGATAAATGCTAACTTTTTAAAAAACATTTTACACAAACTCAAAAAGTTTCGAAGTTTGTGTAAAATGTCAAGTTAACCAAGTATCTAGATGATCCTATTCCCAGAAACGTAATCGAATATGCTCAATGAATCATATGGCAAATATAAGGAATACGTTTTATTGATTTCTAAAGGCATACCATCGTTTAGTGAAGCATTGACGATAAAAGAGGATGAACCAACGACAAAACGTAACTGATAATCCGCTCCAAGAAGTTCTTTTGTCTCTAATTGAGCGTGGAAAGAAAGCCCCTTTATTTCTTTTAAAGAGATATCTTCTGGCCTTAAACCAAGTAAGACATCCATATCATTTTTCTTTTCTTCTTCGGATATTCTATTTAACTCGTTAGTTAAATCATCGATCTTTTTCTTGTTGACTTGCAAAAGAGCGGAAACACTTTCGTCACGTTTTCTTTTTGGAACGTTCTCATATTCTTTTACTTTGGACTCAGAATATTCTTTTTCTTTTTGAACGGTTTCTTTTTCCTTGGCGTAGAAACCTTTTATGTCTACTTTTGAATGGAGCTTGATTTCTTGCCCATCTTCCAAAGAGAAAGAATCACCATGTAAGTTTGCTTTGATGATATTCATTGCAGGTGAGCCAATAAAGGCTGCAACGAAAGAATTGGCAGGATTCTCGTATATTTCTTTAGGTGTGCCAATTTGTTGAATGACGCCTTTATTCATAATGACAAGTTTGCTTGCCATTGTCATTGCTTCGATTTGGTCATGAGTGACATAGACGATCGTGTTTTTTAATTGTTCGTGGAGCTTGATGATTTCGCTTCTCATCTGGACACGTAATTTGGCATCTAAGTTACTTAAAGGTTCGTCTAAAAGAAAGATAGGACTTTCTCTAACGATTGCTCTTCCTAATGCAACTCTTTGACATTGCCCGCCCGATAAAGCGGATGGCTTTCTATCTAAATATTCATCCAACCCGAGAATTGAACTAGCGTAATGGATTCTTCTTTCGATTTCTTTTTTATCCAACTTGTCCAAACCGAAAGTCATGTTTTCTTTAACGCTCATGTGAGGGTAGAGGGCATAGCTTTGGAAAACCATGCTCACGCCTCTTTCTCTGGGTTCTGCTTTATTTGCTTTCTTTCCAGATATATAAAGGGAACCGGCAGTTATATCTTCTAATCCGGCGAGCATTCTTAAAGTAGTGGACTTGCCACACCCCGAAGGGCCGACTAAAACGACGAAATCACCTTTTTTGATTTCTAAAGAAAAGTCATGCACGGCTTCAAGGCCATTGCTATAGACCTTAGAGACATGGTCTAAAACGACCAAATTTTCCGAGATCTTTTTTTGAAGTTCTTTGGAGAGGTTCTCTTCTTCGTTTTCTTTTTTCTTTCCAAACATTCATCTACCCCCGTTTTTGATATATGCGCACGTAATCGACGAGCATAGCCGCTTCCGTAAAATCGCTAGGAACACTGACGCCACCATCAAAATTTCCACCTATCGCCATATTCAAAAGAATGTGGAAGTCTTTGTTAAATGGAGCGTTCTCTTCCTCCCTATATAACGTGTCGTTATTCCAAGTTCTTGCTTCTAAAACAAAATATGGGTTATTTTCATCATCTACATACCATGAGATACTTTCTTCATCCCAGATAATTCCATAGGTGTGGAAATCTCTTACGCTTTCGCCGTTTCTTTTGGAAAATGATTTCACTTTCGTTTCGTAGGTGTGCTGTCCATTTCTTGTCGCATAGTGGAGAGCCCCACTTACTGAGGAATCGCTTCTTCCACGGTTTTCCATGATGTCAATTTCACCGCTAATAGGCCAGCCTGCACGGTTATATTCTTCTTCTGGCAACATCCAAAAAGCGGGCCAAGTTCCTTGAATAGCAGGAAGAGAAATCCTCGCTTCGATTTTGCCATATGTTACAGCCATTTTCTTATAAGAACGAATTCTTGCACTGGTAACATGGAAGACTTTATCGCCAATTGTCGTTTCTTCTTTCTTTGCGATGATCTTTAAATTTCCATCGCTAACAACAGCGTTCTCTTTTTGATAGTTCTGCTCCTCGCCGTTTCCCCAACCAGGATTGCCATATTTTTCCCCATTTCCAAGCATGACTTCCCATTTGCTTTCATTCAATTCGTTTCCGTCGAATTCGTCTGAATAGACTAATTCATAGCCATTTTGATCTACTTTGCTTTCGGAACAAGAAGATATGCTAGGCAAAAGGAAAAAGAGAGGGATTAAAAATGCTTTATTTATAGACACGGACATAATCTACCTCCATTTGAGCTGGCATGAATGCGGAATTAGGCAATGCTTGATTGATAAATTGCCCACCTATGGCGAGGTTTAGAATCAAATAGAAACGTTTGTTAAACGGTTCGCCTTTTTGATAGGAACTGTAGTTAGGGCTCTTCCAAGAATCTTCTGTGACCGTGTGGAAAAGATTGTTATCAACAAAGAAGGAAATCTTTCCTTCACGCCAATCCACGCTATACGTGTGCCAATTATCGACTCCACTTGCTAGAGTGTATTCTTTTGTTACGTAATGGGAATATGTTTGAGTCTGATCACCTGCCGAATGAACGGTGGAGGAGGTTTTATTATATTCATTCCCTTTATTCTCCATGATGTCTATTTCACCATTCCATGGCCATCCTTTGTTATTCAGGGTGTTTGTTGGCAACATCCAAAATGCTGGCCAAGTTCCAGATATAGCGGGGAGCTTGATTCTTGCTTCAACACGGCCATAAGTAAAATCAAATTTGCCTAAGGTCTTTAATTTGGCTGAAGTGTATTGGAAACCGCCATAGTTTTCGTTTTTGGCCACGATTTTTAACGTTCCATTCGATACGTAGGCGTTTTCTTTGCGGTAATATTCTTTTTCCCAATTACCCCATCCTTGGCTACCATTACCAATATCGAAAGCCCATTTATTTTCGTCGATGGTTTTCCCATTGAATTCATCGCTCCATAACAAATTGCTATCTTGAGAAGAAACAGGGGCCGAGGAAGTTTCTGATTTGGAAGAAGAAACCGGATTTGTAGAGTTTTCTATTTGAGAGGAAGAAGCTTCATCGCTTTTTGATGGGTTTTCTTCGCTTGAAGAAGACATAAGAAAATCACAGGAGGTAAGTAAAAGAAAGAAAAGAGGGGATATACGAATGATTTTTTTCATTATTGAATCTCCACGATAACTTTCTTTACCTTGCCATTACGGATGGAAAGAGCCAGGTCGCCCTTTACTTCATCGTATTCTTTGTCGTTGATTATGTATGTCATCTTATAGGAATCTTTTAAAAGATTGATGGATGGGTCTTTCTTATAAATGATGGTAGTTTTTCCAAATAATAAGAAAGAGGCTTCGTTGTTTTTGTCAAAGAACTCATTCGAAAGCAAAGGCTTCAAGTGGAATTTTAAAACTCCATCTTCATATGTGAAGATATGTTCGCCCGCAAAAAGAATGACATACATGTTAAGGAATTCCGCATTCGCACCAGAAAGCCTAGCAAAGAAACCTTGACCATGTTTACTCTTGTCTGGATTGCAAGTTGGGACGATGAAAGAAGACGCTTCAAGAGGATTTCTTCCATAGACCTCAGGATCCATGTTAAGGGTTAGATTTGTTTTCATTTCTTTGTAGAATTCATCAACATATCCACCTTTAAGCAATCCAAGAAGATATTTATAGGACATATGAAGGAAGTTACATTCTCTTTCTAACCAGCCTTTTGTGAAGGCATGTACACGTCCTATCTCAAATGGAGCGTCATCAAGTGCGGCAGCCGTCTTGTAGAAATGATACGTTTTATCATATAGGTCGCTTTCTTTGATTACTTTGATGTCGTTTTCGTTAATTAATTCTTTACCAACTTTCAAAGCTCTTGCGCTTGCTTCGAGGAACGGTGGAATTGTTTTTGTTTCAAAAGAATGGATTACCACGGTATCTAATCCCATGAAATTCTTCTTACCGGTTTTGCTGTAGTCTTTTGCTTCGTGAATAAGGTAAGAAGGTAAGATGCCGTTACCTAGTTTCTTTGCTCTCAATATGCCATCCTCAAGGATTTTTGCGATATCTTTTAGGAAAGGTAAGAAAGAGGAAACCTTTTCGTTTTTATATGTACCTAAAGCTCTATCTTTAAGAGACAGACGTAATTCTTCACGTGCCGATGTCATTTCATCCCAATAAGCAAATCTAGATAATTTGTTTTCAAGATATTGAGAAGTTAATGAAATCAGTTTATTAACGAAGGTGTCCTGCTCGTCTAAAAGATGAATTTCTTTGTTTTGGAATGGGGTTAAATGCTCGATGGCATAGTTCGTTAAACGAAGAAGCTCAACACTTTCAGAAAGCCCTGAACCAAATAAGCCAGGAAGGCCGTTCATCGCGTCATTCCACCCTGGTTTCTCACATTCCATCTCGATACCCATTTGTTCCATATCAAGCGTGGAGAACTTAACGAATATCAAAGAAAGAATCTTACTGGCAAGGTTGGTTTTTATTTCGTTGCCATCTTTGCTAAGAAGGTATCCACCCTTAGACATGTCATAACCGATTTCTTTTGCTTTTTCGTTGGCTTCCTTAAGGTTTAACGCCCCATATTGACGCACTCTTCCATCGTTTAGAAGAACGTATTTTTCCTTACGAGGATTAACATATACGGGCGAATAGAAATAACGGTATTCTTTATCGAAGAAAAGTTCTTCTTCTTTATCTGGATAGATACTCGAATAATCTTCTAATAAATCGACGTTATACGTCCAATGATCAACCCAATATCCTTCAGAGAAAGACGCTTGATTCCTTTCTTCCGATGCACGTAATATCTTTGACCATAATTCTAATAAGTCATTTTCTTTTAGATAGGTATATAGTTCGCTAGGACTATATCCTTTTTCTAAGAGATTCGTTAAATATTCTTTCTTATTCTCATCTAATTGGTTTAAGAAAGAGAGACTCGCTTTATCTTTCTTAAAGAAAAGAGGAGACTTTACCGTTAATGGATTCTGCCCATCCGCCTGGATGAGTTCAAAGAAAAGTTTGATATTGTAATCCCCAACGAAAGGTGAGAAGAACAAGTCGTTTCGACGGTTCTGATTAACATCTCTGAAATTGCCTGGCCCAGAAGAATAATAAGCGCTAGGAATAACGAAATTGTTATAGTCTCTTTCCATGTCGCCATGTTTACGCGAATAAAGATAATAAATGGAATCCTTATTCTTATTGTCTAAAAGGCAAGGGAATCCTCCACGGAGGCCATTATCGAGGTAACTTTGTTTCAAGAAAGAATCGAAATGGGGGTAGGCTGTTTTAGAAAAGGCTTTTGAAAGAATGTTTTTTGTAACCAGTTCGTTTTCCTTTAATAATTCGTTTAACGCTACAGGGGTTAGCTCTTTTTCAGCTTTAGTGAATTGTTCCTTCGTATCGTATGCGCCATATACTTCATAGAAAGTGTATGTTTCTCCTTGAGAAAGAGAGAATTCTGAACTAACGAAAGCGCACGGCAATTTATTTTCCGTTTGGCCTAATTGGTTAGAGAACTCTTGATAGGTTTTCTCCATGAAAGGCCTTACGGTCATCAATGATGGGTCAATGCCAAAAATTAAGCTTGGATCAACATATGTTTTTAGAAGATTGCCATTAGAATCTTTCGCAAAGAAAGCGTTGCCAGAGAGCTTTTCTTTTACCTCAGATTCATCGCTAGTGGAGGTTTTGAATTTCACAAAAGGCGTGTTATTCTCCAAAGAATGGATTTCACAATATGCCGCCATTAAGGAGACTAATTCCTTATAGCAGAAATTGCTTAAACCTAATGGGAAAAAGATTGGAAGACCATCAAGAAGAGTATATGTGTGCGTCTTTTTGCTTGTGTTCTTAATTGTCACCTTACGAATTAAAGCTGCGTATTCCTTATGTGGAACGGTCGCATATTCGACCATATATTCGTAGCCCTTTCCATGTTCTTTTATCATTAATGAGGCAGGGCTTATTTTCATATCACGGCGATTTTCTTGGAAATGATAGAAAGGCGTTTTAAGAGAACCATCAATTTTCAGAAAACTTCTGAAGGACTTATTAGCAATATTTTGATAGGCAAGGGTTGCCGAATCGAATGGAGTGATAGGCGTGTCTTTGCTTGTAACACCAAAAGAGGAAACCCCCTGTGCTAAATTCGTAAAGAAAACCCATAAAGGCTTTCCATCTTTTCCGCTTAAGGCAGGAAGAAAAGAAGCGAAAGTTTTGCAATGTTCGTAATCGTTTATTACGAAAACGTTGTCTTTTAAAACGTATTTATTCATAGATAAGCCTCCAAGTTGCTTATTATTCTGCTGAAGAAGTTAGGGTGTAGTAATGTTTAAGGGTAGGTATTTTATTGTCTTCGATATTCCAAAGATCTGTATCAAAAGAAGAATAGTTTGTAGAACTCTTCATCTCCGCTTCGCTTAATAAAAGGTCGTTTGTAAGTGCGCCTAAATCCGTTTCCCCAGATGTTGGTTTATTGGAACCCTTATGCGTTTGGGAGAAGAAAACGTCACGTTGAGTACCGTTCATTGGGGTAATTTTGAATCCTTTGGCTACGCAATCTTTAATTTCACCCCAGGTTTTACCAGCGAAAGCGTAAACGCCATTTGTGTTGGAGTTATTGCTATCAACTGTCTTTGCTGTGGAATTAGCTAATTGCTTATCGGCTGCGGCAAATCTCCACCAAGGGTCTGTGTTATTTGCTTGGGCAGTATGATCCCAACCATTTCCCGTTTTGCCAACATAATCATTGCCAAAATCAAGATATACGCCAGGTTGAACATCAATGTTTGCGCCATTGTAAGAATAAGATGTACCTCCTGTTGCACCTAAGCTTAAGTTCGTGACTTCCGAAATGACGTTAGAGACGTATCCTGAACCGCCAACAATGCCAAAGGCGCCACCCATATTGCAATCATCGTCATAGAAATGAGTGGACATTTCAACACGGTTGCTGGAAGTCAAACGTACATTCTCAACAGTTCCTGCCACGTTTCCTGCTAAAGCTCCGCAGATTGTCCTTCCACGCACATGGATGTTGTCAAATGTCGTATTTCTTACGACGCCACTCTTACCAATGATTTGGAAAAGGCCGACGTTGTCACCCGCTTTATGGTGGTCGTGGGTAAACATCGTTCCTGTTCCGTTATAGACGTTGAAGTTACTGGCAACGCTATCAGAATATAAAACGTTCGCGTTTTTGACGGTATAGCCATTCCCATCGAGGATACCATGGAAATATTCATTTGTTGGATCGGTTTCTTCACCCATATGGCCAATCGGTTCAAAATTAGAAATCGTTGATAAGTCAATGTCATTTCCAAGGATGTAATAATAGGTAAGGTTATTGTTGATATCTTGGAATTCCTGGGCAGTGGTAATGACTTTATTCACGAAATATCCTGGCACGCTAACTCTTTTGCCAGATATTTCAACAGAAACGGTTTTCTCTCCTGGGTTGATCTTTCCTAAAAAGTTTTTAGAGAGGGTGAGTATACCGTTTTTATAGGAATAATCGCCTGCTTCCGCTTTAACCTTTCCAGAAGAAACGTTGGAAACGTCTCCTTCTTTTCCTAACTTTACGGAAATGTTGTAATCCGCTTTAGACGTATCGTAATAGAAACGACCATTTTCAAAAACGTTCGCTTCAATCGGTAAGGAGTTTGCTCCTTGGCAAGAAATGAGTCCTAAGGAAGCTAATAACGCTCCCCCTAAAACGATGATGTTGCTTTTCTTTTTCATAATAACAATGTCCTTTCTATTATCCTTTTAAGCCTCCAACGGCTGTGTTATTCATGATTGTTTTGCTAAATAAACAGAAAACGAGAAGAATTGGAATGATGGTAACGATAATTGTCGCAAAGAAGAGAGGGTATTCTCCTTTTGTGACAAGCATTGCTTGTTGCATATAGTAGATACCAACGGCAATGGTTGGTTTCTTTGATAAGAAAATCGACGGGTTGAAATAATCGTTCCATAAGCCAATCAAAGAGAGAATGCCAACGGCGATAATAGGTCCTTTAGCCATTGGAACAATGATTTGGAAGAAGATACGGAAATCAGATGCTCCATCAATTTTGGCTGCTTCGACATATGTCCAGGAAAGATTCTTGAAGAAGGAATAAAGCAGCAAGAAATTGGAGCCGAATCCTCCAGAATAAAGGAAGATTAAACCTATTTCAGTTTGATCAAGATGCATCGCTTTCATGAATTGAATTTGCGAAGGCAAGACGCCAACCAAAGGTACAATCATAGAGAAGATAACGACGCCAAAGATTAATCCACGTCCTGGGAATTTGTATTTGGCAACGACATAGGCTGCACAAGAAGAAGTAAGAACCGTAGCAAGCGTTCCTCCTCCTGCGACGATAATGGACATTCCCATCATTTGGAAAACGGTATAGTTCTTAGTAGTGGCGTTTTTAAACGCAAAAGCTCTAGCAAAATTGTCCCAATTCCACGCTGCTGGCCAAGACATAAAGTCTTTTGCAAACTCGCTTTTTGTTTTGAAAGAGTTCATCAAAATCCAAAGGAAAGGGAAGATAAATGACAAAGCGAATAAAGCAAAAACAACAAACATGATCACGAAAGCGACTTTCTCTGCTTTCTTTCTTTTAAAAAGCAAATCGTGTTCTTTTTCGTATTTTTCTTGCTTAACGCTCTCTCGATGATTTTGGAATTTCTCTTTAAAGAAATGACCAACTGAGTTGAAGAATGATTTTATTTTTTTCATATCAGAACCCCGCATTGGCAAAGCATTTGTTTAAGAAATGCCTGACTGTTACAACAATTGGTGCGGCTATAAGGGTGCAAAATAAGCCCAATGTAGCAGGGGTTTGCAAAGAAGAACCCCCTGATTGTTGATAAATTTGTAATCCGATTGTCATCGTTCCAAAACGTCCACTTGTCAAGAAGAACGGCTGAAATGTAACCGAGAAAACGGACATCATTCCGAAGATAAATAAGGTCGTTATTGTTGGCCAAGCGAGAGGGATAATAATCTTAAAGAACTCTTTAAAAGGGGAAACCCCATCCATTTTGCAACTCTCTAAGATGTCTCTTGGGATTCTGCTCATCCCTGCCGTAAGAAGAATGACGTTATAACCGACTCCGCTCCAAATGTAGAAAAGCCAGACCATCCATGAGGCACTGTCTCCTACATTTTCTCCTGTGAAAAGATTGTTAAAGAAATTGGAGGCGTCAATCCCTAGAAAATTCATTAAGCCAGGGAAAATACCTCCGTTGCTATCAAAGGAGAATTTATAGAGCAAGGTTAAGATAAACAAAGGCAAGATAGATGGAATAAAGAAGATGATTTTAAAGAAAGTGGATCCTTTGATTTTCTTAAAGATGAAGTAAGAAAAAATGATGGAAATAGGCAAATTAACAAAACAAGAAAGGATTAGGTAGATGAAAGAGGAAAGAAACATATCTTGCGTCGCTTTATCTCCAAAGGTCATAAACAAGGTTTGGAAATTGTAGAAAAGCGTCTCAAAGAAATTCGTTCCATCCCATATATTGGAATCAAAAAGCCATACCAAATGCCCTTTTTCATAGGTTTTGAAAGTCAAGAAAATGGAATTGATATTGACACCAAACCACATGATAGCGAATTGAGCTACTGGATAAAGCAGCATCAAAAAAATGAAGAGATTCGTTTTCCAATTAGCAAGGAATTTGGATTTCTTTTTTCTTTGCCTTTTCTTGCTTGGCGCTATAACGGTAGTCATAAATACCCCAAAGAAATCAATTAATCAGAAAGGTTTGCTGTACGAAGCCATGTTTTCCAATTTGTTTTGGCTGTCGTGTAGACTTTTTCACCAACGATTTGGGCGGTGTATTTGCTTGGCTCTGCACAAGCGTTTTTATAGTAGTAGTTGTTATTTGGCCAAGGCATGACGGCATTGACGGTACGATAAGAAATTGGATTTTTAGAAAGAACGCTGAAGTTTGTGCTGTTATTAAGCTTATCGTGAATGCTCTTGATATAAGTGTCTTTGCTTTCGATATCGCTCATATCAACATCCTTATAGTCAAAGGCAAGGAAAGAACCATGGCTGTCTTTGACGAAGTTCTTGCAAGCATCATAGGTTGCTAAATACTTTAGGAAGTCTTTGGCTTTATCTTTTTGTGTGGCGTTCTCAGGAATGATAATGGAATCGCCAAAACCAACCATATAGTTAAAATTCTTAGAATCCGCTTTTGCTTTAGGGGTTTCCATCATGGCAATATTGAAATCGAGCTCTTCGTTATCCGCGACTTGCTCTAATTCAAATTTAGCCCATTGAGCATATGGGATCATTGCTGCTTCACCGGAAACAAAGGCGGATTTAGCGGTATTTAAGCCTGTGGAATAGGCATTTTTGATGGAATTGGTCGCATTCTCAGCAATGAGCGAATGCCACATCGAATAAGCTTCAATGAATTCTTTGTAATAGGTGTTAGGGTTATACATTTCATAACCATTGGCGTATTTACCTGTTGGGCCAAGATATTGCAAGACGGTATCTACCTTTTCGATTCCGGCTAGTTGAGCCCACCATTCTAAAACAGGATAGTCCCAGTAATATTCTCTGTCTGATCCAGACCAGGCAAATGGCCTAACTGTTGTGCCTGTGGAAGATTTTATATTGGCAGAATTGATGGTCGCACATAGGGTTTCTAATTCAGCATAAGTGGTAGGAACGTTCCATCCATTTTGCTCAAACATATCCATGTTGTAGACGAAACCGCCTGCGCCTTGCGTCCAGCAAACTTTGAAATAATGTTCTTGGTCGTCTACGCCCATGGCTTTGGAGTTTTCATTTGCTCCTCTAACCGTTCTATCGGCAAAAGTTTTTCCTGTACCTTCGATTGTGGAAGAATAAACATCATCTAAGGAAGCAAGCAATCCTTCGGCAGCATAGTTTTGCCACTTAATATCATGGGAGAAATAGATATCGTAATCTCCGCCATCTTTTAAAGCGGATTCGATACGGTCAAGAATACTCGTATCAAGATCAAAATGAACTTTAGTACCAGTTTTTTCTTCGAAATCACTTGCGGCGTTTTCGATCCATGTCGAACCATAGCCGCCATCATAGGCACAAATCCAGAGTTCGTCGGAATCCCCTTTTCCGTTCTCTCCGCAACTTGCTAATGCTAAAAGAGACACAATAAATGCTAGTCCTAAGGATAACTTTGATTTTTTCATAAATGCTCCTCGAAATCGGTTTTAGGAAATCGGTTTCTTAATGCTCTTATGATAGAAAGAATTTTAGGAAAAAACAAGCATTTTAGGAAAGCGCTTTCCATAAAAACACATAAAAAGTTGCAAAACTTAGTTAATACCGATATATTTTAACTACGAAATCGGTTTCTCAAACGGAGGATTTCCCATGAATAAAAACAATTTTTCAAAGCTTTGTTTAATTTCTCTTCTTACTTTTTCTCTTGCTTCATGTGGTGAAGAAAAGAATGAAGAAGCGTATACGGATGATACGACATTCAATGGAACAACCTATTATGATAAGGTCGAAACAAGATCGAAATTTGTCAATGATGACGAGAGAAATATCGATGAACATCTAGAAAATGGAGTTTTAAATGATTCCTATTGGAACTCTTTGAGTGGAGTTTGGCAAAATGAGTCTGCTACCTATCCTCATAATGGTGTTCAAAAAAGAAATCTCCTTTATGTGAAAGATGGCAAAAACACCTATCTTGGTTTTAGAGGAAGGGGAATGTACAACACTCTTTCTGACACAAATAAGAATGATGCGGGATACATTCTTCCTGAAGGAGCTTGCATCATTAGCAAAAATAGATTGGGGCCAGGGCGTTATGAATTTGAGATGGCCGCAATGCCTCGCTATGGCGGAGTTAGTGCTGCCTGGACATATATGACGGAGACGGGAAATGAACTTACCTCTCAAAATGAAATTGATATTGAAATAGGTGGAGAAAAAGGAAAGGATGCCTTTACTCATGAATGGTGTACTTCTTGGACAAAGAAAACCAATAAAAGCACGAAAAACGTCGACACATCCAAAGTGGCTTATATGAATGACGGTGTCTTCCATAAGTATTCTTTTGATTGGTATACGGATTATTGCGGAAGTGGTAAAGGAAGAGTTGACTGGTTTATTGATGGTGTGCTTATTTCTTCTATTTCCGGCGGAGTGGTTACCGATAAAGAAATGCCTCTTTGGATTGGGCTTTGGTTCCCAAATTGGACGAATATGGCTTCTTTCGACACGGATTATCTTCTTTTGAAGTCAGCTAAATATACCGCATTCGGTGGTGACCAACCTTATGAAGAGGTACGCGCAAAAGCGGGATACACTCAAGAAGATCCAAGCAAATCCTCAATTCAAAGCATCTCCTATGATTCCGTTAAAAACATTAATAAATTAGCGAATTCCTCTTTTGAGAATTTCTCTCTTTGCAAACAAGATCAGTCCTATTTTGGCTGGAACACCAACGAGCTTTCCGAAGGGGCATCCGTAAAGATTACGAACGAAAGTAATACTCCTAATGGTCATTCTTTCTTATTAGAATCAGGTAAAGAAAACACCAATCTTAGCCAATGGGTTGAATGTGCCTATGGAGGCTATACGTTTGATTATTCTCTATTAAGCAAGATCTTGCCTTCCTCTGAGATAAACCTAGAGTTCCATTATTGGAATTCCTATCGTAATAAAGAGGTTAAGAATGCAACCTCTCTCTCCCTAACAAACACGAGTTGGGAAGAAAAGAAAGGGACTCTTACTTTGCCAGATAATTGTTATCATCTTGAAATGAGAATATCAGCTAAGAAAGGGTCTGTTTATTTGGACGATTCTTCTTTGATTTATAAAGGAAAAAATTGATACGTAACCTTTTAAAAAAGAAAAGAGCTCAAGAGGTTAAATTCTTGAGCTTTTCTATTATTTCAATTTCTTGGCGATTTCTTCGGCTAAGAGAGGAAGATTCATATTGGACGTGTCTTGAGGACGCATCTCGATTTGGAATCCTGGATCTTTGCCTAAATATCTAGGAATCACATGAACGTGGAAATGCGGCACACTTTGTCCGGCTGCTTCACCAACGTTTGTAAGGATGTTGATTCCTGAAGCGCCAAATAACATCATCTCCGCTTGACCAATTCTTTGGGCGACATCCATGACCTTATGCATTAAATCTTGAGGACATTCTAGGATGTTTTGATAATGTTTCTTTGGCATGACAAGGGTATGTCCCTTTGTTGTTTGAGAGATATCCAAGATAGCTAACACATCATCGTCTTCATAGACTTTAGCGGAAGGAATTTCACCATCCACGATTTTGCAAAATACATCTTTCATTTCGTTTACCTTCTTTCAAAAGAAAAGGGGCAGAATTCATCTGCCCCTTTATTATAGTGCTTTTTCTTATTCGAAGAGGTCTGGGAATTGGCTCTTGAAGTATTCATAGACATAATCGTCGTGATACATCATAGCCATTTGTTGCACATAATAGGTCTTGGCGTCGTTTTTCCAAGTGTCGATGCTAGATAAGCTGTAGGCAACTTTACGGGCGATTCTTTCACCTTCAAGCACACTACGTGTATCATAAACACCATTTTCTTGGAATTTAGCGGACTTGGTGGCTTCCTTTACTAACACGATGTAGTAATTTGTGCCATCTTCAACAAGATATGGGAAGTTATTGACTTCGGAATAAGCGGCTGGTGTAAGGAAATAATTTCCTTCGATATAACGGCCATAAGTGCCATTTCCACCCTTATATCCTTTAGGATTGGTCTCATTCATCAATTCAGTGTTATCAACTTCGTTAGCAACAGCTGCTTTGAAGATACGAGTATTTAAGGAAGATGGAAGAGAGCTAAGACCGCCAGAAGTGTACCAACCTTTTGTGGTGTGACCTTCGGCAATCAAAGTATTTTCTTTGATCATGAATCCTGTTTCTTTGCTATATGCACCAGAATTAGTGAAATCGCTATAAACAGAATTGGCGTTGCTATCATCACGAGAAGTTTGGTTAATAACCGTTTTATATTTCTCGCAGTTTGTACCAAAGGAAGATTCCTTGTAGTAGTTCACTGTTCCACGTCCAGCAACATCGATTGAAGCATGTGTCCAACCTGCAGCGGCATAGATTGCTTTTGCGAGTTTGCTTCTTTCGCTTGTTCCGGCAAGGTCATTTAATTCCTTATCAGCGCCTTTATACAAAGCACTTAAGAATTCAAAGCCGTATTCGCCCATTTTGCCTTTTTCGATAACTTGAGCGCAATATTGACGCATAAGTTTCAAAACGGCATCGGTGTATTGAGCATTCGCAGAGAGATTGATGTATTCCACTTCACGAGCAGCAGTCAAATTGATTTGAGCGTCGTTTTGAGTATACATATATTCGGTTGTAAGCTCATTGCGGTAGATATCAGGAAGGATATTTAATTCAATATATTCTTGATAGGTTCCCCAAATATTTTTGAAGTATTTGTTGATGATGGCATTATTTAAACCATCGATTTCACCAGGATTTTCCTCGTTGATGGCCATATCGCCTTCGACTTGAATGAAGTTTTCAAAACAATCTTCTCCTAAGGTGTAGTAGTTCTTTAGTTGTGCGTCATAGAACTTCTCTTCGTTGAATTGATTTCTTTCTTGGTAAGTGGAATTGGTCACATATCCTAAGAAAGTGTTATAGATACGGAAGAGAATGTCTTTATAGACGTTTGTGACACGGGCTCTGGAAGAAACGTAGTCAACCTTGCCGTCTTTCTTTACTTGCAAAGCCTTATGAGCATTGATAAAAGAATCGATCTCAGTGGTATTGGAAGTGGAGGCAAGATAGGTTGCGACGACATCCTTTAATCCTTTGGTCTCTCCTTCAGAGAAGAAGGAACCGAAAGTGGATCTGGCATAGAGATAAAGGATGTTGTTTAAAACTTTTTCAGAATTGGTGTTGCCGCTTGTGATAAGAGCATCATAGATGTCTTGAACGGTGTTGGCGTCAATTTCATCAGGGATGTTTAAGATTTTGTCATTGCCAATGTTGCTTGGCAAATCCGCTTCAATCTTGTCACAGGAAGCGAGCATCGTCATGGAGCAAACAAGAGCTCCGAAAGCCATTAAATGTTTCTTAGTCATTGTTTGATGCGTAATAGCACGCCCCTCCTTTTTGCCAGAGTTTGCTAGAACTCTTCTTTGGCATACCGTATTCAATAGCGGCAGCTTCAGTGATGAGCTTAGAAGCGCCGGTGGCACCGGTTGCGGTGTAGCCAATGCTTCTTTCTTCGTTTTGAGCAACTAATTGTTCAGCGTATTCTTTCCAGTTATCAGACCAGGTCTTATAAGAGGAATCTTTCGTTGATTTACGTTTGATCTTCACATAATTCTTGATGGAAGTGGCAATTTCTGCATTCTTGAATTCGATGTTGCCGTTTTCAATTAAGTATTGGAATAAATAAGTGGAGATGTTATCGGAGAAGGAAGATTTGATAGCGCTAGAAATCCATCCAGCACGGGTGGCATAGTCAGAGTTGTCATGGACGTTATAGTTAACGTAGGTAGACATCTTGTTGCCATTGGCACTTGGGTATTTGCTGCTATCTGGAGTGTAGATGGTGTAGTAATCGGAAAGAGATGGAGAATCTTTTGTATAAGCGATCTTGCCATTTGTTTCGGTTCCGACATCAGCTAAGGTATTTTCCTTAACGATAGTTCCATCGAAGCTTGTTCCATATAAGGATAAAGCGGAACGCTTGATGGTCATTAAATGGATACCTTGATAAGAGGAAGCGCCTGCGCGCACGGCTAAGATAATTTCGCCTGCGCTATCGGTTAAGACGTTATTTGTAAATTGAGGTAAGACGTCTTTGGTGTTTACTTGGAAACCAGGAAGATTTCCAAATTGCTCGGAATAAACGCCATCGGTGCTCTCTTTGCCAACCAATTTGTCTACGTTAGAAGCGTTATAGAATTGGCCAAGAGCTGCTTTAGCGGCAGTCTCGGTGTTGGCATCAGCCCAAGAAGCACGGAGAGTGCTGGTTGCAACACCGTTATCGTTATAATAGGTAGTAGCGTTATAAGCAATGGCATTTGGAGTAATGACACAAACGTTGTGCTTATTGAAATACTTATTATAGATAACGTTACGTGGGAAGAAGGATTCATTTCCATCGTTGACTTTGCCTTTTGCGGCAGAATCATCGGTCTCGATCTTTCCAGCATCGGCAAGTGCCATAACTGCACCGAATGGGATTGAACCGATTCCTTCATTATTGAAATAATCGTAAACGGTTTCTTCATTGCCATCTTCGGATAGAACTTTTAAGTTCTTATTCACGGAGGAATCGTCGCTAGCGGTTGGCATAGAAGTGGCGTTCTCGCTTAAACCAGGAGCGATACGATAAGAGTTAGCAGCACCGTAGGCATTCTTTGTGGAATCGTTATTTCTCTTGTTATAGAGGGATTCGAAAGCATAGACACCATAGATGAATTCGTGGACTAATTCAGAGTTTTGGCTCTTGGTCATTGGACCTTCGCCAGATTTGGAATATTCACCGAAAGCGGATTTGGATCCATCATCATCAGAGTAGCTAGACAAAGAATCAAATGTGCTTCTATCTTCAGCATTAACGCTTGTAAGTTTCTTGCTAGAAGAATCAATGGTTGCACCAGCTAAGCCTTTAAGGACAGTGGTAAGTTTTGTAACTTCTCCACCTTCACCAGTAGCGGTTGGCTCACTGATCTTATCGGTGGTGTAGTTTTTATTTGAACCAGAGTTTAATTTCACCAAGATATGACGGATTTCATATGGCATTTGGTTTAAAAGCCAACCATCTTGGACATCGCCATAGGAATTATCCTTGAAATCAAACATCTTTTTCTTTTCACCGTTAAGGGTGTAATAACCATCACGGAGAACTTCATAACCATTGACGCCAGAGCTGGAACCAAGGTTGAAATTTTCATAAAGATCATTTTCAAAGAGATCTTTTTCTTTCTCATAAAGATGCTTATCCCAAAGCTCAGAAGCATTGTCGACATTGTTAGTATTCAAAATCGCTTCGAATTCTTGCTCATAGGAAGTGCCATTGTTGGTGGCGTTTGTTTGAGCAGTCAATTTGTCTTTCAAGACGGCTTGAGTTGCTTCTGATTGCAAAGTCGAAAGTTTTCCTTTGTTTTCGCTTTGCTGATAATAGTGACGAATTAAAGCTTCATAAATCTTGTCAAATTCAGAGCTCAAAGAAGAGCCGTTTTGACGGTAGTTCTTTAATAGGTCTTCAGTTGTGTAGCTTGTGCGATACCCATTGGCATCGGTGTAAGTGAAAATCGCTCCATCGTTGCTTTTGGTGGCTTTATCGCAGCTAGATAATCCCGTTATGGCAGCGAGAGCAGCTACAAAACCGAGGGCACATTTTTTATTTTTCATAAGTGTGGACTCGTTCCTCCTTCTACAAACATGCGTGATTAGTTTATTCTCATAAGAGAATTGGTGCAAGCAAATTCACGCGTACGTGAGAGAAACCGCAAGGAAAGAAGGTTTTCTAAATGGAAACAACCACTCTTCAAAAATCACGAAAATGTTTTTATTCAGCAAAGAAAAATATGACTTAAATAAAATAGTCAATATAATATTGGAAATAATCCATAGTTTATTGAAACGAAAATCAAAAACCGTTCAATACCTTATTAATAAACATTCAAAAGAGCCTTATTATTGAGAATTGAAAAGCACTTAAAATAGTTTTATAAAAAGTATCATTTAATAGTCAACTAAAAATGATTTTTTATTTTTTCTTATCGTTTCATTTGCTCGCACGCATACGTGAGAATTAAAATACATTGCGATTTAGGAGGGAAGATATGTCTTCGTTAGTGATAAAAAATCTACACGCATCGGTGAAAGATGTGGAAATTTTAAAAGGTGTTAATCTTGAGATAAATGATGGTGAAACGCTTGCTTTGCTTGGCCCAAACGGCCATGGTAAATCAACTCTGTTAGCCGTAATAATGGGAAATCCTCGTTATACGGTGACAGAAGGTGAGATCACTTACGAAGGGAAAGATGTTTTAGCGATGACTCCTGATCAAAGGAGCAAGATCGGCCTTTTCCTCGCGATGCAATATCCAGCTGAGATTCCTGGGTTAAATTCTGCTGATTTCTATAAAGCGGCCATGAACGCCCATCGTGAAAAACCAATGAGTTTGTTCCAATTCTATAACGCCCTCCAAACAGCCTATAAAGACATGGGAATTCCTTTCGAAATGAGCAAGAGAAATCTTAATGAAGGCTTCTCTGGCGGTGAGAAAAAGAGAAATGAAATCCTTCAGATGGAGCTTCTCGAACCAAGAATTGCCATGCTTGATGAAATTGATTCGGGCTTGGATGTGGATGCGATGAATATTGTTGCGGACACAATCAAAAAACAACAAGCCAAAGGAACGGCTTTCTTGATGATTTCCCATTATGCAAGACTTCTTGAAATGGTCAAACCAACAAGGACTGCCATTTTAATCAATGGTCGTATTGTCTTAGAAGGCGGCCCAGATTTATATGAAAAAGTCGATAAACAAGGCTACGAATGGTTGAAATACGAATTGAATATCAACGTTGAAAAAGAAGTGGGCGCGACAATGAATGATGTCTCCATTGGCGCTTGCGCTACGAGAATAGGAACTGGCAAAGATGGAAAATAACGAACAAAAACAATCTTTGTATGTGGATTCTTTGCCAAGCGAACTAACAATCGATGTCCCTTCAGATAACGTCTATTATTTGAACATCGCCTGTTTCGAAAAACTTGAAAAAGAAATCGGCATTACCGTTAATGTTCATGAAAACGGAACTTTAATTGGAGCTATGGCAGACTTCACTCCGCTTTCATGCTCTTTCCATTTACAAGTCAATCTTCTTGGCGAAGGAAGCAAAGCGGAATGGCATCTTGCCACTCTTTCTTGCAAGGACGCAAAGAAAATATACGAGACATCGGTCACACACAAAGCAAAACATACCGAAGCCCTTATGAGCAATTACGGTATTGCTAGAGATTCTTCTAAAATCACTTTCACTGGCATTTCCGCGATTGATGAAGGGGCGGATAAAGCAAAGACCCGCCAAGAAGCCAAAATTATTGTTTTTGATCCAGATGCAGACGGTCTTGCTTCCCCAATTTTAAAAATCTCAGACAACGATGTTTTAGCTTCCCACGCTGCCGTTGTAGGAAGATTAAACGAAGAGCATCTTTTCTATTTGGAGTCTCGTGGTCTTTCAGAAGAGGAAGCGAAAAGACTTATCGCCCTCGGCTATTTAAAGCCAATCGAAAATTACTATACTGACAAAGAAACTGTTCAAAAAATCGACTCCATTATCGAAGGAGGCATTTAACATGTTTGATCCAAAAGAAATTCGTAAGGATTTCCCAATGTATCGAAACCAAATAAAAATGCAAGGAAAGCCCCTCGTTTTCCTCGATAACGCCTCTACGACGTTTAAACCTGATTGCGTGCTCGATGCAATTAAACGTTATTACGAAACGGAAACATCAAACTCTCATCGTGGAGACTACGATCTTTGCTACAACGTTGACCAGGTTGTTTTAAACACGAGAAAAAAGATTGCTAGCTTTTTGAATGCTGACTCAGAGAATGAAATCGTATTCACCAACGGCGCGACCTCTTCTTTGAATCTAGTCGCTTACGGATATGCTGGAAGTCACCTTCACGAAGGAGATGAAATTCTTATCGATGAAGGCGAGCACGCATCCAATGTTTTGCCTTGGTATGTTGTTAGCAAACATACAGGGGCGACCGTGAAATTCATTCCCTTAGACAAAGAAGGCAAGATTACAGTTGAGAATTTACGAAAATCCTTGACCCCTCATACGAAAATCGTTTCTTTGGCCCACGTTACAAACGTGTTGGGCTACGTTCTTCCTGTAAAAGAAATTGCAAAAGTCGTTCATGAAGCGGGTGCTCTTTTTTCCTTAGATGGAGCTCAATCTGTTCCACATATGCCAATTAATGTTAAAGATTTGGATGTTGATTTCCTTTCTTTCTCCGGGCATAAGATGCTAGGACCCACAGGGATTGGCGTCATGTATGGAAAATACGATCTTTTAAAAGAAATGGATCCTTATCTTGTTGGTGGAGGGATGAACGATAAGTTCAATGCCTGTGGCTTATTCACTTATTTGCTTCCACCTGCTCGTTTTGAGGCGGGAACTATTAACCTAGAAGGCATTTATGGGCTAGGTGCCGCGATTGATTATCTTTCGTCTTTAGGAATGGAAAATATCAATCAACATGAAAAAGAACTCAAACGTTATGCGATTGAGAAATTAAAAGAGACAGGAAACGCGATTATCTATAACGAAAATAGCGAATCGGGTATTGTTACTTTCAATATCAAGGATGTTTTTGCTCAAGATGCCGCGACCTTCTTAAATAGCAAAGGCATTGCTTGCCGAAGTGGGCAACATTGCGCCAAAGCTTTGAATGAGTTCTTAGGAACGCCAGCTACCGTACGTGCTAGTTTCTATTTATATACCACGAAAGAAGATATTGATGCTTTAGCAGATGCCGTGAAGCATGGAAAGGATTTCTTAGATGCCTACTTTTGAATTAACCCCAATGATGATGAGGGAAATCATCATGGATCATTATTCTTCCCCAAGACATAAAGGGGTTCCTTCCAATGTTGAAAAATACGAGAAACTCCACGCTTCTAGTACAAATTGCATTGATGATTTTGATCTTTACCTTCTTGCAGAAGATGGCAAGGTAATTGATGCTGCTTGGGAAGGAGTCGCTTGCACGATTTCTAGTGCTTCGACGGATATCATGTGCGATCGTGTTATCGGCTTAGATTATGAAAAAGCCCTTTATACGATCGAACAATATATGAACATGATTGAAGAAAAAGAATACGACGATTCCGTTTTAGACGAAGCTCTCGTGTTTATGAACACCGGAAAACAAGCCGCTCGAATCCATTGCGCAACCATGGGTTGGACGACAATGAAAGAAATGCTCGAAAAAGATGAAAAGGAGGGGAAATAATGGCCAATGAAAAAGACACTTCATTTTTAGAAGACGAATACAAATACGATTTTAAGACCAAAGCTGACTCCATTTTCACTACAGGGAAAGGCTTAAATGAAAAAGTCGTAAGAGAGATTTCCCGTATCAAAAACGAGCCGGAATGGATGCTTGAATATCGTTTAAAGGCCTTAAAAGCCTTTGAAAAGCTCCCTCTTCCAAATTTTGGACCAGATCTTTCCTTTTTGGATTTCGACTCTTATACCTATTACACTCGTTATGCTCAATCTGACAAAGGGAATTGGAATGAGGTTCCTAGCGCTATTAAGGACACCTTCCAAAAATTAGGCATTCCGGAAGCGGAACAGAAATTCCTTTCCGGCGTTACCACCCAATATGAATCCGAAGTGGTTTATCACAACATGCTTGATGAAGTCCAAAAGAAAGGCGTTATTTTCCTTTCTACGGATATGGGTCTTCAATTGTTTCCTGAATTGTTCAAGAAATACTTTGGAACGGTCGTACCAATCGGAGATAACAAATTCGCTGCTTTAAATGCGGCAGTTTGGAGTGGCGGTTCCTTTATTTACGTTCCCAAAGGCGTTCGTTTAGATAAGCCTCTTCAATCTTATTTCCGTATTAACAATGAAAAATCAGGGCAATTCGAACGTTCTTTAATTATTTGTGACGAAGGCTCCTCCATCAATTACGTAGAAGGTTGCACGGCACCTATCTATTCCAAAGAATCCTTGCATGCGGCTGTCGTAGAAATTGTTGTTTTAAAGGATGCAAGATGCCGTTATACAACGGTTCAAAACTGGTCCAACAACATCGTGAATATGGTCACCCAAAGAGCGTTGGTTATGGAAAATGGCCTAATGGAGTGGGTGGATGGCAATATCGGTTCTATGCGTAATATGAAATATCCTGCTTGCATTCTTAAAGGCGATGGCGCAAAAGGAAACGTAATTTCCATTGCAGTTGGTGGCAAGAATCAATTCCAAGATAATGGATCAAGAATGATTCATATTGGTAAAAATACGTCTTCTAACGTGATTTCTAAATCCATTTGCAAAAACGGGGGTGTAGCAAATTTTCGTGGAACGGTTCGTATTATGCCGACAGCAGAAAATTCTCATTCCCATGTTGAATGCGATACTTTGATTATTGATGATAAATCGAGATCAGATACATTTCCAAAGAACGAGATTCGTAATTCCACTAGTTTTATTGAACATGAAGCAACCGTTTCAAAGATTTCTGAAGACGAACTTTTCTATTTGGAATCGCGCGGTATTTCAGAAGAAGATGCGACCCAGATGATCATTATGGGTTTCATTGAGCCGTTTGCAAAAGAACTTCCAATGGAATACGCGATTGAATTGAATCGTTTGATTGCCTTGGATATGTCAGACTCGATAGGGTAGCTTTATGGATTTTGATTTTGATATCATCGTTGTTGGTGGAGGACATGCAGGGGTAGAAGCTGCTATGGCGGGAGCCCATCTAGGCTTACGCACTCTTTTGTGTACCTTAAATAAAAAAATGATCGCGAATACACCATGTAATCCCCATATTGGCGGTTCTGCTAAAGGCATCGTGGTTCGTGAGATTGACGCGTTAGGCGGAATGATGGGCAAATTTGCAGATCATCACCCTCTTCAAATAAAGATGCTAAACACGGGCAAAGGACCAGGTGTTCAGTGCCTCCGTGCTCAAGTAGATAAACATGCCTATCCAGCTTATGTTCAATCCGTATTAGAAAAGACAAACAACCTAACCATCAAAGAATGTCAGGTTGTTTCTCTTCTTCATGATGATAAGAAAGTGTTTGGCGTTGTTTTGGAAAATGGCGAAAAAATAACCTCCAAAGCAACCATTATCACCACGGGAACCTACATGGAATCAACCTTAATTTCAGGAAAAGAAGTCGTTCCTGGTGGACCAGATGGAGAAAAAGCCTCCCATGGGTTGGCTCCTTCTTTAAAAGAAATGGGCTTAGACCTCTTCCGTTTAAAGACGGGAACCCCTCCAAGAATTGCTAAAGAGAGCATCGATTTTACAAACGCTCTTATTCAGCCAGGAATGGATGGAGAACTTGCTTTCTCTTATGAGACAAAAGAATTTACCCCTTTAAAAGACCAATTACCTTGCTGGTTAATCTATACCTCCAAGGAAACCAAACAATTAGTTTTGGATAATCTTGAAGAGTCCGCTCTCTTTAATGGAACCATTGTTGCAGCAGGGCCTCGTTATTGTCCCGCCATTGAATCGAAAATGGTCCGTTTTAAAGACAAAGAGCGACACCAGTTATTCCTTGAACCGGAATTTAGAGACGGAAATTCCATTTATCTTCAAGGTTTTTCGACAGGCTTCCCTCATGATTTTCAAGAGAAAATGGTCCATTCCTTACCTGGATTGGAACATGCAAAGATTTTGAAATATTCTTACGAAATCGAATATGAAGCGATACGCCCTCTGCAATTTGATTACACTTTGCAAATTAAAAAATACGAAGGTCTTTATGGTGCAGGGCAGATATGTGGCACTTCCGGATATGAAGAAGCGGCAGCTCTTGGCTTAATGGCTGGCATTAATGCGTCTTTAAAGATTTTAGGTAAGGAACCTCTCATTTTAAGAAGAGATGAAGCCTATATTGGGGTGATGATCGATGATTTGGTGACTAAAGGAACAGAAGAGCCTTATCGCCTTCTTTCTTCCCGTGCGGAATATCGTCTTTTGTTACGTCATGATAACGCTGATCTTCGTCTAACCAAACATGGTCATGACATCGGCCTTATTTCCGAAGAACGTTATGAACGTTTCTTAGAGAAATACCAAAAGATTGATGAGGCTATCGATATTCTTAGCAAAACCAATGTTTCGGATAAAGAAAAAATCAACGCTTATTTGCTGGAGAATGGATATACGGACACGTCTATTGGGCATAAAGGATTAGAGCTTTTAAAACGTCCGAACCTTCATTACAAAGAGATTGTTTCCGCAATGCCAGAAATGTCTTCTTTCCATTTCGATGACACGTCTATCTTATCTTTGGAAACCAAAGTGAAATATGCAGGTTACATCCAGCAAGAAGTTAAAGATGCGGAACGTGCGATGAAATTAGAAAACATCCATCTTCCTAAAGATTTAGACTACATGCATATTGATGAACTTGCTATGGAAGCAAGAGAAAAACTTACACGGGTCTCCCCAATTACATTAGGACAAGCTTCTCGTATCTCGGGGGTAAATCCTGCTGATATATCCATTTTGATTATTACATTGAAGAAGAGAGGTATTTTATGACATATGAAGAAATGACATCTTTGCTTAAAGAAAAAGGAATTCAAATCAGTGAAGAAAGCCTACATAAGTTAGATGAATATCTTCATCTTTTGATCGAATGGAATGAACGTTTCAATTTGACTTCTATCAAAACAGAAGAGGAAATCATTGAGAAACATTTCTATGATTGCTTGCTTGCTGCCGATCCTTCTCTTCTTATGGAAGGGAAGAAGGTTGCCGATCTTGGCTCGGGCGCAGGTTTCCCGGGATTAGTATGGGCAATATGTTTCCCTATGGCTTCTTATACATTAATTGAAGCCACAAAAAAGAAATGCGTTTTCTTAGAAGAGGTCACCCATGTATTAAAACTCACTAATGTGACCGTCATAAATGGAAGAGTAGAAGAACTTCCTAGCACCTATAAAGAAAACTTTGATGTGGTAACGGCTAGAGCGGTAGCAGAGCTTCGAATCCTAGCGGAATTGGCTTTGCCATTACTAAAAGTGAACGGAACTTTCGTTGCCATGAAAGGCGCCCATGGTGAACATGAATTAAAGGATGCTGAGCATGCTTGCAAAGCCCTTGGCGTTAGCAAAACCTCTATTTCTTTATTCTCTCTTCCTAATGATGATGGAGAACGTTGCAACATCTATCTTCTGAAAGGCAAAAAAACGGACAAACGCTATCCTCGTAAATATAGCGATATCCTGAAAAAGCCTCTTTAAGTTTCTATGCGCCTGTAGCTCAATTGGATAGAGCAACAGTCTTCGAAACTGTCGGTTAGGCGTTCAAGTCGCCTCAGGCGCGCCAAAGGAAAAGAGTGGACCCATGTATGAGAATTGCCTCTTATATGGGTCTTTTTCTTTATAAAACTTTGTCTAACGACAAAACAAGGGAGTGACAATAAGTTTGTGTAATTTGGCATGAAAGCTATTGCTTGCCGGGCCC
>CAVGNR010000011.1:0-79187 GCA_963630675.1 Escherichia coli
GTCCATCGCCCTCAATGTGACGAACGTCGCCATAAGGGTTAAGAGGGACGCATGATGGAAGACGTCTTGGAAAGGGCATCGAGCGAATGCCTCAGGGAGTTCGCAAAGAAGGTCATCTCGATGTTTCCGGAAATGTCGGATGAGCTTGAGGAGGCGCTCTGCGTGATTGTCTACGGCCCCCATTTCACCCCATTCTCTTACAAAGAGGCTGTGGAAGGGATGAGGAACGAGGACGGCACGGAAGGAGCCCATTGGGGTTTGGATGAGGTGAAGGACATCGCTAAAAGAAACGATATCTCTTTCTCCAATTTCAATGAGTATGATCTCGCTTACGTCCTCAATATGGTCCGAAGCGACTATTATGGGGCCGTGGAGGACAACGATGAGGCGTATCTAAAGATCGCCCTTGCGTTCCTGAACGACAAGGATGCCCCGGAAGGAAAGGCTTATCTATATTGGAAAGCCATCTCCCAAGGGAGATGAAAAAAAGAGGCCAAAAGAGCTGCGAAAAGCCCTTGAGGCCTCTTTTCTTTTTGAAACAATCCTCCATCAATATATAATAATATCAATCGTGGCGTAGAGCCACATAAAATGGAGGCTTACGAATATGGCTGATGAATTGATCAAAAAAAGAAAAGAACAAGCGAACTCAGGAACAAACGGAGTCAGCGAGAATGACCTATCGGGAACATACACGAGCGCTATGAGCAATGGCGGCTCGACACATGGAAGCGACTCTGGGACAGGCTCGATTCAGCCAACCTCCAAAGAAGACTACGACGACCTAAGGGAGCAGAACTACAAGAACCTGCTCGACAACCAAATCCAATTGGCGGCGGCAAGGCAGGCGGCGATGAAATCCTCAAGGGCGCAGATGGCAGCGCAAGGGATGGCTGGAACCGGGTATGCAGGCGTTGTCGGCAATGGCATCCAGAACGCCTACATCAACGCCATGAACTCAGCCAACCAAGCCTACAACCAAACAGGATTGGACATCGACGCCAACGAGAGAAAGGCGAACGAGCAAAGCGCCGAGAACCGCTTCACGAACCTCACTACATTGCTCAGCCAAGCCCAAAACACCGACGATATGGACGCCGTTCTCAAGACCTACGGAATCACCAAGAACGACGACGGAAGCTTTTCCGGCGGTTTGTATGACAACATGAGCGACGATGACAGAAACCAGCTCACGGCTCTTTACACGATGATGTCCAACCAAAGCAGATACAGCGGGAACTCATATGGAGACGCAGCGGACATGCTGAACAACCTCACGATGTCGAACGGCGAGAAAGCGAACATCGGCGACAACTATGGCCTCCAATCGGAAATCAGCTATCTCTTCAACAACGCCGACCGATACGCCAAAGACGGAATGGTCGTGAAACTCACGAACGGCAAGGCCTCGGACACCAACGTGGCATACGTCATCTACCGCAATGGCAAATGGTATGCGACTACCTCCTCCGAATACGGCTCAGCCAAGAGCAAAGCGGAAATCAGAGACGGCAAGCCCGTCAAATAGGGAGGCTAGATGGCTACACCAAACAGGGCGGCGTATCTAACCGCCCTTCTCAATCAGAAGAAGCAGAACGAATACCAAGGCGGCAACATAGTCAACCAAGGCTCATCCGAGCAAATAAGCGAGGCGAATTCCAACTCGCAGAGCGATGGGAAAAGCCAGTTCCAGAAAGTGATGGGCGGCATCGACAACATCGGCTACAGGATGGGCAAAGGTCTTTTCTCGTTCCTTGAGGGTTTTGCCGATTTAGGGGCAAACGCCATAGGCGCTCTTGGCGATGTCACGGGATGGTATGACAGCAAGCCATACACGGACTGGGCGAAGCACGACATGAGCGACCAAGCCATGAAATGGGCGATGACCTACGGCGACATGAATCCTATTTCCATAGGCAAGAAAGCCGTTGAGGGCAAATACGCCGACGGGGATTACTGGGGCAATCTCTGGGGCGACTTGGGGAACATATTCACAGGGCAGGACGACGGGAAGTTCGAGGAGGATTTCCAGAAGAACTACCAATATGACTTCAATGACAACTTCATGACGAACAACGGAGTCGGGCAATTCGTCGGAGACATGGCGGAGAGCTTCGGAAGAATGGTCCCGTCAATCGCCATCGGCAATTTCGCCGGGGGCATAGCCGGAAGCGCAGCCAGCACAATGGGCAAAGCGGATAAAATAGCGAAGCTCGTAAGCACGGCGATGATAGGCGTAAGCAGCGCTGGCTCGTCGTCCGTCGAGGCTTTGAACGATGGGGCGAACGCAGGGCAAGCCCTTCTTTACGGCTTGGCTTCTGGCGCGGTCGAGGCAGGCACGGAATACATCCCTTGGGAGAAAGTCCCGGGTTTGGGCAAATTGCTCGGCCAAAACACATTGCCTGGCATCGGCCTAAAAAAGTTCTCCATCAGCGAACTCGGGAAAAGCATGGCGCAGGAAGGCTTGGAGGAAGTCGTCTCAGGCGTGTTCAACCCAATCCTCAAGACGATTTACAAAGGCGCGGATTCCCTCAAGGAATTCGGCAATAAGGACTTCTATATAGATTTAGGGAAATCGTTCGCATCAGGCGCATTGATGGGCGGCCTTATGGAAGGCGTGTCAATGAAAGCCAACTCAGCCAAATACTCGAATGAGGGGATAGATTTCATAAACAAGGGAACTGAATGGTACGGCGAGTACATGAAGGAAGTTGATGCCTTCAACAAACTTGACGGAAGATACGCCAACGGCGAGATAAATTCCATCCAATACGGGGATGGATGCGAAGAGATAGCCGGAAGACTGAAGGAAATCTCCCAAAAAGGCGAGGAAATAGGAAAATTATGGGATAAAGTCCCTGAAGGCAAAAAGGATGCCGTAAGGGAGTTTTTCAGCGATCCTCAGAAATACGCCGAGGAGATGAGGGAAACGACCAAGATGGTCGAGTCGAACAAGCCAAATATTATGACCTTTGACACACAAAACGTGGTCAATGAGGCACAAAATGTGACCACTGAGACACAAAGCCAAGGAAGCGTTGAAAACGTTCAGGCTCAATTCAAAGAAAATTATGATGGGAAGACGACCGTTGAAAGCGATCCGAACCTTCCGGAAGTCGAAAAAACAAAATATCAAGAAACAAAACAAAGAGCAGAGACTATTGTATCCAATCTCGAAAAAAGCCCATTGCCTTACAAGCCTGATGAATCGAAGCCAAGGCAATACGTTTTTGTTGCACCTTTATACAAGAGCGATGCGCAAGGCGGAACCGATTTCTCCACAACATTGTCCGAATTCTCGAAGAATTGCGAAAAGATAGCAAAATTGTCTGGATGCGATTTCGCTTCAGCTGACAACGCTGATGGATTATATAAGAACGCGGCGGACGATTTTGTCCAAGAGCCGTCTCTTTCTATCGACTTGGGCAACATCAGCCAAGAGAATGCCGACCTAGCATCGTCTTTGATGGCCGACCTTGGATATCAGCAGCAGGAATCGTCAATCGCCTACAATCTTGTCAGCCCTGAGGAATTCAATTCATTGCCAGCTAAAAACAAAACAATTCTCTTTCAAATCAAATTTGGAAATGGAACGGATGTGGATGCGATAAAGAAATACTTTAGAGAGAACAAAATTCCAGCCACGGTCACAAACAACAAGATCATGTTCCTTAAGTCGTATCAGTATGATTTTGATGGAAATCCGGAAAACGCAAAGGCATTTGCACTTGAAATCAAAAAATACTGTGATAAATTAAAAGCAGATGGAAAACTTGAAAAAGACAGCACAATCACCAAATTCCCAGTCAACGAACGATATAACGATAGAGATGCTAGATCAGATCTTTACGGAAGAAATGGGATTCAAGACGGGGACTCGGGAGCAATTCGAGGCCGAGATGACGCAAATGTTCAAGGAAGCCAAACTCAAGAAAACCCAACAATAAATAAAAACGGCGATGGCGGAAACAACGGAGACAATGGGAATGGCGGCCCTTATAACGGCAAGCCAAAAGACTTTTCCGACGCATATAAAAAACCTTCCACGTCTGATGAGCGAACAAAAGCCTATAGGAAAGCGGAAGAGACCTATCAGTCCAATCAGCAGCTTCTAAAAGACGCCGCCCCGAACAAAAAGGTCAATCTAAAGACGGCCACCGACTACGCAAATGCCGAGGCAAGTTTCGTAGAGAGCTATATTAACAATAATGTTGACTCCGACGTAAGCGTCAAATTCTCCTCAAGAGGAGAGCAAGGGAAGAGATACTCCGCTGGGGTGGACACCTCTTTGAATAGGGACAGCGCCATCTCGACGCTCGACGCCCAATTCGAGGACTCACTCAAGAACGCCACCGTCAAGCAAAGGGGAGGAAAGACGCAGAAACTAACCGATTTCGTCGATTCCGAGACGCTTGATGAGATTAGGGGCATAGCACATAACCTTCACGAGCAACTGGTCGATGGGGCGGATGACAGCAAGATAGCCAAGACCAGAGAGATGTTCGAGAGGAAGACAGCATATCTCAGGGAGAGGCTAAGCAACACCATAGACATGGCGAAGGAAGTCGACCGTTTCAACAAGAACGCCGAACTGACGAAGCGCCAATTCAAGATAGATCAATCGAAATACGCCGACGAATCCGCCGCTGACGGAACTATAAGGAAGATAGCCAAATCGCTCCCTCGCTACAACATCCTCCTCAAAGACGGGAGAAGGGCTTCGGACAACTCGGGGCTCTCCCTTGCGAAGAAGTCATACGCCAAATGGGCGAATGACGCCTATGCAACGCTCAAAGGAATCTACGACAACGGGCAATTGGTCAATTTCGACGCCGAGAGGGCGGATGCGCTTTTCGGAGACCTCGATCTCATAGCGAATGGCGGAGACCAAAACTCCAAATCGATGACCCTCGAGCAGGTCAAAGCCATGACCAGGGTGATGAAAGCCCTGCGTTTCCAGATAAGCGATCAAGCGAATCAGAAGAGAGTGGAACTCCGCTCAAGAGCCACGTCGCTCAATTCAGAGGTCTCATACATAAATGAGGCTTTGGGCAAAGACCCAGGGAAGGCGAACGGCAGGATCGTGACCTTCGCGAATGAGCAGGTCAAACTTTCCGATGCCGGCGACTTGCTGATGGGATACAACGACAGCGGGCTCCAAAAGGAAATGAACACGATCGTCGAATCGAAATGGAGATACTACGACGACTATTACGCAATGAAGGAGAAATACCTTCCTGAGAAGAGCGCCGAGATAAAATCCCTCACCAAAGAGCTTTCAGGCAAGGTGACGATAAACGGCGAGAAAGTGACGAAGGGCGAGGTCCTCGACGCCTATCTCATGCTTTCGGACTCCGAGACGAGGAGCCTCATGGACAACGCCAGGAAGACCGACACGAGAAAGATAAGGATAGGGAAAGCCACGATGGCATACGACCCAACCTCCACCTTTGAGGAACTGGGGAAGATACTCGGAGACGACCTCATAGAGAGAGGGAAGAAAGTCTTCACGTCCTTCTACAACGACCATTCCGAGAACTCCTACCTCAACAAACTCAGAGACTATCAGCTCAAGACCACAGGGGACACGACGGTCGCCGACAACAAGACGGATTACTATCCGAGAGGCCAGGCGTCCGAATCCACGGCCAGGACGAATTCCATCGAGGCGCTCGAGAAGAACGCATCAGGCATAACGGCCAAGAACGGGAATGTGACCAAGGCAAGACAAGCGGCACAAGCCATGGTCGTCCTCGAGGCAGCGGACCCATTCACGAGGATGCAGGATTACATGTCCCAGGTATCGAGCGAGATGAACCTTAGGAACCAATCCAATGACTTCCTCAGGCTCCTGGGATTGAACGTGACGGGGGAAGACGGCAAAACGACGAGGCTCCAATCCTCTTTGGGCGCGGAAGGCACGAGGATGCTCCGCGACTTCATCACGGCCGCCAACGACAACGAGCTCGTCAGAAGCGATGCGTTTCTCACAAGGATGCAGGCCCTTTCCGTCAACGCCACGCTCGGCTTCTCGCCAATCAACCCTCTGAAGAACTTCCTCTCTCTTTTCAAAGAAGGGCACGAGGTCGGGTTCTCCAACGTCATGAAAGTCGTGGCAAACCCTTCCAAATGGGTGAACAAGGAACTCATCGCCGCAATCAAGAACACTGGCGTATGGAAAGGCAGATACGACGACGTCGCATCAATGGCCGCCAACGCCGACCTTAAAGGGAAAATCGGCAAGATAGGCCAGAAGATGACGGCGCTGTATTCGACTTTCGACCAGGCGACATCGCTCATGGTGGCGCAGGTTGATCTCGAGTACGTGAAAAGCGCCCATCCGGAAATGAGCGCAGCCGAGCAGATAAAAGAAGCGGTCAGGATATGGCAGGCGGACGTCAACAAAACCCAATCCACCGCCGAGAAGATGTCTAAATCGCAATCGTCGATGGGAAGGTTCATGGGCGGCGACTCGCAGATAGTCAAAGGCTTATGGACATTCCAGTCCGACACCGTCGCAGGCGCTTCCATGCTCGTGAAGGACATCAGCCAGCTCCAGTCCAGCTCGAAGCTCATCAAATGGGCTAAAGGCGTCATCGCGGCCGCAAACGCAAGCGAGGCGAAGATCAGCTACGCCAAGGACGTCCTTGCCAAAGCCACAGCAACCAGAAACGCCATCATCAAGAGAAGGCTTCCTGCAGGCGTCGCGGCCACTTTGATAGGCGCTTGCCTCAAATACCTCATAGAAGATTTATCGCAAAGGGTGAGGGGCAAGAAGAAGTGGGATGAGAGCCCTATAGACGGCGACACGGTCGTCGACGTGCTGAACAACGGGCTAGGATCAGTCGTGCCGTTCTACGAGACCATAATGAGCGCCATGAAATACAATGAGGGGAAAGTCGAGCTCTATGGGCTATCCGCTCTATCGAGCCTCCTCAAAGGCTTGGGAGAGTTCGGCAAAGGCACTCCGAGAACCGCTCTCATAGACACGGTCACTGCCGCCTCGTCTCTGGCTGGCATACCTCTCAAGAACATCTACGACTACACGGTGGGGGCATTCTCATCCTTCGACCCGAAAATAGCCGTCGAGACGAAGAACCTCCTTTATGCGAGCGAGAAAGCGAACACCTCATACAAGAGCAACTTCGACATGGCTCTCTATGAGAGGGTCGGGGATGTCAGCGACGATGTGAAAGTCGAGCTCAGGACATTATCCGACTCAGGATACGACATAAAGCCGAGCGGTGTCGCGACGACGTACAAGGACGACAAAGGGGATGACGTCACCATATCCTGGTCAAGCAAGCAGGAGATGAAGAGATACTATCAGAAAGCGAACGCCAAGCTCGCGAAGACGGTGAAGACGGATTACTACCGCTCATTGTCCGACGAGGAGAAGGCGCAGGCGATCAAGAAACTCTATTCCTCCTACAGGGAAGCCTCATTGGCGAAAGTCGTGACGAAGAAAGCCCCGACGAACGCAGCCTCCGCATTGGCTTACGCCAACTACAAAGACTTAGGCACGCTGCTGAGCGCCGTCGCCCATATAAGCTCGCTTGAGGCGACCAAGACAATGAGCAGGAAGCAGAGGGCTGTCGCATACGTGAACAGCCTCAAAGGGCTCTCCAAGGCTCAGAAGATGGCGATACTCCAGATGGCTGGGTACACCGTCGACTCGAGATACCTCGGCCAATTGCTGAGAGAATCCGGAATGGACAATAAGACAATCAAAGAGATGACCTCCTCCGAATAGGGGGTCTTTTCTTTATCTATTTAGGAAGCGTTGGGAAAATATGGGAAAGCCCCTCTTGCAAACCGGTCGAAACTTTGATAGATTTAAGTTGCCCGGAAGGGTACATGGGCTGGTAGAAATACCCGGGTCCATCAGCAGCGGGGATGTTCCCCGCAATTCGGCATGGCGAATCAAAATCTTCCATGATCTTGAAGGCTGGGCGAAATACCTTAAAAAAACCGCCTGATCAGTGTGCTCGGCATCACATTAAACTGCCGTAAATGGGCTGATCGAAAGATCCGGGTCCACCTGACGTTTGGCGGGGAAGTCCTCCGCCTTTTATTTTATGAAAGAACTTAGCGTATTCGTTGATGAGTCCGGAGACTTTGGACAATATGATTATCATTGCCCTTTTTATATTGTGTCGATAGTCTTCCATGAACAAACTAACGATTTGTCCGAAAACTTATCAAACCTAGAAAGAAAATTGGCGGAAATAGGCTATGAGAATTTGTGTGTTCATTGCGGCCCGATTATTAGATCCGAAGCTGAATTCAGAAATGAAACCAGTGATACACGAAAGAAAATCTTGATGAGAATGATGTCATTTGTCAGAAGTGCAGACATCGAATATGACACCCTTTGCGTAGAAAAGAAACATATCGAGGATGACATTGAACTCGTTTTGAAACTCAGCAAACAATTGTCGGCCATCATAAAAAACCATCTCGACTATTTCCAAAGCTTTGACGTTATTAAGGTTTATTATGACAATGGGCAGGCCCAAGTGAGGAGGCTGCTCACATCCGTTTTTGGCGTGTTACTTGAAAACGTGAAGTTCAAGAAGGTTTCTCCTTCTGACTATAGGCTTTTTCAGGTAGCCGACCTGGTTTGCACAATGAAATTGATTTCTATAAAAATCGAGCATCGATTGGCCTCCAAAACTGAAATTCAATTCTTTGGAGGTGAGAAAGAGTTCAAAAACTCTTACATAAAATTATTGAAACGAAAAAGAATGAAATAGTCTCCTTGATGGGAGGCTTTTTTCTTTGCAAAAAAGAAAGTGATTTTTGCAATGTCGAAAAAATGCAATAAAACAAAATAGTTCATTTCTTTCGGAATGAACTATTCGTTTATTGACTGCTTTTTCTATATATTTTCAAGCACTCTATTTTCCCATATGTTCCTGTTTAGTATCTTGTCAAGAGTACAAGCAAGTGTACAAATTGCTCTAAAGTGCCGATAAAATCTATGGTGGTGCGGGAAATCGGACTTGAACCGACATGGGAATCCCATACGCCCCTCAAACGTACGCGTCTACCAGTTCCGCCATTCCCGCAGCGTTCCTTATTATAAGGAAACGTTTTTCTATAAGCAAGAAGAAATGATACAAATTAAGCGTATGTCGGGAAGAACAAGCATGCCATACCGAAATAGATGAGCAAAGTTGTGACATCCATTACCGTTGTTAACATTGGTTGAGCAAGAAGAGCTGGGTCTTTTTTAAGGGCTGCTGCTCCCATACAAAGACAAGTTCCAATGAGTTTGGAAAAGGAAATCGCAAAGAACATCGTAAGAGAAACAAGAGCGCTGAAAGTGAAAGCGTGTGCCGCAAATGCTCCGGCATCTTCTCCGGTGAAGACAGTTCCATTCCAAATATGGTAGTTTGTAAAGTCGAAAGACTTACCAGATGGGTCACTGACTTCTCCTAAGGAGACAATGCCAGTGTATTGTTCTAAACTCACCCAGAAGAAACAAAAAATAGAAACGAATAAGGCAACAATCAAAGCACTTCTAAGCTCTTTCCAAAGAATTCTTAACGTATCTTTTGGTCCAAACTCATCGGTAGCTAAACCACGAATCATCAAACCGGTGGTCTGACCACCAGCGTTGCCACCCGTATCCATCAAGGTTGGAACAAAGGAAATCAAAATCGGTAAGGAAACGAAGATGGTTTGCGCTTCCAAGCGGTTTAAGACCATTGTTGTAAAGGTTCCTAAAATAAGCAAAGCAATAATCCAAGGGATACATTTCTTTGCACTTTCCCAAACAGTGGATTGCGTATAGGTCTTCTCAGAAGGAACGACGTTGGTCATATGAGCGATATCTTCGTTCGATTCCTGAGTGATAACATCCATAGCATCGTCGACTGTGACGATACCAAGTAAGCAATTATCTTCGTTTAAAACGGCCATGGCGTTTAAATCATATTTACGGAACATGTTTGCAACATCTTCTCTGTCAGTGTTCACGTGACAGAATGGCGCGTCTTTATTCATGATGTCCGAAAGAAGCTGATCGGATTTAGACCAAATTAAGTCATCCAAGTCAACGGTTCCAACAAACTTTCTCTTTTCGTTCTTCACAAAGATTGTATAAACGGTTTCTGCTTCACGACCTCTTTTGCGAATATGATCAATCGCTTTCTGCACCGTCCATCCCTCTTTTAATTCGATGAACTCGGTGGTCATGATAGCGCCAGCTGTATCTTCTTTATATTTTAATAACTGGTTAATATCTTGACGCATCTCAGGATCGGCAGCAGCAAGGACCTTTTTCGCTAGGTTTGCGGGCATATCTCCGACTGTATCCGCCAAATCGTCCGCATATTGCTTATTGATTAATTCGACAAGTTCCTTGTTTGTCATGGCTTGGACAAGGGACTCTTTCATATCTTGCGACAATTCGTCATATAAAGATGCGTTTTGCTCCGATTTGGTATCACGGAATAAAGTAATGACGTCTTTGATATCCAATTCTTCGCAGGCTTTTGCAATATCCGCATCTGGAATGGTGTCAAAAATGCGTTTTAATTCTTCCGTATTGTGGTCATGAATTGCTTTTAACAAAAGCTCGCTGTCGAATGAAGCTTCCGTGATGTCTTCAGAGGTGATTTCATCCAAAGGAACGTCAATCTTTTCAATATCGTTATTCTTTACTTCGTTTTCAGGCTTTTTCTCTTCTTCCATGGGCGTTCCCTCCTACTAGACCTAGTGTAGACTTTTTCTTAAAAATAGAGAACAAAAAAATGAAAATGAAGAGCAACCTTTTTCTTACTGTTCTATAATATCCACGACATATGTAAGGAGTATTTAAATGTCTGAATTAAAATTCATTGTTGAAACAAGTGCCCGTCACGTCCATTTAACCCAAGAAGCGGTTGAAATTCTTTTTGGCAAAGGACATGAGTTAACCCCACGCAAATTCCTTTCCCAACCTGGACAATTTGCGTCTAATGATAAAGTCCAAGTTATTGGCTATAACAAGAAAGATCCAAACGGAGTTCGCCCAAGCGCTATGTTCTCTATTCTTGGACCAGTGCGTAAAGCAAATCAAGTCGAAGTGTCTTTCACCGATGCTCGTACTCTTGGCTTAACTGCCCCTGTGCGTGAATCTGGCGATATTGCTGGTTCTGGAAAATGCACGATCAAAGGACCTGAAGGCGAGATTGAACTCGAAGAAGGGGTTATTGTGGCAAAACGTCATATCCATATGACACCAAAAGATGCTGAAGATTTTGGCGTTAGCAATGGCCAAATCGTCTCTGTCCGTATCGATGGCACAGGACGTGCAACCGTTTATGATGATGTTGTTATCCGTGTTTCCGAAAAGTTCTCTTTAGCTATGCATATCGATACTGATGAATGCAATGCTGCAGCAGCTTTTGGAACCATTTACGGAACAATTGTTGATAAAAAATAAGATGGCTGTTACTTCTTTTACTTACACTCCAAAAAATGTTTGCTCAAGGCAATTTGAATTCACTTTTGATGGGGATGTCATTCTTTCTTTGAAAATTACACGTGGATGCCCAGGAAACACCCAAGGCATCTCTAAATTAGTCGAGGGAAGAAAAATTGATGAAGTTATCTCTTTGCTAAAAGGAATTGTTTGTCCTTCCACAAGGGAAGCAAAAACTTCTTGCCCTGACCAAATTGCGGAAGCTTTAATGGCTTATAAAGCACAAAGAAATGGCTAAGATACTGATTTTAAATGGCTCTCCTCATTTGAAAGGAAATACTTCCGCAATGGTAGATTCCTTTCTTGCTGGGGCAAAGAAAGCTCAGAATGAAGTGGTTGTTTATAACGTTGCATTCATGAATATTCATGACAGCATCGGTTTTCAAGATGAACTCATTCACGATGATATGAATCAGATTGAAAAATCTCTTCTGTCTTCGGATTATGTCGTTCTTGCTTCGCCTCTTTATTTTTTCTCCTTTAGTGGCTATTTAAAAAACGTAATTGACCGTTTCGCATCCTTTAAAAACATTGAAAACAAAAAACTCTTGCTCTTTGTTTCCATGGCTTCGGATAATCCTGAATCCTTAAAACCAATTCAAGAGCAGACAAAGCTCATTGCGAATCACCTAAAATGGTCTTTTGAAGGTTTCTCCTTCCTCCCTTCTTGTAAAAAAGAAGATGATTATAAGAATCATTTTGGAGAACTAGAAAAACCTTTCCAAATGGGCTTGTCGATACATTGATGAATAACGCTCCGTAAGGGGCGTTTTTCCTTGCAATGAAGAAGATAATTCCCTAGAATATATCCACGACGAAAGTCGAGTATCTAGAAGCGGTTCCTAAGGACTGAAAAAAACCGCTAGCAACTCCAATCTAAATCGATGGTAAGTGCTTGTTCTTAGAGGGCTCCACACGCCCTAGCGATGCTCGAGGCAAGGTAAATTCCCTTCCACCACGTGTGGGAGGTTTTTCGTTCTTGTAATAAGGAGAATATATGCAAAAAGTTTTATTTACCTCAGAGTCCGTTTCCGAAGGACATCCAGATAAAGTTTGCGATAAGATTGCCGACTCTATCCTTGATGAATGTCTCCGTTTAGATCCGCAAGCACACGTTGCTTGCGAAGTCTTTGCGACCACTGAATATATCGTTATTGGTGGAGAAATCACCGTTAATGGCCATATTGATTATGAAGGAATTGCAAGAAACGTCCTTCGTGAAATTGGCTATATTTCTCCAGAAGTCGGCATTGGCGCGGATACTTGTGAAATTGTTGTCAAAGTGAAAGAACAATCCCCTGATATCAATATGGGCATTGAACGTCAAAATGAATTGGAAATGGGTGCTGGAGATCAAGGAATCATGTTCGGATACGCTACAAATGAATCCGCAGGTTATATGCCTCTTCCTATTTCCATTGCTCATAAGCTTGTGAGAACTGCCACCATTTTAAGAAAGAATGGGGAATTTAAACATGCTAGACCAGATATGAAGTCTCAAGTCACGATTGATTATACCGATTCAAAAAATCCTAAAATTGACAATATTTTGATGTCTATTCAGCATGATGAAGAAACAAATTTGAATGATTTTAAAAAATACGTTCATGAAAATATCATGATCCCCGTCGCAGAATCCTTTGGAATGAACATTGACTTTTCTTATTTGGTAAATCCAACAGGACGTTTCTGTATTGGCGGCCCTAAAGGAGACACAGGATTAACAGGAAGAAAACTCATCGTTGATACCTATGGCGGATCTGCTAGACATGGCGGAGGAGCCTTCTCTGGCAAAGACCCATCTAAGGTTGATCGTTCCGCTTCATATTATGCAAGATATATTGCCAAAAACCTTGTTGCCGCTGGTGCAGCTGATCGTTTGGAAGTTCAACTTTCCTATGCCATTGGTGTAGCAAAACCTTTATCTGTTGGCATTAACACATATGGCACAAAACATTATCCAGACGAATTAATCCTTGAAGCCGTCGATAAATTCTTCGATGCTAGACCAGGCGCCATCATTGATGCCTTCTCTTTAAGGAAGCCTTCTTTCAAATACGCCGATACAACAAATTACGGTGCTTTTGGAAGACCGGATCTTTCATTGCCTTGGGAAAAACTTGATAAGGTTGATGAATTAAAAACCTTCTTTAAAAAACACGCTTAAACCCCCTTTCTAATGCATAATTCCCCACCTTTCGTTGCTAAAGGTGGGGCTTTCATTATATAAATGTAAGCGTTTACAAATTTACAATTACGAAATTCATTAGATGGCATCTAAAGAAAAAATATCTATTATTTACTTTTTTTGTGCCTTCTTTATTATGTAGTTGTAAGGGATTTAAGTCCCGGGAGGTACATATATGAATGTTCAGATTGTCGGTAAGAACGTTTCGATTACCGACTCTATCCGTGCAAGCGTAGAAAAGAAGCTCGCTCGCATGGAGAAGTATTTCGTCAAAGACACTGACGAAGTGCTTGCGAGAGTAGTCGTTGTCGCCTATAACGTAGGCGCAAAAGTGGAGATTACAATCTTCACCAAAGCGATGGATTTCCGCACTGAGGTTCGTGACAATGATCTTTATGCGGCAGTTGATTTAGCCATTGATAAATTGGAAGATCAGATGCGCCGCTTAAAGACAAGAATGAACCGTTCTAAGAGCGCTGGAAAAGGCCTTGGTTTAGGACGTTCAATTGCGTTTGAAAATCTTGAAGAAGAGAAGGAAGAAGAGGAGAACGAAGAAGTTGTTAGAACTAAGTCAATCTACCTCGATCCAATGACCCTTGACGATGCTATTACAAGAATGGATGCATTAGGTCATACATTCTTCGTTTATCTTGATTCTGATGATAATAAAATTGCCGTTGCCTATAAGAGAATGGATGGCGGCTATGGCGTTATCGAAATTGAGAACGATTTAAAATAACGTAAAAAATCAACAATGAAAAAGATTAGAGTTCTTCGGAACTCTTTTCTTTTTTAAAATTATCATTTAACCAACAAAATAATTATGTTGCCTAATAAATTGTGCAGGGTTTAAAATAGTGTTATGAAAAAGACGCTTACTAAAAAGAGAATCAATGGACACGATTACTATTACCTTTCTTATCGAAAAGGGGAGAAAGTGATCAGCCAATACCTCGGTTCATCTTCGTCAACCAAATACAAAAAATATCTTTATTTGCTTACCCACAAAGCGTCGAAATATGGGTTTGAAAAAGTGCGTCAAAATAACTTTAAAAAAGGCATTCCAATCGCCTATGTTGAAGATGGTTATTTGGTGTATGAATTTAAGAATGGAGCCAAGCAATATATGAACTCCAAAATGCAAGTTGTTAAGGTAACTCGTCATGGAAGAAAATCAGAATTGTAAAGAATTGATTTTAGTCTGCGGGGTGGATGGCAGTGGGCGCTCTACTTTTGCTCAATGCTTCAAAAATTCCTTCATGCAATCCTTACCCGCTGAACCACTCTACCAGGGATTATTAGGGGGTTCATCTTTTGTGTCCACCTCAAGCCTTATCGATCCTAAGCACATTGAGTACATAAAGAAAGCACATCTAATGGGGTATAAAATTACCGTCTATTACATTTTCGCTGGCAAGCTTCTTTCTATTGCTAGAAATCGTTTTCGTCTTTTAGCGGATGGCCATTCTTTCGATGAGCAAGAATTTAAAAAGACCTATGAATCTTCTTACAAAGGCCTCCTTGAGATTTACGAATATATTGACTTAGTTTTCTTTATCCGAAATCAGAAAGAATATGAATTCCTTGTCGCTTACTCTCCAAGCGAAACCAACTTTGATGATTTTAAGGAAGCGGTGAAAAAAACCAAAACTTTCGTTGACCGAATTAAGTGATCTTTCAATAACAATAGAAAAATTCCCCACTTTGCTTTTATTGTATTAAAATTAATTTTATGGTTTCACCAGAAGTACTTGCAACAGATCTAGACGGAACGCTTTTCTACCCGAAAAGAAAAAGAAATCTTATTCCAGCAAAATCCATTAATTTCCTTAAACGCTATATCGAAGATGGCGGACGTTTATTAATCGTTAGTGGAAGGGGCCACTATTTCGCGGATAAAGTTCGTGAAGTTTTGGGCTGCCCAGTGGATGTAGTGGGCTGCAATGGCTCTTTTGTTGAATCAGACGGCACATTAATCAAAGAAAACTTTTTTGACGCGGAGAAACTCAAAAAAACTCTTTCGGAAATTCGTAGAGAACAACGACTGATGTTTATTTCCCTTTTCTGCAAGGACTATAACTTCGTGGTGGACATCTCCATGTTAAATTTCTTCCCGCGTGTTGGATATCGTCTTTACGAGTTAAGCCAAGGGGCATATCGTGAGAAAGCGACCAAAAGTGAAAAAATTTTCTACGAACAACTAGAAAAAGGGCAAGTATACAAAGTTCTTCTCTTCGTTGGACCATCCAAAAAATCCATACGTCGTTCAGAAGAATTAACCAAGCTGTTAGCGGTTCGTTACCCAGATATGGAATTCGCTTTCAGCAATCAAGTTATTGAAATCACCCCAAAAGGGTGCACAAAATCCTCTGGGATATCTTTTTATCTTGATTACAACCACTTTTCTAACGATAATGTTATAGTCATTGGCGACTCTGGAAATGATATTTCCATGTTTAAAGCCTACCATGATCAAAGTTATTGCATGTCACACGCTCCATTAAGCGTCCGTCAATACGCCAAAACAACAATTAAACATTTCTACGATTTGGAAGAATATATCTATCCATCGGCGGAGACAAAAACTTCCAAAGAAAAGAAATGAATATTTGAAGAAAGGATTTCACACTAATGAATCAAATTTCAGAAGTAATCACCACACTCGAGCACTACAAAGTGGTGATTAGAGACACTCTTGAGTACACTCTTCCAAGAGACAAATATGATATGGATGCTTATAACGAGAAAAAGAGAAGCATTCTCATCGAACTCGATCAAAATACACCTTTAAAGAGCATTATCACCAATTCCGGTGAAAATGGTGAAAAATTAGAGAAAATGATCCGTGACTTCTATGAAGAAGTTTATGGCGAAGGCTCTACCATTTTAAAAGCAGCTGAAGATGGCTTACGTGTTGACCATGCTCAACATTTAGCAATTTTCAAAGGCGTTCTCCCAATTCATGAAAACATTGAAGGAATGGTTCGCGGAATCATTGCTGATGCTAAGAAAAACAATCCTAACGTTGATTTAGCCCAAGTTGAAAACGTTGACCTTTTAGAAGAAAGAATGTATCGCACTGTCGCGTTCCTCACTCTTACTAATCAATTAATCAAACTTTTCAGCGACTATAACCAAGCCCGTCGTGAAGCAAAAGGCGAAGAAAGTGCCGCTTCCAAATTTATTGGCAATGATATCAACGAAGTCATTGGCGATTTAAATATGGTCCGTGCCAACTCCCGTATCACTGATGCCCGTTTCATGGGTGTTCAAGATAAAGTTTTCGAACTTGTTGAATTTATGACTGGCCGTCGTGATTTACCTTCTGGCAAAGGCTTTGGCGATGTCATTCGCGAAACCCAAAGTGCAGTCGGCGGACTTGTCAGCGAAGTTGAACCTGCTTTCCGTGATGCTTATGTTCCATTATTAAACGAGCTCATCGAACAAGCTAAAGCGAATAACAACAAAATCGGTGGTCAAGAAGCTGCCCCAGAAAATAAGGCTGCTTAATTAATAGCAAAGTGGTGATACCATGGCAGAAACAACAGTTAAAACAAGAAAAGTTCATAGCAAAAGATGGCATATAGTTTGGCGAAGCATCGTTTGCACTTTAGATGGTGCACTCGCTCTTGGCGGAATTATCATGATCATCTTAGGCATTATTTCTGATTATTTACCTAAGAAGAATAGCGATAATTGGACCGGTAATGCTGCTTTTCAAGCGGCAACTGGCATGGACTATCGCTGGTTCGGTTTTATCTTAATCGCTTGTTCAGTCGCCTTGATGTTCTTAGCCTTTAACGTGATGGCGCATCATGATGCCTCCGACAAAGAACGTGAGCTTAGAAGACAAGAAAGAATGAAAGTTCTTGCTGCCTCCCAAGAAACAAGTCAAAAGAACGAGCAAGAAGCGGTTGTTGTTACCGTAACCGAAAAACAAAAATAGTTTCTAAAAACCAAAAATCCCCTGCAAAAGTAGGGGGTTTTTCATATTCTGCACAAAGAAAAAGCGCTATATTTCAAGCGCTTCCGTTTTATGCGACTTATTTAATGGTTCCGAAGATACGATCACCGGCATCGCCTAATCCTGGGCAGATATAAGCATTTTCGTTTAATTCGCGATCTAATGCGCCAATGGTGAGAGGAACTTCTGGGAAAGCTTTCTCAAAGGCTTCAACACCTTCTGGGGCTGCAATGATGCAGATGAAATGAAGATGTTTGGCACCATGTTGTTTTAAAAGGGTTAAGGCGTCAATTGCTGAACCACCAGTTGCTAACATTGGGTCAACAACATAAATTTCACGATCCTCTAAGTCGTATGGGAGTTTGCAATAATACTCGTGAGGAATGTGTGTTTCTTCGTCACGGTATAAACCAATATGACCAACTTTTGCGGATGGGACGAGTTCCGTCATACCATCGACCATTCCTAAACCTGCGCGAAGGATAGGGACGAAACATAATTTTTTGCCAGAGACCATTGGCTGCATGCTTTTTTCAATTGGAGTTTCTACTTCAACTAAATGCGTTGGCAAATCACGTAAGGCTTCATAGCCTTCCATAATCGCGATTTCTTTTACGACGCGTCTGAATTCGTTTGTCCCCGTGTTCTTATCACGGAGAATGCTGATTTTGTGCTTGATTAAAGGATGGTCAAGCAAGGTGACGTTGGGATACTTAGATAAGTCCATATAAATGCCTCTTTTCAGCCTTTTAATATATCATAAACAGAGAATATTTCACGAAGATTTTTAAAAAGAAAAAACTCCCTTTTCACCGCGATAATTATTTGTATAATAATTTTTTGTGAGGTAAAAAAATGGACTATTCAAAATACATTGGTGTTACGCCAGATTTTCCTACCGCTGGAATCTCTTTTAAAGACGTATCTCCTTTATGCGCCGACCCTGCCGCTTTTAAGAGTGCGATTGATGATTTAGCCAAGATGGCAGAGAAATATCATCCAGACGTAATCATTGGCCCTGAAGCAAGAGGCTTCCTTTTCGGCTCTGCTTTAGCTTATAAAATGGGCTTAGGATTCATTATGGCTAGAAAAGCAGGAAAACTCCCTGGAAAAACCTATTCCATCGAATATTCTTTGGAGTATGGAAAAGCGAAAATCGAAGTACCCGCTTGCGCTTTAAAGAAAGGGCAACGTGTTTTATTAGTCGATGATCTTCTTGCCACTGGCGGTTCTTTGAAAGCGTTAGGGGAATTGATTCGCGAAGCAGGAGCTATTCCAGTTGGCGCTTTAACTATTATCAATCTGAAAGAAATCGAAGGTTGGAAGAAACTTGACTTCCCATGTGAATGTCTTGTTGAATTAAGCGCTCTTCACGCTTAATAAGCAATTGATTTTATAAAAAATGACTGGCGCTGGTCAGTCATTTTCTTTTGCTTTGAAACGTTCAGCCATATACATCAGCCAAATTCTTACGTGTAGGGGTATGATGTATTTAGGGTCTTTAAAGAGAGCTAGGCATTGATCGATAGGAACGAATTTGGAGTTTATATCCTCAAACTCTTCTAGGGAAGTCGAAGTGGTTTCTTTCACCTCCGCCATAAGGAAGGCGTTACATTCATCGGTTAAGCCACTTGATGTGGGACTAAAAGGCGTCAGGACTTCAATGTTTTCGATTTTTGAAGCGCCAACCTCTTCCTTCGCTTCACGAAGAGCCGCCTCATTTAGGGTTTCTTTGCCTTCTATTAGCCCGGCCGGAACAGAAAACACATAATTCCCTATCGCTGGTCGGAATTGCTTCGTTAGGAGGATTTCTAACTTCCCTTCACGAAAACGATATAAGCCAATGACCACAGCATCTGGATTTGAATAGTCATGAATGAAAGGTCTTAAGCCATTCTCTTCTTTTCTTGACGCAAGGAAGTAACGATGCTCTTTAAGAACACCTTCCTTAAGAACATCATAATGAAGAACATAGAAATTCAAAAAAGGATGATTGGTCTCCTTTTCTAAGGAGGAGAGCCTCCAATTCATTTTTCCATGTTCTACATCAAAGAAAGAATCATTCATGTTTCGCCTCCCTTTTAGCAAGTATCCCTTGCAAAACGGATTTATCATAAGAATAGGATTTTCCACAGAAGTTGCAGTTCAAATCCACTGGTTTTTCTTCGTTAATTAAATCTTGAAGATCCTTGCTTGGCAAAGAAGAAAGAACACGAAGGCCTCTTTCATAAGAGCAGTTACATTTCCAAGAAACGTCTTTTTCTTCCTCAAAGAGAGGATTTAATCCCTTCATGACGATTTCTAAGATCGCCTTTGGAGAATCTTCGTTCTCTTCTAACATCTTTGTTACAGACGGAATGGTTTTCAAATTGTTTTCCAAAATGGAGATCGTTTCTTCGGAAGTGTTAGGCATTAATTGAATTAAGAAACCGCCAGCGTGATTGACAACGACTTTTTCTTTATCGAAATGAACACCAAGTCCTATAGCGGAAGGGGTTTGTTCGGATTGAGCAAAATAATAAGCAAGGTCTTCAGCGATTTCGCCGGTTTGTAAATCGATTTGCGATATATAAGGGGTCTTTAAGCCCAAATCTCTAATGACAATGAGATGGCCCTTTCCGATAGCTCCACCAACATTAAGGTGCCCCGCTTGGTTTGGAGGCAAGATAACGGAAGGATTAGAAACGTAAGAACGGACTTCTCCAGCGTTATTGGAAATTGCACTTATATGGGATAATTCACCATCTCCAGCGATTTCTAATGTGAGGGTATCGCTTCCGTTTTTTAACCAATGCCCCATCATTAAAGCGGCAGACATCAATCTTCCGATTGCGGCCGTGCTGATAGGAGAAAGGTTTTGTAAGCTTCTTTTGTAATCCACTAGATCTTTGCTAGTGATGGCGATGGCTTTAATCTCGTCGTTTTCGCTACGTGCGGTAATCAAATGGTCTTTATAGTTCATATTTTCATTCAAAGGCAAACTGAGAATTATAGAGGGAGGCGTAGAAACCGCCTTTTTTCATCAGTTCTTCGTGGTTGCCTTGCTCGATAATGTTACCATCTTTCATCACCAAAATCATATCGGCGTTGCGGATTGTAGATAGACGATGGGCAATAACAAAGGACGTCTTATTCTTCGTAAGCTTATCCATTGCTTCTTGAATGACTTCTTCCGTTCGTGTATCAACGTTGGAAGTGGCTTCATCAAGAATCATCATTGGGGACTTTCTAAGCATTGCCCTAGCGATGGTAAGAAGTTGTTTTTGACCACCGGAAATACTGTTTGTGTCTTTGATGTAATAATCTAAACCGTTTGGCAAAGTATCCACGAAATGATCTAATTTCACTTCTTTAAGGACTTCACGAATCTCTTCATCGGTAACGCCTTTCGTATTGTAGATTAGATTGTCACGAATGCTTCCTTCGAATACCCACGTATCTTGCAGGACCATACCGAAAATGTCATGAATCTCTTTTCTAGGCATCTCTTTGGTGGAGATGTCATTAATCGAAATTTCGCCTCCATTAATTTCATAGAAACGCATAAGGAGGTTAACCATGGTGGTTTTTCCCGCTCCCGTAGGACCAACGATTGCCACCTTCATCCCCGGTTTAATATCAGCGGAAAAATCATGAATGATCTCTCTACTTGGATCATAGGAGAAAGAAACATCTTTGAATTGAACTTCTCCAGTGAATGGAGCCTCCTCCTTCAACAACTTATAAGACATATGGTCTTCGTTAGATAATTCTGGCTCTTTTAAGAAGTCAAAGACACGTTTCCCTGCCGCTAAAGCTGTTTGCAAGGTATTTAAAGCTTGGGCAATTTGGGCAAATGGTTGTTGGAAAAGACGGACATATATCATAAAGGCCGCAATCGTTCCTAAAGTGATGCCACCGATTCCGTTGGCGATAAAAAGCCCGCCGCTTACGATAATGGCTCCATAGCATAAATAAGAGATGAAGCTGCTCATAGGCATCATTAATCCACCAAAGAATTGGGCTTTGAACATATACTCTTTTAAAAGTTGGTTTTTCTTTTCAAAAGCGGCATTTTCCTTCTTATCGGCGTTGAATAACTTTATGACTAATTGACCAGAGAATTTCTCTTCAACGGCCCCCTGTATGACGCCAATTTGACTTTGACGCTTTGAGAATTGAGGCATAGCAAGCTTCATAATCATGCCTATAAACAAAAGCATAAGTGGAATGGAAATCAAAGCAATTAAACCTAGTTGCCAGGATTTAATGAACATGCCAATGAGGGATGCGACCAACATAAACGCAGCGCTAAGCAAAGAAACGACGGCGGTATCAATCGATTGGGATAAGGAATCCACATCGTTTGTAACACGGGATAGAACGTCTCCAATTTGTGTTCCATCAAAATAGGCAAGAGGTAGGCGATTGATTTTCTTGGTGATATCTTTTCTCAAAGAATTTGCGTAACGTTGGGTTACTGTAGCAACAATAAAAGAAGAAAGATAAGAACAGATAGCGCAAGAAACGTACATCAAACCTAAAATCAAAGCGTATTTTCCAACCAAGGTCATATCAATCGTTCGTGTTGCAGCATGGTCAGAAATCTCATTTGTTAAGTCTTCAACGTAATTTGGAGCCAATACGGCAAGGATCACGTTAATTAAAATGAAGATGGCGGCAAGTAAAATAGGAAGGAAATATTTTTTTAGTGAAGATAGAAGCTTAGCGGCGGCTTCTCTTTTTTCTTCTTTGGTTAATTTCTTTCTCGCTTTTCCGAAAATTGGACGTGGGCTCATAAACCTAATTCCTCCTTTGATAATTGTGATAAAGCAATATCTCGATAAGTGGAGCAAGTATGCAACAAATCCTTGTGCTTGCCTTGTCCGACGACCTCACCATTTTCCAAAACGATGATCTCATCTGCATCCATGATGGTTCCAATTCTTTGGGCGACGATGATTTTCGTTACGTTTGGCAAAGAGTTTTTGATGTTTTCACGAACTTGTAAATCTGTTTTGAAATCAAGAGCGGAGAAAGAATCATCAAAGACCATGATTTCTGGATCGATGGCTAAGGCTCGAGCGATACAAATTCTTTGCTTTTGTCCACCTGAGACGTTCGTTCCTCCTTGAGCAATAGGCGCGTTATATTTATCTGGCATTTCTTCAATAAAAGAACTTGCACAAGCAATATCCGCGACTTTTTTCATTTTCTCTTCGCTAAGAGCGTCAACCCCAAAACCAATATTGGAGGCAACCGTACCAGAGAAAAGAACGCCTTTTTGAGGGACGAATCCGATTTTAGAACGCAAGGTTTTTTGTTTGATGTCTTTGATATTGACTCCATCGATTTTTACTTCGCCTGAAGTTACATCGTATAAACGTGAGACCAAATTCACGAGAGAAGACTTACCACATCCAGTCGCGCCAATTATCGCGATGGTTTGCCCTGCATTGGCATGGAAGGATAGATGGGAAATGATTGGCTTCTCTCCATCAGGATATTGGAAAGAAACGTCTTTGAATTCAATCTCACCTTTACTAGAAAGAGCTGCTTCTTTTTCTGGATCTTGAATAGAGGCTTTCGTAGCTAAGAGCTCGTTGATACGTTTTGCGGAAATGGAGGCTCTTGGCCAAAGAACAAACATCATTAATAACATCATGAAGGACATGACGATTTGTACGGCTAAAGTCGAGAAAGAGGAAATCGTGGCATAATCCGCTTTCCCTTGGTTAATAACATATGCGCCAACAGCAAGAATACCTACTGTCACTCCATCCATAACAATGGTCATGACAGGATTTAAGATGCCCATTGCTCGGGAAGTAAAGAGGTTCAACTTCGTTAAATCGTCGTTGGCTTTTTTGAATTTTTCTTCTTGATATTCTTCTGCGTTATAAGCGTGAACAACGCGGATTCCAGTAATGTGTTCTCGCGTAATTCCGTTTAATCTATCCACGATTTGCTGGGAAATTTTGAATTTTGGAAGGACTAAAATCATAATGACAGATAAGGCAACAACCAAAACTAGAATTGCGACGATAGTGGTTAAGGTTAATTCGTTTGAAGAAGCTTGAATCTTACAAATAGCCCAAATAGAAGTGACAGGAGCAGCAAATACCATTCTTAACATCAAGAGAATGCACATCTGAATTTGTTCGATATCGTTTGTTGCTCTTGTAATTAAAGAAGCAGTGGAGAAACGATTGATTTCCGCTAAAGAGAAAGTGGATACTTTTTCGTTGATATCGCTACGAATTTTGGTGGCAAAATGAGCCGTTACTGCTGAAGCGATAACCGAAATCAACATCGCAGTAAGCGTATAGGAAAGAGCATATAAGGCAAAATATCCGGCGTGGACCCAAACTTTGCTCATTGAAGCGTCCGCGATATTTGTAATTGTTTCAACCATGGCTGGTTCTAAACCAGGAACAGCAGAAATTCTTTCTTTTAATACGTTCCAATCAGAACCACATGACTTAAAGAAAGCGTAAACTGTATCCCCTAATAAAGATGGATCTTTTTGATAGCCAATATAGGTGATTTCTCTCATGAGGTTCGCAATTTCATCGGTTAATTGCATTGTGCACCAAACCTGAAGAACCGTTAAAGCAACTATTAAGAGAATAAAAACCCAATCTAAAGGTCGAAATTTTTTGAACAATTTGAACATTAGATGTACCTCCTTAAAATGGTTTGCATGCGAACTATTTTAGGTATTTCACATCTTTTGTCAATGCTTAAAAAATATTTTTTAAATAAAAATTTTATAAAGAAATGAAGGGGGCTATTTTACGATGTTTTTCACTTCCGAAATAACATCTTCTTTTGGGGAAGAAACGATCTCGAGATAGGCTTGTTTGCCTCTTACCTCATAAAGAGAAAATTCTTGTCCCTTGTAATTTAAACGGGTCTTAATTTTCTCCTCAGCCTTAGAGATTTCAAAGCCGTTATCTAGGAAAGAAAAGATGACTTCATCGTTAGAAGACCAAACGTGAGAGATATCGTTTTCATCCAGTAAGACATTGATAGGACGAATGATTTTATTATCCATACGGAACTTAGGGGATCCCTTATGAACAAGGGATCCTGGGATATAGGTTTTTCCTCCATCCAAAGACCTTTCACGGAAACGCAAAAGATTTTGATTTTCTAGTTTTTCTCCTGGGACAGTGAAATAGAAATCTTTTTGATAGGAGACGCTTTCGATCTTGGAGTCCTTCTTTAATTGCTTCATGGCTTCGATATTTTCTACTGGGAAGGTGTCTCTTGAGGTGTATAAGTCACCTTCTCTTAATTCATGGAAGGAGAAATCATTTTCAAGAACGATATCTGCTTGGCTTTTATTTGGCAAAATGGTTTTGCGATAGGAATCCAAAATATATTTGAAATAAAGGCTGATGGTAAAGGCGCTACTTGCGGAGGTGAGTTTCTTATCACGGATGATTCTACGAAGGAAAAGAGTCTTAGGATTTCCTTCAATAAAATTCTTTACAGGTGAAAAAGAGGCGACCCGTGTAACGAAATTCGGGTTTAGAGCATAGATTCCCTCGACAATAATAACGTCATAATTCTTGCCATCCCAAAGAACGTCACTAGGCATCCTTTCACTGGTGATCTTAGAATAGTTTTTTGCATAAATAGTTTGATTATCAAATAGAAGTTTAATATCTTCCGCTGCTTCAGGAAGGTTGTAAACCGTCGGTTCATCGAAGTTCAATTTCTTCCATTCTTCATTTAAAGCGGGTATGAAGACGTCCAATTTATCTTTAGGCAAAAGATCTTTAATCTCTTCTTTAATCTTTGGAAGAGTGCCCCAATCATATTTCTTATCGAAAGGAACATTGATAATAATCTTTTTAATACGTTTGATAATTTCAGGCATATTCTCCAAAGAAGAATGAAAATAATTCAAATTCACTTTATTTGGGATGATTCCCGAAAGACCGAAGTTATATTGGTCCAATGAAAAGGTAAGGCAACGTTTACCCACCCCTTCAAAAGCCTTTTTCAATGAGGCAGCTAAGAAAGATTTACCTGAAGAAGAAGCTCCAGCGATGATAATTAACGCTTTAGAGCTCTTCTCTAATTGCTCTTCGGCAAGATCCGTATTTGCAAAAATCCATTTATCTGTGTGATGGCAAGTATATTTCATAAGCGTGCTCCTATAGCTAACATTCTAGGAAGAAAAACCTCTCTTTGGAAGAAAAGATGCTTAGATTTGCTACATTCTTTTCCTCTTTTCTTTTAGAATGATGATAATTATGGAAATGAGCGAATTAGAAAAAATGAGTCAGGGAAAACTATATGATGCGGGTGACCCTTCTTTATCTAAGGCAAGGGATAAAGCGCATTCTTTGGCTTTTCGTTATAACCAATTAGATGAACTTCATAAAGAAGAAAGAACAGAAATTCTCAAAGAGCTTCTTCCGAATTTGGGGGAGGATTCATTCCTAACGGGTCCTATCTATTTTGATTATGGCTTTAACTTTCATACAGGGGCTCGTTTCTATGCTAATTTTCATTTTGTTTGTCTTGATGTATGCGAAGTTGATATAGGGGATGACGTATATTGTGGTCCTAACGTTTCTATCAACACGCCTCTTCACCCTCTTTTAGCCGAGGAAAGAAACCAGTATATGAGTGAACATGGAATGACCGATAAGGAATATGGAAAGAAAATTGTGATTGGCTCAAATTGCTGGCTCGCTTCAAATGTAACAATTTGTGCTGGTGCTCATATTGGAAATGATTGTGTGATTGGCGCAGGGAGTGTAGTTGTTGGTAATATACCTGATGGGTATCTTGCTTATGGGGTGCCCGCCAAACCAATACGGAAGATCACCAAAGAAGATTCCGTCTATTTGAAAAAGGATTTATTTTAATTATGCCTATCTTAGCCGCCTTTATGGTGCCTCACCCAATATCTGCCATTCCGGAAATCGGTAAGGGAAAAGAAAGCAAGTTGTCTGCGACGGTTACTTCCTTTAATTTGATCGCTAAGAAAATTGCTCAGCTTCAACCTGATACGATTATTTGGATTTCGCCTCATGCTGAAAGCTATGCGGATTTTTTCCAAATAGCGGATGGAGATGTAGGTATAGGCTCGTTTAAGAAATATGGGGCTCCCGATCTTTCTTTCCGTATGCTCTATGACAAAATCCTTGCTCGTGAGATCTCTAGAGAATGCAAAATGAATCGTTTGCAGGGCGGAACGGAAAATGGAACAGAAGATGAATTGGACCATGGCACGATGGTGCCGTTATATTTTGTGAATCGTGAATTTCGTGATTTTTTAAGTGTTCGTGTAGGCGTATCTGGACAATCTTTAGCGGAACATTACCGTTTTGGACAAATCATTAAATCTTCGGTGAATCAATTAGGAAGAAAAGCGGTGGTAATTGCTTCAGGCGACCTCTCACATTGCCAATCGAGGACCGCTTCCTATGGCTATCGCCCAGAAGGGGCCATATATGATGAGCAAATCATGCGCATCATGACAAAGGCGAATTTTGGAGAACTCTTATCGTTTAACCGTTTCTTGCTTGGGGAAGCCATTCAATGCGGACATGCCTCATTCACGATTCTTGCTGGCTGTCTTGATAGACAAGATGTGGATTGTCTCCGTTTGTCTCATGAAGCGCCATACGGTACAGGATATGGCTTTTGTTGTTTTACCCCGAAAGGAGAAAACCAATCCCGAGCGTTTTTGAATCTCTATCAAGAAAGAGAACGTCTCTTAGCCAAAGAAAGAATGGATAGGGCAGACGTATATGTTCGTTTGGCTCGTCAAGCCATTGAAACTTTTATCGCCACGAAACGTTTTCTGAAGCCTTCACAAACATTACCTCCAGAGCTCAACAAAGAAAAAGCAGGCGTTTTCGTCACTATCTATCGTGAGGGAGAACTTAGAGGATGCATTGGCAGTATCAAACCAAGGAAAAAAACACTGGCAGAGGAAATTATTGCTAATGCAGTGGCTGCTGCTTATAAGGATGAACGTTTTGAACCTTTAAGTGAAAAAGAACTGGATAGCCTCATTATTGTCGTGGATGTTGTAAGGAACCTTATCCCTGTTCTGTCTATTACCGATTTAGACTCTCAAAAATATGGTGTCATGGTCGAATTCGAAGACAAACACGCTGTCCTTTTGCCAAAATTGCCTGGAATTGATACGCCTGAAAAACAAATTGAGATATGTAAACGTAAGGCGGATATTCCTCCTTACGAAGACGTCGACCTATACCGTTTTGAAACGGAACATCACGTATAAATATTAGTGACTCGTTCTACTTCGGTAGGTTTTAGGATAGAGAAATTTGGCCATTTTTAGATACATGTCCCCATCCTTTTCAATAAATTCCCCATTATTAGAAACGTGATAACCGTTTTTTGAAAAGAAGTCTTTCATCTGCAAGGGAATAAAAACAATTGTCCATCTTCCACCTAATTCTTTGATTTTTGTTTCCATAAATTTTAAGGTGTAGCTTCCTACCTTTTTATGGCGACAATCTTCTCTCACGGTAATAGAAACTATTTCCCATGTCTCGGGATCAATTTCTAAAAAAGAGCCGACCCCTATAGGTGTCTTTTGCAAAAACATGGTTAAAAACCAAGGCTTATTTTCGGAAGGAGAAAAGTTATCTCTAGCTAAATAAGCAACTTGTTTTTCTTCTTGTTTTATTTCTGCTGTTTCTTGATGAGAAAATTTGAAATCAATCATGTTTCAATTATAGTGCAAAAAGTGTACAATCCATATTATGAATAAGGGCGTTTTTCTTCAAAAATTGAAATATCATTATAAAAAGTATCTTTCGATTACTTTTGCTTCCATAGGTTTAGCTTTACTTGTCGGTGCTATTGCTTATCTTTTGATTGCAAATAGACAAGACGGGTATTCTGTTTTCGGCTCTATTTGGAACTATCTTATCCTTCTTGTTTCGTTTATTTTCATTCTTTGCGGAACCGTTTCTGGAACGACTTTGGCTTATTCTGGGATTCTGATGTTTGTCTTTTACATCCTTTGGGATTTTGGTGACTTCATTCTCGTTTTTTTGGTTGGCAATGGTTCTTTCGAAAAAATGTTTGGAAATTCGGTTTGGAGCATTCTTTATAATGTGGGCTTCCTTTTTGGCAGTATAGCGGCTTTCGTTCTTGGCATTTTGCTTTACATTCGTTTGAGACAATTCCTTATAGGAAAATATGTTTCCTATGTCGGTTTAAGAAACTTGGCATTGGCTTTCATGATTTTGGCGATTATTTTCAATGGCTTCTTTCCAATGCTTATGCTTATTGCCGAGCCATCTTTGAAAGCGTTCCTTGCTCTTTTGTGTCCTTTTGCTGTTATTTTCGAAGCGCTTGCTTCCTTTTTCACCGTCACGCGCCTTAAGTCTGAATACTGATATTCTTGAAAGAAACCCTGGATTGTTTTATATTTATCAACGCGCCGACATAGCTCAGTTGGTAGAGCAACGCACTCGTAACGCGTGGGTCGTAGGTTCGATTCCTATTGTCGGCACCAAAAATTGAGATTGAGCCTGATATCTGTGTCAGGCTTTTTTGTTAAAAGAGGGCATACACTAGGTCGAATTCGAAAGAAAATTTTTCCTAAAGAACATCAATATGATTTCTCTATGCCAAAATAGATTTCTTTGTATTCCTTACCTTCTGAGTTTTAGAAACTTAAGCGTAACCCTTCGAAGGCCTTTAAATGGAATACTCTATCATCCATAATTCGTCAACCATTCTTTCTTGAAATTCTTCTTGGTGTAAAGAGACTGATATTTTACTTTAAAATTCCTTTTAAAGCGTGTATCTTCTCTAAGGGATATTGATACCATGAACAAATATGATGTAATTATTGTCGGTTGCGGCCCCGCAGGTATTTTCACTGCGTTGGAAATGCTAAAAAAAGGCAGCAAAAAGAAGATTCTAATGATTGAAAAAGGACAAAGCGTGGAACACCGTTCTTGCCCTAAGGCCAAACTTGGAAAGTGTGTGCACTGCGATCCATGCTCGATTACGACCGGTTTCTCTGGTGCTGGTGCTTTCTCGGATGGAAAACTTTCTCTTTCTTCTTCCGTTGGTGGTGCTCTTCCAGAACTTTTAGGTTATGGAACTATCGATGAACTTATTAAATACGCTGATTCTATTTACTTATCTTTCGGAGCTGATAAACATATTGAAGGTGAAACGGAAACCGATGAAATTCGTAAGATTCGTCTTCGTAGCATTGAAGCCGGTCTTCGCTTGGTAAATTGCCCAATTCGTCATTTAGGCACAGAAAAAGCCCATGACATCTATTTGGCCATCGAAAAACATTTAATTGAAAATGGCGTGGAGATTCGTTTCGGATATGAATGTAACGATGTTATTTTAGACGGCAAGAAATGCATCGGTGTTAGAGCCCATAAATATCATTCCGAAACCGAAGAAGAAATCTATGCCCACGATATTGTTATCGCCGCTGGTAGAAGAGGCGCAGACTGGTTGGAAAAGATTTGCTCTAAATATGATATCGCTCACGCTCCAGGGCCAGTTGATATTGGCGTTCGTGTCGAAGTTCGTAACGAAGTTATGGAACCTCTTAATAAAAACCTTTATGAAGCCAAGCTTATTGGCTATTGTGGTCCATTCAAAGACCGTGTCCGTACTTTCTGCCAAAACCCCGGCGGTTTTGTCGCTCAAGAGAATTACGATGGCAATCTTGCTGTCGTTAATGGTCATTCCTTTAAAGAAAAGAAATCCCCAAATACCAACGTCTCCATTCTTTGTTCCCACAATTTCAAAGAGCCATTCAACCAACCTATCCTTTATGCTCAAAAGATTGGTGAATTAACCAATATGCTTGGAAATGGCCATATTATGGTTCAACGTTTCGGTGATATCTTAGACGGCAAAAGAACTTGGCAATATGAGTTGAACCGTTCCAATATCACTCCAACCTTGCCTGATGCGATTGCAGGGGATATTACTGCCGCAATGCCATATCGAACAATGACCGATATCATCGAATTCATTAAAGCGGTGGATCATATCGTTCCTGGCTTTGCTTCAAGTGAAACTCTCTTGTACTCTCCAGAAATCAAATTCTATTCGAACCGTATCAAGATGGATGAACACTTAACAACAAATATTGAGAATCTTTATTGCTTAGGAGATTCTTCCGGTTGGACAAGAGGACTTATGATGTCTTCTGTCATGGGTGTCGTCTTGGGTAGAAGACTGGCTGCAGAATAAAACATTATGCATTCTAAACGCGTCTTATGGGCGCGTTTTTTCATACATGGGTCGGCTCTTTTTGAAGAGAAAAGAGCTTAAGGGAAGAAAACTTTGAAAATTCCCTTGCTTCAATAATTGCTCATCACTATAATAATCAAGCGACTTGCGAAAGTCGTGAAATACGGTTGGGTAGTTAGCTCAGCTGGGAGAGCATCTGTTTGACGTACAGAAGGTCAGGAGTTCGAGCCTCTTACTACCCACCAATCGTAAATTGACTCAAGGAATACTTGAGTTTTTTTATTTGTTTATCTTAATATTCTCCTATGAAAAAAATAACTTGCGACACTATAGTATTCGACTTTAATGGAACCTTAATCGATGATCTAGACATATGCTTAAGGCTTTTAAATGAGATGCTTATTGAAAAAGGACATCCTGGTAACATTGATAAAAAGAAATATCTTTCAATCTTCACTTTTCCCGTGATCGATTATTACGCTGAGTCTGGTTTCCATTTTCCAGAAGATGACTTTCCTGCTTTGGCAAAGGAGTTTGATCAAAACTACAGAAACGCTTTCCCATCGTTGCCTTTGTTTCCGGATGTTAAAGACGTTCTAACTTTTTTTAAAGGAAAAAAGAAACTGGCTGTTCTATCCGCGACAAAACAAGAAAATCTTGAAGAAGAATTAAAAATTAAAGGCATCTATGATTTCTTCGACAGTGTGATTGGAATTAAAGACATATACGGTCGTTCAAAAATTGCTGAAGCGAAAGAATATTTCTCTAAGCAAAAGCAAGATTTAAGTAAAGTCGTTTTTGTTGGAGACACTCTTCATGATGATGAAGTTGCCAAAGAAATTGGCGGGGCATCCATTCTTATTGCTAGAGGGCATCAAAGCAAGGAAAGACTTCTTAAAGCAGAAGGAGCGCTCGTTTTAGACTCTTTAAAAGAACTTGAGGCAATTCTTATCTAGTTACTGGTAAATTGGTAATTTATTCATTAAAATAAGGTCAATAAAAGAGGTAAATACATATGGCAAAAAAGGTTGAAAAAGTGGAAGAGAAAACTCCTGTAGCAGAAAGCCCTAAAAAAGTAGCTCCTCAAGAGAAAAAAGAAGGCATTAAGGTTTACCACGTCTCCAAAAGATCTTTAGACAATAAATGGAAAGTGTCCATTCGTGGCAGCGATAAAGTCATTAAACTCTTCGACACGAAAGTTGAAGCGGAAGAATATTGCACCAGAATGGCCAAGAACCAAGGTGCTACTCTTCAAATCCATAATTCCAAAGGCGTTAACAAAGGAAAAATTAGTAAGGCCATCGTTAAAGGCGTGAAGAAATAATAAAACGTTGTCGACAAATGAAAGGCTCTCGCTATAATTAAAGAGCCTTTTAAGGCATGCATCTGTAGTTCAGTGGCAGAACCTTAGCTTCCCAAGCTAATGATACGGGTTCGATTCCCGCCAGGTGCTCCACTAAGAAAAAATGTGAGATGAAAATGTGTTTCATCTCTTTTTTCTTACTATGGGTAGAATAGAAAATATATGTACGGTAGAATAATAATGATGAAAGGAGAAACATTTTATGAATAAAATCAGTGTTAAAAATATTGAAATTAATGTTACGGGTATCGGAGACGACGATTTTCTTAGTCTAACCGATATAGCTCGATTTAAAAACAAAGAAGATCCTAATGCTGCTATAGCGAATTGGATTAGAAGGGTTGATTCTCTTCAGTATTTGACAATCTGGGAACGTCTTAATAATGAGAATTTTAAACCCACCGATTTCGAGGGGTTTAGAAGTAAGCCTGGAGAAAATGCCTTCACTATTTCACCAAAGAAATGGATAGAAATTACAAACGCCATTGGAATAAAAGTAAAATCCGGCAGACATGGAGGTGGTACTTTTGCTCATCGTGATATTGCATTAGAGTTCGCTTCTTGGATTTCAGCAGAAGTAAAACTTTACATAATCAAGGAATTCCAGCGACTAAAGATTCAGGAATCTGAACAGCTTGAGTGGGATGGAAAGAGATTGTTAACAAAATTAAACTATCTCATTCAAACTGAGGCTGTGAAAGAATTTTTGGCCATTGTTGAATTATCAAACGAACAAAAAAATTATCTTTATGCTACCGAAGCTGATCTTTTGAATGTTGCTTTATTTGGCAAAACTGCTAAACAATGGAGAGAAGCAAATTATGACAAAAAAGGAAATATTAGGGATTATGCAAACACTATTGAATTAGCAATACTTAGCAATCTTGAATATTTAAATTCTATTCTCATTTCTAAAAAGTTATCTCAAAAAGATAGACTAATTCTTCTTAATAAAGAAGCGAATAGGCAAAAAGAATTATTTAATAAAAATAATGTCAAACCAATAAAACGTATCGAAAAAAATAAACCCCTCAAAATCGACGGTTAATTGATCGAAATCGATCAAATTAAATGGAGAACTTATGGCATATAAAGTATTAGGGAATAGAATTAAAAAGATTCGTTTAGATAACAACATGTCTCAGCAAGAATTTGCAGAAGCTTTAGGCTACACTCATAAATCGATGATCAATAAAATTGAAACCGGTTTAACGGATATGTCTTTTGACAAAGTCATTAAACTGATTCTCGAATTTAAAGTAAATGCGAATGAATTCCTGGATTTATCTGATAGAGAGGCTAAAGACCTGATGTTAATGGCGGACAAAGCGGATAAACCAGACTATAGAAAAATTCATCCTCTAAAATCAAAAGATGAAAGCGTGGTTTATGTTAAGCCAACATTAATTAATTGTCCTAATATAAAAGTTGGAGAATATACATATTTTGATGGTCAAAATTTCCAAAAGCACGTTACTCATCATTATGATTTTATTGGTGACAAATTAATTATTGGTAAATTCTGTCAAATAGGTAGAGGCGTTGAATTTATCATGAACGGCGCTAATCACCAAATGAATTGTGCCTCTCCCTTCCCTTTCTATATTTTCAATGGATGGAAACAAGAATTACCTAAACAAGAAGATTTACCTTACAAAGGTGATACAGTTATTGGAAATGATGTTTGGATTGGTCAAAACGTAACCTTCTTACCGGGTGTTCATGTAGGGGATGGATGTATTATTGGCGCTAATGCGGTAGTAGCCTCTAATATACCTCCATATTCGGTTGTCGTGGGTAATCCCGCTAGAATCATCAGAAAACGATTTGATGACGAAATGATTGAATTATTAGAAAAATTAAAATGGTGGGACAAAAACACAAACCAAATTCAAAAATTAATTCCTATTCTTTCAAATAGTGATATTGACTTAGTTAAAGAAAAAATTAAATGCATTTTAGGCACTAATGAGGGATTATAATCAGTATTTAGAGGTATTGTTTCAGGTAAAGAAAGACACTGAAGTTAAGGTATTTGCTACAATTTGCTTTGAAGGTTTCTTTTTTAAGTTACAGCTATCTAACGAACCTAACAAAAACGGAGTTATTATGCAAAATAAATTTATTATTCTAATTGAAAACATTGCTAAAAACGTTGCATATGATCAAAAATCCTGTTCAGCTTATCGCGATAGATTAATTAAACGTGGTCTCATAATAGCGAATGAACGTGGTAAGGTTTCCTTAACGCTTCCTAGGTTTGATATTTTTATTGCAAAGCAACAATAAAACTTTTCATTTTTTATATTGTCAATGTCGCGTGTGAAAATATTTTTTTGTATGTTAGATACTAAAAAACGACTCTGTGAATTCTAATGGGGATAGCGAAAAATAGACCCCCAAAAGCTCCAAGCTCAATGGGGATGGGCAACGGTCGCCAAAATAGCGGCCGTTTTTCATTTCTTTTTGTTCCAACATTTGCACCTATATCTAGTAAAATTCTGTCATAACTTAAAATTCTGGTTCAAAGCGTTTATCGTAAGTGCAACGTCTTCCGAAAAACACAACGGCCGATCTTCTATTTCATTCGGCACGTATGCCATATCCATATTTACGCAAACGTAATGCGCTTTTTGGTTTTGCGCGGTCAACCGCCAGAATGGATATTTAATGATAACGGGAGTGTTCATTCCGACGCCGAGTTCGAGATATAAAACTTTTTTGTTTTTGTTCTCTTTAATAAAACGTTCGTAGCGTTCACAGGCAAGATGCCAGCCGTCGTCTTCGACGAATTTGTCGTCGGAACGCAAGTTCATCGTCATAGGCTTTCCGCAAACGGGACATTTCGGCACGAGTTCGGACGGGATTTTCATATCGCGTTGATTTTTTACCATTTTACGAACGATTTCCTCATTGTCATAAGTTTTGTTGCGACAAGGAACACTGCATTGAAAAAGCCCGTAATCACCTTGTGTGTAAAACAGCCTTTGTTTATTGAATCCCGCTTTCTGAAAACAGTGGTCAACTGAGTTCTTTTGCTTTTTGAATGTTGTTGTTTGTCATGTTTTTTCCTCCATTTTTTTGCAATCTCATTCATTTCGTCAAAAGCAAAATTATCTAAAGAAGATGTTAACTCATTCAACAATCAATATGACGGCTTGTCCGTTAAGATTAACGATGCTTTTCACGATAGATTCTTGATTATTGATGAGCGCATTTGCTATTCATTGGGCGCTTCCCTTAATTATGCTGGTAAAAAAGCATTTGCTATTACGCAAATAGAGAATATCACTTTTATTGAAACTTTAAAGAAACGATTACTGACTTAAAACTACCATTACACCTGTACGTTAAGGACTTTGAGAATATGCTTCAGTTTAACTGAGGCTATTTCTTTATAAAAATAAATAAAGGGTTTTTACAGGGGATAATTGGATATTTAGAGAATGAACTTTTATTGATAGAAAAACAGGTTTAAAAAAGTTACGATTTTTTCTACTCAAAAAGAACGTTTCTTCTTTAAAAAAATAGAACTTATTGATATATTTTATTCATGCGTGGGACCTAGTCCTTGCTTTTTGTGGGAGAAAAGAAAAATGATGAATGGCCAATATCCTTTCGCAGGCTATGGGTTTGATAATGCTGCTGGCATTTGCTCATTTATTTTTGGACTTGTTTTTCTTTTCCTTTTTGATTTTGCCGTTTTCCAACTCGTGAAGAAGATTTGGGTTTGGGTTGTCGCTGGTGTTTTAGAAATCTTGATTGTTATATCTGCAGGATTTGGCATGTGGTTCTTAACCTTGATTGCCTGCTTGATTCTTTTGATTTTTGCAATGTTGCTTTTTATTGTCAGTCAAAACGAAGTGCGTTCTTTCTTTGAAAATGCAAATTGGAAAAAAGACGTCAAAGATTTGTTCCGTAAAGGCAAGAAAGTTGAACCTGAATATATTTTCGATCGTGAGAAAGTCTATCGCGAAATTTACCGTGCTGTTGTGGATATGTCTCAAGAAAAACGTGGCGCGTTAATTACCGTCATGAAAAAAGATAACATTCTCGATCCTTCAAAAGTTGGAACGGTGATTAAACAGCGAGGTGTTGATTTAGACGCCCCTGTAAAAGCCGAACTTCTTGAAACAATATTCTATGTCGGCACCCGTCTACATGATGGTGCAGTCGTTATTAAAGGGGATAAGATTTCTAGAGCTGCCGTCTTCTTCCAATCCACAAGACAAGCTTTAACAGGGAAATATGGCTCTCGTCATCAGGCGGCGTTAGGGATTTCGGAAAACTCTGACTCAGTCACAATTATTGTTTCAGAAGAAACGGGTCGTATTGGCATTGCCTTCCAAGGTGAACTCATTCCTGTGAATCCAGGTAATTTCATGAGAATCTTTACGGAATATATGGCTTACGAGCCAACCGTTTCTAATTCTGAAGAAGGAAAATAGAACCATCAGGTTCTTTTTTTCTTGTATCTTCATTTTCTTTTTCTTTGTTTAAGGCTAAAATGAGTCTAATCAATTAGGAGGAAAAATATGCCCACACCACATATCGAAGCAAAAGCAGGAAATTTTGCAAAAGTTGTTTTAATGCCAGGAGATCCAAAACGCGCAGAATGGATCGCTACCACTTTCTTGAAAGAAGCGAAACTCGTCACCTCTGTCCGTGGAATCCTTGGATTCACTGGAAAGGCACCAGACGGCTCTTTAGTTTCCGTTATGGCTTCCGGAATGGGCATGCCTTCTATTGGCATTTATTCTCATGAGCTTTATACGAGTTATGGAGTTGAAGCCATTATTCGTATTGGAACTATTGGTGCTTATCAAGAAGGCATCGAATTAAAGGATATCTTGATTGGCCAAGGCGCTTGCACAAACAGCAACTGGATGGGAGAACATTCCCTTTATGGTGGAACTTTCTCTGCTATTGCTGATTATGATTTACTTTCTTGGGCTGTTGAATCGGCAAGAAACAACGATTTTAAGAATCATGTTGGCAATATCTTGTCTTCCGATACCTTCTATGGTTATCGTCCAGAAGCTTGGAAGAAATGGGCTAATTTAGGTGTTATGGGTGTTGAAATGGAAGCTTATGCATTATATGCGACTGCCGCTGAATTAAAGAAAAAAGCTTTGGCTATTTGTACCGTTTCTGATTCTTTCCTCTTTAAAAAGATTCTTACCCCAAAAGAACGTCAAGAAGGCTTAGACAACATGGTCAAAGTCGCTCTAGATGTTGCGATGAAATATAACGCATGCCATACGAAGTAAAATTAACGATTTTCATATTACTTGCTATTCTTGTTTTTGGAGGAATTCTTTTCTGGTTCCTCTTCCCTCTTATTCAAAGGAAACTATTTTCGTCTCGCTACAAACGTTTTTATTACGACTATGTGAACCATGTCGTAAAAATGAATGATTTTTATTTGATAAACAATCTTGCTTTTGATGTAGGAGACGCTCAAACATTAAGCATTGATCATTTAATTGGCGGAGACAAATATATTTACGTCATTATTGATTACTATGTGGATGGAGGCATTAAAATCGATCCTCTTCAACCAATTTCCTACGTTTATAAGAAAAATGAAAAGAAATTTGAAATTGCAAACCCCTTGCAAGTGGTGACTCATTCCATGAATAAGTTGTCCTCTCTTTCTGGCATCTCTAGCGAATTTTTGGTTGGCATTGTTTTAATTAACAACGATTGCAATGTAGTTTCCGTTGAAAATGGTTCGTCTCCTGTTAAGATTGTTAGGCTCCGTGAATTGTCTAAATTCATTGGAGAATATGAAAAAAGACCGGTGAAACCATTTGTCGCAAGGCAACTTTGGCAAGCCATCCAAGATTTAAATACCATTAAAGAAAATGTCCAATCCAGAAAAAAACAATAATCATTCAACGAATGAAAGCATTCTTATGACTTCTTTAAAGGAATATCCCAAATCCTTGAAGAAACTTTTGCCATGGATTGTTAATTTTATTTTTGTTGTCATTGCCGTTTTAGCCTTGGCTTTCTTAAGCCCATTCAGTCTTTTCTTTAGCATACCTTTGGCAATTATTCCTTTCTTTTTTGCCCTTCAGGTATCAGATTCTTACATTCACCTCAAGAACGATTTAGACAACAAACGTTTTGGCGCTTACCTTAAGTCTTACTTTTCACCAGTGAGTTTTGGTTGTTTCCGTATTGTTCGTTCCGCCTTATTCAGTTTTTTGATTTCTTTAGGCGCAGCCTTTCTTTTTGGCTTAGCCTATATTGAGATTTCCATTTTGAATGGAGTGGATATGAATGCCGTTTTAAATAACTTCTTAGAAGTCTATCAAGCAAATGATATCGACGGGATGAACGCTATATTAAATTCAGAGCCAATGGTTTCCTTGATGACTTGGACGGGAGTTATTGAAAGTGTTTCTTTCGCTCTCTCTTTCCTTTTCCATCTTTATCGTTATGGTGTTCTTTCTTATTTCCATTTCTCGTTACAAGGGGCGGATGCAAGATCGGTGAACGCTTTCTATAAAGCAGCATTACGTTCCACACGTACAAAAGGCTATAACAAAGATTATTTCTCAGTGATTTGGCCAATGCTTCTTTTGAGTATCCTTTCTTTAGGACTTGGAATTTATTTTGGCTATTTATTGACTACAATTGAATCCATTTCCTCCTTCTTCCAAAACAATGCCTATTTTCAAAGTAACCAACTTATTTCATTAACTGCAGTTCTTACGATGCTTCTTTTTGTTATTTTCTTCTTACCTTATTATTTTGACTCGATGATTCTTCTATATCAAAAATATGAATTGTCTTTCGGACAAGCTGCATTGGAATACGCCCAAGAGGCAATTAATCAATTGAAACAAACGGAACAATTCTCCAAGGAAGAAAGAGAAGAAATCGAAAAGAACCTCGCTAATTTAAAGAAACAGCAAGAAGATCTTGCGAACAAAGAAAAAGAGGAAGAAAACCAAGACGATTCTTCGAATGATGAAAATCGTCAATAATATTTTCTAATAATAAAGTGAGTGGTGGTCAAATAACCGCCACTTTTTTCTTGGTCAACTTAGATAAAATAAAAACCTCTCAATCAAATGAGAGGCCTAGAAATAAAAAATGGAGCAGGCGACGGGAATCGGACCCGCGTATCCACCTTGGCAAGGTGGTGTTCTACCATTGAACTACGCCTGCATCACGTCACTTGACGCGAGGATTATTATAGCCATCTAAAAGGTAACACGCAATAGCAAATTTACGATATCTGTTTTATAATCTTTTCCGTTATTTAGAAGGAGCGAATATGGCTACATACGAAGACTTAGCAGAATTATTATTCCCTGATGTTACCGAAACAATAGAAGATTTAGAAAAACGTTTCCCAGAACGTCATTTACCCGAAGGGGCTCAAGTGACACGTTTTGCTCCTTCGCCAACCGGCTTCCTTCATACTGGTTCCTTGTTTACCGCTTTTATTGCTTATACCTTAGCTAAGCAATCCCAAGGCGTTTATTTCTTCCGTTTGGAAGATACGGACACAAAACGTACTATCGCTGGTAGTGCGGATGAATTAATTGAACAACTCGCTCAATTTGGCATTGTTGCTGACGAAGGATATTTCCCTGGCGAAGATAAAGGCAACTATGGACCTTATCAGCAATCCAAACGTGCTGGCATTTATAAAATTGTGATTAAGGAACTTGTTCGCCAAGGAATGGCCTATCCTGATTTCATGACAGCAGATGAACTTGGGGCCTTAAGAAAATTCCAAGAAGACAATAAGATTCTTCCTGGCTACTATGGCCCATATGCAAGAGATAGAAAACTTTCTGTCGATGAAGCCATCGAAAAAATCAAAGCTGGTACACCATGGGTTATTCGTTATAAATCCATGGGCGATCACAATAAGAAAATCAAATTCACCGATCGTATCCGTGGCACGATTGAACTTGCCGATAACGATGTGGATATTGTCATTTTAAAAAGCGATGGCCTTCCCACCTACCATTTTGCCCACGTCGTTGACGACCATTTCATGAGAACAACGGTTGTTACAAGAGGAGAGGAGTGGATTCCGTCAACTCCTATTCACCTTCAACTTTTCCGTTCTTTGAACTGGAAAGCGCCAAAATACGCTCATCTTCCAGTCATTATGAAACTCGACCATGGAAATAAACGTAAACTCTCTAAGAGAAAGGATCCTGAAGCGGCCGTCTCTTTCTTCTTAAAGGCGGGCTATCCTCCAAAGGCATTGCTAGTTTATCTTATGAGCATTGCTAACTCTAATTTCGAAGAATGGACCCTTGCGAATAAGAGCTACGATTACCATAACTTCCAATTCACCTTCTCCAAGATGTCGCTTGACGGTGCTCTCTTTGACCAAGGCAAATTGAATTTCTTCGCGAAAGAAACAATCGCCACAATACCAACCGAAACCTTAGTCCATGACGTTACCGAATGGGCAAAGGTGAATGACCCTCTTTTAAATGCCAAGATTGAAAAAGACCCTGTCTATTTCTCCAAAGTTCTAGGCATCGAAAGAGATCGTCCAAATCCAAGAAAAGATTACGCAAAGTATTCTGACATTGAACCTGCGACAAGATTCTTCTATGACGAAGATTATCAAAAGCTTATTGCAGAGCCATTGCCATTCAATCCAAAATTCAGCAAAGAGTTCTTAAAGAGCTTCTTAGAAAAAGTAGCCTCAGCTATGGCTTATGGCGTAGATGAATCCACATGGTGGAACAGCGTTAAAGATGTGGCGGCCGCAAACGGCTTCGCCATTGCCAATAAAGATTACAAAAAGAATCCAGATGCTTATAAAGGATCCGTCTCTGATGCTGCGGAAATCATTCGTGTTGCCTTGACCGCCTCCAAAGATTCTCCAAACCTTCATGAAGTCATTGAAATCTTAGGCAAAGAAAGAGTCGTTCATCGTTTAACATCCCTCTTCTAAGAAAAAACTGACTAGGCTGTCAAAAGACAGCCTTTTCTTTTTGAAAGACAAGTTTATTTTCTCTATTTTTAGTTAGCACTCTCTAACCAAAAACATCGTAAAAATCTACCTTTTTCATACTTGCAAATATATAATATTTCCAGCCTACACAAAGGTGTTAGAAAATGGTTGAAGAAAGAAGGACAATTATCCTTGGCACAAACGTTTTTGAAGCCGTTAAAAAAGACGGTGACGAATTACGAAAAGAACTAAAGAAAAAGAAACTTTTTCTTGTCAACGTCATGTCTGGACCGGGTGCAGGAAAAACAACGACGCTTATATCGTTAATTCAGAAATTGAAAAATGAATTTCGGATTGGCGTTGTTGAAGCGGATATGGATTCCGATGTTGATGCCATAAAAGTGAGTAAGGAAACATGTGTCCCTTCTCTTCAAGTGCACACTGACTCTCTTTGCTACATTGACGTTGATATGGTTCGGGAAAGCTTAGCTCATTTTGAAGAGATGAGCTTAGACTGTCTCTTCTTAGAAAACATCGGAAATATGGTTTGTCCCTCCACATTTGATACGGGAGCTTGCTTAAACGTTTGCATTCTTTCTCTTCCTGATGGAGATGAAAAACCATTCAATTATCCCAGCATGTTTGAGGGTTCCGATTTGATTTTGATTAATAAAATCGACACTTTGGAGTTTTTCCCGTTTGATTTTCAAAAAGTGGAAAAATTCATTCATGGAATTAACCCTCAGGCAACGATTATTCCTTATTCAGCTAAAAGCGGTGAAGGAGTGGAGAAAATCGTCAATTACTTAAGCTTAAAAATTCAGGATTGGAGGAAATAATATGCCAGAGCAGTATAAGCAAAAACCTGAAACAATTTCCAAATGGCAAGGATATGAGCCAAAAACGGAGGAAGAGAAGAAACTTACTAAAAAGTTTTTGAAGCTCGCCGCTAAAATCACTGACAACGTGGAGACAAAATTGCATCCAACCACAGATTGCCCAGAATTTTGGTCAATGAGAGAACTTCTTTCGGAAGATGAAGTGGACATTCTTCTTAGCATCAAACAAAGAGTTTGGTACACCTTTGAAGAGTTTTATGCCAAAAACAAAAAGATGGATCCATTGGTCTTCAAGAAAGCCTTGGAAGATTGCATTTATCACGGCATCATCGAATATGATTACGGTGATCATTACAATGATGATGGACCAATTCCAGGTGCCAATCCAAAACGCGAAAAACGTTATCGTGTAAGCTATTATGTTCCTGGTAGTGCTGAGCTATTTAACTCCACGATTGATCGTGTTGATAAAAACCCAGCTGTCGCATCTGGTTTTGAAAGAATGACTTTCTTGCCTCTTGCGAAGATTACTTCTATGGTTCCGGAAGGTGGCGATGGCATCGGTATGCATGTTATCCCAGTCGAAAAAGCCATTTCGAGTAATAATGAAGCTGTCAAATTAGAAAAAATTTCCTATTGGCTTAAGAAATATAGCGGACATATCTCTGCAGGTATCTGCTCTTGCCGCTATTCCCGCGCTAAAATCGGTGAAGGCTGTGTTGATGATCCAAACGATTGGTGTATTCAACTTGGTGATATGGCCGATTATGCCGTTGAAACGGGTCGTGCCCACTATATCACCAAAGAAGAAGCTCTTGATATCTTAGAGAAATCAGAAAAGAACGGCTTCGTTCACCAAATCACAAATATCGACGGTGAAGATCACATCTTTGATATTTGTAACTGTGACGTGAAGATTTGTAATGCTTTAAGAACATCCCTTTTGTTCAACACTCCAAATCTCTCTCGTAGTGCCTATACTGCAAAAGTTGATCCAAAGAACTGTGTTGCTTGCGGACGTTGCGTTGAAGCTTGCCCTGCAGGCGCTGTAAAACTTGGTCAAAAACTTTGTACAAAAGAAGGACCTATTAATTATCCTCAAGCCCCTCTCCCAGATAAGATTCATTGGGGAAAATACGCTTGGGATGAGAATTATCGCGATACCGCTCGTTATAACACGTATCCTACAGGCACCGCTCCATGTAAGACGGCTTGCCCTGCACACGTTGCGGTTGAAGGATATCTTAAAATGGCCAATCAAGGCCGTTATGATGAAGCCCTTGCGCTCATTAAGAGAGAAAACCCATTCCCAGCAGTTTGTGGCAGAGTCTGTAACAAACGTTGTGAAACAGCTTGCACCCGTGGAAGCGTTGACGAGGCGGTCGCTATTGATGCCGTTAAGAAATTCCTTGCCGAAAGAGACCTTGATCCAAAAACACGTGTCTTACCAGAAAAGACAATCGCCAAAGTCAATGGAGACTTTGATGAGAAGATTGCCATTATTGGTGCTGGTCCAGCGGGTTTAAGTGCCGCATACTATCTTGCCTTAATGGGCTATCATCCAACCGTTTTTGAAAAGAATCAAAAAGCGGGCGGCATGATGATGTACGGAATTCCTTCCTATAAACTTGAAAAGAACGTCATTGACGCTGAAGTGGAAATCATCCGCGAACTCGGCGTCGAAATTAAGTGTGGCATTGAAGTCGGTAAAGATATCACCATCGATCAATTAAAAGAGCAAGGCTATAAAGCATTCTACATTGCCATTGGTTGCCAAGGTGGAAAACGTCCAAACGTTCCTAATGATAAAGCCGAAGGAACTGAAATTGCCGTTGAATTCTTAAAAAGCGCTTACGAAAATCAAAATCAAACAATTGAAGGTGATTGTGTTGTTATCGGTGGCGGAAACGTTGCTATCGATTGCGCTCGCACCGCTCATCGTTTCAAAGCCAATTCCGTCTCAATGTACTGCTTAGAGTCCCGTGAGACCATGCCAGCAACGAAAGAAGAAATCTCTGAAGCGGAAGCAGAAGATGTCAAAGTGAATCCAGGATGGGGTCCAAAAGAAATCCTTGTCGATGAAAATGGCCATGTCCGTGGCATTATTTTAAAGAAATGCATTTCTACTATCGATCCTGAAACCAAACGTTTCAATCCTCAATATGATGAAAACGAGACCATTGAAGTCAAGGCCAGCAAGATTGTCTTCGCTATTGGTCAAAGCATCGAATGGGGCGATCTCTTAAAGAATAGCAAAGTGACCTTCTGGCATGGAAATTATCCAATCGCCGATAAATTCACTTATCAAACAGCCGACGAAGCTATCTTTGTTGGTGGCGATGTTTATACTGGTCCTAAGTTTGTTATCGACGCGATTGCTGAAGGTCATGAAGCAGCTGAATCCTTGGCTCGTTTCGTTTCTCCATTTAACGCTTCTCTTACCATCGGACGTGATCGTAGATACTTCATTGAACTTGATAAGAATAACCTTGTCATAAATGATTACGATCATGCTGGAAGACAAGAAGCCGGCATGGAAGAAGGAAAAGATTATAAGAGCTCCTTCCGTGATTACAGCAAGACCCTTACTGAAGAACAAGTGAAGATAGAAACATCTCGTTGCTTAGAATGTGGTGCCTCTATCGTTGATCCACATAAGTGTATTGGATGCGGTATTTGTACAACACGTTGCGATTTCGATGCCATTCATCTCGTCCGTGATCATCCAAAGGCAACCACTATGCGTAATGCCGATGATAAGATCGCTGGCTTAATTCCATATGCCTTAAAACGTGGCTTTAAGATTATTGGCAACTCTGGCTCGAAAGAAGCCCGTGAGATGCGTAAGAAACGTAAGGCTTACAAGAAAGCGCATAAGAACGATCCAAACAAGAACACGGGCAACGCTGTTCCACCAATCGAACGTTAATGCACGAACTAGGCATCGCCTTCCATGTAGTGAAGGAGATTGAAGATTTCGCGGATAAAAACAACCTTGGGAATATTGCGGGAGTCACATTGGAAATCGGAGAGGTTTCTGGCGTGGTTCCTCAATATCTGTTGGATGTTTGGCCATGGGCTTGTGAGCACCGTTCTAAGCATTTAAAAGGCTCTAAGCTCAGTATTGTAGAATTAAAGGCAATCTCCTATTGTGAGGATTGCAAAGAAACCTACAATACCGTCCCTCAAGGAAAGAAATGCCCTCATTGTGGTGGGGGAAACACTTATCTTCTTGAAGGAAACGAGATTAAAATTCAATCAATTCAGACAAAATAAAACGAACCATCAGCCATCTGATGGTTTTTTCTTTTCGTGCAAAAGTGCTATCATCAAATATATGATTCGTTTTGGAACAGGTGGTTTTCGCGGGGTTATCGGTCAATCTTTCACCAAAGAAAACGTGAAAAAAATAGCTCAAGCTTTAGCAAACATCTATCACCAAGAAAACGCTAAAAAACCGATTTGCGTCGGCTATGATTTCCGTTCCTTTTCTTTAGAGTCTTCTGTTTGGGTAAGTGAAGTTCTTCTCGGAAATGGGGTTCCTGTTCTTCTTTCAAAAGAGCCAACTCCAACACCAACTATCATGGAAGAAAGCAAACGTCTTGGAAATGAATTTGGCGTGATGATTACTGCTTCACATAACCCCTTTAACTTTAACGGAGTCAAGATTTTTGAAAAAGATGGAATGGACGCCGAAAAACCTTTAACCGACCTCTTAGAAAAAGAAATCCTTTCTTTGTCAGGTATAGAAGAATGTTCTTTAGAAGAAGGAAGACAAACAGGCCTATTAGAGGAAACCTATCCTTTGAAACGTTATTTGAATAACATCCTTTCTTTTATTCATATAAAAAATAAATCGCCTCAAACGAAAATCCTTTTAGATCCTTTATACGGAACAGGATCATTAACTCTTAAAAAGATATTAACAAGCATGGGTTTCACCAATATCGATGAAATCCATGGGGGACGTGATAGCAAATTCGGTGGATTATTGCCAAATCCAACGAAGGATAATATGGAAAAAGACAAGGCGTTTTTCTTGAAGGGAAAATACGATATAGCCATCGGGACGGATTCCGATTGTGACCGTATTGCTATTTTGGATGAAAAAGGGGATTACGTGGATGCTAACGAAATCTTAGGAGCCCTTTATTATTACTTAATTGCTTATCGTGGAATGAAAGGCGATATCGTCAAGAATATTGCAACCAGTGACCTTCTAGACGCTTTAGCGCTTAAATTAGGCTGCGCCTGCCATGAAGTAGACGTCGGATTTAAAAATATTTCTGCAGCCATGAGAGAATACGACGCTCTTTTAGGCGGAGAAGGATCAGGCGGCCTTACAATGAGAGGCTATATTTTTGGTAAAGATTCCACCTTTGCAACGGCATTGTTTTTAGAAATGGTTGCAAATTTAGGAAAACCAGTTTCGAAAATCATTGAAGAAAGTAATAAATTCGCTCATTTTAATAAGATCGTTTTAGAAGATTCCCTTTCTTTTGAAAGCAAGGAAATGGTTCTTCAAAGAATAGGGGAGGGACATTTCCCCTTTGAAAAAGAAATTCGAAGCGTTGAACATCTAAACAATAACTGGAAATACCGCCTTCAAAATGGAGACTGGTTTTTGCTACGTTTCTCAGGAACTGAACCTCTGATGCGTTTGTTCTTAGAAACCAATAAAGAAAATGAAGAAAAAGGACTCAATTTCCTTAAACAAATTAAAGATTTCTTATCTTAAAAACTCTTCTTATAACATGTCTTTTACGTCAAAAAGTAAACGAAAAGTAACATTTTTTTAAAAAATTAAAAAAATATTTTTTAGCATTCTTCGACAATTTTGGAATTAATGTAAAGGAAGTGTAACAATGTGATTTGATATGTAAGCGCTTACGAAGTAAAATTGTGTAAGAAATTTGAGAGACGTAATGTCCTCAAAACAAAATGTTTTATAAGGAGAAAACAATGAAAAAACATTTGTTAATGACTACTTTAGTCGGCTTTGCTGCGATTGCTTTAACAGCATGCGGAGGAAAAACAGAAGATACTGCAAAAGACATTGAAGAAATGGCTGCAGCTGCTCGTAAAATGAGTGATGAAGAGCTTCTTGCCAAAGCAAAAACAGAAAGCGGAAAATTCTTAGCCTACGGAAATACTTCCCGTATTGCAGATGCGATGAAGGGGTTCGTTGCTAAATATGGCACTGAATTAGGCTTAAGCGAAACAACAGCCGTTGGTTCCAAATTAAGTGACTCTCAAATCTATTCTTCTTTAACGACAGAATACACTTCCCGTGATAATTCCAATGGTGCTTCTTTCGTTTTGGTTCAAGACTCAGCTACTTTAGCAAACTATCGTTCACAAACCACGATGTTGACCAATTACATTTCTGATCGTTTTGCTAGCAACGTCGATGAAGGGGACCTTGTTCCTTTAGCACACCAATTCATCAACAAACTCTTTATCTGGAACAAGACCAAGGGTGAAGCTGCACCAAAATTCACAAATGTTTGGGAATTAACGGAAGAAAAATTCAAAGGGAAGATCTTCTTCAAATCCCCTGAAAGCGAACAAGTCAACCTTAACTTCCTTATCACCTTGACCTCCCCAACCTGGGTTAGCAAGATGGAAGCTGCTTATAAGGCATACTATAAAAAAGATTTCGTCAAGACCGAAGAACTTAAGAACGCTTCCTATGGCTGGATCAAAGCTTTCTTAGAAAATGCCGATACTTCTTCTTATACTTCTGATACAAAGATGGCAGCCGGTGTTTCTAAGGAAACCAACGCTGATAAAGTTGGATTATTCGTTCTTTCTAAATTAAGAGATAAATCTGTTACATCCGAAAACCTTCAAGTAGGTGCTTGGACGATGGAAGGCATTACTCCATTTGCTGGATTTATGTATTCCATCTATGCACAACTTGCAAGCAAAGGCCCACGTCCATATACAGCCATGCTTTTCACCAACTATTTGATGACTGAAGAAGGATTTGCTCCTTGGAAAACTTCCGTTGGCGGTTATTCTTCGAATAAATCTATCAAAGAATTTGAAGGAGATAAGCCATTAAGCTTCTATAAACAAAATCTTGTTGTGGAAGACGGAACTTATATCAACACCGTCAAAACAACCATGACCGACTGGATCAATGGTCTTTTGAAAAGAGCCAACTAATTATTCGTTCTATTATGGGGGCAGGTTTTCGACCTGCTCCCATTTCTTCATAAGGAGTCTTTATGGAAGCATCCATGAATCAAAAAAAGAAGCCTTCTAAGCTAATGCTCCTTTGCTACAAGATTGGACAATATTTTAAGGTACCTGCCAACACCATTCTTGTTCTAGGCTGTTTAGCGCTTCTTTATTTCACAATTTATCCAACCATTATTTTGATTAGATCCACATTTGACGTTACAGTGGGGGAATTGCCTTTCGTTATCGAATTTGGCTTAAAAATAGGGGAACCAACATTATTTTGGTGGAAACGTCTTTTCGCCTCAAACGTGTCCTCCATGTATTTGTGGGAACCGTTATTGAATTCTGTGTTGATGTCTTTATTGGCAGCCATCATAGCTATTTTATATGGCGGAATTGTCGCTTTTCTTATCACGAGAACAAACTTAAAAGCAAAGAAAATCATTTCGACTATTTTCGTTTTCCCTTATATCATGCCTTCTTGGACATTGGCCACCTTCTGGCAGAATTTCTTTCAAAACCCTTCCATCGGAACAGGGACTGGAGGCATGCTTTATAACTTGTTCCATATTTCCGTTCCTGAAGGAATGGTTTATGGCATGGTTCCTTGCGCTATCGTTCTTGGCTTACATTATGCTCCATTCGCCTATATTCTTGTTGGCGGTATCTTAAAAAATATGGATGCAAACTTAGAAGAAGCCGCAACCATTCTCCAAGCCAATAGATGGCAAATCATTCGTAAAATTACAATTCCGATTGTTATGCCTGCTATTCTTTCTACTTTCTTATTGGTCTTTGCTTCCTCGATGTCTGCTTACGCTGTCCCACAATATTTAGGTGGTGGCCAATTTAAAGTTCTAACTACCTATATGAAGCAGTTCATTAATTTCAATTATTATGGACAGGGCTACATTTTAGGCATCGTCATGATTATTATTGGCGTGAGTATTCTTCTTTTGAATCAGTGGTTTACAGGAAAAAGAAAAAACTTTACCACGGTTACAGGGAAATCAGGTCAAATCTCCTATATCAATCTAAAATGGGCAAACATCCCAATTTGCGTGGTTCTTATTTTGTTGGCTTTGTTCTGCTCTGTTTTGCCTTTGATAACATTCGCTTTGGAATCACTTTGTTTGAAATCGGGCGACTACAGCACATTTACTTTGGAATTCTGGATTTCTAAAACAACCACAAGCGCAGGCAATGGCATTAACGGAATTATTTTTGAACCGCAAGTATGGAAAGCTTTTGGGAATTCCCTTTTACTCTCCTTCCTTTGCGCCATCATAGCAGGCTCTCTTGGTGTCTTAGTTGGATATGCGGTCGCGAAAAAGCGTGGAACCTTCTTATCCAAACTCTTAGATAATTTAGCTTTCTTACCTTATTTAATGCCTTCTATGGCTCTTGGTGTTGCTTTCTTGGCCATTGGATCAAGATGGGGTATCGGGAAGAGCTTCATCTTACTGGTGATTGTCGGCACGATTAAATATTTGCCATTCGCCTCTAGAAGTGGCATTTCGGCAATGATGCAATTATCCGGAGAAATCGAAGAATCCGCTTTGATTCAAAACGCTCCATGGTGGAAACGAATGCTCTTCGTTATCTTCCCAATTCAAAAATCCACATTCATTTCAGGATATATTCTTCCATTTACCTCCTGTATGCGTGAACTTTCTCTCTTTGTCTTATTGGCAGCTGGCGAAACAACCTTATTAACCACGCTCTTGGATTCTTGGATGCAATATTGGCCACAATCTGCCAATGCTCTTAACTTACTTATCATTTTGACTGTTTTACTTATCAATTTCATCGTCAACAAACTCACAGGCGCTTCAATTGATAAAGGCGTAGGAGGAAACTAAAATGCCGAAAATCGTATTAGAAAACGTTACCAAAAGATGGAAAGACTTTTATGGAGCTGACCATCTGAATATGGAAATTGCCGATAAGGCGTTTATTACCTTGCTTGGCCCTTCCGGATGTGGAAAAACCACAACCCTTCGTATGATTGCAGGATTAGAAACACCAACCAGTGGAAGAATCACTATTGGCGATCAAGTCGTGTTCGATTCTGAATTAGGAATTAATGTCCCCCCAAATAAAAGACATGTAGGCTTCCTTTTCCAAAACTACGCGCTTTGGCCACATATGACGGTTTATAAGAACATCATGTTCGGTTTAGGGAATGTCAATGAAGTAATGCCACTTCACGCAAGCGAATATGAAAGATTGAAGAGGATGGTGGAACTTTCTAAAGAAACGGAGAAAATCATCCGTTGCCATCAAGACTCTATTGACCGTGATGGAAAGGCGGATGCTAAAAAAGAAGAACTTTTCCTCATCGATACGTTTACCATTTCTTCTTTCTCCGCTAAAGAACTTATGGCTTTGAAACTTTGGAGCCTCTCTCCAGAGGAAGCGAAGACAAAAGCCTTAGAGGCGTCTACTTCCTATCTAGCAAAGATGGAGATGGAGAAAAACAATCTTTTAAAGAAAGGTTTCACGATTAATGAGGAAACCATGAATCTTGAGAAAGATGGAGTGGAGGTATCTAAGAAAAGACGTCTAAACAAAGAAGAAATGGATTTAAAACTCCGTCATGTAGCCCGCGTTGTTAAAATCGGCGAATTTATGGATCGTTATCCAGCGGAACTCTCGGGTGGCCAACAACAGCGTGTCGCTATTGCCCGTACCCTTGCTCCAGGACCAAAAGTCCTATTCATGGATGAGCCTCTTTCCAACTTGGACGCAAAGCTCCGTCTTGAGATGCGTGCCGAATTAAAACGACTTCATATGGAAACGGGCGCGACTTTTGTTTATGTCACCCATGATCAATTAGAGGCTATGACCCTTGCCACCAAGATTTGCTTAATCAATAACGGTGTCATCCAACAATATGATCCACCTCTTGTTGTTTATACTCAACCTCACAACCAATTCGTTGCTGACTTTGTTGGCAATCCTGCTGTCAATTTTGTTCCGGTTGAAGTGAAGCAAAAAGAAGACGGCGTTGAAGTGAAAGGCTTAAATGGTCATATGGATGCCCTCTTTTTGCCAAATGACGCTAAATTCACTCTCAAAGAATCTGAAGAGATTGCAGAGAAATTAGAAAAAAATAGACAGGAAGAGAAAGAAGAAATCTCTAAAGAAAAAGGCTATGTTGAGAAACGTAACTCTGATAGAGATTTCGTCCCTCATATTCCTACAGCAAGTGGTGATGAAGCAAAAGTCAAAACTCGTTATTATCTTGGCATCCGTCCAGAGGCCATTCATGTTCATCATGGAGATGGCTTAAAAGCGGAAGTCTATGCTGCTCTTCCATCTGGCATGGAAACAACCATTCGTCTAAAAGTAGATGATTATCTTCTTACCTCCGTAAAATTTGGAAGTTCAGATTACCCGCTTGGTTCAGAAGTGGCCATTGCTTTCGAAACAGATGGTATACTCTTATTTGATTCCAAAGATGGAAGATTGGTTGCCACAGGTAAAATAGCATGAGAGAAACCTTCTTAGATAAAGACTTCAAACCCATCATAGATTCTTTTGAGTCTTTTCAAAGAAGAGCGAAGGAGCCGATTACTCTGACAATAAAAAGAGGGGAAGAAGTCATCTTCCCCTTTTCTATGAGAATAAGCTCGAACTTTGGGAAATCTTATTTTTATACGAAAAGACTCCTTTTGACGTTGCTTTGGATGGTCGGAGGAGAGGAAATATTCTATACTGGGTCCCCTCTTTTTTATCATTATCTAGAAAAACGCTTGGAAACGGATGAAGAAATTCTTTCTTCTTTGCGTGAGATGGAAAAAATCTTTAACCGATCATTTTCCTTTAAAAGAGTAGAAGAAGTCCCTCAGAGAAAAGATAAGGTAAATCCTTTTTCCGGTTCTTTTAAAGGATGCCGTATAGGACTAGATCTTGGTGGAAGCGATCGTAAAGTAACGGTCGTTAAAGACAACGAAGTTGTTTATAGTGAAGAAACCCTCTGGTCACCTAAAGAACAGAGTGATCCCCAATATCATTATCTAGGAATGCTAGATTCTTTAGAACGGGCGAAAAAATACCTTCCTCATGTTGATGGGATTGGCATTTCTACGGCAGGAATCGTTGCGAACAATGAACTTCTTTTCGCGGCACTTTATGCAAAAGTAACCGAAGAGAAAAAGCAAAAAGAAGCGAGACCTGTATTTAAAAACATCATGAAAGAACATTTTCCGAACGTTCCCTTTCAAGTAGAAAACGATGGGGATGTATCTGCCATTGGCGCAAGTGCTCTCTATCATAAAAATAAAGTATTGGGCTTAGCGTTAGGCACCTCCTTTGCAGCAGGATACGTTAAGGATTCTTCCTTGAATGGTTGGATTAGCGAATTATCCAAAGTCCCTATCAACGTCTCTAAAAAAGCAAGGAAGCATTACATTCTTGGGATTGAGGGATCTGCGTCCGAATATCTTTCCCAAAAAGGAATTGTCTATCTTTTAGAAAGCAATGGTCTTTCTTTACAAGGAGATCTTCCTCATAAGCTTCTTCAGATTCAAAAACTTGCAGAAGAAGGGGATCCTCTCGTCTTAAAAGGCTATCACGACATGGGTATTTACCTAGGAAGTAGCATTCGTTATTTTTCTCTTTTCTATGATATTGAATCTGTATTCCTTTTAGGGAGAGTCATGAGTGGAAAAGGGGGAGAAACCTTATTACAAACAGCTTCGGATTATTTAAAGAAAAAGAAGATGCAAATAGACCTCTTTAGTGCGGATGAAAACTTCAAACGCTTAGGACAATCTTATATTGCCGCTTCTTTACCCAATATCGGTAAATAACTCTTCCCTTTTTAAAAGATTTCGTTATATTAAGAAACGTTAGGTAAACGAAATGGGCAAAGTAAAAACTTTGAAAGACGATATTCTTGAAAGAGAATTAGAACTCTATCGCAAATATTATGAAGTGGACGAAGAAAATAGAATCGTTCATATTGTTTTACACTACGAAACGGCAGATGAACTTTTAGAAAAAGACGTCTCTACCTTTGAAAAGCCTCAAGTCAAACATGAAATACTTGAGAGAATGAGCGATTTGGTTCGCAATATCCCAGAAACCTATCGTTGTGACATTTCTTTAGAGATTAAAGATTACCAAGGATATAGTAGCGAAAAGCTAATGGAAGCGATGAAAGATTCCATTGAATTCGCCCGCTACAAGTCAGATAAGGAAATCAAACGCAACTGGGTTGTCGCCTCTCTTTTTGTTTTGATTGGCTTGATAATTCTTTTGATTGCAGCCTTTCTTAGCACCGACTCCATTGACTGGATGGATTCAACAAATGGTGCTATCGTTAAAGAAATTCTTGATATTGCTGCTTGGGTTTTTATTTGGGAGGCGGTCACGATTCTTTTTATCTCTCCAAACCCGGAAAGAGTGGTGGAATCCTCTCTCCGTCTCCGTCTTCGCTCACTTATATTTTCAAAACCAAACGAAACGGGGTTAGTTTCGGAAGAAAGCTCATATCTTTTGGATTTTAATCCTTGGAAAAAAGGACAAAGAAAAAGAATAGGACGTTATTTATTGCTGATTTCTGGCTTTCTAATGATTGCGACAGGCATTGCCAATATGTTCTTTCTTTTTACATCCTTAGCTCCGACGATTCATGCTCTTCTTAACGGGAACGTCATTGAGAACAGCACTCTCACTCGTGAAGGTCTAATGGCTCTTGTTATTTCTCTTTTTATTTGTTCCATCATTCTTTTGGGTGTCAGAATTTTTGGAGGAGCTGCAGGAGTGAGCCGTTTTATTGGCAGAGGAAAACTTCAAAAATTCGTTGCTCCATATTCCATCATTATGCTTATTTACCATACAGTCGTTTTCGTTGGACTAGCTTTAGGAGGAGCCTCTTCCGCTATAGGATCTTGGCTTTCTTCCGGACTCGGTCTCATTATGAATTTGACTTATATTACGGGTTATTTCTTAGATCGCTTTGAATGATTCTCATTTTATTTGCTACAATTCATGAGTTTGAAGGAAGAAAAAATGGCAAGTAACGAAAAATTAGGCACAGAAAAGATAGGGAAATTGCTCTTTCGTTTTTCCTTACCTTGCGTCATCTCTTTACTGATTTCTTCTCTTTATAATCTTGTTGATCAAATCTTTGTCGGAAATTCTTCCTTGGGCTATTTAGGAAATGCTGCGACAGGGGTAGTCTATCCAATTATCGTCGTCACTCAAGCTTTTGCTTGGGGCTTTGGAGATGGGTGTGCGGCCTTTTTAGCAATCTGCCAAGGAAAGAAAGAAACCGAGAAGGCTTCAAAAGCGATGGGGACAGGTATCAGTTTAACCTTGATTTCCTCTCTTTTTATTATTTTATTTGCCTTGTTCTTCTCCGATCCTATTTTGACATTCTGCGGAGCAAGCGAAGTTACTTTGCCTATGGCTCGTTCCTATTTATGGATTCTTGCTTTCTTCTTTCCTTGCTATATGTTACAAAACATGCTCAACAGCATCATTCGAAGCGATGGCTCACCAAACTTTGCAATGATTACGACCGGTGTTGGGGCAATTTTAAACATCATTCTTGATCCTATCTTCATTTATTTATGTGATTGGGGTATCGAAGGAGCAGCATGGGCCACGGTAATTGGCCAGGTTGTTTCTTTTATACTTTCCGTTCTTTATTTTATAAAACCAAAGACTTTCCATTTTACTTGGAAGGATTTCCTCCCTGATTTTAAAAACTTCAAAGAACCTCTTTTACTGGGTATATCTTCTTTTATAACCCAATTATCCATTGTGGTGATTAACCTTGTTGGAAACACGGTTATTGTGAAATACGGCAAACTTTCCATCTATGGGCAAGATATTCCTATTTCTACAACCTCAGTTGAAACGAAAGTCTTCTCTCTTGTGTTAAATGTCGTCGTAGGAATTGCCTTAGGAAGTCAACCCATTGTTGGCTACAACATGGGTGCAGGCAAAATAAAGCGCATCCGTAAGACGTATTGGCTTATTTTGTTTTGGACTTTAGCCATTGGTGCTCTCTCAACCTTGCTATTTGAACTTTATCCCGAAGGAATCTTGATGCTCTTTGGCGGAAAAGAATCAGAACTTTATATTGAATATGGGAAAATGGTGTTCCGTTTATTCTTGGCTACAACAATCCTAACTTGTTTCATTAAGATGTCCTCTATTTTCTTCCAAGCATGCGGAGAACCCATCAAGGCGACCATCTCCTCCTTAATGAGAGACATCCTTTTCTTTGTGCCTGCCGTAATCGTTCTCCCAATGATTGCGGAAAAGCATCAAGCAGGAACGGGAGTGGTGGCTTTGTTATATGCGCCAATGATTGCAGACGTCTTAGCCTTCTTTATCGCTCTAGGCATTACGATAAAACTATTTAAGCAGCTTAAAAAATACGATAAAGACCTTCCTAACGCCTGAAGAAATACGTTTTAAGCTTTTTTGCATTTAATCTTCGGCAGGCAAAAAACCTATTGAATAGGAATCATCAACCAAATAAACCGAAAATGCTTTCTTACTGCCCTTATGAGTAACTTCGTATTCACGTAAGCTCGCAAGATAATAAAGAGCGTACTTCCCTCTCAAAGTGGACGTGTCATAATTGAAAACGAAAGAGACAAGGGGAAGCTTTTTTGTCTTTTCAAAGGAATATAAATTCGTTCCCATTACTGAATATTTCTCATCTACTGTTCCTTCAGACTTAGCATATTCTTTTTTGAAAGAAACGATTTCTTCTTTTGTAAAAAGGCAATCCTCTTTGAAAAACATCAATGGAAGTTGCTCATATTCCCAAGAGGGATAAAAAGCAACATTTCTTACCGTGCCATCAAAATTAAATATTGTGCTTATTTGCCCAATCTTTTGACATTCTAAAGTGGCAATAGGCTTGATTTCATACTCATCTAACTTTGAAATGTCTCTTGTTTTAGGGTTGTGGCATGAAAAGAGAGACCCTATCAAAATAAAACCAAGAAGATATTTTTTTAGAAACATGTTCATAATGTTTTAGTGTGCGAAAGTTCCGTCTGCGTATCCTATGGTTATGTAAGGATCTAAAATGATATAAGAATTAAAATCAGAGCGACTACCAGATACCTCAACCTTCCCCCACCAATAATCGTCATATTGCCATTTTTGACATTTGACTTTATAAACATAAGCAAACATTCCTAAAAAGAAACGCTTTTCACTTACATATTCGGGCTTTGCCTCAAAACTGATCGTAATTTCTTTTGATTCTGCGTAGGAATATGTTAGTGTGTTTTCGATGGTGTAAGAGTTAGAAATGGTATATTTATCCGAAACTTTGACGTCACTCATTCCCATTTCGACGGCCAACGTACTTTTAACTGTCGAAGAAAACTTCTCTGATGTAGATACTGATGAGGTTGTCACGGTATTCACCTTTTGTTCGAATTTAAAATTTTCAAATGGTACTGGGTCGTAGGTTGCTGATAATTTTTGAACGACAATTTCGCCAATATATTCTGAACTATCAATGGAAACCATTTGATGACGTCCTATAAGCCCGTTTCTCCACCAATCGGCATCGTATTCACCATAAGAAATTTTAGGTTGTGGAACTGCAGTTTCCGATGATAGACGAACAATCTTATCTTGTTGCTCACTTTCTAATTCCTTGGTGACGGTTGCACCGGAAACATAACTAAAAGACAAAAACGCGGTCATTAATACTGAAAGCATTTTGATTTCCTCCTCTTTCAAATTGCATTTTATTTTAATTGGAAGATAAGTTTAAAGCAAATAAAAAACATCCTTTCGGATGTCAATGTGCGTTATTGGTGACCCAGCCGGGAATCGAACCCGGGATTCAACCTTGAGAGGGTTGCGTCTTAAACCGCTTGACCACAGGGCCGCAGGCACTATTAAAGCATGATTTTTTCTTTCTTTCAAGAAGTATGGAAAAAACCCTGTAAAAATTGTAAAATACTTCCAATAAAAGGGGAAAGAGAGTATTTTGACAATAGTCTAATCTTCCGGGGGGGGGTTATTTATAGATACTATGGAAACCAAGACAATGCGCTTCTGTCTTTCAAAGAATCCGACAAGCGCACTTGCCATTTACTATTTTGAAGATGGTCGTTTTTCTTTGGTCCAGGGTAATAAATTCTTTTCTGCGCTTTTTGGCAAAGACGTCCCTCATTTTCCTGAAACGTTCGTGTCAGAAAAACATCTTAATTCTGAAGATAGATTCTCTTTTTTGAAATTCTTTAAGGATCTTGAAACGGCAAAAGAAGACGTTTCTCTTACTTTTGCGTGTTTCGTTCCTTCCGGCTCACGGAAACTTATTGAAATTGATGCGAAAAAAGAAAATGGTTTTGCCACTCTTTTGATTAACGATAGAACGGAAAACCTAAATAGAGATAGAAGATATCAGTTATATGAAGCGGTCATCAATGAAAGAGCTCTTGTTTCCTTAGAAATAGATTTAATTGATAATTATGTCATTGTTACTGGTGGAAAAGAGACTGATCAAATTTGTGGAACAAGTCATAAGGAAATGTATTATACGGCGTTCCTTAATCATTTCTTATCTTTAATCGACGATGAAGAAGAAAGAGAAAAAGCAAGAGAACAATTTAGCCTTCAAAATCTCATCAATAGATATAAAGAAGGCCAAAAAGACGTCTCTCTCATTCTTTCTTCGTTAAATTGCTTTTGGGGAAAGAAATGCTGGGCGTTGCATCAGCTTGTAGTCGACACCCAAAGTGGACACATCTGCTCTATTTTTAGCGTTATTAATGCCTCCCCATACCTTTCGAAGATTGAAGAATTAACCCTTATCGCTGATACAGACCCTTTAACGAAACTATATAATCGTCACGCTTTTGAAAAGAAGATAAATTCCTATTTCCAAGATGGAGAACAACACGCTCTCATTTTAATGGATATCGATGATTTTAAATACATCAATGACCAATATGGCCACATGATGGGGGATAAGGGGTTATGCATTCTTGCCGATCTCTTAAATAAAACATTTGAAGGAATTGGAATTGTAGGCCGTTATGGTGGAGATGAGTTCCTCGTGGCTTTAAAAGATGGATCAAACTTCCAAAAGACGAAACAAATCATTTTACATTTCCAAAAAGAAATCAAAGAAACTTTCCATGAATCCGGCCTTCCTTTTGATACGACCGTTTCATGCGGGATAACCTTCTTCGGAGGAAAAATACGTAAGGATTACGAAACATCCTTCCGTGAAGTCGACAAAGCTCTCTATTTTGCGAAATCCTGTGGCAAGAATTATGTCTTCTTCTATGAGACGACAGATTAATTTCTTTTAAAAGAGACTTCTAGGCGTTTTAAAGGCCAAAAGAAAAAAGAACAACTAAAAATACGAAAACAATCTAATTTTTAAAGGATAGCCCTTTTTATCGCCTCCTGGCCTATTTTTAAAAGGAAAAGAAGTAAAAAAAGTGAAGTTCCTTAATTATCAGAACGAGAGAAACCGTTTTTCATTGCCATAGAGGCAACATAAACTAAATTATTCAAAACCTTTTGCGTTTCTTTTTCTGCCATATCTGCAAGGGCTTGATTGGCTTCCTCAAGAAGAGCAGGATCTTTTAAATCATCATATTTGTTTAAGATGGCTCTTGCCTTATTCATTACGGAGTTTTGATAACGTTCAATGTGAATGGCGGAAGAGTTGAAGTGGGGGTCAGCTAAAACGCCAAGCAAACGGGAAGCCCAATAGAAATTATTGGTATTCACATTCATCGTGGTGTTGCTGAAATAAGCAGGAATCTTCTTGACGTTCGCATACAAAGGAACAAAAGCGTTAAAAACATTGGAACCGAATGCAACCCATTCCACGCAAGCTAATTCACTAGGAACGTCATTACGAATTTCTAAGCATCCTAAGAAAGACGTTCTAGAAATGCCAATTGGACGATAAAGACCCTTTCTTGAATCGTTCAATTTGCTATATGGATCGTATGGTGTTCCTTGGTAATGAGAAGAAAGAATATATTTAACTTCTTCGACGGTGATTTTTCTTTCAGGCACTAAGCACCATGGCAAATCGTCATCTTCGGGAGAGAAATCTGCATCGATACCATCAAAAGAGAAGGTACGTGGATTAAAATAACGTGCCATATACCAGGCTCTTGGCGTGTTATAGACGTGGTCAGAATCATCGTGTGATCCGAAGGCTAAACGTGGATTGAAATCTTCGCCGGTTTGATTTAAATCCAAATGATATTTGCGCATGAATTCCTTTAAATCGGAGGAACACATATATTCTTTTTGATTCACATAGGCATCATCAAAATCGAAATGATCCAAACCAAATTGGTTAGGCATCATCACATAGGCATCATCAGGAACTCTTCTAGCAATCCAATGATGTCCTCCAATGGTTTCTAACCACCAGATTTCATCGTGGTCAGAGAAAGCGATTCCGTTCGGTTCGTAAGTGCCATATTGTTCCAAAAGCTTTCCTAAACGAATGACGCCTTCTTTAGCGGAATGGATATAAGGCAATACCAAAAGAACGAGCTCTTCTTCACCTAAGCCATTATTGACGTAAGGATCGGCTCCCAAAATGCGGGGATTGGAGGTAATGGTTTCTGTAGCGGACATGCCAACGTTTGCTGCATTAAAGCCAGCTGCAGGCCAAACGCCTTCGGTTGGATCAACATTTGGCATCATCGTGTAACGCATCGGATTATCTGGTAGTTCAATAACAAACGCAGAGCCCTTTGCTTCGTAGTGGCGGGGTTGCTTGCTTGGGTCGACAACGACCATCTTTTTCACATGGAAAGAACCGGAAGGAGAATCATCATTCCTAGCGACTAATGTGCTTCCATTATAGGACGCTTTCTTTCCGACTAATATTGTTGTGCATGCCATAAGAAATAACCTCTTTTCTATACATAGAAATTCTACGTTTTCTTCTATGCTTTTTCACGAAAAATGATTTTCGAAATCTCCTTTTGCTCTTTTTTGCCTAAAAAGAAGGTTCCGAGGAGTCAAAAGTGCTTTAGAAGATTCTAACTTAGATACAATTAACTAGAAAAAATAGAAAAAAATTAAAAAATTAACCCTTCGAATTATTATCATTTAAAATATAAGTAGTTAAATAAAACAAACGGAGATAATTATGGAAGAAAAGAAACTCATTCAGTACACCTTAACAATTGATGGAATGAAATGTGGCATGTGCGAAAGCCATGTAAATGACGTTGTTCGAAGAGTGGAAGGAGTAAAGAAAGTGACCTCCTCCCACCTAAAAGGAAACACCATTGCCATAATGGAAGAAACAACTTCCAAAGAGGAAATCAAAAACGTCATCGAAAAAGAGGGCTACCATGTATTAAATGAAGAAGAAAAGCCCTATGAGAAAAAAGGATTCTTCTCCATTTTCAAAAAATAGGGGAGACGTGTATTCATCTAGACGGCTTTGACCGTCTTTTTTCTTTCATAAAAAAAGAAAACCACACATGCGTGTGGCTTAATTTTGCTTCTGCGCTTTCTTTAACGCTTTGGCTTTTCGTTTTTCTTCGGCTCTTTTTTGAATTTTATAGAGACGTACGAGGTCTTTTCCTGAAAGATGGGGTTCATCATCAAGAATTCTATGACCCTTTCTTTTCTCACTAATCCAATAAGCGAAGACAAAAAGGAGAGCCAATATGATAAGTGCAAAGACAAGATAAGCGATCCATTCCATATATTTACTCTCCTTTCTAATATTTATATTAAGCGTTTAATGAAACGTTTTTTGCTTTGACGTGACGATCCCAGAAATAGAGTCCAAGTCCACCAGCAATAATAAGACCAACTGGAAGTAACCAACCCCATTCATACCATTCGAAGGTAACATAGGTAACGCATCCTAAGATATAGGAGCTAATAAACCAGAAGGCGATGGTTCCAAGATAATCTTTTCTGTTTGCTATTTCACCTTTTGCGGTTGCAATCGATGCAAAGCAAGGGATGGTGGTCATATTGAAGACAGCGAATGCAGTAAGAGAAGCGTTGGAAATATAATTTCCTCTGACCAATTCTCTTCCAGCATTGGAAGCAGCGATAATTGCTTGCAAAGCTTGCAAGTCTTGACCATCTTCGATGGCTGCTCCAACACCAGGAAGATTGGCTAATTGACCTAATGTAGCAACGACATTTTCTTTAGCAACAATGCCTTGAACAGAAGCAACCGAGTACATCCAAGCGAATTGTCCGCCTTGGGCACTTCCGAATCCCATTGGCGTAAATAATGGAGCAATAATCATACCGATATGAGCAAGGATACAATCTGCTTCAGTTAAGGTTTCAGAGACTGGGATAAATTGCCAGTTAGGGGTGAAGGAAGATAAGAACCAAATGATAACAGTGGAAGCGAAGATAATGGTGAACGCTTTCTTTAAGTAATGTTTTCCACGATCCCAGACATGTAAAGCAAGAGCTTGGAATTGAGGGAAGTGGTAAGCAGGAAGTTCCATGATGAATGGTGGGACTTTCTCACGTTGAGTGGTTTTATTCATCACGATAACGGATACGATAGCGGCAACAACACCGAACATATAGATTAAGAAAGTGAATCCACCGGCATCAAGTCCGCCAAACTCAGCAACAGCTGCCGCAATAATAACTAAGAATTCAGTCTTTGCTCCGCAAGTGAAGAAAGGAATGACACGGATGGTTTTTGTTCTTTCTTTATCGGAAGCAAGGGTACGGGTATTGATCATAGCAGGAACGCCACAACCAAATCCCATAATCATTGGTAAGAAGGCTCTTCCGGAAACGCCGAAACGACGGAAGATACGGTCTAAAACGAAGGCGATACGGGCCATATAACCAGAGTCTTCAAGAATGCTGAAGAAGGCAAATAAGAGAAGAATCTGAGGAACAAAGCCCAAAACGGAGGAGATACCAGCTAAAACACCATCATAAACGAAGGAGATTAACCATTCAGGGGCATTGCACATTAACAAACCTTGTTTAATGCCAATACAGATCATACCTTGAAGGCCGGCGTCGTTTCCGCTGCCGAATAAGCCTTGAAGGATGGCACCTAAGCTATTCACGCCGCCATCGGAGTAGAATAATCCCTTAAAAGGAACAACCTCGACGGCTTTCCCGCCTTCCATATAGGTCCAGCGGATTAAGCCTTGATAGCCTTCCCCAAAATTGACACCCATGGCATTTAAGTAGAATAAATCATCAGAGAAAGTAAGGTGGAAAATCAAGAAGAGAATGACAACCATAATCGGGATTGCGGCCCATTTATTTGTCAAAACCTTATCGATTTTATCGGATTTAGAAAGTTTCTTCTTTTCTTGCACTGGGGCGCCATGGCGATAGATGGCAAGCTCCGAACTAATGAATTTATAACGCTTATCTGCGCTATCTGCTTCATAATCTTCATGTTCGTCATAAAGAGAATCGACTTCTTTATAAGCATTAGCGTTTTTCTCTTTTTCTAAATCATCGCCTTCAAGAGCTTTAATCGCGTGGAAACGAGGATCTTCGACACCCATTTCTTCATACGATTTGATGGCTTTTTGAATCAAAGCTTCATCATCTTTCCCTGCCCAAAGAGAAACGCCTTTTCTTGGGGTTTTTGCTGTTTTTACAGCCAATTGCATCAAGTCATCAAGGTTATGTTTTCTCAAAGCGGAAATACCAATGACTGGAACGCCAAGTTTCTTTGAAAGAGAATCAACGTCAATCGACTGTTTATTGTCTTTTAAAGCGTCCATCATGTTTAATGCGACAACGACCGGCACATTCATCTCAAGGATTTGAGTGGTCATATAGAGGTTACGCTCTAAGTTGGTCGCATCAATGACGTTAATTACCAAATCTGGTTTTTCTTCCAAAATATATTTTCTGGAAATAACTTCTTCTGGCGTATATGGAGAAAGGGAGTAAATACCAGGAAGGTCAACGATTTCGACCCCAGTTTTGTTTCCTTTTTTCTTGTAAACGCCGGAACGTTTTTCAACAGTGACGCCTGGCCAGTTACCAACATAAGCGGTGCTCCCTGTCAAAGAGTTGAAAAGGGTTGTTTTACCGCAGTTTGGGTTACCAGCTAAGCAAAATCTTAATGTTTTTTCTTCGCTCATAATCTTCCCTTTCTACATAGCATCCTTCGCACTTAAGTCAGTGACGCGGATGATTGCATGCGAGGCTTCTTCTTTTCTTAATGTTAATTCATAGCCACGCAACGTGATTTCGAGAGGGTCGCCAAGAGGGGCTTTCTTTCTTAAGAAAACTTCTGCTCCTGGAGTGAGCCCCATGTCAAAAAGACGTCTTTTGATCTTTCCTTCGCCTTCGATACGAATGATTTTTCCACTCATTCCGATACCGAGGAGATTCAATGAAAGCTCATCTCCTAGCTGAATATCGCTAGGGTTCAAATTCTTTTCTTCTTCCATAGTTTTTCCTAACCAATTAAAGAGTTTCCACTAAAATTGCACGGGCGATATCTTTATCAATCGCAAGACGAGATTCTCCAACGCGCAAAATAACACCGCTTGCTTCTTGAGAAAGCAATGTAATTTTCATTTGGGGAACGATGCCTAATTCACGAAGGTGCTTCATTGCTTTATCACCCCCGGTGATTCTAATTACCGTTAATTCTTGGTTTAGTGGTGCAATCATTATTGGCATAGTTAGTTACTCCTTATGCTGCTATTATAGTCGCGGTTATTCATAAATCAACAAAAAGTTAGTACCTTATAACTAAAAGATTTGTTAGAATACTATTATCCTATTTGAGAGCGAGGTAAGAATTATGGCAATTGACGCTTTAGAATCAGCAGAAGACTATTTAGAGAGAATTTTGATGCTTCAAGAACAAGGGATGAAGGAAATTCACGCCGTAGATTTAGCTTCTTCCTTTGGTTATTCCAAAGCATCCATCTCCATTGCGTTGCATAAATTAGAGGAGAAGGGGTATGTTGCCCTTGGATTAAAGAGCCAACTCTATCTCACACCAGCCGGCTATGATATCGCTAAAAAAGTCTATGAAAGACATCAGGTAATTTCTGATTGGCTCACCTCTATTGGCGTTAGCAAAGAGAACGCTTTAAAAGATGCCTGCCGTATGGAGCACTTTATCTCGGACGAATCATTCCAAGCAATTAAGGCTTTAGGTTCTAAAAAAGAAAACTAACGCTTTCTATTCTTAAATTCTTTTCCAAAAAGCAATTCGCTAACAAACGAGGCTTTTTGGATTTTTTTATAGACGAAATTGTTAGTGTATTTCTTTTTCTTTTCGCATCATCTTCCCTTTGAAAACGCAATGAACATAAATATATATAAAGGATATAAAGGCGGCTAGGAATTGAGAAAGAATCGTCGCGAAAGGGCCCTCTCCACACCTAAATGAAAATGACTAGATAAATTCGATTTATCTATCAACAACGAAACTAAAACATCTTCTTTTAAAGCAAAAGACAAAAGTCAAAGATGAAAGACGCTCTTCCTTTTTTTAAAAATGAGGATAGACTTTATAAGTAATAAGCCGAATTTCTTATTACGCTAAAAGAAAGAAGGATTTTTTATATGTCAACTCTCGCTATTCAAGGTATGCAATGGGGCGATGAAGGAAAGGGTAAAATTACAGATTATTTTGCCACGAAAGCGGATATCGTTGTTCGTTCCCAAGGAGGAAATAATGCTGGGCATTCTATCGTTGTTGATGGAAAACGCTTTGCTTGCCGACTTCTTCCATCCGGTGTTTTCCATAAAAATACCGTAAACATTATCGCGGATGGGGTTACAGTTAATCCAACCGCTTTGATTGAAGAAATAGACACCTTAGATAAGCAAGGGATCAAAGATATCAAGCTTCTTATTTCTAATCGTGCCACGATTTTAATGCCATATCATATTGATTTAGATCGTGCGCGTGAGAACGCTTTAGGAAAAGCAAAAATCGGTACGACAGGGAGAGGCATTGGCCCTTCTTATGAAGATAAGGCATCCCGTCTTGGACTTAGAATGGGAGATATTCTTGATGAAGATTATCTTCGTGAAAGACTAGAAGAAGTCCTTCCTATTAAGAATCTTGAACTTCGTGCTTTTGGCGCTAGAGAATATAGCGTCGATGAATTAATGACGTATTTTGTTCCTGTGAGAGAACGCCTTGCTTCTTTAATCACCGACACCTCTCTTTATTTAGATGAGCAAATTGCTGCCGGCAAAAAAGTACTTTTCGAAGGTGCACAAGGCGCTATGCTTTGCTTAACTCATGGTACCTATCCATATGTTACTTCCTCTTCTCCTTTAGCAACCGCCATCCCTCTTAATGCGGGTCTTCCTTTAGATATGGCTCCAACTATTTGCGGTATTACCAAAGCCTATTGCACCCGTGTTGGCGCAGGCCCATTCCCAAGTGAAATCGATGGAGATGATGCAGTCGCCATCCGTGAAAAAGGACATGAATATGGCGTTGTCACCAAACGTCCAAGACGTATTGGCTGGTTAGACATCATGGAATTAAAATACGTGAAAAGAATCACTGGCGTGAAATATAGCGCTTTGATGTTATTAGACGTTCTTTCTGCTGTGGATACAATTAAGCTTTGTGTTGGCTATACTTTAAACGGAAAAGCAATCAACACCATGCCATCAACCGTTAAAGAGGTGGGTGAAATTAAACCAGAATATATTGAACTCCCATCTTGGAAAGAAGACATCTCTTTTTGCAAGAGCTTTGACGAACTTCCTTTGAATGCGAAAAATTATGTCAAAAAAGTCGAAGAACTCACAGGCATCCATTTTGCTCTGATTTCTGTTGGACCGGACCGCGAACAAACCATTATTCGTAAGGAGCTTTTCAATGATTGAGCGTTACGCCCCAAAGAAAATCGAAACGCTTTTCACCGATGAATCCCGTTTCGAGGCTTATCTTGAGATTGAAATTGCGGTTGTAGAAGGCTGGAACAAACTTGGCCTTGTTCCTTATAGTGACTTAAAAGCCATTCAGGAAAAAGCCAAAACAAACGTCACAAGAATCAAAGAACTTGAACAAATCACCAAACATGATGTGGTTGCTTTCACTCGCCAGATTTCTGAAACCCTTGGTGAAGAAAGAAAATGGATCCATTATGGTTTAACCTCTACAGACGTGGTGGATTCTGCTTTAGGACTTCTTTATAAGAAAGCCGATGATTTGATTCTTAAAGACTACCTCGCTTTTATGGACGCCCTAAAAGAAAAAGCCTTGGAATATGAATTTCAACCATGTATCGCGAGAACCCATGGCATGCATGCTGAGGTGTATTCTTTTGGTTTGAAGTTTGCTAGTTTCTATGATGAAGCGAAACGTTCCTTGAAGCTTTTCGAAGAGGTGAGGAAACAAATCGAATGCGTAAAACTCTCTGGAGCAGTGGGGACATATGCAAACATTGATCCAAGAGTGGAAGAATATGTCGCAAAGAAATTAGGATTAAGCAAACCTTCTATTGCCACCCAAGTCCTTTCAAGGGATCGCCATGAAGAATACGCTTCGGCCATAACGATTGCTTCTTCCCTTATTGAAAAGATTGCGGTGGAAATTCGTAACCTTTCTCGTACCGAGATCGGAGAACTTGAAGAAGGCTTTTCGAAAGGCCAGAAAGGTTCCTCCGCTATGCCACAGAAAAGAAATCCTATCTCTTCCGAAAATCTTACGGGTGCTGCAAGAATGATGAGAGGATATCTTCTTCCTATATTAGAAGATAACGCTCTTTATCACGAAAGAGACATTTCCCATTCCATCGTTGAGCGTGTCAGCTTCATCGATATGATTGAACTTTTCGACTATATGCTTATGAGAATGACAAGAGTGATTGAAAATCTCTCTATCTTCCCAACTCGTATGGAAGAAAACATTCAAAAGACGCATGGCGCTATCTATTCGCAAAGAGCGATGAACGCTTTAATTGAAAAAGGTCTTTCAAGAGAAAAGGCGTATGATTTGGTTCAGCCATTGGCTATGAATTCCGTCACAAAAGGCATGGAATTCATCCCTCAGCTCTTAGAAAATCAAGAAATCTTGAAATATCTTACTCCTGATGAGATTACATCACTAACTAGCGTTGAATATTACTTCAAAAATATTGATTATATTTACAAAGAAATAGGCTTGAAATAAGCCTTTTCTTTTTATTTAGAAAAAAGTTAGACGTGCAAAACACATAACCAATATCCCAGTTTTGCTCGTTTTCTTTGTGTTAACAACCCCATTTTTCATAGTAAAATAATCACGTTTTGAAAGGATATGTTTTCTATGGAAACGAGTAAAAAAACAGCTCAGGTTTGTATCCGTTGCGCTCGTTGTATCCACGCATGCCCTATGGGGTTGAATCCAGTCAACATCATGACCACGATGAAAACCATGCCAGTGGACAAAGCAAAGATTAAGCTTCTTAATCCTAGCGTTTGCGATGAATGCAAGAAATGTAACGATATTTGCCCAAGCAATATTGATTTAGCGACAATCGTTAAAAGAGCGAAGATTGTTGCAAAACTTCCTTAATGAGGTGCGTTTATGAGTGAACAAAACATTCAAACTAATGTAAAAGCGGAAGCGGTTGTAACTGCTCCTAAGAAAGTTCATAAGCAATCTGTCGAATGGATGCTTTATGATGTCTTAATTGCTCTTGCTCCAACCGTGATTTATGCCATATTGGCTTATGGCGTTTATGCAATCCGCAATATTTTCCTTCCAGCCATTACGATGCTTGTTGCGGAATTGGTCTTTGTGCTTATTAAAAATCGCAAGGTTCTTTTTAGCAAAGATGAGAAAACAAAGAAAGGATTCTTTGACGTTCTTACACCAACGGACATCGTTTCTCCTTTGATTTCTGGCATCATTTTTGGCTTGATGGTTTCGAATAGAGACACTGATCCAGAAGGATTGATTTACTTTATCCTTATTGTTTCTGCTTTATTCGGTATCGTTTTCGGAAAACTTTGCTTTGGCGGTCTTGGAAAAAATATCTTTAACCCAGCGGCTGTTGCCTTTGTCTTCATGTTGATTTGTTTCAGTAGCAAATTCAGCGGCGTTTATCATTACAATGCCTGGGGCCTTTCCTTTTTAGGAAATGCGAAGTTTGCAACCGATTCCACTCCGTTAGCCAATGGCTTTAGCGCATCTTTATATACTTTAGATAATGTGCAAGCCCTCTTCTTTGGCCAAATCAATGGTGGCATTGGCGAATCTTGTAAGATTCCTCTTCTTATCGGCATGATTTATCTTCTTATAAGAAGAGATATCGACTGGAAAGTGATTGTCTCTTTTGCTTTGACTTTCTTAGCCGCTAGCTTGATTGCAGGCCTCTTCTTTATGAGTCATAACGTCAATCCAGGCGTTTATATGCTTTATGAGCTTCTTTCTGGTGGAGTTCTTTTTGGCATGGCTTATATGATTAGTGAACCAGTCACGATGCCTCTTACCTCACCAAGCCGTGTGATGTATGGCATTGTTATCGCTCTTATCGTGGTCTTTATTCGTACCTTTGCTTCCGCTCCAGAAGGAATGGCTTATGCCATCTTAATGGGTAACGCCTTAGGTTGCTTTATTGACTATTACAAATGGAGCCAAACCAAATTCACTTGGAAGAGCTGGGTTGCAATTGCTGCAATCGCTGTGCTTGGCTTAGGTATCTTTGCCTGGTGCATGAACGGCTTTAACTATGGAGGAAACTAATATGAGTGAAGAAATCAAACAAGATAAACTTCCTTCTGAATCTCCAAAAGAAGAAAAGAACGGCCTTGGAAAATGGCTTAAAATTGGCGGTATCCTTTGCGCTATCGCTGGATGCAGTGCCCTTCTTTTAACTGCCTTAAACCTTGTGACCGCTCCTGTTATCCAACAACATTTGGATGAAAAACAAAACGCTGGATACAAACAAGTCTTTAGCAATTGGGCTGCGAATGGTGAAGCAATCGCCATTGAAGATAATCCTAATCTTGCTGAATATTGTATTGCTTACTCGGATACTGCCAAAACTCAACAAATCGGCTTCATCTATACGACAAAATCACTTGCTGTGAAGTCTTATGGAAATTTGAAAGCCATGATTGGTATTACTGGTGAAACAGATTCCCCAGTTCTTGGCAAAGTATACATGCTTGAAAATAGCCTTTCCTACAAAGGTGTTTTAGAAACTGGTTATATCGAGAAATATAATCAAAATCCATCTGATGCGACCTTAAATAACGTCAAATGCGGCGCTACCTTTGGTGCGGAAGCTCTTCAAGGCATGATTAACGCTGCTAGAGATCATTACACCTCCATCGGTGATCCTTTCAAAGAAGATCTTGCTCAAGATATTAAGGATATCTGGGGTGAAGGAAGTGCTTATACGGTTGAAAATTCCAAAGAAAGCAACGTTTCTGGAGCTCAATACGTCAAGAAAGCTTATTCCTTCTTTGAAGATGACACCAAGACTGGTGAAATCGGACGTCTTTATTCGGCAAAATCCAAAGATGAGACTGGAGATATTTATCTCACTGTTTCTTTCACTGGCGTCACCGATTTAGGCAAACTCGTCATCACGAAGAACACCCTCACGGATACTTCTTCCTTAGACGCTTATGTAACTGCCTATAACGCCAATCCTGGCGAAGAGACGTTAAATGCTACAAATGGCGCAGCTTCAGAAAGAGTGAAAGCCATGGTCTTGGAAGCGAAATCCACTTTAACCACAGACGGTGGCTTAAAGTCTTCTAAAAACTACTTCAAGAACATCGTTGCAGATGATGCTTACGTTTCTGTAAGTGAGCCAACTGCTCTTAGCAAAGATGATAAGAAGATTAATGTCCTCCGTTATTGGAGCTTATATTCCGATGAAGGAAAGACAACAGAAGTGGCGAAGATTTACAAAGTTCAATCGATTATGAAAGCAGTAACCTTTGAACCAATTGAATCGAACACTGTCTTCTTAATTGCCATTTCTGGCGAAAAAGAAAACCCAGCCCTTGGTAAAATAACCATTCTTCATAATGAAGTTGGAAATAGCCTCGAAAATGTTGTTGAAGATTATGTCAACAAATTTGACGAAAGCAAGGGCGAGCCTCAAGAAAGCCAAAGTGGTGCTACTTATACCTTAAGAGCCATTTGGGAAGGCGCGCAAAAGGCAAAAGCCCTTTATAGCGAAACTAAATAAAGGAGAAACGATATGAAAAATAATTCTCTTTCCCGTTCGCAACACAAAGAAAACTTCTTGAATCCTATTTGGAAACAGAACCCTCTCTTTGTTTTGCTTCTTGGAACCTGCCCTGCGTTGGCGGTTACAACTACCATTGAGAACGCCATTGGTATGGGCATTCTCTTCACTTTTGTCCTTGTTGGATCAAGTGTGCTTGTTTCCTTGCTTCGTAAAGTAATTCCTGAAGAAGTGGAAACCCCAGCCTTCATCATTATCATCGCAACCTTCGTTACCATCGTGAAAATGGTGGCTGAAGCTTTCGTCCCAGAACTTTATACTGGTTTAGGCGTCTTTATTTCCTTACTCGTTGTAAACTGCATCGTCTTAGGAAGAGCAGAAGCCTTTGCAAAAAAGAACAGCGTCTTCGATTCTTTCTTAGATGCTCTTGGAAATGGTGTTGGCTATATCATCGCCATTCTTATCATTGCCGCGGTGCGTGAAATCTTAGGCAATGGCACAATCACCTTTGGCGCCGTCTTCACCTTTATTCCAAAAGTGAGCATACCTGTTCTTAAATTCGACAACGTCGATCTTTCTATTTCTTTGTTTGCTAAACCAGCCGGCGGTTTTATCGTCTATGGCGTTATTGAAGCGATTATTGCTGCAGTAAACGTTAGCAAAGCTCAAAAAGAAGCCGCTTTAAAGAAAGCCGCTTTATTAAAAGCGCAAGCTGAAAAGGCTGCCGCACAAAAAGCGAAATTAGCACAGGAGGCCAAATAATGACTGCTACAAACCTCTTTACCGCATTCTTACTTGCGATTATTTCTTCGATGTTGATTAACAACGTCGTTCTCTCCCGTTTCTATGGCATTTGTTCCTACCTTGGCGTTTCCACCAAAGTAAAATCTTCTGCCGGTATGGGTGTTGCTGTCGTTTTCGTCATCATGCTTGCCTCTTTGGTTTGCTACCCAATTTACCATTTCGTTCTTATTCCAGCGGGCTTAGGCTTCCTTGATACAATCGTCTATATCTTAGTCATTGCTTCCTTGGTTCAATTAGTTGCCCTCGTTATCAAGAAATATTCCCCATCTCTTTACAAGAGCTTAGGAATTTACCTTCCTTTGATTACAACCAACTGCGCTGTTCTTGGCGTCGTGCAAGAAAATAACAACCTTAACTTTGCTTCCTCTATGGCAAACGCAATCGGTACCAGCCTTGGTTTCCTTGTGATGATTGTTCTTTTCTCCACCATTCGTGCAAGAATGGATTCCTATGATTCTCCAAAAGCGTGGAAAGGACTTCCTCTTGCCTTAATCACCGCTGCCATCATGGCTATGGCTATCATGGGCTTAAGCGGAATGATTGCCTAATATGCCACAGATTGCTTATATCTTTATTGCAATCGGCATTCTCATAGCTCTTATCGCTATCTTTGTGATAAGCTTCATCGCTTATCGTAAGACGCCAGCGCCTAAGGGTTGTGAAGATGTGAAACCAGACCCAGAGCTTTGTGAAAGATGCAATAAAGCTTCTTGTGCCTTCTATAACGAGTTTCACTCAGAGATTGAAGAAAAGATAAAGAAAAACGAAACAGATAAAGGAGATAAAAAAGATGATTGATCCAATGACCATACTTTGGGGCATTCTTATTCTTGCAGGGTTAGGACTTGTCCTTGGCTTCCTTCTTGCTTTGGCCGCCAAATTCCTCCATGTGGAAGAAGATAAACGTATCAAAGCAGTGGAAGATATGCTTCCAGGCGCAAACTGCGGTGCTTGCGGATATGCTGGCTGCCACGATTTAGCCGAAGCCTTAGTTACTGGCAAAGCAAAGAAAGTTACAGCTTGCAAAGTTGGTAAAAAAGAAAAGAATTTCGACCCAATTGTTGCCTATATGAAGGCCACACCTGGACCGGATGGAAAAATTACCGAAGTTAGCGAGTAATTCTTCTTGCTCAATAAGAAACGTTTGTTTATAATAAATCCCGCTCGTATTGAGCGGACGTGGGACTTTAGCTCAGCTGGGAGAGCGCGTGCTTTGCAAGCATGAGGTCGCCGGTTCGATCCCGGTAAGTTCCACCAGAATTGGCTGAGTAGCCCAGTTGGTTAGAGCAACCGGCTCATACCCGGTATGTCGAGGGTTCGAGTCCCCCCTCAGCCACCAATCGAATAAAGTCGGCATTTCTTAAAACAGAATGCCGTTTTTATTTATAAAAATCGTCACTCCAAAATAAAAATCACACGATGAAATCTAATATGTATGACTTTTTATCCTCCTATTCACAAATTGTTAAAAAAGATTTTCTCCCAAGAAGAAAGTAAACTTCTTAAAAACTGTTGGATACGTTTTGACACATGACTTATCATTACGAGAAGAGAATGCCTTTAAGGCATCTCCTAAACGTAAATGATTAACGAATTCTCCCGTCTCCAATTGTTATTAGATGATGCTTCTTTCCAGAAGGTACAACAAAGCAAAGTTGCCATTTTTGGCGTTGGAGGAGTGGGAGGATATGTTTTAGAAGCCCTTGCTAGAGCAGGCGTTATGCATTTTGCTTTGATTGACAATGATGATTTTTCTTTAACGAATCTGAATCGTCAAATCCTTGCTACGCATCAAAGTGTTGGCAAAAACAAAGTTCAGATTGCTAAAGAAAGAATTCTTTCCATTAACCCTCATGCGGAAGTAAAAACCTATTGTCAGTTCTATCTACCAAGTGAAGAACCGCCTATTGCCTTTGAAGAATACGATTATATTGTTGATGCAATTGATACGGTGACTGCTAAAATCGACCTTATTTTGAAAACAAAAGAAGCGGGGAAGAAGATCATCTCCTCCATGGGATGTGGCAATCGTTTTGACCCTTCAAAGCTCCGTCTTGGTGATATTTATCAAACGGAAATGGATCCTCTAGCAAAAGTCATGAGAAGAGAATTAAAGAAACGTGGAATAAAATCTTGCCCCGTTCTTTATTCCCTAGAAAAACCAACTAAGCCGAAGAAGGAAAACGAAGAAATCACAAAGAAAACGAATGTACCAGGCTCTTCTCCTTTTGTGCCATCTGTTGGTGGTATAATGATCGCATATTGGATTTTCCAAGATATTACTGGCATTAAAGAGCCAACCTGTTAAAAGAAAGGACACATTATGACAACGAAATGGGATTTAACAAAACTGTATGAAAATGAAGCAGCTTTCGAAAAGGATTTAAAGACATTTAAGGAAGTGTATGTTCCAAAAATTGCTACCTTTGAAGGCAAATTAGGTGAAGAGAAATCTTTTATTGAATATCTTCAAACAGAAAGAGAAGTTAACTCTATTTTAGAGAGACTTTATCTATATTCCGCTTGCGCTTCGGATTTAGATAAACGTGATATTGCTGCTAGCGAAAGAGCCGCAAAGGTTGTCGCTGCCATGAACTCTTATTCTAGCAATGCTAGCTATATCGACCCTGAAGTCCTTGCTGTTGGCAAAGAGAGAGTCGATTCTTTCTTAGAACATAATCCTGATTATAAACAAGAGTTTGATTTTGCTTTCGATAAACTTTTCCGTGGACAAAAACACGTTCTTTCTAGCTATGGCGAGAAACTTCTTTCTTCCTTTAACAATCTCGAGGGAGATGGAGCGGAACTTTATTCATTGCTTACGGTTGCAGACTATAAACCAAAGACCGTTACCTTAGAAGGCAAAGAAGTAGAGGTCAATATGTCCAACTGGCATACGCTTATTGAGAAAGCGGAGACGGAAGAAGATAGAGCCCGTATCTTTGAATCCCTCTATTCTTGGTATGACGAGCATAAAAACGCCTATGGACAAATCTATAACACCGTTTTGCATGCGGAATATGCCGAAATGAAAGCAAGAGGATATTCCTCCATTCTTGAAGAGCACCTCTTCCGTAATAACATCCCTCTTTCCGTTTTCCATAACCTCATTGAAGTAGCGTCCACAGATAACGCTTCTTTGAAGAAATATTACGAATTAAGAAAGAAATACCTCCACTTAGAAAAACATCGTTCTTACGATCGTTTCCTCCAACTTGCTAAATCCGATAAGAAATACACCTACGAAGAAGCAAAAGATATCTTCTTTGATTCTCTTAAGGCTTTCCCTGAAGATTATCAAAAGAAAGCAAGAGAAGTCACTAAGGAAGGCTACGTTGACGTTTATCCAAGCGCTGGAAAGAGAACAGGCGCTTATAGCACGGGTGGAGCGAATATTCATCCATTCATCCTCCTTAATTTTGAAGGAACCTTAGATGATGTTTTCACTCTTGCTCATGAATCTGGTCACTCTATCCACACCTTATATTCCGAAGAGTCCCAACCTGTTTCGAAACAGGATTACACCATTTTCGTTGCGGAGATTGCCTCTACCTTCAATGAGCACAACCTTCTTGATTATCTCTTAAAGAGAGGAGATTTAAGCAAGAATGATAAGATCTTCTTACTCCAAAAAGCGATCGATGAAATCTGTGCAACCTTCTATCGTCAAGCCCTGTTCGCCCAATATGAATATGAAATCTCCCTTCTTGCTGAGAAAGATGAACCAATCAACTATCAAGTCTTATCCAATAAGATGATTGAGCTCTATAAGCAATATTACGGAATTGATATTCATGAAGAAAAAGTGAAAGAACTTGTCTGGGCTTATATCCCTCATCTCTTCTACACCCCATTCTACGTTTATCAATATGCGACATCCTTTACCGCTTCGATGCTTCTTTATCAGAACGTCAAAGAAGGAAAAGAAGGCGCTTTCGATAAGCATATTTCTCTCTTAAAGATGGGTGGAAGCGATTACCCAGTACAAGAAGTTATGAAAGCAGGTGTTGACTTCACGAAGAAAGAAACGTTCTATTCTTGCCCACGCAGAATGGACGAACTTGTTAGTGAGCTTGAAAAACTTCTTGAAGAATAATTGAGAAGACACTCTCGCTTAGTTATAATGTTTAGGCTGCTTTTGCAGCCCTGGTCCATTAGCGCAGTGGTTAGAGCGAACGACTTATAATCGTTAGGTCTCAGGTTCAAACCCTGAATGGACCACCATGGAGGCATACCCAAGCGGTTGAAGGGGTCGGTCTTGAAAACCGATAGTGGGATCATATCCCAGCTAGAGTTCGAATCTCTATGCCTCCGCCAGTTTGAATCGGTACGAACACTGTACTGTCATTAGTCAGGGTTCGTTGTTGCAGGCTATCTTCGTACAAAGAAGGTAATCCAAGAAGAGGCGTCCGCAAAGGGCGACTCTTTTTTCATCTTATTTTGAATTTTGATAGCGAATTCAGTCACTCCCTTTTTCTAATTGGGCTTTGATTTTATGATTGGTCTGCTTGGCTAGGAGGAAACGCCTTAAATTCTCTGCATACTTTTCGGAAGTGGATTCGATAACGTATTCTCCTTCTATAAGAGAAAGGCGAATTTGACAGTTCCGCAACTGTATTCCGCTTTTACTTGCTTCATAGCACAAAAAATCTAAGTAAGAAGGCAAATAATCTTCGACGTTTTCTTTAGCCACTCCTACTTTTTTCCATTCGACATTCGGGTTAGCACAGTAGCCACCGTAAACATAAGCCAATTCTAAGATTTTCAGTTCTCGTTCGAGCCGAATTGATCCATAAAGAAAACCACCCAAAACGAAAACAATCGAAAGTAACGTCGGGAAAACGATTACTTGAATCACTCTTTGCACATTGGTCGGATCGGTCTCAAGTACATCACTTATGGATAAATAAAGTTGCAAGGCAAAAGACGCGACTAAAACGATAATAGATAACACGTTCGGAATGATTTTTGTTGTTTCATAATTCGAGCAACCGCCGACTTTCTCGGCTAATTTCTTCTGATGGAAGCAAGAATGAACTTCTGTTCCGTGACGTGGAAATTTAATCGCTTCAGCTGTAATTAGGAAAGGCCTTAAAGATTCATCAGACGAAACAGCAATTTTGAGGTCCTCGACGAACGTCTCCCAACGTATGGTTTTCTCATAATCAGGAAGTAAGTTGATTGCGTGAAGATTGAAATATATCTCATTCCTTCTTGCTTTCATTCGATATAAAGCCAAGCCGATATCGAATGCAGGGAGCGCAACCAAAACGTATAAAGCGATATATTTTTGCCAATCGGGATTCGGCCCTTGTATTTTTATGCAGGGAATCAGCGAAGTGATTGTTGATAAAAATATGATGAACACAATTTGAAAACACCACATTTTGACTTTCAAATACTTACCGATGTGAAAAAAATTCTTCTCATAATCGATTCTCGCGATATCTTCTACAAATTTTTCGGTTTCATTTGATGCATTTAATGGAACGCTTTTATCTCTGTCTGGGTTCAACAAATTTATGGGTTTATCGGATACAGAGAAAAGTTTTTGGTAATAATAATCCTTTTCTGTTTTCATCGAATACTCGCCTCCGTTTCGTAAACAAAATACTTTTAAATATTATACTCCTCAGCGAGGAATTCACCCTGTATTCGGGCTATGTTTATTGCCAAAATCACATAAATGCCAAACTAACCTTTATAATGAAGTGTTATATTGTTGTATAATCAACTATATGAAATACAAAGATGCAATCAAGGAACTGAGAAAGCGATTGCTCGTGTCCCAATCGGAACTGGCTGAAATGCTGAATGTTTCGTTTGCAACGGTCAACCGTTGGGAGCAAGGGCTTCACGAACCAACCTATGCCGCAAAACGCAAACTGCGTGTTCTTTTCAAAGAAAACAAAATTGAAATCGAGGGATGACAAAATGATTACCGGTGAAATCAAAAACAAACTAGACAGACTTTGGGACCGCATGTGGTCGAATCAGATGACCAACCCATGGATCGACATTCAGCAGATTACTTATCTTATCTTTATAAAGATGCTGGACGATCAGCAAATCCGTCAGGAAGTTAAAATTAACGACCAGATCAAGCACGGCATCACCGCTGCGGAAAAGCAGAAGGAGAAGCTTCTCTTCAAGTCCGGCAATTACGTCGACGAGGAAAACGGAATCAACGTTCCTTATGCCGACCTCCGCTGGTCCCACTTTAAAGAATTCGCACCTCAGAAGATGTTCGAGAACATGAAGAAGAACATCTTCCCTTTCATCACGAAATTGGACTCGACCGGAAACACTGCATTCGCCAAATTCATGAAGGATGCCCAATTCACGGTTACGAACGCTTATATTCTCGACGAATTGGTTAAGGGCCTTTCTGATCCAGGATTGGGTTTGGATAGCAGAGACCTCATGGGTGATTGCTATGAGTATCTCCTTTCCAAGATGGCAACGAGCGGTGACAATGGCCAGTTCCGCACCCCGCGTCACATCATCGACATGATGGTTGCTTTGGCCCCAAACCAACCCTAAAGGACACGATTCTAGACCCTGCAATGGGTACCGCCGGGTTCTTGGCATCTTCCTCTAGATACATTCAGGAAAACTACAAATCCGAATTGATGAATGTCGAAAACAACAGGCATTACCACAATGACGAATTCACTGGATTCGACGTCGATACCGACATGCTCCGCATCGGAAGCATGAACATGGTTTTACATGGAGTCGAGAACGCGAACATCCGCTATAACAACTCTCTTTCCGAGGATTACACAGACCACGATAAATTCTCTTTGATCCTCGCCAATCCGCCTTTCTCTGGTAGTTTGAATCCCGAGACTGTCGCTAAATCCCTCAATCAAATCAGCGGAGGAACGAAATCCACCGAGCTTCTTTTCCTTGCGCTTTTCTTGAGGATCCTTCAGGTGGGCGGCCGTTGCGCTTCCATCGTCCCTGTCGGCGTGGTCAACAACACCAACGAAAAAGCTTATACCCGCCTGAGACAGGAATTAGTTGATCATCAGAAACTTCAGGCCGTCATCTATATGCCTTCTGGCGTTTTCAAGCCATACGCTGGGGTTCAGACCGCCATTCTCATTTTCACCAAAACCAATAGCGGAGGAACCGACAAGGTCTGGCTTTACAACATGGAAGCCGACGGCTTCTCCCTGGATGATAAGAGAGTCGTAATTAAGGAAAACGATATTCCAGATATCATTGAGAGATTCAATAACCTTGACCGAGAAGTCGAGAAAACTCCATATGAAAAATCCTTCTTCGTCACAAAAGACGAAATCGTCGCGAACGATTATGTTTTGAGTTGGAACAAATACCACAAGGTCCATATTGAGAAGAAAACATATAGACCTGCTAAGGAAATCGTGGAATGCATCGAGAAATCAGAAGTGGATTTCCAGGACTTGATGGCGCAAATCAAAAAGGAGCTTGAACAGTAATGGAGAGGTTTCTTAAAGATTTAACCACCCAAGTTAGAGGTGTTTCATATAAACCTTCTGATTTGAGGGATGCGAACACAGGCATTCCTTTATTGAGGGCCAATAACATATCAGGCAATAAGCTCACTTTTGATGACGTCGTCTTCGTGGATTCAAGCAAGGTCTCCGAGAAACAATATCTTCAAGACGGAGACATCGTTATCTGTGCGTCATCCGGAAGTAAAAATCTCGTTGGGAAAGCGGGGGTTTACCATGGCGAGAGAAGAAAAGTCACCTTTGGTGCCTTTTGCAAAGTCGTTAGGCCAAAAACCAATGAATTGAAAGATTATCTTTCTTTGTTTTTTAGATCTCCAAAATATCGCTTGGAGATATCCGAAAAGTCACACGGCGCGAATATCAACAATATAAAAACCGAAGATATCGATGAAATGTCAGTGCTCGTTCACAATGAAAAGACTATCGAGACCATTTGCCAACAATTAAATTCAATAATCGCGGGGTTAGAAAACAAGAAAGCATCATTACTTAATCTTGATTTCTTAGTTAAATCGCGGTTTATGGAGATGTTCGGCGACCCAATGGATGAGAAGAAATGGAACT
>CAVGNR010000012.1:0-78754 GCA_963630675.1 Escherichia coli
GGCATTGGCGAAGGATATTTTCCCTAAAATGGTAAAAAATATATTTACTTTATCACACGTCCCCCTTCTTTTAAGGAATTTGTATTAATTCTTAACATATATCCCATTGGCGCAACCTTATAACGGGAATATTCCAGGTTACGGAATAAACGATATATGTCTTGGTCTTTTTCCCCTTCTTCATCAATCAAGAAAAATGATAAATGGGCAAAAGGCGTTTCTTTTGGAAGAGAGGAAATATCTTTTCCTAGTAAAAGGATTTCGTTCTTATTAACGAATTCAGGGTTTGACGTATAACCCATGAAATAAGTAGATTCTTCCTTTCCGCCGAGTTCTACTTGAGCATCGTCTGGAAAAATAAACTCTTTTTGTTTTTGAACAGGAAAAGAACTCTCCAAAGGGAAAGAAAGCATTTCTTTTCCTTGGAAAAGTTCTAACACTTGTCGAATCAAAGAATCATAGAGATTCATATCTATTCCAAATGACGGTTCCTTTTTCTCTTATCGTATTTTTTGTTGATCCATTTTTGAACACCAGCAAGCAATTTGGAATCCAAATTGAACATATATACGATGAATAAGAGGATAAAGAGCAAGAGGATGAAGGCTGCAATAGAGCCTAAAACAATGAGAAGAATAACCCACCACTCCATATTAGTTTGCCTCTTTCATGCCTTTTTGACGGGCATATTCAGCCGCTCCAAGAGCACCCATAAGTTGAGGGTCGATTGGAAGATCTTTTACTTTCAAATGAAGAACACGTTCGATTGCTTGTTTTAAACCGGCGTTCTTTGCGCATCCCCCAGTCAAAGTAATGCAATCGGTCGCACCTGCTTTTTTAGCCATAACGAAGCAACGTTTGGCAACCGAAGTCATAATGCCAGCCGCGATATCTTCCATTGGTTTTCCTTCACCAACAAGAGAGATGACTTCAGATTCGCAGAATACCGTACATTGGGAAGTAATCGGGATAACGTTATTCGCTTTCAAAGAAAGGGAGCAAAAATCATCTAAATCCATTTCAAAGCTTCTAGCCATTGCTTCAAAGAAACGTCCTGTTCCAGCAGAACACTTATCGTTCATTGCAAAATTTTGCACGGTCCCATCTTTTGGATCGATGGCAATGCCTTTAATATCCTGTCCACCAATATCAATAATTGAGGTGATACTAGGATCCGCGATATGCACACCCATAGCGTGGCAAGAGATTTCCGAAATGTTTTCATCCGCAAAAGGAACTTTATTTCTTCCGTATCCTGTTCCAATTAAATAGGTTAAATCCTTTGCATCATGAAGATCAGGGACTTGTTTTATCGCTTCTTCTAAGCCAATTCTAGCGCTTTCGACAGCATTGATTTTGCTTTTTAAAGTGACATGAGCCATCATTTTTCCATTTTCATCAATAATGACGCATTTTGTATATGTCGAACCTGCATCACATCCACCAAAGTATTTCATAATATTTATCCTTTCTACCAACGTTGGGCATCATCGAAATCCACTAAAGATGGATCCAATGGTTCTTCTCTAAGAACTGTTTTCATATAACGATTAACGTCTTCACGCATATCTTTTCTTGTCGCTTTTGTAGGATTCATCAAAGCGTGATAGACCCAAACGATATGGATGCCTCTCTTTCTTCCTTCTTCTTCTAAGAGGCCATGATATCCAGCCATGGATTTGCAACCGATATGTTCATACATGATAACCATATCCGCATGGTATTCTTCGCAATATTGCCAAAGTTGTTCAACACCAACTTCGTATCCGCCATTGGAATGGTTACGCATAATCATGTTCATGTTGTATTCGCCTAAATCCAACAAGGCTTGTTCATGATCTTCATAGTTAATTGGCTTTGTTAAAGTGAAGGAAAGCATGTCGCAAAGACAAACGATGCCCCAGCAATTCGAAAGCCATTGATTAAAGGCGGTATAATATTGAGCATGAACGCCCCAAACAAGAGCTCTGTGTCTAACTTCCTTACAAGGTAAGCTCTTTTCTTTGTAGCCTTTCTTAGCTAAATCAGTAATCTTTTGGTCAAGTTTTAAGAAAGATGGATCACGTCCGGAAATAACCATGTATTCCGCATCACGATAAAGCATGATGTTGTTATTAACCACTTGTGGATAATCGGTCTTATTCATTTCCATCCACTCTTCGAACAAAGCGTTTTGAGCATTGTAGGTTTTCATGTTTTTGGCAAACGCATCCCAGTCCCATTTCTCACCGGTATGTTTTTCAATGAAATGAATGGCTTCGACGATTTGATCACGGGAGTATGCCAAAACAGATTTTTGTTGGTGACGCATAGGAGCAGCCATTGTGAAAGAAGGCAAATCATCATGTCTATCTTCAATTTGGTTACCCATTAAAGAACCGTCACACGTCGTGTTACAATGCACCGCACAAACACCACAAATTGGATAATCTTCATCAATAGCGCAACCAAGTTCAGCGCATGGCATAGGGCAAACATCGCCTGGAATTTGGAATTCCTCTGCTGTTTCGATGTAATGAAGAACGCCATCTTGAGCGATGGTCGATCCTGTATAAATAGCAGGAACTTCTTTGGAAAGGAACTTCAAGTTAGGGAAGCCGGTCGCAATAACCATCATTCCATTCTCATCCATGATGACGAGTTTCTTGTTTAATTCATCGTATTTTCCATGTTTGTTTCCAATACGCTTATCGCATTTGAAAAGAGTATCCATGGTTTGGGTAAGATGTTCCACGATGGAATCATATTCAATATGGGCAATGCGAAGTTGTTCTCCACGAACGCCTTCCATATGACGATCAATGTAATCGAAAGCGGCTAAGTAATTGCCAAACCAACGATAGGTGAACATGGCTTTAAGAGTAGTTGGTTTCATGATGAACTTCGACATAACCACTAAGTTATGAAGCCATCTGGAAAAATCATACATCGTGTCTTTGAAGCCTCTCCATTCACGACGTTTCGCTGTCTTTTTGCCAGGTTTATTTAACTTACCGAGATTTTGATCTCCTTTACGTTTTTCCATTATTCGCCCTCCTTTTCTTCTTGGAGTTTCTTAATTTCAACCGCTTCAATAAAAGCTTGAATACGGGTTCTTAATTGGCCAGATTGGCCAACGTTATAAGGTCGATCAATGGAAAGAGTCTTATAGCCGTATTGATGTTGCATTACAGCATTCATGAAGGCTCTGCCATATCCCCAATAATCACAGAACTTAATTTGTTCGATAATAATTCCGTCAACGTGATATTCCTTGCCAATCTTATCGATATATTCATGTCTTTCGTTCACTTTTTCCGTGGTAAGGAAACGAGGGCATTGTCCAGATTGCATATAGTAACGGCAAACCTGGGTTAAGGCATCTTCATCATTATTTAATTCAATAACCTGTCTTCCTGGAAGAGAGCCGAAACAATAACGGTCTGCGACCACTATAAGCCCACATTCTTCGGCAAGTTTGATTAATTGAGGATCATCAATTTCCGATCCAACCACGGCAACACGGCAACGATACGTTCCTTTCTTTTCCGGAACACGGTTTTTCACCTCTTCTAGAGTTTCTTCTAATTTGGTGATGAGTTTATCTTTTGGGCAGCAATATGTTGCTAAGCAAAGAACGGCAAATTCATATCCCGTAATACGAGGAGTCTCCTCTTTTCTAAAATCACCGATTTCCGTGATGAGTTTAGAAATCTTGTTTTGCTCTTCCACAGCCTTACGGATTGCTTCATCCGAGACATCAATGCCAAAGTTTTCATGCAATGGCTTCAAGACGTGTTCTTTCATTTGAAGAACGTAATGTTTCAAAGTGCTCTCATCGCTCTTCATAGGAACGTCGACATAAGAAGCAAAGAAATGGGGCTTCGTGCAGCAATTCAAATGTTCGATATTTTCCACGCAACGGTTCATCATCGCGCAGGCTTCAGGAGCAATGATCGCGTCAAGGAAGTTAAATCCTCCTTCTAATGCTCTTTCGAGAATTGCTCTACAGGCTTCGCAAAAGATTGGGGAAAGATAATAGCTTCCCATTTCGATACTTCCCGTACGTGGGGCTCTTAAACGCACGGAGAAAATGCCAGGAAGGTTCAATAAAGGCTCAGGAATTTGATAACAAACGTGTCCGACAGCCTTTCTTCCCTCTTCTTCAGCTTCTCCGATTAAATCGTTGTAAGAGTTCTCAAGAAGTTTCTCGAAATAATACAAATGTTTCAGGTCTCTCATTGATTTCTCCTTATATATCAAAGAATATGTATTTTCTTTAGGGCCTCTGATGTTCCTTTGACAATAGGTGCATCATCGGAGAGGAAGAAGACGTTTTCTCCTTCCATATCGAAACGGGCAAGTTCATCATCCATTGGGATTTTCGCTAGAACAGGGATTCCTCCAACGTCTAATTCTTCTTTCATCGCTAAAGAAGAAAGACGGTTAGCAATCACACCAATTTCTTCATACATTACAAGTTCATCTGCAACTTGTTTAATTGTCTTTACAACTTGTCTTCCTTTTTGGCTTTGATCGGTAACGAGCAATAAGTGAGTCACTTTTTCCATGACACGACGATTGATTTGTTCAATTCCTGCTTCACCATCAATCACGACATAATCGTAATGAGAAGAAATAGCGGAAATAACTTCCTTAAGATAAGTATTAATCTTGCAATAACAACCGCTTGCCTCAGGACGTCCAATGGCCATAAAAGAGAAACCATTTTGATTCACAATGGCTTCTTCAATGGAATATTCCGCATTGCCAAGCACTTCCACGACAGCATTTTTTCCATCTTCTGATGCAGCAATTGCTTCTTTCCTCACGTCATCAATAGTCTTTTTCGTCTCAATTCCTAAAGCAGTGGAAAGTCCAACCGCTGGATCGGCATCAATTGCTAAGATCTTCTTATCTGGATAGTTTTTAACCAAAAGTTTAACAATGGTCGCTGCAATAGACGTCTTTCCCACTCCACCTTTGCCTGCAACAGCAATAATTTTCGGCGTCGTTTGTTCATTCATAAACAAAACCCTTTCCCTATGTATGTAGTTATCTTTGTAAAGATATCTATACCATTTTACCAATTTTACCAATTTTGAGAAGATGAAAAATCCCATAGAATCTAAAGTTTGCTATATGTAACCTCTCAAAAAACCATTGAAAAACATTTAGATATGTCATTCCATAAAAAATCAAGGCAAAAAGAAAAGCCTCGGAGGGCACAATTCCGGGGCTTATCACAGGAGTATCAAAAGAAATAATCAATTAACGTTGGACACGGCCAGAGCCATCTCCACCGGCAAGTTTTTTCACTTCGTCAACGGAGACACAGTTGTAGTCTCCCTCGATGGAATGTTTCAAAGCACTTGCAGCAATGGCGAATTCAATCGCATCTTGTGGATGATAGTTATTCATTAAGGAATAGATTAATCCGCCAGCAAAGGAATCTCCTCCACCAACACGGTCAACAATACGGAGGTTATATTCTTTAGACATATAGGCATCGCCATCATAAAGCATACCGCACCACTTGTTATCACTTGCGGAGATAGAAGTTCTCATCGTGATAGCAACATATTTGAAGCCGAATTTGTCCTTGAGTTGTTTTGCAACCGAGACATAACCTTCTTTGTTGAGTTTGCCAGAGATGGTATCGGTAGCTTCGGCTTTGATACCAAAGACATCGTTTGCATCATCTTCGTTACCAATAAGGACATCGACGTATTGCATGAATTCGCTCATGATTTCACGAGCTTTTTCTTTGCTCCAGAGTTTGTTACGATAGTTCAAATCGCAAGAAACGGTAACATTGTGCTTTTTGCAAGCAATCAAAGCTTGGCGGGTGATTTCGATAACGTTGTCGCCCAAAGCTGGTGTAATGCCGGAGAAATGGAACCAGGTAACACCTTCTAAGATCTTATCCCAGTCATATTCTTCCGCTTTCGAAAGAGCAAAGGCGCTATTGGCACGATCATAGATAACCTTGGAAGGTCTTTGTGAGGCACCTTTCTCTAAGAAATAGATTCCTAAACGATCTCCACCTCTCACGATCTTGGAAGTATCAACGCCAAATTTTCTTAAAGAATTTAAGGCAGCTTGTCCAATTTCGTGGGATGGGAGTTTGCTAACGAATGCGGCATCAATGCCATAATTGGCAAGGGATACAGCAACGTTTGCCTCTCCTCCGCCAAAAGTGGATTCGAGATGATCGCATTGAACGAAACGTAAATAATTGTCTGGTTGAAGACGAAGCATTAATTCGCCTAAGGTAACTGCTTTCATATTTATTTTCCTTTCACAAGCTCAACGGCTTTCTTTGTTTTTTCTTCGATTTCCTCAAAGCTTCCTTTCATCATGAAGCTTCCACCGCAAGCGAGGATATGAGGATAAGCAAGATATTCAAGAACATTCTCTTCGTTTACTCCGCCTGTAGGCATGAAGGTCACTTGTGGGAATGGGCCATTTAAGGCTTTGATGGTTTTTAAACCGCCATAGTTTGAAGCAGGGAAGAATTTGATTACATTAATGCCAAGTTCTAAGGCTTCCATAATCTCGGTTGGAGTAACACATCCTGGGAGATAAGGAACGTTATGAGCCTTGCAAACTTTTGCAACTTCTTTGCTAAGTCCTGGGGAAACAATGAATTTCACGCCAAGAGAGATAGCTTCTTCGGCTTGGGCAGCATTAATAACCGTTCCAGCACCAATCAAGGCTTCTGGGAATTTCTCAACGGCTAATTTAATCGCGTCTTTCGCACAGGCTGTACGATAGGTGATTTCTGCAACAGGAAGTCCGCCTTTGACAAGGGCTTCCATTGTTGGAATGGCGTCTTCAATTTTATTGATTGCCACCACAGGCACCAAGCGATAGTGACGAATCTCTTCTAAAACATTTTCCATACATTATTCTCCTAATAGTTTTTTGATATTTCCGTAAGAGATGTTATAAGCAAGTTTTTTAGCGTCTTCTAAGAGATATTCTCCAGCATCGACCTTTTCTCCTAAGAAGGAAGAAAGGATTCTGCGGAAGAAATCAAATCTAGAATAAGATGAGAAGGAACGGGAATCGGTTAACATACCGAGATTCGTTCCGATTGCAGCGTATTCCGAAACAATTTCAAGATTTCTACGAATACCCAAGAGAGTATCGTTAAACCACCAAGCTGCTCCAACGATGACATTACGGAAGGCGCCAGTAATGCAAGCGACTTCACGTAACATTTCAGGATTTAAGGAATAAAGGATGATGGTTGGTCTTTCTTCATCGCTAAGTTGATCTAAGAAACGGATAAGGTCTCCAACATTCACTCCTTCGGCAATAACATCAAATCCAGCATCGACACCAACTTTGTGGAACATTGGGGTGTTGATGTTACGAACGACAGAGAAATGGATTTGCATCAAGAGATCTCTCTTTTTGTATTCTTTCATTAAGAAAACAAGAAGATAACCAAACAAGGAGTCTTTCTCGCTTGGAGTTAAGGAGTCTCTCTTAAGGTAGAGAGATTTTGCTTCTTCATAAGTCGCATAGGACTTTGGGAAGGAACGGAAACCATGATCGGTGATTCTGCAGCCTTTGGATTTAAAGAAATCAAGTCTTTCTCCTAAAACTTTTTGGAAAGAATCAAGATCATTTAATGAATAGCCGACAACCTTGCCAAGTTCTTCGATATATTTGGAATCGAAGCTATAAAGCTTATCTGGGCGGAAGGTTGGGGTAACATCAGTCTCATTCACCTTGCCATGGTCTTTTAAATCTTCCGTTGGATCGTTTGTGGTTGCCACAAATTGAACATGGAAGAGTTTTAATAACTTTTGAACAGAAAGGGTCTTTAATTTTTCATTTGCTTCGGCATAGATTTCTTCAGCGCTTTCTTTGTTAAGGACTTTATTGATGCCAAAAACCTGTTTCAATTCAAAATGGGTCCAATAATAAAGAGGATTACCGCATAATTGAGGGAGGATTTCCGCATAGTGAAGGAATTTCTCATGGAAAGAAGCTTCACCGGTGATGAAATATTCATCCACTCCACACATTCTCATTGCTCTCCATTTGTAATGGTCGCCAGCAAGCCAAAGTTCACCAATATCGGTGAATTTTTTATCGGCTTGGATAGCAGCCTGATCCAAATGGCAATGATAATCGATAATAGGAAGGTCCTTAATAGAACTATAGATTTCTTTGCTGGAAGTTCCAGAAAGAAGAACATCTTCCCCAAAAAATGAATTCATAAATCAAACTCCGCTATAAGCGCTGAATCCACCATCGATTGGAAGAACAATACCGGTGATAAAGGAAGCAGCTTCACTATTAGAAAGGAAGAGCACGGCACCTAAAAGTTCTTCTGGTGTACCAAATCTGCCCATTGGAGTGTTATTCAAAATCTTATGGGTTCTTTCGGTTGGGGTGCCATCTGGATTCCAAAGTAAGGCCTTATTTTGGGCGGTAGAGAAGAAACCAGGAGCAATGGCATTCACACGGATTCCGCTCTTAGCGAAATGGGTGGCAAGCCATTTGGTGAAATTGCTAACACCGGCTTTTGCTGCAGAATAAGCAGGGATTTTTGTTAATGGGGTGAAAGCGTTCATAGAAGAGATGTTTAAGATAGAGCATCCTTCTTTGCCTAACATATCATTGGCAAAAACTTGGGTAGGAAGTAAGGTGCCAAGGATGTTGAGATTGAAAACGAATTGGAATCCTTCCGTCTTTAAATCAAAGAAGGAAATGGTCGAAGAATCCACTTTTGGTTCATAGAATTCTTGAGAGGTGGAAGCTTTTGGAGAGTTGCCACCGGCACCATTAATAAGGATGTCGCATTTGCCAAAATCAGCAAGGATGGCTTGGTGAGCCTTTTCAAGAGAATCCTTATCTAAAACATTGGCTTCATATCCTTTCGCAATGCCACCTAAAGCACGAATTTCTTCGGCTTTGGCTTCGGCTGCAGAATAATGTAAATCTAAAAGAGCGACTTTAGCATGGCAAAGAGCGAAAGCTCTAGCCATTTCGGAGCAAAGAACTCCTCCAGCTCCTGTAATCACAACGACCTTGTTGGAATAATCAACGAATAAAGGTAATTTGTTGTCCATAATTAATTCAAACCTTTCTTTTTATTTTTCAAAGCGTTCAACCGCTTCAAATAAACCATTAATATAAGCGCATCCGAGTGCACGATCATAAAGACCATACCCTGGTTTTTGATCTTCGCCCCAGATATTTCTTCCGTGATCTGGTCTTACATAGCCATCAAAGCCATTATCAACGAGATTTTTCACGATAAGAGCCATATCTAAGGAACCATATTTGGAGAAATGTCCCACTTCTGTGAAGGAATCTTTATCATCCGTGTATTTCACGTTTCTTAAATGAGCGAAGTAGATTCTTCCCATTTTGGCGTATTTAGCAGCCATATGAGGAAGGTCATTCTTTCTTCCCGCTCCAAAGCTTCCAGTGCAAAGGGTTAAACCGTTATGAATGTCTGGAACAGCAGCAAAGAGCTTATCCAAATCTTCTTCATTGGAAATAATTCTTGGAAGACCGAAGACATCCCATGGTGGATCATCTGGGTGAATAGCCATGCTGATGCCATATTGGTCACAGATTGGCATGATTTGATTCAAGAAATAAACAAGGTTAGCAAACAATTGTTCATGAGAGATATGTTTGTATTTCTCTAAAAGATCTTGTAATTCATCTGGGGAATAAGATTCATCCCATCCTGGTAAATGAAGATGTTTTGGATCCACTTTATCAAAGTCATCACGAGAATAAGAAAGAGCATTACTGCCATCAAATAAAACGTGATGCATGTCGGTTCTTAACCAATCGAAGACAGGCATGAAGTTATAGCAAACGACTTTGACACCGTTTTTTGCGCAAAGTTCAAGATTCTTCTTGAAGGCTTCAATGTGCGCATCTCTTTTCTCCGTTCCCATCTTAATATCTTCGGAAACAGGAATGGATTCGATGACTTCCATTTTAAGACCGTTCTTCTCACAAGCAGCTTTGAGTTTCAAAAGAGAGGACTCTTCCCAAACTTCGCCTGCTTTTTTATCATAGACGGAAGTAACGATCGTTGACATGTTTGGTATTTGGCGAATGTATTCCAAAGGAATGGAATCATTAAGGCCGTACCAACGAAACGATAGTTTCATAATTTATCTCCTAACAAAAATTATTGTAAGCGCATACTTGTAATATTGAATTGCAATATTTTATGTTTTTCCTTGCAATATTTTATATAAATTTCTTTGAAATACGAATTTCTAAATAAGAAATCGGCTTTTCATGCGGTTTTTAAAGTTTTCACAATTAAATATTGCAAACTTATTATAATTAGATTGCATTTTTATTTTTGTATCCTATAATGAAGTCAAATCAAACAAGAAGGTATTTCATTTATGTTTTCTTTCGTTAAGCAAGACGTAGACTTCTCACATAAATTAGACTACGCATCCTCACCAAAAGACCAATATAGCAAACACATGCACGTCTTTTATGAACTCATTCTTTTTGTAAGGGGTGATGTCGACTATCACGTTGAAGGAGAGACAAGGCATCTTGAAAGTGGGGACATTATCTTAATGAGCCCTGGCAAATTTCATTTTGCGACCGTAAACAAAGACGTCAGCTATGAACGTTATGTTTTTAAGTTCCCTGTTTCTTTTCTTCCATCTTCCTTACAAGAGAGATTAAGAAATATGTGCCCTTTTTTCCCTAGTAAAAGGAATGTAGAATCCGCCGTCCGCGCTTTCGACACCTTTTATGATCTCTATAACGATGAAGATTTGTATCTTCTTGCCAAATGCAAAATGCAAGAAATCATGGTTTATCTTGCCAACTCCAGAGGGAATGTTCCGGAATTCCAAAATAATGACATCATTAGCGTCTTAATCGATTATATTGAGAACCACATTAAAGAGGACTTAGCGTTAGAAAATATTGCCAAGGATTTGCATTATTCCGAATCGTATCTTTCAAATCAATTTAAGAAAGCAATGAAATGTTCTTTGATGAAATACATCCGTTCAAAGAAAATCGTTCTTGCCCAGCAAATGATCCGTGAAGGGAAGAAAGCGGTCGATGTTGCAGAGGAGCTATCCTTTAATGACTACTCCACTTTCTATAGAAGTTATCTAAAGGTGACAGGAATGAGCCCCGCTTCAGAGAAGGAAAACAAGCGTTAGTAATCGTTTTTGCAATAAGTAAGAACAATTATTGCAATTTTAAGCGCTTACATCGGTCTTTAAAATCTTATAATTAGTGAGGATATAATCCTCAATATAGAATATATACAAATATTAAGAATGGAGGTTTTCTTCTATGGAGAAAACAAAAAAGCAAAATATCTTCGAAAAACCTATTTTTAGAACGAAGATCAAATCTGCAAACGTCAAACTTTTTCCTGAAGCGGGTTTAGGCTACCTTCTTGGACCTATCCTTGCTTTAATTAGCAATGGCGTTGTCAATGTATGGCTCGTCCAATATTGGGACAAAGTCTTACTTTTAGGTGATTGGAATCCACTTTTCCAAACGCTCTTGCCAATCATTTCCGCTATTTTTGTCGTGATTGGTAACCTTCTTGTTGGCCATTTAATGGAACGAAAGCCATCTATCGCAGGAAAGGCAAGACCACTTATCTTGCTTGGCATGCCTCTTATTGCTATCGCTTTATTGGTTCTTTTCCTTGTTCCTCTTCCAACCGGTGCTGGAGGAGATGCGTCTAACCTTTTAGCCTCTATTCTTGTCGCTGTTGGTTATAACCTCTACTATGCTTTAGCCTGGCCTATCTATTACACATCCCACTCTGCTTTAGTGAATCTTTCAACCCGTGATGGTTCTAAGAGAAATCTTCTCTCTACTTGCATTATGGCCGCCCAACTTGGTGCAGCTGGACTTGCTGGTATGGCTGGAGGATTCTTAGTTGACTTAATCGGCTTACTTCCTGTTTATCAATATGGTATTAAAGCCGATGGCACGCCATTAACAACCAACATTCTCGAAGAAGCTAATTCATTAGCGAACGGCTTCGAAGTGAAAACCTTAATCAGCCCTAAAGAAGCCAACAGCAAATGGACAATCCTTATGATTATCATGATCGTTTGCTTAGTCATTGGTTGCTTGCTCGAATTCTATTTCACCCGCGAAAGAATCACGGAAGAAAACGTGAAGAACGCCGCCGCAAAAGAAGATCAAGATATCGCCAAAGCCGAAAAAACTTCCATGCGTGAGCAAATCAAAATTTGTGCTCAAGATAAATATTGGTGGCTTATCATCATTTTCTTCTTCCTTTATCAATTCGGAGGCCAAATGAAAAACAACGACCTCTCCTTCTACTCTCAAGCCATGACTGGTGAGAATAAGCTCTCCTCCACTATCAACACCGTTGGCGCTATCCCAACAGCTCTTGGCATGTTAATCGTTTGGCCGATTGCTCATAAACTAACAAAATCCAAGACCATTAGCTTAGGTGCTCTTCTTGCTGTGCTTGGTGGCGCTATCGCCTTTGTCGCTCTTATCCCATCTGTCGCAAGCAATGACGGTGCTGTTTGGGGATTATCCATCGCTTCCTTTGTCGTGAAAGCTCTAGGAACTGCCCCTGCTATGTATATTTCTCTTGCGTTATTGGCAAATGTCTTAGACCATCAAGAAGCCGTCTATGGCAAGAGAACCGATGGTTTCACAATGGCAGTATACGGTTCCATCATGGTTTGCATGTCCGGTATTTGTAACGGTATCATCGCTGGTATCAACACGGCTGCAAAAACCTCTGGCATGGATTTGAAGCTTGTTAACACAATCCTTGGTTATGGCGTTGAATCCGCTTGCTATCTCTTGATGGGTATCATGTTCCTCTTCATGAACGTTGAAAAGTTCACCAAAGAAGACCAAATCAAGATTCTCGAAGATCAAAAAGCTGCCTGCCTTGCTCGTGGTGAAGAATGGATCGATCCACAAACGAGAATGGAAATGGAAGAAAAAGAAACTGCTCGTCAAATCGAAGAGGCCCGTATTAGCGAATTAAAAGAAAAATGTGCTAAAAAAGGCTGGAATTTTGAAGAAAAAGAAGCGGAATATCAAGCCCAAAAAGCAAAGGCTGAAGAAAAGAAAGCCGCTAAAAAGAAAGGGAAATAATGAGAAAATCCATATTATTAAATGAAGATTGGACATTTCAAATCGCTTCCTTACCAGAAGAGCACGTGTCTCTTCCCCATTCTTGGAATGGCAAAGATGGACAGGATGGCGGAAATGACTATCTAAGAGATGTTGGCACCTATACCAAACATTTCCATAAGCCTGAAATAAAAGATGAAGACGTATATCTTCAATTTGACGCGGTGAATTCTCTTTGTGACGTTATTTTAAATGGCAAGAATATTTGTCATCACGAAGGGGGATATTCCCGTTTCATCGTGAAAATCAATGAATTTCTTGAAGAGGAAAACGAACTCATAGTGAAAGCCGACAATAAGGCTTATGCTCGCATTTATCCAGATGCGGCTGATTTCACCTTCTATGGCGGAATCTATCGTGACGTAAATCTCTTAATTCTTCCTAAGGAGCATTTTGAATTCCAAAAAGACTCTTCCCCTGCTTTAAAATGTTTTCCAAGCGTGAACGGCAATAAAGCCACTTTACGTGTGGAAGCTTCCGCAAATACGGACGATGAAATCGTTATTGAACTCCTAGATAAGGAAGGTAACATTGTTGCTACAGGCAAAGTAAACGAGGAAATTTCCGTTCCAAACGTTCATTTATGGAACGGTTTAAAAGATCCTTACTTATATACCATCAAAGGAAAGCTCCTTAGAGATGGAAAACTTCTTGATGAAGTTTCTTCTAAAATTGGTTTCCGTTTCTTTAAAGTAGATCCTAAGAAAGGTTTCTTCTTAAATGGAAAGTCCTATCCTTTAAGAGGGGTCGCAAAGCATCAAGATCGTCCACATGTCGGTAACGCAATCACCAAAGCGGATATGGATGAAGATATGAAACTCGTCAAAGAGGTTGGAGCAAATACTCTCCGTCTTTCCCATTATCAACACGATCAATATTTCTATGATCTTTGTGATGAAAACGGCATTATCGTTTGGTCAGAGATCCCTTATATTTCCAAATATTCCAAGGAAGCTGATGCTAACGCTAAGAGCCAATTAGATGAGCTCATCCATCAATGTTTCAATCATCCATCCATTATTTGCTGGGGGATTTCAAATGAGATTACCATGTTCCGCAAACAATTTGGCAAAGATTGTAGAGCAAATCACAAAGAATTAAACGATCATGCCCATAAAGAAGATCCTTCAAGAATTACAGGCGTTGCTTGTTTCTCGATGATGACAATTTTCAATCGTGTCGCTCATATTACCGATGTTGCCTCCTATAACTTATATTGGGGCTGGTATGTTCCATTCACTCCAGTGACCGGGTGGATTCTTGATTGGTGGCACTTCTTCTACCCACATGGTCCAATCGGATTAAGCGAATATGGTGCAGAAGGTATGCCAAACCTCCACTCCTCTCATCCTAAGAGATTCGATAACACCGAAGAATATCAGGCTCAGTATCACGAAAAGATGCTTAAATGTTTCGAAAAACGTCCATATCTTTGGGCAACCCATGTCTGGAATATGTTCGATTTCGGAAGTGATGGCAGAAACCAAGGCGGAGAAAAAGGCATTAACCATAAGGGATTGGTTACCTTTGATCGTAAAACAAAGAAAGACGCCTTCTATATCTACAAAGCCTATTGGAGCGAAGATCCGTTCGTTCACATTTGTTCGAAACGTTATGTAAACCGTACGGATAAGAAAGCCGTAATCAAGGTCTATTCCAATCAAGACGAAGTCACTCTTTATAACAACGGCAAAAAGATTGGAACAAAGAAAGGCAACAAGATCTTCAAATTCAAGATTGTCCTAGATGCCGTAAATGACATCAAAGCAACCTCTGGTAACTTAGAAGACACCGCAAAGATTATCCGCGTAAAGGAAAAAGATAAGAGCTATATCTTACCAAAAGGCGGAAATAACCTCTCTTGGCAGAAATAATCCAACAGCATAATAAAAATCCGCGTCTTCAAGGCGCGGTTTTTCGATCTGGCCTATAAGGCCGGTTACTGGCAGGGGCAATCATGCCCCTTTTTAAATCGCCCAATTGCCCTTGTCACCCTTACTTACCCGTGAACGGGTCCTTGTACTCCTTCAGGCTTCGACGATCCTCTATCTGGTCCTCGAGCTCCTGGTTCTTGATGTAGTTCTGAACCGTCTTCTTGTTCAGCCCGACGGTGCTGACATAATACCCCTCGGACCAGAAGTGCCTGGCCCCGTAGTTGTATTTCAGGTTCGCGTGCTCGTCGAATATCATGAGGCTCGTCTTGCCTTTCAGGTACCCCATGAAGCTCGAGACGGAGAGCTTCGGGGGTATGCGCACAAGCATGTGTATGTGATCGGGCATCGCGTGCGCCTCGATGATGTCGACGCCTTTGTACATGCAGCATCTCCTAATGTATTTCCCGATGTCGGCGCGAAGCTTGGCGTAAATCGCCTTCCTCCGGTACTTCGGGGTGAACACGATATGGTATTTGCAATCCCATTTTGTGTGCGACAAACTCGACACTTCGTCGTTCTTAAGTGGCATAATATAAAAGTCCTCCTCGGATACAAGGGCAACTGAGCATTGCAATTGTACTCCCTCGGAGGACTTTTTTTCATGACCGCTACCGCTTATACCGCTCTCGCCCGCATAGCAGGCGGTTCTAGGTTGTCCCTATCGGTCCACATAAAAGAACGGGCTTTCTACATGAAGGCCCGTTTTCCTTAGTTTTGATAATTTATATGTTCCTTCTCTTCCAATGCGTAGGAGAAGAGTTTTTCACTCTCTAAATCGATATTTGAGAGCTTTACTGCATTGATTTGATGGTTACCATATGTTTTGTAATAATAAATGCCTTCATCCAGGTTGCAGCACGATGAATAAATCGTGATTTCATATTTGTTAGAAGAAAGCTCACAACATCCTCTTTGTTGGTCTACTGAATCAAGGATGTGGAAAAATTGATTCACGCTAGAGATTTCATCTTCTTCACATATAGAGTTGAACTTCGTGAAGGCGACTCTCACAAAACGAGACGTGCTGGATAATCCTCCTGGAAGGAAATTCGTCCCCATGCCCCTGCTATATCTTTTGAAATCAATTTTTTGGGAGAAGTGATTTTCCGGATCCTTAGAGGTAACGCCCATATATTGGTTTAAGAAGGCAAGTTGGATGTTATAAGGAGGATTGTTAGTGAGCACTCCAATGGAGTTTTCATATACATGGGTCCCCTCTTTTTGAAATTCCACGACAATAGATTCCTTCTTATCCGCGATAAGATAATGAAGTTCTGCACATGGATAATATTCATTAAAGGGTGTATCGCATATATTTAGCGTCTTCAAAGATTCTTTGACCTCTTCCACAGACTGACAAGAGCTAAGAACATATAGGATAAATTCATATTGGGCAACATCATGTCCCTCACCTTTAGGTTGGTTATATTTTGCATTACCAACGAAATTTAAGCCTGCGATAGCAAGGCCTTTTTCGTTAAAGCCATCGTAAAAAAGAGGGTAACCATTATGGATATGGGCCATACCCATCAAAGCGTAATGGCGTTTCTTTTCTCCTAAATAACGAAAAGATAAAGGGAAATTCCGAGGGAGGATAGCAATTTCTTCCCCATAAGAGAATTCATAATCAAGGTTCCTTCCAAAATAATGATTCTTGGTCGTAAAAGTAATGGATGTGCACATTCTTTTTCCTCCTTTGTTTAATCCCATTCTAACAAGAAGATAAAGGAATGGAAGAGAGAAGTTCAAAAGGAACGCATATCCCTCACCTTTTTCGTGTAAACTAAATACACTTATGAGATGGGCGAAGCTATTTAAAAGATTGCCTACAGCAGATAAATTTATTTTCGTTGTTATGATTTTTCTTACGCTTTAAAAGAAAGCCCTAAATATCTTGAATACGTCAAAGAGAAAATTGCTCTTAGGCATGATATCGAGAAAAAATATAAAAGCAATATCTCTGAAGAATTATCAAAAACAAATGGCCAACCATATCGAATTTATTTTGAAAACTTAGCCTATAAATTTGCTTATTATCCAAATAAAGTTCCTTCCGATTTTCTTTGTGATGCGGATAGAGAAGTTCAAACGATACTAAAAGATTTTGTTGAAAAACATCGTCCTTTTCAAAAAGAAATGGAAGATTTCCTCGTAAGCGAAGAATGCCGTTTTGGAAAACATCTACGAAACATTGGATTATTTCCTTATCTAATGAAAATAAGGATTGAACCATATTTTTATCAGCTAAAGAACAGCACTGTATCAGGAAACGTTTCTTTCTCTCTCAATGACGAAAGCAAAAACGTTATCATGCACGTCTTTAAAGACACGAATTCTATTTTTTCAGAGGAAATGGCAATTCTAAAGGATGAACAAACCCTTTTCTACTATGACGAATACGGGGAGTTCTTTCAAAGATATAAAAGAACGCCCGTTTGTAGGCGTTCTCAGTAACAATAATAGGAATTATTTTATATCCGTTGCAAAGATTCCGATGAGGAAGACGTAATATTTCTGCCCAGTAATGGCATCCGTTTGTGAACCTAAGATAGGTTCAAGGGTAAGTTGCTTTTTACCAACCGTTTTAGCGTAGATGGTATACGTATCTCCGTCGGTATCCGTTTCTTCACTCTTTATGAAGCCGGCTGTCTCAAGTTTCGGGCCATAAGCAGCGAAGAGTTCTTGTCCTTCCGCTAAGGTGGATATTCTTGCTTGAAGGTAAGGAATACCATTTGTTGTTCCATAGTATCCTTCGGAATAGATTCCACCAAAGGTTGGGATAGCGTTAAGAATGGCTTTGCCACCTAAATCCTCAACAAGGGACACGTAATTGTTCTCATCACGGATGATTTGATCCCAGGTTAATTCAGAAGAATCTTCCTTAATTTGATATGTGGGTGCACTCTTTTTTCCAAAATTGGTGAGAACCATCTCTTCTTTTGCACCGAAAATAGTACGGCCATTTCCTTCATTGGTTGAAGTAAAGGTGACCTTATCATCCTCTAATTTAATTGTAAGTGTTTTAATGGCGTCGGAGACAAATGGGGTATAAATGCTCGTGGTGCTAAACATACCTAAATATTTGCTATCGAGAGTAAACACTCCATCTTTTTCATTAAAGAAGGCGCTAGAAATCTTATAAGTTGGCCAGAAGTCAGTCACGTTAGCTTTCATAGGTTTGCCCGAAAGATAAGCCGTTCCATCATAAAGAGCAAGCCTTTGAGCTTTCGAATCTTTTAAGACATAGGAGGCTTCTTCAGAGACTTTATTGGCACTATTTAGGAAACGATAGGTAAATCCATTTCCCCAAGCGGAAGAAACAACGCTTTCTGTTTGTTCGTATTTTCCATCCTTGGCTAGAATTTCGTAGTTTACACCATTCGCGTCAAAATTAAGCGTAGCAATCTTCTTCATTGCCTCTTGGAAAGTTTTGTTTTCTTCTTTGTTGATGGTTTGAATGTCTTTAACACTTTCTCCCATGCTAACAAAACTTCCTTCGTAAACAGTAGAAACGCTAATGTCTGTAATATAAGTAACGGTGTATTTTTCTAGTTCCGCTTTAAAGGAAACGCTACCATCCTCATTCATGGTTAAAACCATGGAAGAAATGGAAGAATCCCCACTTCTTGGATAACCACGTAATTGGCTACCCATATATTTTGCAGCCGCAAGATTGCTCTCTTTTTTAAAAACGTATGTTCCGTCTTTTTCTTCGAAGTTTTCTTTCTTGAAGATGGTGAAAGCATTCTTTAAGAAAGAGGCGCTCCAGCTTTTTCCTTCAACAGGTGTGGAGGAAATCGTATTGGCTAAACTGAGAGTATGTTGAACGATTTTATTGTCCTCTTCTGCATAGAGATAATCATCATTCACCACGCTCTTATCAGGATCCCCTGAAAGGGTTGGGTTATAAACAATATGACGATATTTTGTCGAATCGCCATAGATTTCTTCATAACCTTTATAAACAGTCTTGCTACCGGAAGTGCTTTGAACGGCTTGGTAAGTTGAAGTTGCAAGTACTTCAAGGTGATAACCATTCTTTAATGTCTCTAAAGTTTCATCAAGGGTGAGAGGTTTTTTCTCCTCAGAGCTTTCTTTTTGACTTGGAGTGCAACCTGCAAGTAAAACAAACGCGGATAAGAATAAAATCGATGATTTTTTCATATTTATTATCTCCTTTAAGCTTAATTAAGCATCAAATAGGCCATTCTACTAGTCATACCTAAATAAATGCCATTTGTTCCTTCAGAAAGAACGACAGCTGCCCTAACGGCAGCGCCTTTAGAGTCCGTAAGAGAAACGGCTTTGTCTTTGACTTCGAAATTGCCAGTTAGTTTGGTATTTGCAGAATTTACAAGAACAAACGTTCCGGTTGTGCTAGATCCTTCTTTTAAGGTGAATTCTGCTGTTTGATAAGGGAAAGATGTATTTAAAGCGTTCCATTTAGCCTTTGTTAAATAAGAAGTAATTCCTTCATCGGTATAAGCAGAGACGTTTATTTCTTTCACTTCCGTTTCCAAACCACTTGCGCTCTTTGCTTTTAAAGAGATTTTGCCAGGCTTGGTTGTATGAAGCGTATAGCTAAAAGAAGACGCATTCTTCGTAACTGTGGCGCCAATTTCATTCGTGACAAACTCAATGATTGTATCGTCATCAGCACCTGCGTTAGCGGTTAAAGTAAATGGTGTGTCGCCCACAATAATGTTTTCAGAAAGATAAGTCTTATCTTTAACATTCGTATTAGCAAAGGTAGGTTTTGGAGAGAATTCTAAGCTAGTGATCTCATGGTTTTCAATCTCCACTTCAACTTTGAAATCGTTTAATAAGGTTGTTTTGTAATTAAAGACAAAGCTTCCCGCTTTTTTGATAGTAAGGGCATTATCATCTAAAACATAGCTATCCTCTGAGGCAGTTACACCATCTTTGGTAACGGAGGTTAATGTAAGGGGATCGATGTTGATGGATCCTGTTCCATTTTTATTAACGATAACAAAATATTTTTTGTTTAATTCGAAACTCGTTACTGGTTGAGTCGCATAAGGATTTTCACCTAAGAAAAGAATTAAATCACTCTTGTTCTTAAAGAAGTACTTATCAAGATCTAAATCGGAGCTTTCTCTTGCACCGATTGTTTCTTCAAGAGTAACGCCCGTATCGAAAGTCAAACGACGCTTAGAACCATCTGTTTCGGAATCATAGGATAGAACATGAGCGCTCATGGAAGAAAGATATCCTTCAGCGTTAAGTTTGATACTCATGCTATATTCCATATGAACGTTATTATCGACATCGTCTTTTACGATTTCAGAGGTATTTAATGTATAAACGCCTTCTTTTTCTTCTAGTGAAGCATTTCTTCTTGATTCAATAGAGGAGAATTTGCTTGTTCCATCGAAATAATTGTCTAAGACATAACGTAAGGCACCAAGGCTTTCGGAGAATTCACCTTTGTTTAAGAAAGCGTTAGTTTCTTCAACATTGGTGATTTCTTTGCTAGATGACTTTTGTTCATTCACGTTGTACTTATCATTAGAATAATCGCTTACGACATCCACGAGGCGATTATGGGCAATGCCATATTGATGAAGGGTTTTGATATCTTTCTCCCCTTTATCAGTTTTAATGGTTTCAATGCTGGTCTTAGATTCCGTATAGAAAGATGCGTTCCAAGTCGTTCCATTAGAACGATTGATAACGTTTTCCCATTCTTTTGTGTCGCTATTTTGTTGATAATGATATTCATCGTTTTGGACAGATAAAGTAAGTTTGGATACTTTGGATGGATCTTTTGCTTCGGCATCAGTGAGTAGCTTTAAGAATCTAGGATAGGCTGTGGAATCAATCTTTGCTTCAACGGTGATAGTAATAGGTTGGCTTGTTTTACCAGCGATGCTTGCACTAATTTGCGCTTCACCCTTAGAAATACCTTTGATCTTGCCAGTATTGTCTACGCTTAAAACATCATTGTTGGAGCTTTTCCAGGTGAGGATATCGCTTGCTTTGGCGTTTTCCACCTTGGCTTGTAATTGAAGTTCATCTCCAACCGTGATTTTGTTACTAGCAGGAGCAACAATAGAAACACTGACTTCTAAGACAGGCTCTTCGCTTGCGGTAGAGTTTACTACACTGCTGTTGTTATCTTCCTTAGATGAAACACTAGAGGAAGGTTCGTTCGAAGTACAAGCGGCTAAGCCTAATAAGGCAGAAACGCTTAATAGAGCTATATTAATTGGTTTTTTCATGATTTTCTCCTTACTTATTTGTCCATTCCGTAATGGAGTGCTTTTACACCCGTGCACCATGTTGTATCAAATAGATATGGTTTTTCTTGGAAGCCAACATTCACTGTAAGATTTGGGCAAGAAGTTATTGCGGAAGCGTTTGCTTCTAAGACGCTATTAGGAACGAATAGTTCCGTTAATGATTCGTCTCTATCAAAAAGGTTGCTTTCTAATTTGACTACGCTATCAGGAATGTTGAAGGAGATGAGTTTTTCGCAATTTCCAGCAAAGCCAGATCCTAAAATGGTTGGTCTATTGAGAAGTTCAATGCTTGTAAGGGAAGAGCAGGAATTAAAGAGGTTCCCACCCATATTTTTAACGGTGGCAGGAATACTCATAGAAGTAAGAGAGGTCATTTGGAAGAAAGCCTCATCCCCGATGGTTTCAACACTAGCAGGAATTGTGAAAGAGGAAATCCCTTTTGCATCTCTAAGGCATTGTCCAGCCAAAACAATGGTATGTTCATCGAGCGTTAAAGAGGTTGCTTTGGAATCTTTTAATCCCACAAACACATGATATGGGTTCTCCGTATTTCCTAAATAATTGCCACCATCTTTTTCGTTATAAGTTAAGGCGCCTGGATTGTCATATTCCGTAAACGCATAAGAACCCACTTCTTTTACGCTAGAAGGAATGTTAATAGAGGCAAGTTTAATTGTTCCAGAGAAAGCTTCATTCCCAATTGTCTCCAAGGAATTTCCGCTAATGGTGCACGTTGTCATATTTGCACAAGAAGCGAAAGCATATTGGTCAATACGTTTAACGCTAGAAGGAATTACAATCGATTCAAATGGGCAAGAGCGGAATGCGGATGCACAAATGACTTCCAATCCTTCATTTAAAGTAACTTTCGTAAGGGATTTTTCGCTTTCAAAGAGAGAACCACCAATGATTTTAGTATCCGGATGAAGTTCAACTTCTTCTGGAGCGGCGTTTTTCGCGTTCACTTTATAAGCAAGCAAATGTTGATTACTAGAATTTCCTAAATATTCAATGCCTTTATAGACAGAAGTAATGAGTTTGTCGGATTGGAAAAGATTCGAACCCAAATCTTTTAAGGTAGAAGGGAAAGAAATATTTTCAAGATTCACGCAGTTAGAGAAAGCCGTATCACCAATCGTCTCCACTCCTTCTGGAATATTGATATTTTTTATGTAACGAAGGCCAACAAAAGCTCTTCTACCAATACGTCTTAAACTTGAAGGCAAAGATATTTCTTCAATGTTGGTGCAGCCAAGGAAAGCATCCACACCAATGGAAACAACATTCTCGGGAACAACCACTTTCGTGATCTTTGTTTTGTCTTTGAATGCTCCATCTAAGATACGAGTCACAGGTTTTCCTTCATAAGTTGCAGGTATATTGGCAACTGGAGAGCTTCCTTTTACTTTTTTAAGGACAGCTTCCTCTCCACTAACACCCATTTCATAGGAAATATTATCTTGAACAGGCGTTTCTTCTTTGCTGGAAGAAAGAACTTCTTCACTAGAATGAATCTCACTGTTTTCTTCACTAGAAATTTCACTACTTGAAGAAGGAAGTTCCTGTGTTTGACAAGCAACTAAAAGCAAGAAAGCAGGTATAAGAATCGAATAGGTTTTTTTCATAAGTACCCCCATCGTTTGAACTATAGAATTATATTCTATAAGTCGACGATAAAGAAAGATTCAAAAATGCTACATTGCATAAATGGCTCATTTGTTTCTTTTTAGTGACATGGTTTTGAATACTAGATATACTAGAGAATGAAAAAAGGAGTTTTATGATGAAAAACTTTGTATTGTCCTGTGAATCCACCGTGGATCTTCCATATTCCTATGTCATGGAACGTGGTTTAAAAGTCTTATTCTATACTTATAGTGTAGAAGGAAACACCTATACCGATGATATGGGAAAAGACCCCGATTCTTTAAATCGTTTCTATGATTTCTTGAAAAAGGGACATATTCCAACCACCTCTCAAATCAATCAATTCACCTATGAGGAATTCTTCCGTAAAGAGTTGAGCGAAGGAAATGATCTCTTGCATCTTTGCTTTGGGACAGGAATGACCCAATCTTATAACCAAGCAGTTAACGCTGCCGAAATCGTTCGTAAAGAATATCCAGAAAGAAAGTTGATTGTCATTGATACCACTTGTTCCTCTTCCGGATACGGGATGATTGTCGATGATGCAGCCGACTTATGGGATGAAGGCAAGAGCTTGCAAGAAGTTGCTACCTACGTCGAAGAGAATAAATACAACATCCACCACCAATTCTTCACGACAGATTTGAAATATTTCAAACGTACTGGTCGTGTTTCTGGGCCAACCGCTTCAATAGGAACAGTGCTTAGAATTTGCCCACTTATGCACCTTAATCATGCAGGCAGAATCATTGCTTATTCGAAAGTCATGGGCAAAAGAAACGCTATGAAGGCTACCTTAGACTGGATGGAAAAACATGCCAAAAATGGCAAAAACTATAACGGAAAGATATTTATTTCACATTCTCATGCATTAGAGGACGCGGAAACTGTCAAATCGCAAATCGAAGAACGTTTCCCAAATCTCAAAGGCAAAGTGAGAATCTTCGATATCGGTACCATCATTGCTTCCCATACAGGTCCAGGAACGGTCTCAATCTATTTCCATGGAGATGTAAGAGGAGAATAAAAAACGGCTTCGGCCGTTTTTATTTTTGATCAGAATGATAACGTTTCTTTTCCCTATACATGTTTTGGTCAAAATCTCGCAAGAATTCTTCTGGAGTTTGGCCTTTCGTATAGGTCGCATATCCTAAAGAGGCAAAAAGCTCGTATGGTCTCTTCTTGGAATTGTTGAACTCTTCAAACCCAAGATTGATATGGTCGATATAACGAGAAATTTCCTTTTTATCCGCGGTTTTAACAAGAATAACGAATTCGTCACCAGAAAGGCGAATGATAGGAGCAAAATGGCCAACGGACTTAACTAACAAATCAGCAAAATCAGCAAGGGCCTTATCACCAAAATCATGTCCGAAATGGTCGTTAATATTCTTAAAATCATTTATATCGAGCATAATACCTGTCAAAACAGGTTGTTTTTTACGCAATGCAGAATGAATTGCATAATTGAAGTAAGCACGATTGTATAAGCCAGTTAGTTCATCACGGAAGATATGTTCGCTCTTAATAGAAGCGATGACCCCCGCTAAAGCAATGATGAAAGAAGGCCAAATGACGCTGACATTAGCAACAAATGTTTGGAATGTAGTACCAAAAATAATTGGGACTATAAACAAATAATAAGGGAAGAAACGAGTTGCTTTTCCTTTCGATAATGCATGAACATACATTAAAAAAGAACAAATCAAGCAAAGAACGTCCAGAGTAAGAGGGAAATAATATCCATTTAAACGTTGATAGACATTGTTCTCATCGATTTTGAAAAGGAAGGGCACAAAAAGATTAACAATAACAGCCACAAGGACCAATAATATCGGAAAAACCGCTAGGGCAAATCGTGTTTTGCTAACGATATGGAAAAAATGAAAACGAAGGAAAACGAGGATGCAACAGGCAAATAAAGTCACCATAAGATATCCTATGGAATTCGACAAATAGGAAAGATAGAAAGGAGCTTTCCCAGGCAAGCCATTAACAATGTCCGAAACAATCTCGTTAAGTGTTCCTAAAAGAACGATGGAGAAGAGAGCTAACAAAGTCTTTCTTTCTCTCACCTTCTGATGAATTGCATGGTAATTCGAAGCAAAAAGGACAAACAAAAGGACTAAGCCTAGGCTGTTTGTAGCTATCATGGAAGTTAAAAAAGGAGAATTGTTCATAATGAGCCGCTTTTATATGCCACATTATATAACAAAGATTCCCCTTATATTAGCAATTTGCATGGTAAGGCGTTTCACAACGAGAAAAACGAATATTTTAGGCTTTCTTCGAAGCCATTTTGTTCTTTAAGAATAGAACGAAAACAATGATTTCATGGACGAGAAGAGGACTAATCCCCAAACCAAACAACCATAAGAAATCCCATCCCTCAAGAGGAACGACTTGGAAGATAGTATTTACACCAGGAACGAAAATGACAAAGAATTGCAAGGCCATTCCAATAACGAAGGAGAGCCAAAGCAAGATATTCTTATCTTTAAAGACATGAATGAAACTATGTTTGGTATCTGTCATTCCTAACATATGGAACAACTCGCTCATCGAAAGAACGCAGAAAGCCATAGCCTGTGCTTCTTCTAAAATAGCAATATCACAGGTATCAAAGAAATTTCGAATTTCCACTGGATTTAAAGTGAAGCCCATTCTCATCCAAGCAACGGATAAAAAGGCAATAAGCGTGATAATGCCAATCCATGCGCCATAACCAAAGGTGACACCATATCCACCATGAGAGAATAAAGACTCTTTTGGATCTCTTGGTTTTTCTTCCATGATTCCTTTTGGCTTTTTATCTGCTCCTAAAGCAATAGCAGGCAAGGAATCAGTAATTAAATTCACCCAAAGAAGGTGGATAGCAATAAGTGGCGAAGGGAGGCCGAAGATCGCGGCTAATAACATGCCAACAACTTCACCAACGTTGCTAGAAAGAAGGAAAAGAATCGTTTTCTTGATGTTGGCATAAATGCCTCTTCCTTCTTCTACCGCTTTTTCAATGGAAGCGAAATTATCATCCGTTAGGACCATATCTGCCGCACCTTTAGCAACATCCGTTCCGGTAATTCCCATGGCAATTCCGATATCGGCTCCCTTTAAAGATGGAGCATCGTTAACGCCATCCCCAGTCATTGCCACAACATTTCCGTTGGCACGAATTGCTTTAACGATAGATACTTTGTTTTGAGGGGATACACGAGCAAAAACGCGTATGGTTTTCACTTTTTCTCTTAATTCTTCTTCAGAGCAAGCGTCGATTTGATCACCACTCATCGCTTGAGATGGGTCTTCGGCAATTCCTAATTCTTTAGCGATAGCAAAAGCGGTATCTTTATGGTCACCAGTAATCATGATTGTCGTAATTCCCGCTTTCTTTAAGGTATGAACAGCAGGCTTTGCTTCTTTTCTTGGAGGGTCCACCATGCCAACAAGGCCAACGAAAGTTAAATTCTCTTCCTTTATCTCTTCGCTATAAGAAATGGCCAATGCCAATACGCGTAAGGCATTGTTGGACATCCCTTTAGCGGCTTCTTCAATATGGTTACGTTCTTCTTTTGTAAGAGTAGATACTTCACCGTTCATGAGTATATGAGTCGCGTGTTTTAAAATTTGATCCATTGCACCTTTTGTGTAAATGACCTTCTTATCCCCTTCTTGATGCATTGTAGACATCATTTTTCTTACCGAGTCAAAAGGTAATTCATCAATACGGGGTTCTTCTTTTTCTAAATCGCCCTTATGCATGTCGAAAGAATTTGCAAATTCAACCAAGGCAACCTCTGTAGGATCGCCATATATTCCTCCATCCACTTTAGCATCCGAGCAAAGAGACATGCCTTTGGCTAAAAGAGAGAGTTTTTCTTTATCGAAATCTTTCTGAGCATATGTCTTGCCATCAACATAAGCGGAAACAACCGTCATCTTGTTTTGAGTAAGGGTTCCTGTTTTATCGGAGCAAACAACGGATACAGCACCAAGGGTTTCAACCGAAGCAAGACGACGAACGATGGTGTTTACTTTTACCATCTTGCTCATGCCCATTGCTAAAACGATTGTAACAACTGCCGTTAAACCTTCTGGAATTGCCGCGACCGCCAAAGCAACAGAGTCTAATAAAGCACTGCTCCACTCATTAGCCAAATTGCTATTTACAACAGCCCAAAGGATTTTAATTCCTAACATCAAAATAACAATGATGATGGTTAATATTCCTAAGAACTTAGATAAGCCAGCCAATTTCTTTTGCAATGGAGTTTCTTCTTCGCCTTCGTTAGAAAGCATGGAGGCAATCTTACCAATCTCCGTACGCATGCCTGTAGAAATAACAACGCCTTCCCCACGTCCATAAACAACGGGAGTCGACATAAAGACTTCATTGATACGGTCCCCCACTCCAGACTCACTAGAAAGGACGCAATCGGCATTCTTTTCGATTGGAAGAGATTCGCCCGTGAGTGAAGATTCGTCTGTTTTTAAAGAAAAGCTTTTGATTAAGCGTAAATCAGCTGGAACCGTTCTTCCTTCTTCTAAGATAACAATATCCCCAACAACAAGATTCTCCGCTGGAATTTCAACGATTTTTCCATCTCTTCTTACGGTTGCGGTTGGAGCGGACATTTTCTTTAAAGCTTCTAAAGCTTTTTCCGCTTTCATTTCTTGGATGGTACCAATCAAAGCATTAATTAAAACAACACCGAAAATAATAAAGACATCGGCCAATCCTTCTGGACCTTCTTTATCCCAATTTAAGATAGCCAAAACAAGGGAAATAATGGCCGCGATAGCAAGAACCAACGTCATTGGATCAGCAATGTTATCCCAAAAGATTTTATACCATGGGTCCCCTCTTTTTTCGTGAAGCTTATTGTATCCGTCTCTTTTTTGTCTAAGCTCCACTTCCTTTTCACTTAATCCTGTTTCAGTATCAACGGAAAAAGAAGATAAAGTTTCTTTAACATTTTTGTTTTCAAACATATTTCTCTCCTTATCGAAAACTCGGTAAGGTCTTGCGAGGCAGATGCCGCTTGGTTCCGGCCATAAGGCGTGCTGACGAAATCCAAGCTTAACGCTACTCTCCTTAGCGCAAACATTGTAGCAACTAAATGAATTTTGATAAAGATATCAAATCAAGAGAGATGTCCAGTTTGACAAACGCTCATAGAAGAAACAAAATAGCCCCATGCAACATTGCTCTTTATTTCTTTATGTGTCTTCATCATGTGCAAAATGCAAAATGATTGAGCCTCTCCTAAAAGACTATTTAAAAAATAGGCCAGACATATCCTATTTTGAAATCAATATTGATAAAAAAGAAGGATTCCAACTTGCTTTAAAGAATAATGTGTTTTCCTTGCCTACGCTTCTAATTCTTTTAGATGAAAAGGAAGTAAAACGTTTTACGTCTAACTTTACTTTAGAGGATATCAAAGAATATTTGGATTAGTTCCCAAGAACCATTTCTTTTGCGTATTCCAATTGCTTCTCCGTCACTTTGCCCCCAGAAATCAAATAAGCAATCTGACGAATCTTTTCTTCTAAGGAAAGTTCTTTGACGTTGGAATAGGTTCTGCCATCTTTTACCGTTTTAGATATTAATATTGGGTGATCGGATAAAGAAGCAACCTGAGGCATGTGGGTAATCGATATCACTTGGGTTGATAAAGATATCTCTTTAATCTTTCTTGCTACAGCTTGTGCCGTTTCGCCTGAAATGCCCGTATCAATCTCATCGAAGATAACGGTTGGAATGCGATTTGCTTTAATAAAGAGTGCTTTGAAAGCAAGCATAATGCGTGAAGCTTCACCACCGGATATTACCTTAGATAGAGGCTTTAATCCTTCACCAATATTCGTTTCAATCAAGAAATCAACATCATCTATACCATTCTCTTTTAAAGAGGTTTCGTCTTCTTTTGTTTCTTTAAACAGAATTTGGAAACATACGTTTAAAAGAAGATCTTTTAGACTATGGGTAAGCTCTTTTTCAATGGTTTTAGCATTTCTGGTTCTTAATAAGGTAAGTTCTTTTGCTTTAGAGATTGTTTCTTTTAAAGATTGAAGCATCTCTTCTTTCTTTTCTGCTATAGAGTCTTCAAAGGAAGAATTCTTTCCTAAAATCGTTTCTAATTCATCACGATAAGCGATGAGCTCAGGAATACTTTTCTTGTATTTCCTTTGAAGAGAGGAAAGGTCCGAATCTCTTTGCTCTAAATCATTCAAGCGATTTGGATCGTAATCCAAAGAACGGAATTCTTTCTTAAGATTATTGAGAATATCTTCGATTTCATAATAACGCTCATCAATCTTTTCATGCGATTCTTCATATTGTTTTTGATAATTCGCTAATTTGGATAGATTATCAGACAAGCGGTAGAAATCATCCATAAAGGAACCATTGATGATTTCATTGGTTTCTTGCACTAAAGAATAGATTTTGTCGTAATTACGCAATAAAGATATTTCCGAAGAGATTTCTTCCTCTTCGCCCTCTTTAAGGTCAGCCGCTTTTAATTCACCATACTGATATTCATAGAAGTCTCTTGCTTCTTCAAGTTTGGCTTTCTTTTGCAGAAGAAGGTTATACTCTTCTTTCTTCTCTTTGTATTGATTTAAGAGGGACGTGTATTCCTCTTTGAGACGAGTAGACAACTCGAAAGAGAATCCATCAATGATATCTAAGTAGTTCTCCGGATTAAGAATCTTCTCAAAGTCAAATTGGCTATGAATATTTGCTAAGTATTTTGAAATCTTAATCAAATCGTTTAGAGAAACCGAAACGGAATTGATTTTCACGACATTCTTATTTATGCCAATAATACGTTCCACGATAATTCCATCGTCAGACATTGGAACATTGATTTTGCTTAAATAGGCACTTAATTCAGGCCTCTCTATCGAAAAATAGCCAGTAACAGACGCTTTGCTTTCCCCTGAACGGATGAGTTCGGAAGAAGCCCTCATACCCAAAAGAAGAGAAAGAGAATCAATCATTAAGCTCTTTCCTGCGCCTGTTTCACCTAATAAAACAGAAAAGCCATCCTGAAAAGAAACATCGACATTTTCAAAGATGGCCAAGTTATGAATGATTAAGCGTTTTAACATCCTAAACATTATAAAGGAAATTAAGAAAAGAGTTTAATGGTTCGCATAACTTTTAGACGTATAGTTTGTATCTCTTTTAGTTAATGGCTCCGAATTTACGAATGGCCCAAAGCATAAAGGCAGAAGCAGCCTTCCCTACCCAGTTATTAAAGGCTGGCCAGAAAACATGAGGATGACGACGAATCATCTTCCATTGTTTTGGATTGTCTTTCTTTAAGGCGTTAATAAAGCCCGCTTTTTCTTTCTTCGAAACGCTCTTTTCTTTAAAGGAAGTATAAAGTAACGGCGAGGCAACCATCATGACCAATTGATGTCTCATAAGGTAATAAAGACGATTGTTGGATTTTTTGATGGTCTTTAAGTCTAAGGTATTGAAAGCCATTTCCGCGACTCTCATAAGATTCTCGTTTCTTTTAATGAGGTTACTCGTTTGCATAGATTGGCCATCTCTTCCTAAGAGGTATTGATAGAGAGAGGTGTCCAAATAAGCCAATTTCTTCACAAAAGGAAGAGGGGCGTATATCAAATAATTGTCTTCATAGAAACAATGTTCAGGAAGAACAATACCAGATTCTTTTAAAGTCCCTAAACGGTAAACAACGGAATGCAAGGTGAAATTGTGGCTAGCGTCAAAACGTTTAATGCCATTCCATTCAACAACTTGGTTTGGTTTGACGAAGAAATTGTATTTGATGAGTCGCCCTGTTTCATTTTCATAGGAACGGCGATACGTATAAGGCATTAAGATAAGGTCTGCTTCTTGATTCGAACGAATGAAATCCAGAAGTCTTTTTAGACCATCTTCTTTTACCCAGTCATCGGAATCTAAAACCTTGAAATAAGTGCCTGTCGCTAAAGACATAGCGGTATTGATTGCACCACCGTGCCCCTTATTTTCTTGGTGAACAGCCTTAAAAATGTTTGGATAACGTTTTTCATAATCTTTAGCAATCGCTAAAGTGTTGTCCTTTGATCCATCGTCGATGACAAGAACTTCAATCTCATCTCCACCAGGGATCAAGGAATCTAAGGCATGATATAAATAATCTTGTGAGTTATAGGAAGGCACACAAAATGTAATTAACTTATTCGACATGATTCAACTTATTTCTCCTTCTTTTTCTGCTCTTTTTTCAGTTTTTTCCTCTCACGCCCCATTTTGTTGAAATGATGCAATCCCTTCCAGAAATGCCCATTGAACATCATGATAAGTCCATCTAATTGAGCCATGCTCATCGCTCCTCCCGTCATACGAGAAAGAGCACGCACAGGGTTGTAGTATACGCCCATTATCAAAGTATTGGCAGTAGTTCTTTGCCCAATGCCCCTTAAAAAACGAATCGCAAAGCGAATAGCACCAGCAAAAAGACGGCCTGTCCATCCTTTGGCATAATGAAGATCGCTAATGGAAGAATTGTAATCCACTTTGATACGATGTTTCTTTACATAAGCAACATTCTTAGGAGGAAGTTCTCTTCCAAGAAGTTCTTTAAATTCCGCATCACCGATTTCTCTTACTTCACCGGTGAAATAATGTGGGAGCTTACTCTTATCATAAATGCCTTCAGCATCGATTCCTTCTTTTTCGATTTCTCCAACAAGAGGGAGGTCTTTGCTAGATGCTCCGACATAGATTTGATATTTACCCGCTTCCACTTCAAATTTATTCTCTTTGATATCCCAGAAACGGAATGTGTATTCATCAAATGGGATAAAGACTTCCTTGCTTTCATGCGCTTTTAAGAAGACTTTTTGGAGTCCCTTTAATTCGCGGACAGGACGGAAAACCTTTGAGTCTTTCATGCCAACATACATCTGAGCAATCTCTTTTCCATCGACATCGCCAGTATTTGTCAAAGTGAAACGAACACCATCATCGGATACTTTAAGATTATCGTATTGGAAGGTCGTATAGCTTAAGCCATAACCAAACGGGAAACGGGAACCGGCATTCGAATTTCCGGAATAATAACGGTAACCGATAAAGAGACCCTCGCGGTATTCAATGTTTTTATCATTCTTTCCAAAATGGTCGGCAGATGGGCAATCCGCATATCCATATGGATAGGATTCTGCAAGTTTACCAGATGGATTCACTTTACCAGTGAGGATATTCAAGATGGCTTTTGCACCTGCTTCTCCTGGTAAATAAGCGTGAAGAATTGCGTCAACACGATCGGCAAATGGCATTTCAATTGGAGCACCACATTCTAAGACTAAGACAATCTTTTTGCCTGTGTGATACATAGCGGAAATCAAATCTCTTTGGTTTCCTGGTAAACGAATATTGGCACGATCGATACCTTCTGCTTCGGTAACTTCATCAAGACCGACGAAAAGAAGAACGGTATCCGCTTTTTCGGCAAGTTTTAATGCTTTATCAATTAAACGTTGGCTCTTTTTTCCATAACGTTTGAAGCCTTTTTCGTATCCAACCACTTTCAATGGATATTCGCCAATGACTTCATTGATTTGATCGACTTTAAGAGGATTCACCACACTACTACCAGCGCCTTGATAACGCATATTTGTAGCAAAATCACCAATGATGGCAACTTTTTCTTCTGGTTTTAAAGGAAGAGAGTGGTCTTTGTTTTTAAGCAAAACCAGGGATTCTTCTGCAACATGTTGAGCTAGTAAATGATGCTCTTCTTTATCAAATTCTTTCGGTGCGTCTTTTAGATGTTCTTTTGTATTCAAAATAACATCAATGATGCGGTCGACAAGGACATCGACATCATTTTCAGTAAGCCTTCCTTCTTTGACGGCTTTGACCACTTCACGATTGGTTTCGCCATCTGTTGTAGGCATTTCAAGCTCAGAGCCTGCTTTCACAGCGGCAATACGGTCATTATCGCCACCCCAATCTGAAACAACAATGCCTTCAAATCCCCAATCATCACGAAGGATCTCTTGTAATAAATGAGGATTCTCATTGGCGTAGATGTCATTCACTTTGTTATAAGAAGACATGACCGATAAAGGCTTTGCTTCCTTAATCGTCATTTCGAAAGCGGCCAAATAAATTTCTCTTAATGTTCTTTCATCGAGAACGGAATTAGAGGTAATACGACGAATTTCTTGGTTGTTACAAGCAAAGTGTTTCAAACAAACGCCGATGCCGTTTTCTTGGACGCCTTTAACATAGCCAATTGCTAATTTACCAGCTAAATAAGGATCTTCAGAAAAATACTCAAAGTTACGGCCACAACGTGGGTTTCTCTTCATGTTGATGCCAGGGCCCAAAAGAAGAGAGACGTCATTTGCAGCTGTTTCTTCACCAATTGTTTTACCAACAAGATGAAGAACCTCCGGATCCCAAGAGTTTGCACTCGTGGCGCTTGTTGGCATACAAACAGCAGGAATCGATGGGTTTAATCCCAAATGGTCAGCAGCTTTCGCTTGTTTTCTTAAGCCATTAGGACCATCGGAAAGAAAAATGCTAGGTAAGTTCACTGATGGGACTTCTTGTGTCTCCCAAAAGTTCTTTCCAGAAAGGAGGGATGCTTTTTCCTCCAAAGTCATTTTTTCAACGATGTCTTGATGTTTTAATGCCATTGTTTTACTCCTTGCTTAAATATGGAGAGTTTTGGCTTTCTCCAATTGACGTTCAAAATCTAATTGAATTTTAGCGTCTTTTTGCTTTTGAATCTCGACTTTCTTTTCTTCTTTGACTTTTAAGGCAGCTTTTTCCTCGTCGCTTAAAACGTCAAATTTTGCTTTCTTCTCCGCTTCTTTTTTCTCTAAAGCCAGTTTCTTGGCATTTGCTTTGGCTTCTTTTTCTGCCTCTTTCTTTGCTTGGATAGCTTGATATTTACTTTCTTCAGCATCGAAATCCAAGCCTTTTCTCGCACATTTTGCTTTTAATTCAGCAATTCTTGCTTCTTCGGAAGCCTCCTTAGACGCTTTTTCTTCTTGCTTATTCTTTTCTTCTGGTTCAATCCAGACGCCACCTTCAGCAAGCACAGCATTCTTACGATTTAAGAGAATTGTCTTTTGATCTAATTTAGAGAATTTTTCAACATTCATGAAAAGGAACATGAAGAAGATGATGAGATAACAGACGCCTTCCGCTCCAGAGAAAAGAGCGGTATTCAAGACACGATTGTTGGCAACAGAATCGCTATAAGAGAAACCATTAATTCCGTTTAAGCCGACGATGATGCCGTTTGCAATGCCAGTTAAACCAACAATGATCGAACCGTAGACCGCCATCGTAAAACCGTCAGTACGTTTACCATATAAGGCTTCTTGATGGTCTAAAACATCAGACATCAAGGCCATGGAAATATACATCGCAGGAACAGTGCCTAACGCTTTTAAACAGAAAGTCACGATAGAAACTGTGCCGACAAGTCCTGCATTGGAGGAGATGTTTGGAAGTAAAACGACAAAGCCGGCGATGCCCATAAGGAAGGCGAAGATAGCTCCGACTTTAATGCAATTGCTCTTGCCAAAACGATTGGCTAAAGGCCAAATAATGACCATACCTAACGCTGTAGGAATGGAACCTGCGATAGAAATATAACCTGCTAAAGAGATATCAGAGCCGTTGTTAGAGAAGGCTTGGGCATACCAAGACGCATCCGAGTTCTTTAATTGACCACCAAATTGATAGAAGAAGAAGAAAAGAATGATTAACCACCAATATTTGTCATGAACACAAATCTTGATTTGTTCCATCATGGAAGTTTTCTTACCTTCCTTTGCTGTCTTTACGTCTTCATTTACTTGAATAGCAAAGCTTTCTTCCGTAATTCTTTCACGGGTGAAGTAATATTCAAAAAGACAACCAATCACAAGAAGCACAATCATAATGACCATAAGAATGGTCCATTTGGAATTGGCTTCCATCGCCGTAACGGCATCTTTACCATCCCCTGCTTCACGAGGTAAAAGACCAATTAAGTCAACTAAGATTGGTCCAACCATGCCAGAAAGTCCAGCAGCTGCTAAGACCGCGCCATTCGAAGCGGTTGCTAACAAAGAACGGGCTGATCCATCTCTTGTAGACAAATTCACAAGAGCAGAATGCGGAGTGAAATAGAAAGGATAAGCTAAAGCGTAATAAAGGTTATAACCGATAGCAATCATCAAGAAAGACCAAATAGATGGTGTTTGAGGATTGCCAGCAGCGTCATAGTTCATTGGAACAAGGAAAAGGATCAAAAGAGCAACGGCAAGAATTGGAAGGCCAAGCAGAATCAAAGGCCTTGCTTTGCCAGCTGCGGTCGGTTTTCTATTGATGAGTTTTCCAATTAAGAGGTTGCCAATAATAATAACAATCGAAGAGATAATTGGGAGCAACGTTTCAAAAAGTAACGCGGAACTCTTTAAACCTAATACCTTATCGTAATATTGGAAAAGATAGGTGTTCACAATGCCGTTTGAAATTAAGGCGAACATTGGACCAACTAAATATCCCAAAGCTACTTCAGGGAATAACTTGACACTTCTACTCTTGATTTTGCTAGAGAGAAGAGGGGTGTTGAAGAATGATTTCTTTGCGTTTTTGCTGGACATAAAAAACTCCTGTAAGCGTTTTCAATAGAATAATACAAAAGAATAAATAAATAATGTGGTGACGCCTAAAATGACGTTTTTATGACGCAAAATGCATTTTTTGTTTTCAAAAGTGCCTTTTTAAGGTACGTAATGTATTTTCGTTTTACAATATTTTCACACGTAAAGGAGAAAAAGAAAAAAATGGCAAAATATGTAGCAAGAAGAATTCGAACAGCACCCATTTGGTATGCAATCCTTCTTATGGTAATCGGCATACTTCTTATTATTGGAGGATCAGGTGCAGCAGAAAGCATTACGAAAGGCATTATCACGGTTGTTGGTGTGCTTCTAGCGGTCTTTGGAGTCATTAACGCTATAGCCGGATTCTTCGTCATGGGAGTCATCCAAATTCTCTTTGGAATCCTTATCGCGGTATTCGCATGGTTTTTCTATTGGCTTTGTTTCTTAATCTTAGGCATTGTCTTATTCGCAAGTGGCATTTCTCGCCTTATGCGTCACCAAGGTTGGATTGTTACGAACATCGTGAATCTTGTCGTTGGTATAGCCATCATTATTCTATCGTTGGGATTCAAGTTCGAATGGGCGCAAGTTGCCGTTGAAATACTCTATATTTCTGCAGGCGTCCTTCTTCTATTGGATGGAATCCTAATCTTAGTAAAGAGGAACTAAAGGAAAAACGGCATACGAAAATCGCGATTGGAAACTCCCAATCGCGTTTTCTTTTATGACAATTAAATAAGTTTAAACAACGAACACATCCCTCGCCTTAGGGATGTTTTCTTTATTTTTTGAACAGTTCTGAGTGTGTGCCAAGCCGATAGAGCATTAGAACTAATATATTATTCCGAATCTCATAAATTAGCAGCCAATCAGGCTCAATGTGGCATTCATGCGTACCTTTATAATTACCTGCAAGGCCATGGTCTTTGTATCTTGCATCAAGCGTTTCACCATTAGCAAGAATCTCAATAACTTCAAATGGCTTATTCAAATTCTTATTTTGCTTCTCCGCAAGTTTTAAATCTTTCTTGAACTGGTTGGTAAACTGAATATCATATTTCATACTTTAAGAGCCGTTTTTAACTCATCCACGCTCGAATAACGTGGAGCGGACGGATCGTTCATAAGTTTTCTTCCTTCCTCAATCGCCGATGCTGTTGTTTCGTTTGGCACATCTAATCTCAAATCAAGGGTGATACCATTCTGACGGATAACCGTTTTTAAGAACATATTAACGGCAGTTGTCATGTTTAAGCCAAGTTCATTGAAGATTGCTTCTGCTTGATCTTTGACCGCCTTATCGGTTCGAATATTCAAATTTGTTGATGCCATAATTATTCCTCTTTGCAACTATATTGTAGTTTAAAATCGTTTGTTATCAATATATTATCATTACATTGTGTTCATATCTAAAGCATTATTAACATCAAAAATGAGATATATAGATAAATCTCTCGTTTCTAGTGTGGAAAGCCCTTTAAATGAATGAGGCTCTTTATCTACATAAAGAAAAGCATCCCTTACCTTAGCTACTAGAAAGGGATGCTTTTCATTTTGTGTTGTATTTAGTGAATATCTTTCACTTGATAGCCTGCATCTTCAACGACTTTTTTAAGAGCTTCATTGGAAATGTCTTTTGTTTCAAGAGTGGCTTGTTTCTTTTCTAAGGAAACGTTGACATCACTTACTCCTGGAAGGCTCTCAAGAGCTTTTTTAACGTGCATAACGCAATGTTGACACATCATTCCTTCGATTTCGATTGTCTTACTCATATTTTCATATCCTTTCTTTGTTTCTTTTTGAAATAATTCGGCTGGGAAAATCTTCTTTTTATGTTTTTTGCATCGTTTCTCATCATATGGATGGAATAGGTTAATACGCAAGGCATTCAAACAAACCGTAACGGAAGATAAGGCCATAGCGGCTGCACCATACCACGGTTTTAACTGATTTATATGGATTATGGTTAAGGATCCGGCTGCAATCGGAATCATAATAATGTTATAGAAAAACGCCCAGAAAAGATTCTCTTTGATGTTTATGAAGGTGTAGCGAGATAAACGAATGGAAGCGGCCGCATCCCTTAAAGAGGATTTCATCAAGACCACATCTCCGGAATCGATTGCAACATCACTTCCAGCTCCGATAGCAATTCCTACATCCGCTTGGGTTAAAGCAGGCGCGTCATTAATACCATCCCCTACCATTCCCACTTTTCCATATTGTTGGAGTTTCTTGATAATAGATAATTTGTCATTTGGAAGAAGATCGGAAACAAAATACGTAATACCTGCCTCATTAGCAATGCGTTTTGCCACTTTTTCATTATCCCCAGTAAGCATAATTGGGGTAATTCCCATTTCGATAAATTCATGAATGGCTTGTTTGCTATCTTCTTTGATTTCATCGGCAACGGCTATCACGCCTAGAAGGATCTCTCCTCTAGCAAAAATAAGAGGAGTTTTGCCTTTTTCGGAAAAAAGAAGGCAGACATGTATCAATTCTTCATTCGAAAAGCCTTTTTCTTCCATCAGTTTAAGATTTCCAGCATATGCGTCTTCCTCATTTATGAGGGCATGTATGCCATATCCTGGTAACGCTTCAAAAGATGAAATAGAAAGAGGGGTTAAGTTTCTTTCTTTGGCTTTTTTCTGGATTGCTTTCGCAAGAGGATGTTCCGATTGATTTTCTAAAGAATAAGCAATTTGAAGAAGAATATTTTCATCTGTCCCTTTAAATGGATGGATATCGCTCACTTCAGGATTTCCTTTGGTGATTGTTCCCGTCTTATCTAAAACAATAAAGTCCAATTTCCCTGTTTCTTCTAAGGAAAGAGCGTTTTTAAAGAGGATGCCGTTCTTCGCTCCTTTGCCACTACCAACCATGATGGCCACTGGTGTTGCTAAACCCAAAGCGCAAGGACAGGCAATAACAAGAACGGAAATCGCACGGTTAAACGCATACGTAAGTAAATCATCATTTGGTAAGGTGTTGACAACCCCTCGCCCAAAAAGAAGCCAACAAATAAAGACAATTAAGGAAATAGCCAAAATCGTCGGAACAAAGATTCCGGATATCTTATCTGCCAAAGCAGAGATTTTCGTCTTGCTATTCGCGGCATTTTGAACCATCTCAATAATTTGATGCAGGCTTGTTTCATTTCCTACGTTTGTTGCCTTACACGTTAAGGATCCATTTAAATTAATCGTTCCGGAGGATACGGAGGAGCCCTCTTTCTTATCCACCGGCATCGACTCCCCCGTTAAGGCGGATTCGTTCGCGCTAGATACCCCACTTAAAACAACTCCATCAACTGGGAAGGATTCTCCTGGACGAACGAGGAATATTTCTCCTTTTTGAACGTCACTTGCTAAGATGGTAACTTCTTTCCCATCACGTAAGATATGCGCTTCTTTTGGCGCTAAATCGATTAAAGATTTAAGAGCGTTTGTTGTCTTTCCTTTTGAAAAGGACTCCAAGGTTTTACCAATAGTGATTAAGGTTGGAACCATGCCTGCCGTTTCAAAGGTCAAACACATGGAATAATGCATGAGCTTGTCATAATCCGTCCCGGAAGAAGTAACAAAAGAAGCCATAACAAACATAATGGCAATCCCATAAATGAAAGCCACTCCACTTCCTAACGCCACAAGGGTGTCCATATTGGGACCACCATGAAAAAGAGCTTTAGTGCCAGAAACATAGAAGTTCCTGTTTAATAACATAATCAAAAGAGCAAGGCAGCCTTCTAATAAGCCAAACATCAATGGATTCTCTCCAATGATGCCTAAAGGCCAATGCCAGTCCATATTCATATATCCCATGCCAAAATAAAAAAGAGGGACTAAAAGAATAAGAGATAGGACAAGTCTTCTTAGAAGCTTTGGTGTTTCCTTATCTTCTAACTCTTCTTTTAAAGAAGAATAATCGTCTTTCTTTTTACTTTCTTCTTTTGAGGCAAGCTTTGCTCCATAACCTGCATTTTTAACGGCACTACAAATATCATGCGGATTGGCAGGCTCTTCATAGCTTACCGTCATGGAATTCGTAAGCAAAGAAACGTTCACCTCTTTCACACCAGGAAGTTTGCTAACGGCTTTCGAGACATGTGCGACACATGAGGCACACGTCATTCCTTCCACGAAATATTTTTCATCTTTCATCATATTTATTTCAGCTTTCTCATTAATTCGAAGGCCTCATCAATGCTTTCTAATTTGTTGTTCTTAATGTCTTCAACAACGCATGTATCCATATGTTCTTTTAAAAGAATATAGCCAAAAGATTGAAGGGCATTCTCCACAGCCGCTACCTGGATTAAAACATCCCCACAATAACGATTCTCATCAAGCATCTTGGAGATGCCATTAATTTGACCAGATATTCTATTTAAACGAGATTGAAGATCTTTTAATTCTTCTGGGCTTCTTGGAAGGGATTTCTTTCTTCCGCAGCAAGAACATGTTTTTTCTTCCATAAATGTACCCCCTATAGGTATATTACAAGGGTAAATATATACCCCATATAGGTATATGTCAAATTTCAAAAATCGATGGAGTTGTAGTTCTTACCCGCAAGGTATTCTTCAATGATTTCACTAAGATAATTGTTTTTATGTTCGACAAGATAGGTTTCTAATTCATTAACTTTCTTATCATTTTCTTCGTTCTTTTCTAAAGGAGTGCCCGTGAAATAGCTCTTATTCAAAAGAGAGATGATCTCTATTAAAGAGTTTCGTTTTTCGTTTGTTAATTCCTCATCTTGATAGAAAGAGCGAGTAAGGTTATAGGAATTTGTTTTATCAAAGAGCCAATCAACAAAAGAAGAGAAATTTAATAGATTAGGATCGGTATATCCTTGCTTTTTAGCAAAAGAAGAGACATCAAGATTCTCTGTGTGATAACTCCATTTCCCTTTTTGAGAACGAATAACACCATAATGATTTGGGGTAATAGATAAGGAGGAAGTTAATATCTCTAATAAACCGTCTTCTTTGGCTATATGTTGGCTATGTAAATGACCAGCAAAATTCGTATAGACGTTATATTTTTGATAAAGAGAACGAATTCCTTCAGCATTCACGATGATATTGGATTTCCCCATGCTTCTATTTTCAAGCAATAAAGGCTGGTGAGAAAAAGATAGAATGCTCGTATTCTTAGAGTGGAGAGTTTTTAAAACGCCTTCGAGCCAATTCAGGCTTTCGTTTGGGAAAAGCCTCTCTGAATCCGTATTGCTATCAAGCATAATGGCATACGTATTCTTAGCAACCTCTTTGATGTAAGTGAAACTATTTGGGTCTTTGTATTCCGCTTGATGATAGCCAAAACGAGAATATTTTTGTTTTACTTCATCCGCTTTATAGACGGGTATGGATGTGCTCTTCCCATTTAAAAAAGAAAAAGCTGGATAATTTCCGACATCATGATTTCCAAGCAAAACATATACAGGTATGCCCTCTTTTAGGATTTCTTTGATTTTAGAAATAAAACCATCATGCGAAACCTGAGAACCATTTAACGTGTTGTCACCCGTGAAAAATACAGCGTCCGGCTTCTTTTCTTTAATGGTGTCAATATACGTATCCAGTATTTCTTCAGAATAATATGTGGCTTTTCCATCACCTGAAATCGATGCAACATTAGGAGCAAACGTCTCATCCCTTAAAGAAGGATCCAAATAATGGAGGTCAGATGCGACAAAGAAAGTAAAATCATCTTCTTTTAATGTCGGTGAAGGGATATCATCCCATTCTTTAGAACAAGAGAGTAAGAAGATTGGAAGAAGAAACAGAATACGTTTTTTCATACCGCATTATTTTATCCCAAGGCTACATCCAGTGACATCATCAAGATAAAACCAATGATAAAAGACCAAACACCGGAATGGCTTGTTGGATCACCTTTTGCATCGGGAATCATCTCCTCCGCAATAACATAGAGCATGCAACCAGCAGCAAAAGATAAAGCCCATGGCATAATTGGATCTAAGAAATAAGCAAGGAAGAGCCCAAGAATGGCTGCAACAGGTTCCACCGCACCAGAAAGAGTCCCAAACCAAAAAGCTTTTCTAGAATTACCAGTTTCTCCTTTAATCGGCAAAGAAACCACTGCTCCTTCAGGAATGTTTTGAATACCAATACCGATAGCAAGCATCAAAGAAGATAAAAGCAAGCCCGTTTGGGTATCAGGCGTCATCTTAGCAAGTGCAACGCCAAAGCTAATGCCAACGGATAAGCCTTCAGGTATATTGTGAATGGTTACAGCTAAAAACATCTTTCCTGTTTTAGAGACTCTTGAAGGAAGACCTTCTTCTTTATTCTGTTCAACATGAAAATGCGGGACAAGTTTATCAATCCCCCAAAGGAAAAGAGCACCTAGAAGCACTGCCACTCCTGAAACAACCCAGGAGGGCATATAAGTTATTTCCATTTCCAAGGATGGAACAATCAAAGAGAAAACAGACGCAGATAACATAATCCCTGCCGCAAATCCTAGAAAGATTTGATTCACCTTTGGGCTAATCTCTTTCTTACGAAAGAAAAAGACAAAAGAAGATCCTAACGTTGTGCAAAAGAAAATAAAGAGGATTCCTATTGCAGCATATAGATATGGGTTCATATACATTCTCCTTAGTTAGTTTTCACTAACTTATATAGAGAATAAACGTTCCTGAGGATTCTTCAAGTCTAAAATAATCTCTTTCATAACGTTTGAAACAAATAGGATTCTAATCAGTCAAAAAATATAGCATTTTTAATAAGTGACGTCTTGGTATACGTTATAAACATTTTGAAGATTTATTGATCAACGTCCCTAATCTTTATGTGAAAAGTTCCAAAAATGGAGCTATTTTGTACAAGCAACGTTAAAAAGCGATTGTTTTAGTTCCAGTTTTTGTATTTCTCTGTTGTGGACATAGTTGCTGTTTTAACAGACAGAATAAATCCGAATAACTATTGGAAAGTCTTAAAGAGCCGTTTGAAAAAATGGGGCGAGTTGGTTACAAAATATAACCGGCTGAAACTTCATTCCCCAAAAGACGGAAAAACTTATAATACGGATGTGCTTGATACGAAAGCCGTTTTGCGACTTGTACAGTCGATTCCGTCGCCGAATCTTCTTAGGAATAAGAAATGGCTTTTATCCCACTACGCTGAAACAAAACAAATTCATTTATAAGAAAAGAGGCTACCGAAGTAGCCCCTTAAGGTTAAGAGATGAAGGATAAATTACATCGATTCGTGAGCGTTACGAGCAATAACATCTAATTGTTGCTCTCTCGTCAAATCAATGAACTTAACAGCGTATCCAGAAACACGGATGGTGAAGTTTGCGTATTCTGGTTTCTCAGGATGTTCCATAGCATCTCTGAGTTTGTCTAAGCCGAAGACGTTAACGTTAAGGTGATGTGCGCCTTTTTCGAAGTAGCCGTCTAAGACATTGACAAGGGTATTCACTCTTTCTTCTTCATTATGTCCTAAGGTGTTAGGAGAAATGGTTTGAGTATTGGAGATACCGTCTAAAGCGTATTCATATGGAAGCTTAGCAACGGAGTTAAGAGAGGCAAGAAGGCCATTCTTTTCTGCTCCATAAGCTGGGTTTGCGCCTGGGGATAATGGTTCGCCTGCTTTTCTTCCGTCTGGCATAGCACCAGTAGCCTTACCATAAACAACGTTAGAAGTAATAGTAAGAATGGAAGTTGTAGGTTCAGAATTACGATAGGTGTGATGTTTCTTGAGCTTTGTCATGAAGGTCTTAAGTAAATTCACGGCAATATCATCGGCTCTATCATCGTCGTTACCATAACGAGGGAAGTCTCCTTCGATTTGATAATCGACAACAATGCCAGTCTCATCACGGATGGTCTTAACTTTGGCGTATTTGATAGCGCTTAAGGAGTCAACAACGTGGGAGAATCCAGCGATACCAGTTGCAAAGGTACGACGGACATCGGTATCGATTAAAGCCATTTCGGCAGATTCGTAATAATACTTATCGTGCATATAATGGATTAAGTTCAAAGCGTTGACATAGACTTCAACAAGCCAATCCATCATCTTGTCATATTTGGCAAGCACTTCATCATAGTCTAAGTACTCAGAAGTAATTGGGGTGTAGGCTGGGCCAACTTGGGTACGGGTCTTCACATCAACACCACCATTGATCGCGTAGAGTAAGCACTTTGCAAGGTTGGCACGAGCGCCGAAGAATTGCATCTCTTTGCCAGTTTGTGTGGCAGAAACGCAACAGCAGATGGAATAATCATCACCCCAAACTGGGCGCATGACATCATCATTTTCGTATTGGATAGCGGAAGTATCGACGGAAATCTTAGCGGCATACTTCTTGAAGTTTTCAGGAAGTCTCTTGGTGTAAAGAACGGTGAGGTTTGGTTCTGGTGCAGGTCCCATGTTTTCAAGGGTGTGTAAGAAACGGAAATCGTTCTTTGTGACCATGCTACGTCCATCTTGTCCCATACCAGCAACTTCAAGGGTGGCCCAGACTGGGTCGCCAGAGAATAATTGGTTATAAGATGGGATACGGGCGAATTTGACCATTCTTAATTTCATGACGAAATGATCAACTAATTCTTGAGCTTCTTGCTCGGTAAGGGTTCCGTTATTTAAATCACGGTTGATATAGATATCTAAGAAGGTAGAAACTCTTCCAACGGACATAGCGGCACCATTTTGCGTCTTGATGGCGGCTAAATATCCGAAATAAAGCCATTGCACCGCTTCTTTTGCATTCTTAGCTGGTTTAGAAATGTCGAAGCCATAGGAATTGGCCATGACTTTCATTTCCTGTAAGGAACGGATTTGTTCAGATAATTCTTCACGGAGACGGATGACATCATCGGTTAAGGTTTGATCACCGCAGTTCTCGAGATCTTTTTGTTTTTCTTTGATTAAGAAATCGATACCGTAAAGGGCGACACGACGATAATCACCGACAATACGGCCACGTCCATAAGTATCTGGAAGACCAGTTAAGATCTTAGCGTGGCGGCATTTCATGATTTCAGGGGTGTATGCATCAAAAACGCCTTGGTTATGGGTTTTGTGATATTGGGTGAAAATCTTATGAAGTTCAGGATTTGGGGTGTAACCATAGGTGGTGCAGGCTTGTTCGGCCATCTTAATTCCACCATAAGGCATGAAGGCTCTCTTGAGAGGCTTATCGGTTTGAAGACCAACGACTTGTTCTTCGCCTTTTAAAGCATCATCAATATAAGCAGCGCCATAAGCGGTAATGCCGGAAACGATTTCGGTTTCCATATCAAGAACGCCACCTTTAGCGCGTTCTTCGTGTTGTAGTTGTTGAACCTTGTTCCAAAGGTCTTCGGTTGCTTTTGTTGGGCCGACCAAGAAGGAAGAATCTCCTTCGTATGGCTCATAGTTTTCTTGGATAAAGTCACGAACATTGACTTCGTCTGTCCAGTGTCCGCCTTTAAATCCTTTCCATTCTTCTTCGAACATGAGTTTTATCTCCTTTTTGCAATGCATATTTTAAGAAATTCTTTGTACAAAACATTGATTTAAATCAAGTTTTTATCCATTTCTCCAGTAAGAATTGCAATTGCATTTCTTACTCTTTCTTTGCTTGGTGGTTGAGTGTCTTTTAACTGATATGGGTAGCCTAGTTTTTCCCATTTGAACTCGCCCATCTTATGAAATGGCAATACATCGATTTTTTCTACATTGTGTAATGTTTTGATGAACTTTCTTGTTTCATAAAGATACGTGTCATCATCCGTATATCCAGGAAGAAGAACGTGTCTTATCCAAATTGGCTTATGGATTTCATCCAAATAACGGAACATGTCAATGATGTTCTCATTTGGGCATGAAGTCAGTTTTAGATGCATCTTCGGATCAATATGCTTAATATCCATAAGCAAGATATCCGTATATTTCATCAATTCTTGGAATTTAGAAAAGAAAGGCTCTTTTCTCGTAAATGGCTGACCGGCAGTGTCAATACAGGTGCTAATTCCATGTTCTTTGGCTTTTTTGAATAAATCCAAAAGGAAATCCATTTGCAATAAAGGCTCTCCACCTGATACCGTAATACCTCCTTTATCCCCCCAATATGGGCGATAACGAAGAGCTTGTTTAATTAAATCGTCACTCTCACGAAGAGTGCCACCTTCCCCTTTCCAAGTATCTGGGTTATGGCAAAATAAGCAACGCATCGCGCAGCCCTTCACAAAGATAACGAAACGAATTCCAGGTCCATCAACAGAACCGAAGGTTTCAATTGAATGAATGTTTCCTTGCATCTTCTTCCCTCCTAGGAAAATGATTATCAAAAGAAGTAGGCAAAATAACTTTGATTAAAATCAATTTTGAGAAATATGGACTAATTTCTCATAATTGAGGATTCGGAATGATGACTGCCCTACTTTCTCGAGGATTTTATCATTCAAGAGTTCCCCTAATTTTCTCGATACGGTTTCGGGCCTTAAAGATACATGGGCAGCAATATCTTCTAATTTTAATTTCACGATATTTCCACTAATGTGGTTCAGACGATAGAGAAAAAGACGAGCGATCTTCGCTTTCGGATCGGAAACGGACAAAATAAGGTTTCTTTCGTTTGCGTCAGAAAGTTTCTTTGAAAGAAGAGCAATGATTTCTAAAGCGCTATGTGTATCCTGAATAAGAGATTCAAAGTCATCTCTTGCCATCTTTCCGACGATCGCCTTATCAAGGAAAATGCCATTATAAGGATATACGTCTTTCTTTCCTTTTAAAAAGAGGGCGACCCATATCGTATCTCCAGGAGAAAAGATAGAAACAATTTGTTCCCTTCCTTCACCATCATAAGTAGCTAGTTTGATATTGCCTCGACGAATAATATAGAGACAGTCTGCCTTATCCCCTTCTTGAAAAAGCACTTCTCCTTTTTCATACGAAGAGAAAATCATCTTCGCTAAAATCTTCTCCCTCATTTCATCGTTTAATTCTTCAACGAAACTAGGGTGAGCTTTAGCACATCTTTCTAAGGTAATATCATCTAACAAAGTTTTCATAAGGATTTGATTTCTATCTTAGAGGAGAAGAACTCTTTCATTAATTGAGACATTCTATTGACATCCTTTAGTCCACAAAGCTCGTTGGAAGAATGCATAGCTAGTTGAGCAATACCAATATCGACGGAATTAATGGAAATCTGATTGTTTGAAAGATTACCTAAGGTCGATCCTCCTCTTAAATCAGAACGGTTGGTGAAGTCTTGGAATGGGATATTAGCTTCTTTGACAATATTCTTTAAGAGTGCAGCACTTAACCCATCTGTCGTATAGGTTTGATTGGCGTTATATTTAATGACAATTCCTTCGTTTAATAACACCGAGGTGCTTGCATCGGAAACTTCTGGATGATTTGGATGGTTTGCATGGGCATTATCTACAGAAACAAGAAGAGATCTTGCAACCATTTCTTCCATACGAAGGGAAAGAGAGTCCGCTATACGTTTTAAAGTATCCGCTAAGAAAGTTCCGTAAGCTCCTTGTTTGGTAAGAGAACCCACTTCTTCATTGTCAAAAGCACAATAGATGTTGAAATAAGTTGGATTCGCATCTAAGAAACCCAAAAGAACACTATACGTGCTTGATAAATCATCTAATTTAGGAGAAGAAAGGAATTCTTTATGAAGTCCTACTTTTCTGGCTTGATCACGGTTATAAAGGAATAAATCAAATGAAAGGATTTCTTTTGCACCTTCTATCTTACTAAGTAGATATTTGTTAAAGTCGAAATCTTTATCAATGCCGAGCAAAGGAATCATATCCTTAGCAGGATTGAATTTATAGCCGTTATTGATATCACGATTAAAATGGATGCAAAGATTTGGAATCACAAGCAAATCCTCGTCGATTTGAAGAAGCTTCTCCTTCATTTCACCATTTTCATTTAAGAAGAAAACTCTTCCCGCGAAAGAAAGAGGGCGGTCCATCCATGTAGAATCAATCGTTCCGCCATAAGGTTCCACATTCAAAGAAAGCAAATTCTTGTATTTCAATACAGGGGTCGGCTTAATTTTGAAAGTTGGGCTATCTGTATGCGATGCAGAGATACGGAATGCGCTATTTTTTAAAGAAGAAGGCACTTCAAAGGCAATTAAGGCCGATCCGTTACGCGTAACGTAATAACGTCCCCCTTCTTTTAAAGAAAATGGGGTGTCCTCTTTAAGTTCTTTGAAACCTTTTTCCTCTAAGCATCCCTTTAAATTGTCTACCACATGAAAAGGGCTATAAGATTTGTTTAATAATTCAATGACTTTTTCACTATATTCCATAATTCTTTATCCTTTAATCTCTTGAAAAACACCACGAAGAACCTCTTCCGTGAATTCCTCATCCATGACTTGTTTCTCTGCTTTGACGTTATTGGCAATATCTAATTGTTCCTGAATAACGCAAGTAAGAACATCAATGGCTAAATTCTTCACACCATCATTATTGATAATAAGGTCAGCATATTCGCTAGATGGCTTTACGATTTCATCATACATCGGTTGAACTGTATTGAAATACTGAGTGACAATATTTTCAAAGCTACGGCCTCTTTCTTTGGCATCACGAATAATACGACGAAGGAATCTTCTTTCAGCACCCGCTTGAATAAAGACACGTAAATCCCCCAAGTTTCTAACTTGTTTATCTACAAGGGCCATAATCCCTTCCACGATGACGACTTTTTTAGGCGCAACCACTTCAATTTGATTTGATCTTGTTAGATGAACGAAATCATAGACAGGTTTTTCAATCGGAAGGCCTTCTTTTAAAGCGCGGATTTGTTTTCTCATCAAGGGCCAATCAAAGGCTTTAGGATGGTCATAGTTCACTTTATAACGATCAGCAAGAGGGATATCAGCCTGATCAAGATAATAATCATCCATTGTCATGCGAGTGACGTTTTCCTCACCGACGTTTTTAAGTACTTCTTGCGTTACAAAAGACTTCCCCGAAGAAGAACCGCCACCTACTAAAATAATTCGTGCCATAAATAAATCCTTTACGCCTTTAATTATACGAAAAACCGTCTCACTTAAGAGACGGAATCGTTACATCTTTTCAACAGGAAGGATTTCTTCGTCAATCGCTTCGGCTTTTTCAATGATAACTGGTTTATAAGGTTTATCCGCGTGGTTTTTATCAACGCTAGCAATCTTATCGACAACGTCCATTCCTTCAACGACTTTACCAAAGGACGCGTATTGTCCATCAAGGAAGGTATCGTCCGCATCACAGATAAAGAATTGTGAACCTGCGGAATTAAACATCTGAGAACGGGCCATAGAAAGAGTCCCTCTCTTATGGGAAAGATTATTCTTCACCCCATTCGCACGGAATTCCCCTTTAATGGAATATCCAGGACCACCTGTACCATTTCCAATAGGATCCCCACCTTGAATCATAAATCCCTTAATTACACGATGGAAAGTAAGGCCATCGTAGAAACCTTGACTCACTAAGGAAGCAAAGTTATTCGCGGAAATAGGCGCGTTCTTTCTATCTAGTTCAATCTTAATGTCGCCAAAACCTTTAATATGCAAAATAATCATAATTTGTACCTCGGAAATATTATATGAAGGTAGACATAAGAAATTTCAAGAGATATTCTTTGATAATCTTTTAATTGCCTCGAAAGAATCGTTCCACAAATGCTTTTTATATTTCATCGATGACCTCCCAATAACCGGTCTTATGTGATCCAATTCTCTTTATGATTTTTTTATCTTTAAGTTGTTTCAAATTCTTTTTGACGCCTGGTTCGGATAGTGTGGTTTTCACCATTATTTGTTGAATGGTTATGTTTGGATTATCTCTCATCAATTCTAATATTTTATTCTCTGTTTTATTGGTTATTTTATTGGATACTATATTAAAACCATTAACACCTATTTTTTTAAAAGGAATAGTTACTGTAATTCTATTTTTTCTATTTTTATTGAATCTTTACCATAGGCAGCCACAATCTTTGGCACGCCTCTTCTGGAACGTTCACTTATTCTTAATTGCAAGAATATAGATGCAAGTACTTCATTAACTGGAATACTTGAACCGCTATAAAATCCTTCTTCATCTTGATCAATAGCTAATCCACCATGAGAAAAACCACTCCTATTTCTAAGAGTGATAATTCAATATCTAAATTTATAAATAGCAAGTTCTAATATGGGAACATCGGTTCAATGGTGTACTTTATATTGTTCAAGTCCAAATTAGTCTTTTGCCTTTTAATGTCGACTGCTTTTTCTTCAAATAATAAGCCACCATTTTCTAGCAATTTTTTCGAATTGATAAAATTCAGACCTGTTATTTTAGAAATGATTTTTATCGACTCAGTGCTAGGACTGCAATTGGGTTTTAAAAAGATTTTATATGTTGTGTCATCCAAATCAATATCTTCCCATTTAGTCGTAGCGATTTTGCATCCGCATTTAGGGCAAGTTAAATTTAATGCTGGCTTTTCATAAACGGCCATCATTTCAGAGCCATATTCTGGGCATATGTATTTATTTTCTTCCATGTTTTACTCCTCCTGGAACAAATTTCACAAATTCTCCTCTTTTGCCATTATCCGATATCCAATGTGTTCCATTTGAATACGAATGAATGGTCATATTTGGAGCATATACTGGTTTACCTAATGCATTAGCAAGATGCTGAGCAAATCCTTCTGGGTGGGCGCCAGTATTGCAAGATAACAATCTAATAACTTTAGCTTTTTTGAATCCCGGTTGTTTCTTAATCAACTTGGCTGCTTGCCTAGAATTGATTAATATGTCTTTCCCTCCGGAATGTATTTCAATGGCTCTCCAGTTACCATGTGCAATCACGCCATACATGCCGTTAGGGTCTATGTCCGATCTATTAGCAATGAATTTCGCAAATTCAGATTTCGAACCTTTTTTAGGCATGAACGATATGTTTCCTGATGCCGAACGCATTTTGCCAGAAAACAAAGAATTTTTACCCTTCATCTTTGTTTTTCCTCAGAAAGTTTGCGCTTTTTATCTTTAGCGTTTTCTTTCATCGTGTAGGAATCATATTGATAAATAGGAATTCCTTTTGATTTGGCATATCCGAATATTCCATCAGATGCTGAACCATAGACGCAAATTCCAGCTGGTTCTAGCTCATCCACTATTTTATTAACTTGTTCAGCAAATACATGCCTATTTTCTAATAATTTAGTGAATCCGTGTGTGCCAATAGCAATAAGCGTACGTTTTGGGTATGCTTCTAATGAAGAGAGTGTTCTGTTATCGCCTAATCTGACATTTGGAATTATCTTGATTTCTTTTGAACCGTAATAATAGGTGCATGCTAGATTAAGAAATATTTGACTCTTTTGGACAACAAGTGGCATGTTGTCATAAGGAGAAGCATCTAACCCTATAACTTGTCCATATTGAGATCATTTTTCTACATAATTCTGCGGATTATTCAATATGGGTTGGAAACCAGGGTCTTGGCAATAAAAGGATATTGCTGTTTCCTTAGGGTTAACGACATCCATCGTCTATCCCACTGAATTATTTCTTTTGGAGGTTCAGTAGCAACCATCCATTCCTCAATTATAGGGAAACCATCAGTTCCCGTACGTCTAGCTCCGTCAATGAGGTAGGCGAGATAGACGTCCCTTAAATAGGGAGACTTCCGTTTTTTAATCATAATATTAGTGCCTCTGAAGTGCTATCAATAAAGTAGACACGGTATTTTCTAAGGTTCTTTGCTAGACTACGATATTTATAACAGTACTTCCAAACGCACTGTCTTAACTCTTTTGTCGACTATAATTGACAAAAAAACAGCATCATTTGTCGACTATAATCGACATATTTTAGTTATTATTGTAGAATATAATCGACAAAAGGAGAGAATCATGAATCACGAAACGCTCAAGCAAATCATCTTTGACCAACATGAAGTTATCAAGAAATCTCAAATTGTAAGCCGCGATTACGTTTTTGATAAAAACGCCAATTATGTCCTTATCGGTCTAAGGCGTTCTGGGAAATCTACGCTTCTATATAAACGGGTCCAGGACCTCATTTCGAGCGGAGTAGATTGGAAGCAAATCATTTACATCAATTTTGACGACGAACGACTGCTCGGTTTTCAAGCAAACGATTTTGAAGACATTTTGCTTACTGCTGAAGAAATCACAAACCAAAAACATTATTTCTACTTCGATGAGATTCAAAATATCGATGGCTGGGAAAAATTTGCGATCCGAATGGCTAATGCTAAGGAAAAAGTCGACATCACGGGAAGTAACGCGAAAATGCTCTCTCGCGAAGTATCTGCCCAATTAGGCGGACGATATCTAACAAAAATTATCCATCCTTATTCCTTCAAAGAATTCCTCCGAGCAAAATCATTGGAAGCAAGTTCTGCCTTTTCCGTCTCCGACCGTGCCGAAATTGCGAATGCGCTTCAGGAATTTTATCGATTTGGAGGTTTTCCCGAGTCGCTTGCTTCCGTCGACAAACGTGAATACGTCTCCAACATTTACGAAAAAATTCTTTTGGGCGACATTATCACCCGTAACGCCATACGGAGCGAAAACGGCATGAGGATCTTAATGAAAAAGATTGCAGTCACCATCTCCCAAGACGTTTCTTACACTAATCTTTATCATGCTTTGAAAACCATTGGCTTCTCACTCTCGAAAGACACAATCATCGATTATTGTTTTTATGCCAATCAAAGTTTTTTGCTGTTTGCTCTAAAAAACTACTATGCCGCATTCGTCGACAAAGAAAGCAATTCAAAATTCTATTTTTCCGACAACGGCATCTTGAACTTATTCTTGGCCAAAGACGATACCTCCCTCTTTGAGAATCTGGTTGCAATCTCGTTAAATCAAAAATACCAAGACAAACTCTATTATTTGAAAAGTAGCAAAACCAAAATCGATATTGATTTCTTGGTTGATGAAGATAACATCGCGGTTCAGGCTTGCTATTCCATGGCAAATGCGGATACGGCCAACCGAGAAATCGGACAATTAAAAAAACTAGACGCGACAAATCCTGGGAAATACAAACTCATGATTATAACGATGAACGAAACTGGGGACATTCCACTTGAGCACAACGCGATTCGCGTAATAAAGTTGCAGGATTTCTTGCTTTCAAATTAATGGAATGAGCGCATCAATCTACCCTTTATTCTCCGTCAAGAGCGATTCCTTGATTATTTTCGAATAAAGAGATTCGTTGTCTTCATCCTATTAAGCCGGAAATCAATTAGTTTGCTCGCATTTTTTGGCTCTCAGATCGGCACCAATCCTTCTGAGAAAGAATTGGAAAATCTTTTACCGTGGAAAAATTAATTTAGGGAAATAACATAGGAGTTCGATTCTATTTCCCGAATCAGTTCGAACCTGGTTATATTTGATGCTTACAATGAAGCTCTATAAAAATAAAAAAGTTCGACACATTTCCTGTATCAAACTCGTTTTTTAATGGTGCCGTCTATAGGACTTGAACCTACGACCTGATGCTTACAAGGCAACTGCTCTACCAGCTGAGCTAAGACGGCATGGTGGGTGTTATAGGTGTCGAACCTACGACCTCTTCCGTGTGAAGGAAGCGCTCTCCCGCTGAGCTAAACACCCATAAGTAACAAATTAGCCCCAGAGTGCTTAACTCACGGGGCATTTTAATCCACATGGTGGGCCTTAATGGACTTGAACCATCGACCTCCCGCTTATCAAGCGGACGCTCTAACCAGCTGAGCTAAAGGCCCGTGGGCTTCAATAATATACAACTCTCAGGAAAAATATACAAGGAAACTAAAAAAGATTTTTTCGATTTCTTAAAATATTAGTATTCTTCGTCAAAAGGCAATGTTAAAAATAAGAAGTTTAATGCCATATTAAGTTGCTAATAAGTCAATTCGCTTATCCTCATTCGTTTTTTCAACATGAAGACAAAACAAGTTCTTCTTAATCCTCTTCTTCGTTCTTCCTGCTTTTCCTGAGATTTTCCTTGATCTCAGCCCAGTTTTTCATTTTTTCGGGATCTTCGATAACGCCTTTATAGCTTCTTCTCAACCACACTTCTTTGCCATCGTGATAATAATAAAAAGGATAGTATATCTCATCGAAGTATTCGTCTTGGAAAGGGCGGAGCAACCGTGGGTCTTTTTTCCATTTTGAATCATCAGGAACCTTTGCTAGTTCTTCATCTAAACAATAACAGACCCTTGGCTCGTCTCCGCTTATTTCCGGGTCAAAGCATTTATATTTATGTGCGACCTTGTTGTAACCCATAATGGACATTATCCTTTCCGCACAGCCATCTTTTGTTACTCCAAGGAAGATAAAGAACCATGTCGCCTGCGCGGAACCTTTTTTGTTCGACTTCTTTGCCGTGCGGATTTTGCATTTTCAACCATTCTTGAAACGTTGAATAGGTGTGGGTGGCATCGCGGATTTCCTTCATCTTGTCAGAACCGGTGCATTCATAGGCGGGATAGCATAGCTCGTCAAACCATTCTTCGTTTGTAAAATTGCGACATCCCTCCGTATATCTCTCCGAAATCTTCCGGAATTAGACCAAGATCTTTTTCTTTACAATAACGAATCTTTTCAAAGGAATCATCATATATCCCTAAGTCAAAACATTTGTACCTCTGTTTTTTTGTGTCAAAGCCCAGGACGTACATCATTGTATCGCCGCCCATGACCTGAGGGTATGACCATGGCAGATAAAAAACAAAGTCCCCTCTCTTAAATTTCAATTCATTTTTCTCTTTCATGGTAACTCCGTTTAAGATTTCTTTAAGGGTAACAGGTTTTTTCTAAAAGGAAATGAATACTTACCAAATCAACGAATAATTTTAAAAAGCGTTAATAGTCGTTATAAAGACTGACAACGATTAACAACGTAGGAACCATAATCCATTCATATTCAGTCTCATTTCATGATAAGCGGCAAGGCTATAGTCGAAAAGATAAAACTAAGCCCATATCAATCTTCATTGTTTACGAAGTATTTTCAAAAAACTCAAGCGCAAAAAGAAAGCCAAGAAGAAGACGAACTGACATATAAAAGCCCGTAATCGTCATTCTCTTAAGCAGGAAATAATACAGGCGTGCGTTTATTTCATCTCTTGAATCTTCTTTTCAGCTTTCTTTTCCATTCTTTTGACGATAAAACGCGTTAAAGAAAATACAAAATAGATGCCTGCAAGAATGCTACCAAGCAAAAACGAAACAACGGTAAAAACATTTCTTCCGTTTGTGTAAAAGAAATAGAACAAACCTAACCATGCAGTGATAATCGATCCAAAGAATTCTAGGAGGCCCAACAAGAAAGACGTTTTCTTAAAAACACTAAGAAGAGTCATAATCATGCCAAAGAAAACAAAAATGCCTAAAAGGACATAGAAAGTAACGTAATAGGGCCCCGTTAATGGATTGTAAACTAAAGAAGACGCTTCGAAGGCATTATATATTTCCTCGCCATCTTGAAAAATATCGCTCCATGGGTAAAGCAAAATAAAAGAAATTGCAGAAATGAAAATAAAATAGAAGCCTAAACAAATGCTATATCGATATAACTTCGTTTCTTTTTCCATAATCACATAATATAAGCAAAAAAGCCCTGGAAATAAATCCAGAGCTGTGAAGATTCGAGGAAACGGTTAGAAATAGGGAAGCCCCGGCATATCATGCGGTTTTTTCCAACTTAAAGTTTTATATACATTGCTTTCAATTCCTCGAGAATTGTCTCCTTCGTTCTGCCAGCCAAACCCAATTGTTTAATATCCACGTTCTCATTCCCCATACGTTGAACAAATTCTTGAATATCGACATACACTCGCTCCGGAGCCACTATCTTGGCGGTTGGATCAATCAACTCCGTCAAACGGAAAACATCATTTTTATGTTTTTTGATATTTTTGCTATCAATATGTTCTCCTGCGGCCTTACGATCTGTCAAATCCATCCACGCTTTTGCTTTAAATGGAATTAAATATGCCGCGTCCAAAACACTCACTCCATCAACAGTAATTTTTCCCTGCTTCAAAAATTCGTAATAATCATCATCCAGAAGAATAGCGGAAAGACTCGAAATTTCTTCGTCCATCGGTAAGGGCGTTATCAACGCATCTTCTGGAAGTTGAATGGCATCAAGCTTTCGCGTGAAAAGTTCAATCATCGCCGGATACTGATTCGAGATCGGATGACTAAAACGATAAAATTGCGAAACACCTGAGCTTTTATTGCAATGCTCGTATCCAGCCTGTTTTACATATTCCCAAAATTTCTTTCCGAAATTTCTATCAACCGCTTCGATAATCAGAACAAGGTCAACATCCTTTGTTGCTCGGAAATCCAATCCTTCTTCTGCCATCAAAATGTCACACGCCGTTCCTCCTATAATGGCGTATTGTTCTTCATTTCCCTTGAACCATTTCTTAAAGCTTTCAATTCCTGTAATCATCTATTTTCCTCCACAGTTCATTTAGCATTTCTTTCACTGCTTCTTCAACTCGTTCATCCGTATTTTCTCTCAGCGCCAACGCCAATGATAATTCGTCTACAACTTCTCCATTAGACAACTTCCGGGGATTGTATCTCCACATTTCTATAGCCACTTGCTCTTGTGAACTCTGCAAACTATTGGTTATAACATCATTCCATTGAGAAATGCTTTCTACCGCATAGCATTTGACATTTGGCGCATTCAACATGGAATACTTTGCCAATGCCGAATATCCACTTTCCAGTAAATCCTTTCCAACGAATTCTTTCGGGATATAAACCGTTCGTTTTATAGGGTTCAGTAATTTTTCTTCCGCTCTTTGAAAAAGCGTTTCCGGAGAATCCTCAGATTGTATAATCCTTTGCACACCTATTTTCCTGATATGCAGTAACCCCATTTCTTCAAGTTGTCTCGATGCCCTTGATATAGAAGTAGGCGTCAGTTCCAGCTCCTTTGCAATTTGACTTGTGGATAGTTCCCGTGCGCCTTTATAAATGAAATGCAACAGAAGCATTTGCGCCGATGGAAGTATTTCTTTCCTTGTGTTCTTTTCAGCATTGCACCGTTCTTGCAAATACAATGCCATAAAAGGCAAATAGATTTGCTTCCCCTCTACAACAAAAGGAATCTTCTCACGAATCAAATATTCTTTCTGCCTATAGGAAAGTTCTTTTAGCACCAGCACAACTGGCAAATTCTCATTTTCTTGTACACGAGCTATATGTTTCTTCAATACTTCAATACGCTCTAATTCTGTCTTCGGATAAAGGAAAACCGCTTTCTGTTCATCCATAGACACCATTTGTAAGTGATATCTTGTGACGATAAAATTGGGTAAGTGCTTAAATTCTCTATCCTCATAGCTAGCCTTGATTCCAAGAACTTTATCGAGATATTCCATGTCATCACCTAAATTCTTAACTCTTTTTTTGTAATATAACTTCTTTTATGTTAAGTTGCAATATTTAAGTTAAGATAGTCTAAGAATCAACAATTTAAGGCTCTGGGAATTCTAATGGGTATGGCAATTTTCATCCCCATCGATTGTTACAACTTTTATGGATTTTATGCAAAAAAGCCCTGGAAATAAATCCAGAGCTTTGAAGATTCGAGAAAACGATTAACGTTTGCTGAATTGTGGAGCACGACGAGCTGCTTTTAAGCCGTACTTCTTTCTTTCCTTGGAACGGGCGTTTCTGGTTAACATGCCAGCAACTTTTAAAGTCTTACGATCTTCGCCAGCTTCCAAAAGGGCACGAGCAATGCCTAAACGGATAGCTTCGGCTTGTCCGGTGAATCCACCACCATTGACATCGGCGTGGATATCATATTTTCCTTCGGCACCAGTTAAGGTAAGAGGTTGCTTAAGGTTTTGGACTAAGGTTGCATAAGGCATATATTCTTCAACGGCAACACCATTGACAAGGATTTCACCTTTACCAGCACTGATCCAGACACGAGCAACGGAGCTCTTTCTACGGCCAGTACCATAGTATTTCTTTTCTTCTGCCATACTTGTCTACTCCTTATTTGATTTCAAGCACAACTGGTTGTTGGGCTTGTTGCTTGTGTTCAGCACCTGCATAGACGAAGCACTTCTTCATCATGGCTCTTCCTAAGCGGTTGCTTGGAAGCATACCAGAAATGGCTCTTTCGACCATTTCCACAGGGAATTCACGTTTCATAACACCAGCGGTACGGGTTCTTAAACCACCGTTATAGCCGGAAACATTGTAATAATTCTTCTTGTGTTCGCCGCCCTCTTTACCAGTGAGTTTGACTTTAGCGGCATTGATGATGATGACATAGTCACCACAATCTTCATTTTTTGCAAAGATTGGCTTGCCAGATCCCATTAAGATACCAGCGACTTTGGAGCTTAATCTGCCAAGAACCACATCAGTGGCGTCGACGATATACCATTGTCTTTTGATCTCAAGAGGCTTGGCAACAGTTGTTTGACGTTGCATAGTTATTCCTTCTTTCTTGATTCATCTAGCGACGCTTCATTAAGCGCGCTCAAGTATTATCATCAACCGAAAAACTATTGTCAACAAGAAAATGGCAAATTGTAAAGATATTCATTGGACAAATGTAAAGAATTGCCAAATTGTAGGTTATACCGACTTTTTTAGAGGGGTTTCTTCCACTTTTTTCATAAAAAACGGATAGAAAAATGTGCTCATAAGATCAAATAGCAAGAAGCCTAAAAGAAAGCCTGCGGTAACGTCAGTTGCAAAATGTGCCCCAACAATAATTCTTGAGATGGCGCAAAGAATTGCCCAAATATAGGCGAATAAACGTAAAAGGAAAGAAGACTTATCAAATTTAGGAAGAATATATCCTAATAAAGAAACTGAGATGACCCCTATCGCGTTAATCGTATGCCCAGATGGGAAGGAAGCAAAGTTACTAGATAAGTTGCCATTACATCCTAATATATAAACAGGCACAAAATATTGATCTGGGTTTCCTTCCAAAGTGACGATATATCTCCAACGTGGACGATGCCAAAAGAACTTAAATATATTCATCATAAAGAAAGAGCCGACCCACATAATCAAAACGAAAAGGGAGAAGGCAACCGCTTTACGTGGATTTCCAATTTTCGCAAAATAGGCGCATACCCCTCCAATTACAAAATGAAGGATGCTAATCCCTACTGCTAAGCCCCAACGAAGGGCTTTGCTCCAACCATAATTCTTAGAATAGGAAATCAATCTTCCACCACTGTATCCAGAAAAGAATAGTGCAAGGAAAAGGAAAAGAGCTCCCCAAAGGATATTCATGAGTTTGCTTGATTTATTACGATATTTAAACAATAAACAACACGCAAACACGCAAAGAAGTTGAAATGGCATCTCCGCTAAGTTTTCACCAATTCTTCCATAAATACTTGTAGGGTTATATAAAGCGTGGGTGATATTCAAATCAAAGAAAGCAAAAAGAATTAAAAGACCAACAAGAATAGGATAGATAATAAAACGTTCGATTTTTGTAATTTTCATATCCCTATTGTACACGGAAAGTGGAAATAACGTGACTTTTCATATTATTCGTTTAATATCATTTCCGGAAAAAGGAGTACTTATGGAAAAATACATTGAAATCAATAATCTTGAAAAGTTCCAAGAAAACTACCAAGCAAAAAAAGAATCTTGCCGTTTCTAGAAGAAGCGTAAGCAAAAACGGTTTAGTCAATTCCGCTATCGATGAAGATGAACTTCATTCTTTAAAAAACACCTTCTCCATTGACGTGGATGCCGGTGCTATCACCAACCAAAAACAATCCGGTCGTTGCTGGATGTTTGCTGGATTAAACGTGATCCGTATGGTTTTAGCAAAGAAATTGAATGTTAAAAGCATGGAATTGTCCCAAGCCTATCTTCAATTCTATGACAAGCTTGAAAAAGCGAATTTTACTTTAGAGAAAGCTCTGCAAATTGCAAATGAGCCAATCGATTCTCGTTTAAACACCTTCTTATTTGATTCTGGCATCGCCGATGGCGGGCATTTCGCGATGTTTGTTAGTCTTGTGAAGAAATATGGCGTCGTTCCAAGTGAAATTATGCCAGACAACTGCGTGAATTCTTCGACATCAGAACTCAATTCTCTCCTTACGAACTTAATCGGAAAAGACGTTCTCGTTCTTCGTGAAATGAAAAAAGAGAATAAAACGGAAGAGGAAATCGAAGCAAAGAAAGAAGAAATGCTAAGCGAAATCTATAACGTCCTTTGTGTTTCTCTTGGTGTTCCACCAAAATCTTTTGTCTACGAATACAAAGATAAGGATGACAAGTTTGTTCGTTTAGAAGAGTGCACTCCTCTTGAATTCTATAACAAATACATTGGTGTCAATTTAGATGACTATATGGTTCTTAGCGATGCTCCAATGAGCGGATACAAGATGTATCAAAAATATTCTTCCGAATGGGTGAATAATGTCATTGGTGGAGAGCCTGTCGTCTTCTTCAATGTGAAAACAGAAGAAATGAAACAAGCCGTTATTGCTTCCTTAAAAGCCAATGAACTCGTTTGGTTTGGCTCCGATGTATCTGGCCAATCTTTAAGAAAAGAAGGATTACTTGGTTATAGCCTTATCCGTTTAGATGAACTTCTTGATATCAAATTATTAGAAGATAAAGGTGCTCGTATGGACACAAGGGTTTCCTTCTGTAACCATGCGATGACCTTCACTGGGGTGAACCTTGTAGATGAGAAACCAAATCGTTGGAAAGTAGAAAACACCTGGGGCAAAGATGTTGGAAAGAATGGTTTCTTCGTTATGGATGACGCATGGTTTGATAACTATGTGTATGAAGTCTTCGTGAAGAAAGAATTCGTACCTGCTGAACTTCTTAAGAAATATGAAGAAAGCGAAACAACCTATGTTGATCCATGGGCTGTCATGTGGGCAGAATTAGATTAAAACCTATAGGCAAAAAGATGGCCAAATTCAAACTTGGCCATCTTTTCTTTTGAGCCATTTAGGCTTCCAAGAAAACCTCCAGTTCGATAATATTGCCATCAAAAGTGTAGATAGGACTACAAGAAAAATGAATATGAAGTCTATCTTCGAAATTATATTCATACCAGGCATATCTTACATATCCATCGCCTGCTTCAGTGGGCTCTCTATGATGAGAGCAACTTGAGTAGCCTCTATTGATTAAGGTATAGAACGCGGAATCTTCCCAATGTCCAGCACTGCCATAACAAGGATACCCGATAGTTTTTCCGAAAACGGAAAAGCCGAAGCCAGGATCGCGAGTCCGAAAACCAATTTCGAGTCCATCTTTAAAATAGAACTCCGTGGTAAAGCCATTCTTCGTACCACAAGCATAAACATCTATCCCATCATTGTTTTTTTGAAGGTAGAAGTTTTCATTGGACTCACCGCCTGGATGATATTTCTTTTTCCAATTTGGAGGAAAGTCTTCCAATTTCATCCCAAGTCGAAAATTGCATTCTTCGTTGACCACATCGATCTCTTTTTGCAAAGAGGTTTTTGTGTTGCAGGAACAAAAAACGGAATCAACGAAGATAAAAGAATTACGTCTTTGGTTTTCATATTTATTTGCTCCACTTTGAATAAAGGTTTTAAATCCGCTAAATTGGTATAGGCCTTGAACATTCCTTGACAATCACATGTAATCTCATCCTTAGGCCCTTCTTGAGCTAAGACATTCCTCCCCAAAAGCGTTTTCTTTTTCGTTTATATATTTCATCGGGTTTTAGTAAAAGAAAAACTACGCGTCTAAAAAGACTTCCATTGTTCGCATACTGTATCCCGCTGAATAAGTGGAATTCCAAGAATAATTAACGTGAAGTTTATCTTGAAACGTAAAAAGGCACCATGAATATGCACATTTTTCATTTACTGGATCGTCTTCCCAAGTCTCCTTTCCTATCTCCTTCTCAAATCCTTTTTGAACAAGCGTGGTAAACAACTCAGTATCACCATCTTCCTGTTTTAAATTTCTCCATGCTGGGTAGTCAATTCCATATCCATAGATGGTTAATCCAAACCCCGGATCTCTCGTTTTAAAGCCAACAGCTATATCGTTTCTATAATAAAATTGGGTTTCTAGGTAATATTTCGTCCCAAAAGAGTACACATCTACTCCATCATCACGAGTTTCCTTAAATTGGAAAATAGCCTCCGACCCATCGTCTGAGAGAAAGTTATATCTTATATGAAGGGTGTCTTTAAAGTTTTCCAATTTGCTTCCAAGAAAGCCTTGCAAACCACTGCTATTCAATTCATCAATTGCCTTTTGCATTTCATTTTTAGCGTTACAAGAAACGAGCGATAGGAAACAAAGCGAAAACATCAAAATAGTTTTTTTCTTCATAAAGCCACATCCTTTTTACAAAAACAGCAGATTTTGAAATCAAGCATCTAAAATAACCTCCATCGTATGTAAGGAACCGCCAACGGAATAAAGTTCATTCCAACTAAAGTTAATGTGTAGTTTTTCTTCGAAAACTGCCGAACACCATGGATATCTTATATAGTTTTCGTTTTGATCGATTTCATGTTCGATTAATCCCGTTTCGATTTTAAAACCATGTTTTTCTAAAGCATCAAATAAGGAATCATAGTTTTCATATGGTGAATAAACTGGATATCCTGGGTAGTAGCCATAAATCGTAAGTCCGAATTGAGGGTCTCTCGTTCTAAGCCCAACAGCCATATCATTACGATAATAGAACTGGGTTTCTAATCCATTCTTGCTTCCGCATGTATAAACATCTACGCCATCATCACGAGTTTCTTTGAATTGGAAAGTGGCCTTGCTCCAATCATCGGAAAACACTCGCGAAGAAATCTTTAATGTTTGAAAAAATTCATCTGGCTTACTTCCTAAAAAGGAACGTAAATAATTATTTAATTCATCGGTCTCTTTTTGAATTGTGCTTCGTGAGTCACAAGAAAAAAGCGATAAAGCACAAATGGAAATTAACAACATTCTTTTGTTATTCATAAATCCGTACTCTCTTTCAGTAAAGGCAAAATCTCATTTAAGTTTTCATACGTTTTAAACGTGCCTTGGCAGTCACTCACGATTTGATTGGTTTCATTGTGGTTTAGCCACATATCGTAAGTTGGATAGGGCCCCTCATCCCTTTCGACACAACTATAGTTATTTAAAGCCGAGGCTATATAAGGAGCAAATCTAAGTTTATAGACATGATGTTTAATATAATTGTCATCATTTTTGTACAAACGTATCGCGGCATTTTCTTTAAGAGAAATAATTTTCCCGTCATGGGCTTTATCTAAGGCCCCTCTTAAAAAAGCTATTTGTTTTTCGATCATGCCGTCACTTATTTCAACCCCATCACCGATAAGCATTGCAAGAAGAGAAGTATGAAGGCTTATCGTGGAAACAGCTAAACTGAGTGGGGCTCCTATGTATGGTACAAAACTAAGCGCAATAGAAATCCCGCCCAAAGCAGTTGATGCCCAACTAAATGCGGTCGCAGTTTTTTTGCTTTCTTCACTTTTCTGTGTCAATTCATTAATTTTATTTTCTAAATCGTCTAAATCTTTCCTTAAGGCCTCAAACGAATCTTGGCTCCAAATATAAATTGATCGGTAAAGGAATTCCTCATCCACGTTACAGGAATAGAAGCCACCTGTGTATTTCCACGGAGTTCTCCTCCCTTTCGTCCCGCTTTTCACGACGGTACCATCCACCGCTTCCACTCCTCCGGGAACATAATCCGATTCCCAAACGAGGGCTTTGTATTTGCTCATCATCTCTTCATCTATTGTGACTTTTTCTTCCGATTTGGCTAACTCAGACCACATATAAAACGAATACTCCTGGCTTCCGTTGTAAGAAAGGCCCGTACTCACGACAACAAAATAAATTCCTTTCTTAAAAAGGGCTGTTGGGCCATATTTCTCGTCATCATCCGTTATCTCGAAAAGCTCATTTCCTTGTTAATCATACACATGGCCAAGCATCTCGCACCCCCAAATTCCGAAACGGAAATGAGCGCGAATCCTGTCGTTCACCCGAAAACTATAGACGTCTGTCTTGTTGAATTGGGATTCATTTCCCCTTACTTCAATGTCCTCGTCCTGAATTCCGAATGTCCCTATGCTTTGTGCCCACCCATAGGTGGCATGTTCGGAAGATTCCTCCTCGATAATGGTTCTGGACGAGGAAATCTTTCTTCTTGTTCGACCCGACTTGGTGTTAAAGTCAACGCAGGATGTGATTTCATTGACCGAATACGGTTTCCCCGCCGCTTTCGCCCCTTCTTGGGCCAAAGACAAACACATAAAAGGTAGTAAAAGAATGTCGATCATTTCGTTCCTCCTCAAGATCGTTTTTCTTTATGATTAAATCTTAATCCTTCGGTTTGTTTGTTTCAACTAACTATTTTCTTTCCCTTACTTTTCGCTTTTTTCATACGATATTTGCTTGCATTTTTAATATAAAAAGCCTCCATCCATACGGAGAGAGGCAAACAAGTAGTTATTTATGACTTTATGAATTCTATTTGTACTTATAGAAGCCTTCGCCAGAAGACATTCCTAACTTACCAGCGTCGATATATTCCTTAAGAACTTTGGCCATGGCTTTGAAATTGTATGGCATCATCATCTTTTTTAAGATTGGGCTAAGAAGTCCTGGAACCTTTTGATATTGCATAACAATGTTATAGGCGGTCGTTAAACCAACTGTATCAAAGATTTGGAATGGCCCTTTTGGAGCGCCGGTCCCTCTTGTCCAAGCTAAGTCGATGCTCTTAGGATCGGAAACACCAGAAACATAAAGGTCTAAGCCAGAAAGAAGGAATGGGACCAACATGGAATTGAGGAGGTATCCACTCTTTTCTTTCATAACGGGCAAGGCGATCATGCGAATATCGTTGGCAAAATCCATCACCTCTTTGAAATATTTCTCATCCGTCTTTGGCTGAGACATAATTTCCGCAGTGTTATTTTTCCAAATGGAATTGGCAAAATGGAGGGAGAGATATTTCTCAGGACGGCCAGTATATTTCGCAAATTCACTTGGTAAAAGAGTGCTGGAATTGGTGACAAGCACACTCTTCTTTGGAAGAAGAGGGGCAAGCATCTTATAGAAATCAATCTTGTCTTTCGCATTCTCAGACATGGATTCAATGACAAGATCGGCATCCTCCACCGCTTTCTTTAAATCAAGTTCAAGCTTGAGATTCTTGTAAGCTTTTTCAACCTTATCTAAGCATTCTTTGGCATCGAATGTGTCTTTATCGGCAATACCAAGGGCAAATACGTTATCCGCTTTTCCTTCTGGGGTATCCATTTCTTGGATGGTCTTAATATAGGTTTCTTTAAGATGATCCAATTTTGGCTGGCAACGGGCGATGCTGCCTTTGCTCCTAAGCCAAATGGTGACATCGAAACCACAATAGGCCGCTTGGAAAGCAATTTGACTGCCTAAAACACCGCCGCCCGCTACTACGACTTTCTTATAACTCATAAAATTCTCCTTTATTATTTATGAAAATCAGCGAATTAATGATACCGAATTTTTGCATATCGGTATAGTTTTATTTAAAAGGAAAAGGGATGCTTATCGCACCCCCTATATCCGTTTTCAATACAAACTCTGTTAAATGTCGATGAATCCTATTTAACGACCGCCTGATATAACTTATCTTGCATAGAATCCGAGAAGATATTCATCATCTTCATCTCACCAGCAATGTTGATGTTATAGGCAATCTTTGGTTTCTTTACGTTAAGCACCTTATAAATGAGCTTAGCAAGTTTGATAGGATCTTCTATTTTGCCTGTTTGTTTTTCAGCCAAAGAACCCATTTTTTTCATAACTGATGGATAATGAGTCGTTTTGGCTAACATGTTATCGAATGTGGCTTTCGTACCATCCTGCATCTTTGTTTTAAAGGCGCCAGGTCTAATTTTGATGACTTTAACGCCTAAATAGCAAAGCTCTCTTCTTAATGCGTCGGAATACATCTCCACCGCATGTTTGCTTGCGGTATAGAAACCATTGAATGGTGTTGCACCATAAATCCCGCATTCGCTTGAGATATTCACAATTCTACCTTTCACTTTTTCTAGCAAAGGGAAGAAAATCTTATTCACTCTTACCATGCCCATAACGTTGACGTTAAGAATCTTTTCCATGACGGAGGGATCTTCTTCAATCAAAGATCCCATTACCATGAAGCCAGCAAAGTTAATGATGGCGTCAAGATGGTCGGTCATACTAGAAACAAGAGAATACGCTTCTTCAACAGCTTCCGTATTAGAAACGTTTAAGGAAATCTTCTTAATGTTCGGATCAGTAATCTCATCATGGTGATTCACACCGGCAAAGACTTGATATCCGTTTTTAGATAGATATTCAGCAGTCGCTCTTCCTAAGCCTGTGCCTGCACCCGTAATTAATACAGTTTTCATTTTTTAATCGTCTCCAAAAAATCATTTTCATTGGCAATCTTTTCGTATTCCATTTGCTCGGTATCATCGTGTAATGGATCCCACACTTGGGCAAAGAAAGGATCGGCTTTGGCTCGTTTAGCGTAGTTCCAGCTCTTGCTTTCGCATTCAGGGCACCAGAAACCACCTTCGAGAATCAAACGTGGCGAGGCTTCAAAGACATGGCCAAACGCATCTTTAAATTTCAATTTGCTTGTCCAATCCCCTTTCACCATATCCGTGGAAAGAAGCTCTCCACCACGGAATTTTGCTGCTTTTCTCACATCAGAGATATCGAGTTCGCTTTCGGGCTTACTTTCATCGTATCCATGATCAAGCATAATCACCTTGTCATAATCTTTGTAAGGAACAAACTTTCTAAAATCGGTTGTCAACTGAGCTTGTTTTTCTTTTCCACCCCAATACGCTTCAATTTGAGGTTCAAGATTGTCTTTCAAGAAATGGATGGTTCCATGTTCCGTCATTGCTAATTTCTCGAATCTCTTTTTCATGATGGATCCAACCATTTTTTGACCACCAGGCATTTTGCAAATGGCTTTTAAAGCGTGGAAACTAAATCCCATCGTTTCTTGGAAACAATCATAGAAATAATCCATAGAATCCTGTTGGAAATGGAGATAATTCTCCAATTTGTCAGAATCTAGGTAATATTGTCCGTGGAAGTTCCTTGTGGCAATAATGGAAGGATTCAATACATATTCAAGATGGGTGAGATTAAATCTGCCATACATATCTTGATAAAGTTTATAGGTATTAATACGGCATTTCTCTCCCCCACCGATGTTATAAATATGGTTCCAGAAAGAGAAAGGAAGCTCATGGTTAAAGAATTCATAGGTAAGATTCCTCATTGCTCTTCCCGAATCTCTATCAGAGACGTATTCCAAAGCGGTATCTAAGCAATTATGGAACATAATGGCGTCTTCAATCTTCGCCATTCCTTTGCCAATGATTCCTGTTTGGCGGAGAGAAGCCCAATGATTAAGACCCGATTCAATGACGTATCTTTCGGCGGCCACCTTAGAAACGGCATAATAATCAAACATGCTTGGCTTAATTGGATCGCCAACTCTACCCCAATGGATGGGAGGCATTCTATCCCCCGTTTCCGCAACCGTTCCAATATAAACGAAATAGGTCGTGTCGTTTTGATGAAGCTCTTTGATTGCTTGGATGAGATTGTATGTTGAACCAAAATTAACAATCATCGCCTTCTTAGGGTAATAATCTGCAAAAGGCGATACGAAAGCGGCAATATGAAGGATCAAATCTACGCCTTTAACCGCTTTCTTTACGATTTCATAGTCATCGAGATCGCCCCAAACGATTTCAAGACCTTCTAAATGTTCGTATTCAGCAAGAATCTTGTGGTTCTTTTCTGAATTACGAGCAACTAAACGGATATTGTAATTCTTTAAATCACCTTTCATTTGCAACAGAGATTGGTAACCCATGTTCCCTGTTGCACCGGTGACTAAAACCGTTTTCTTATTCATTTTGCTTATTCGCCTTTCATATCGACAACTTGAATCTTCTTTAAAGCAACGTCTTTGCTTAAAAGAGCTGAATCAGCAATGGCTTTGTTGATATCATCCTCGCCAACATGAAGTTTTTCGCATCCTAAAGATTTATCAATGAAAAGGTTCGAACATTGAAGGGTTTTGAAAGCAACCATATTTAATCCAGAATCTATACCCCTCTTCTTAAATTCTTTCATTTGAGCCTTACCACCAATTGTATATAAGAAGGATGGAATGGTCTTCACTTTAATATCCTTGCCTAAGGCCTTGCCAAAGATAGGTAACAATTCATTCCAAGTCATATTCCAGTAGCCGATTGGATAGCAATTCCCTCCTTTGTTATATTCAATTGCACCAGCAAGGGCTTCACCAACTTGTTTAACGGTAACCATTGCCGTGCCACCTTTGGTGTACATAACGGATTTCTTTGCTTTAAGTAACATTTCCGCCATAAAAACCCATACCGGTTTTCTTCCTGGCTGAGTGCCAAAGATATAAGGAAGTTCAAGAACGGCAACATCCATCGTTCCGTCTTTTGCAAAAGACATAGCAACATTTTCTTGATCGATACGGGAACGAATATATGGATGGTCTTCTGTTAAATGCCATTCTGGATGGATTTTGGCAAAATAAGAGAAATAAGAACCGCAAATGCTAACATGTTTAATGCCAACCTTTTTGCCAATGGTGAGCAAACGAGAAATTGGGTCAATGTTATATTTCTTATAGAGATTATAAATAGGAGCTGGTCCTTCGACTCTTTCGTCAACGCCGGCTGCAAAAACAAAACCTTCACAGCCTTTCATCTTATTTTCAATCTCTTCGTCACTCATATCGAGATAGTTGCCGAATTCAATCTCCATCTTTGGATTCAGTTTTGCTCCCATAGGAAGTGGAGGCAAAGCTAAAGTTTTGACTTCATGTCCCCTCTTGATAAGTTCATCAGCAGCTTGGGAGCCTAATAATCCGGTTCCGCCAATCATAAATATCTTCATGATGTTCCTCCTTTTATGATTTGCTATAATGAAATTATCAACATAGTGTCGTTTTAACAATATGCAGTCTATTTAAAAAATGTTTGTTAGACAACACACTTTAATGAAATGTTGAATAAAGGACAAATACATGGAAAATAATCGCCGTACAAGAATGACCAAATTACTGATCAAAACCGCTTTATTCGAAATATTAGAGAAAAAAGACATCTCCAAAATCTCCGTAAAAGAGCTTTGCGAGGAAGCCGATATCAACCGCACTACTTTTTACCTTCATTATGCTCAACCAGAAGATGTTCTTCATGAAGCAGAGGAAGACGCCTTAAATGATTTGATGGAGGACTTAAAAAGACTTTCTCCAAGCATCAGCACAAAAGAATTTCTCATTGAATTTTTCCGAAAGATTCGTATAGAAAAAGAAACATACAAAATCTTATTTTCTCAACCTGGTGTAAATCCGTTTATTCAAGGCTTAAAGAATGGGATTCTAAATAGTGCGACAGTCCTAATCAAGAAAACAGAATTGCCTGATTATTTCTCTGAATTCATCTTATCTGGAAACCTTGCGCTTATTAAAAAATGGTTAGATAACGGCTGTGACATAAGCGAAGAAAAAATGGCTGATTTAATTTATGACATCAACCATCGTGTTGTTTTATAGAGACTATGATTTTAACGAAATGAAAGTTAAAAAAGGCCGGATATTTCTGTCCAGCCTGTATATATTTCCACTTTAGTGAGTGGTTTTTGGTGTCCAAGTTAATGTGGAAGTCGTTGTAATTTGAAGGAAGTTAAGATTGCAACCGCCACACGTCGTCGATTCTCTTCCAGACATCTTATTTGTAAAAAGTTCAATTTTGTTCACGCCTTTTCTTAAATGAATTGTCGTTTCTGATTCACGAAGGGCGAAATCCCACCAAGGGTTCGAAGAGCTTGCAGAGCCCGTGTGTTGAATGTTCGTTTTGATTGAAACACCATTGACGACGAATCTAGTGAATCTGTCCCATTCACCCGCAAAGTTGGATTGTTTTGCAATGCTTAAGGCAAAGTTTGCAGATGCCGTCTTCTCAGAATTTATCGTCCAGGCGACATGTCCTCCTTCTTCAACGTGGAATAAAGACTTCACACATTGTTCTTGAGTGCCATCTTCTCTTTTAACGCTTCCGCAATCTTCCACGCCCACGAAGCCATTTCCATCAAAATCGGCCCATTCAGCCTCAAATCTATTGGCTACTTTATTGCCAGCATTATCTTCTTCGCCCAAAACCAAAGTGACTTTGAATGAGGTTGTTTTATCTTTGAAAGTAACTTTTATTTCTTGCTCTTCTGTTGAATTGGCATCAATGCTTTCTAAATCAAGCATATCTTTGGTAATTGCCACCTCTTCAGTGCCACCATCAGCGAATAAGCAAGATAAAATTCCATCATTGGCAATCTCAAATGGATAAGCCGCTTTTGAAGTAACGGTTGGCGCGTTTTTAACGGATATAGAAGAAAGTTCGCGAGATAAAGTAAACGTAAACGGAACACTTAAGGTTTGATATTTGATATCTAAGGTTTGCTCGTAGATGGAGTTCTTGTCGAAATTATTTTGATCAATCATATCAAGAGTAACATCGAACTCTTTTCTCGTATCATCAGCAAATCTAACCTTAACGACACCGTCATCTGCAATCGCTAAATTTTCGCCATATTTGGATGTAACCGTCGGTGCATCCTTAAGAATCATTTGAACAGCTTTCTCACTATCGGGAATAGAGGGCTCTCCGCAGGATGCGAGATTTATCGTTGAAGCAAGGCAAAGTGCTCCAAACATCACTATTTTTTTATAATTCATATTTCATCTCCTTGATAATTATGCAGCCTTTATTAGATTGGCTAATGTGTTTTGGATAAGAATTCTATCAAAATTTAACTTTCCATTGCCGCACTTGCTGCCATCTTTTACTTTAAAAACGATAACGTTGTCTCCAGAAATAAGGTTGACATTGCTCCACTGAATATGGCCAAATTCGTGATAGACATTTCCACTCCAGTAGCTTTGTGTTTGATCTGGATAGGTCACATTCACGTCATTGACGGTTATGGTCATATATTCCTCAACCTTCATAGGATCGTTCATATTGATATCAAAGCCAAGATCAGCAGTCGTCGCCTTATCTGAAGTAACGTGGAATGTTACACTTTGATCGGTCGTGTTGAAATCTTTAACGCATTTTCCAGCACTCGCATCGGTAGTTTCTTCCACCCCAACTCCACTAGAAAGAGTCGCGTCTTCTGCTTCAAAAACATAAGAGGAGCTAAGCTTGATGGCCGTATCTATTTCAAGACAATCAAAGTTACTGGCTTTATTGTCTTTATCCACTAACGTTAATTCAATCGTGTTTAATCCTTCAAGTAAGTCAACATCACTAACAAGAACCGGATTTCTAAAGTCAAAATATCCACCTTCTTGACTTCCGTCCCATCCAGAGCCTTTTACTTCGCCAACAGTTTTACTTGTTCCGTTAATTTTTAACGTAAAGACATTTTCAAAGGTAAAGGCATCAACGGTGTTCATAAAAAGTTTAAGGTCTGCTTTACCAGCGTTTTCGGCCATACATTTAAAGGTAATGGTGTCGCCATTATTCATGTTGGAGCAGGAAATCGCTCTTCCAGAACGAGCACGCGTTGTCTTTTCTATTTTTTCTTTGCCGGAGAAATAAGCGCTTTCCGCTTCAAAATAATTTGCTACTTTCGCTGCAATATCATCTAGTTCAACAACAATGCTCACGTCGTTAGCTGGCATGGTAAATGAATACACGCCCTCAGCGTTTGCTGTTAGAAGTGTCCCTCCCACTTTAACAGAAACAATCTTTTTGTTCGTATTTTTAAGAGTCACTTTGAAGGTAATTTCATTTCCAGGGACTGCACTTGTTGCACTTAAATCAGCGATTTCGAAATCCTCACTTGTAGGAACATTAATCACATGTGGAACTGGTTTTTCTTTTAATGACACTTGAATACGAGCAACCTTATTTCCCATCGTAAAGGAATAAACGCCATCCGTTGGAGCAATCTCATTTCCGTATATCTTAACGGAATCAATTAGCTTTGTTTCATCGGTTACGTTTACTTTAAATGATACAGGGTCGCCCTCTTTTGCCTCTAAAGCGCTTAAATCAGTGATGGTGTATCCTTCGCTTGTTGGAGCCACGATATCAATCTTTGCCGTTTCTTCTTTTGCCCAAGAAAGACTTGCCATCGTGTTTTGGAAAACGATTCTATCGAAGTTCAGTCTTCCATTACCAGTATTGGATCCATCCTTTACCGTAAAGGATATTTTATTAACCCCTTCTTTTAAGGAAACACGGGCTCTTGTTAAATGACCAAATTCATAATACGGGGTTCCTTTCCAATAGCCTTTGGTCGTTCCAAAATCTGTTAAAGAGCCATTTACTCTTACCTCAAGATAATCAGAGACCTTCATCGCATCATTCATACAAATATCAAAGGCCAAATCTGCTTCGGCAGCCATGTTAGAAGAAACATAATATATCATCGTTTCATCTGTTTCATCAAAGCCCGAAACACATTTACCACCACTGGCCTTATCGGTTTCTTCAATCTGATGGGAAGCAGGAATGAAGGCGTCTTCCGCTTCAAACACTTGTTTATCCGAAAGAATTTCGACGGAAGAAACAATTTCGATGCGATCAAAATTCGTTTTCTTATCGCCTTTAGCAACTACTGTAAATTCAAATGTGTTCAAACCCGCGACAAGATCGATGCCATTTAAAACAATCGGATTTCTGAAATCAAAATATCCACCTTCTTGGCTTCCATCCCATCCAGAGCCTTTCACCGCTCCAACAGTCTTTGCTACACCATTTATCTTTAATGTGTATGCTTCTTCAAAAGTAAACGCATCAACGGTATTTAGATAAATATTGAGATCCGCTTTGCCTTCTTCTTTAGCGAGCGCTTTAAAAGTAATCGTATCGCCAACGTTCATATCACTTGTGGCGATGGATCTATCACCATGAGCGCGATTGGTTGTTTCAATTTTTTCTTTGCCTGAGAAATATGCGTCTTCCGCTTCAAATCCATATTTGAATTTCTTTGCTACCAAGGTAACGGAAATCGTTACATCTCCTCTTGGCATTGCAAACGAATAGACATCGTTCTCTAATGTACATTCGATTTCATTGGCTTTTACGGAGGAAATCTCTTTCTTTTCATCAGTAACATTTACTTTAAATGATACATGGTCGCCCTCTTTTGCTTCTAATGCACTTAAATCGGTGATGGTGTATCCTTCGCCATTATTCGCTACGATGTTATATGTTTTTGCTTTTAATGTTACGGAAATCGTTACATCTCCTTTTGGCATTGCAAACGAATAGACATCATGATTCGCTTGAAGAGTTTCATTGTTGACTTTAACACTTTCAATAACTTTTGTTTCGTCGCTTAAAGTTACTTTAAATGATATGGTCTCCCCTTCTTTTGCTTTTGTCTTGCTTAAATCCGTTATGGAATAGCCGTTCCCATTTTCGGCGGTAATCCTATATTCTTTAGCAACCTCGCTCTTTTGGGACTCGCTAGATTGGGCTTCTATGGAAGAGGTCTCTTTGCTATTTGTCAATGAAGATGAGTCTTTGGATGAGGATTCGTTTCCGTTACACGAAACAAGCGTTCCAGCTAGGCTAAGTGCCATTAAAGCAGAAACGACTAACAATCTTTTGATTTCATATTTTCCTCCCTGATTGATTAGTTTTCTTTTTTCTTCTTGTCTTTCATTTTGAAAACAATGGATGTGGTCAATAAGCCAGCTGAAACAACAGTTAAGCTAATGGTGGTAATTTGAAGAGCCAAAATAGCACTTCTCCACCAAGGGGTGACGCTCTTAATATGAACATTTGAACTTAAACCATTCATTGCAAACGTTTTTGTTAACGCATAGAGAACACGATGGGTGGATTCTCTCATCGCTTGGGTAATCGTTGGAGAATTCTTATATGCATCGAGGCATTTTTTACCTCCGCCGCACATAAATAAGTCGTTTCCTGCTCTAATGCCATCAATGTAGTTAGACATTAATCTGTATCCGTTTCCATCTGATTGAACAAAGCCTAAGAAACCCCATTCTTTTCTTAGAACGTTCGTCATCATTCCAGCATGTGCGCCAGTCCAAAGAGCTCCAGCACGGGTGAAACTAGACATGACAGAAAGAGCCTCCCCATGTCCTTTTGCACAGGCTTTTTCAAACGCTTTTAGATAAATTTCACGGATCGATTGTTCATTAGCCCAAATAGAAACACCATTACGATTGACTTCGGAGTCATTTAAAGCAAAGTGTTTAATTTGAGCACCAGCACCATTGTATTGAATGCCTTTGACTTCGTATTCGCACATAATCCCGGACAAATACCCGTCTTCCGAATAATATTCACCATTTCTCCCGCCAAAAGCAGCGCGATGAATGTTCGCCCCAGGGGCATATATGAAGGTGAAACCACATGCAAGGTTATCTTCACCGATACACTCGCCTATTTCTTCAATAAGAGGTGCGTTGAAGGTTGATGCCATAATGTTTTCGGACGGATAGCACATACCAAGTCCTATTACTTTGTTATCAGGCAAATAATTCAAACCGGCTGGGCCGTCTCTGTTTTCTGTACCAGGAGCAGCTACACTAACCATAGCTTGCGTAGCGCACCAGGCATTGCAAACCAAATACGTTTGTTCTTCAAACGTCGTCTGATCAAGAAGGGATTCCCAGGTTTCATTATCGTAAGGAATATCGTTTCCGTTTGTATCTTTCCAAAGAGAAACAACGTTCAAACCATTATTTTTTCCATAGGAAGGTATCGTTCCGAATTCATCGTCTTCGAATGCTTTTTCGTAATCAAGGGCATTTAGCAATTCTCTTGTCAAAGGAATGTCCACTCCTTGCGGGTAAGTATCTTTCCAGTTGGAACGTGAAAGATAAGTCACTTCGTTCATCCTATAATCGGCTTTGTTTGGATCGACATCGTCAAATTGATTTCTGACCTTCCCTTCGCCATACGGATTTTTATATCCGTCTAAATCCTGTGAATAGGATATTTTATGAACAAAGGAGGAATCGCCTACACTGCCATCCACTTTCCCTTTTGCAGCCAAAATATTATTTGTCGCAGAATGGGCGTTATCGCCAAAAGCTAGATAATAATCTCCACCTTCAAGAATATAAGTTTGTTTGTTATTGGCATCGTATGTATAGAAATCGTTGAAATCAATATCGATGCTTAAAAGTTGACTTTCATTTGGCTCAAGATAATCTGTTTTGCCAAAGCCAATTAAATTGACTGCCGCCTGTTCGATACCGTTTTCTTTATCGTAATCTGTATATGGTTTTTGAAGATAGATTTGAACGGCATCCTTCCCTTCAACGTCACCGGTATTTGTAACTTTGATGGAAACTTTGTAACCATTCGATGTTTTCTCTACTTTGTAATCGCTATAACCGAATGTCGTATAGGAAAGGCCATAGCCAAATGGATAAGCGACTTGCTCATCATAATTCCAGGAAGAATAGCCGTTATTTACTCCCACATTAGAAGAAGCGTTGTAACGATTAAGAACGCAATCTTCGTAACGGGTTTCATAGTATTTATACCCAACATAAATGCCTTCTTGATAAACAAGGTATTTCAAGTTCTTTTCCGTAGAATCTGTATTTCCTTGGCTTCTAAGAAGCTTTTGATAAATTGGATCCGAAGAAAAAGAACCCGTGTTGGAATAATTGAAATCGCTAAAGTTAACGGTGGCAGGAGCAGAGAAACTATCATAAACGAAAGTATCTGACAATCTTCCGCTTGGGTTTGCCTCACCAGAAACCAAATCGACGACAGAATTTGGGCCACTTGTTCCGCCTAATCCGACCCACATACAAGCATCGATGTCGTTCTTAAACTTGGATAGTTCAGAAAACTGTACTCCACCAGAAACCGTGTTGAGCAAAACAACAGCTTTATCTAGTTTGCCTTGTTTTTTAAGGGAAACCATGCCGTTTAATGTATCAATCTCTGGCTTTGAAAGCTCCGTAAGGGAACCATTCTTTCCATCGGTATTTTTTTGGTATAAATCACACCCTTCAGAACCTTTTCTTGAAAGAATATAGATTCCTACACCACCATGAATGGAATCAAGCGTGCTTTGATCGATGGCCGCATATTCCGTTTCGTTGATGGAGGTTGTGCCGCCTGCATAAGAGTGCGATGCATAGAAGTCCCATAATTTGGAATTGATTGTATATCCTTGTTGTTCGAAAGCCGCTTTCAAGGTAGGTCTTTCGGACATTCTTACTCCGCCCGAGCCGTCGGTAACGTAGTAATAATTCGCACTCCTACCGCCGAATAGATTGATCTTTGTGTTTTTGGAGGTGATTGGCAAGGCTTTCTCGTTATTCCAAAGAAGAACGGCCCCCTCGTTATTTACCTCTCTAGCCTTTTCTTTATCGTATTCGTATTGTTTGTATTTGTCGGCAACGATATTTCCTTCAGAATCGGTCGTAGCAAATTTCGGCTTATAGTAATTCGTATCCTCTTTGCTATTCGGATCTTTTACTAATTCATACTCCTTTGTGTTAAAGAATGAATTAATTTGCGCCGCATATTGATCAGCGAAACCACCACCCACAAGCAAGCCAGTCATTAACACTGCGCTCGTCGCGGTAGCCGCAATCCAAATACCAGGTTTAAAAAATTTTCTTTTTCCCATGCATTTTCCTTTCAAAAAAGGCTATTTATTGCCTCTCTTGAATTTAGTTTATGGAAAATGAAAGCGCTTTACCAACCATGTGGCACGAACTAAATAAAGGACGGCACGAACTAAAACTCTTGCTTTTTCTCAATGTTTAATGGCATTAATACAGTTACTGAGAAAACCTGCCCGTTGATATCAATTGAAAAATTGCCATTGTATTTATTACAAATGTATCGAATGGATTTAAAACCAAAGCCATGGTTCTCTTTGTCTTTCTTTGTTGTAACCGGAAGTCCGTTTTCATATTGGATTTTCCCTTCAAAATAGTTATGCACATTGATGGAAATGAAGTTATGTGATCTTCGTAAATCTAAACCGATTGTCTTTTTGCTGTCGCTTAAATTCTTGACGGCCTCAATGGCATTATCGATTAAATTGCCAAACAAAGAAAAGATATCCGTCTTATCCATATTGGAAAGAATCTTTCCATCAGCGATGCAAGTAAGTTTGATGTGATTTTGATAACAGTAAAGAGACTTTTCAGTGAGGATGATATCTAATGCTTCATTGCCTGTTTTAACTTTTGTGTCATAAATCGATAAAGCATTCGTCATTTCTTGAATTGTTCCTTCGTCGATTTGTTTTGTTTTACCTATTTGATGAATCTGATGTTTTAAATCATGACATTTTATGTTGATGATTTCGATGTTTTCTTCCGCTTTTTCGTATTGCTCTTTTTGTTGAACATACAGCCTGTCCATCGTTTTCATATCTTCTTCGAGCTCTCTATGAAGAAGAAGTTCAAACTGGATGAAAAGAAGGATGGTACAGCAGATCGCCCCCATAATGTCAAAAAGAACAATATAGGTGGCATCCTTGTTGTAATAACTATGATACGTCGCTATTGCACCAAGGATGATATTACTTAGAAACAAAATTCCAGTTAGAAACAAAAGAGATTTGTTTTTAATCGTAAGAGACGAATAATGGCTGAATTTTCTACCGAATACCAGCCAACAGATCCAATAGACTACATAGCGAGATAATAAGAAGTAAATCATACGAACAAGCAATTCAGGAACGGTTAAGCCAAAGACGCTTTCTTGTCCATAAATTTGGCTGTTCCCATTAAAGCCCGTAGCTGTCATTAGGATCTCTTCAAAAATATATGCGAGGTGTTGAGTTGTATACCCTGCAATACCAACAAAAAGAATATCGCTCCAAGAAACATCAAAACACATCTTTAAAGCAATAAGCGATATGCCGAAAAGAAAAAGGAAGACCAGTGAAGAATACCATGCCTCATAAACGAAAACCGGAAGACAAATGGTTATGGCAAAGCAAATCAGGATAGCAAGAATCAAACGTAACGGAAATTTGCTTTTCTTAGCCAACGGAAAGGCATATAAAAGCTCTGCTGCTAGAAGCTCTAGCATGAACACGCATTTATAAAATTCAAAGAAAGTACCTTTATACATCGCCGCCTCTTCCAATATAATCAGCCAAAGCTTTCATAAAACCCTTTTTTGCTGGATGAGAAATAATCAATTTTTCGTTGGCGATATTTAAAACAAAATCATCCACAGAATCAACATAAAACAAATTCACAAGATAGCATCTATTACATTTGGCAAAGCCTTGATTGGATAGTTTTTCTTCAATGACATTGAGCGCTCCCCTCGAAGAATATTTGTTTCCATCATTCATGTGATACACAAGGGTGTGACGAAAAACCTCAACATAAAGGATGTCTCTTACTTTGATTTTTCTCGTCCCATTATTTGTAAGAAGAAGGAAATCAAGATTGTTTTTATATTCCAGTTTCGAAAGAACACGTTCGAATTTAAAAATAAAGTTCTCATATGAAATCGGTTTAACGATATAGTCAAACGCATTGACTTCATATCCCTTTACGGCATACTGGACGTAATTAGTTACAAAAACAAGGACAACGTTTTGATCTATCTCTCTAAGCTTATGGCTTGCTTCAAGACCATTCATATCTTTCAACTCGATATCCATGAAAACAACGTCGTATTTAGCCTGATAGTTTTTCAAAAAATCCTCAGCAGAGGGAAACATATCAAAGGCAATCGAAATATCATGCTTGCTACAATAATCTAACAAATATGCGTGCAAATTCTCTCTTGCTTCAATTTCATCGTCTACAATGGCAACGTACATATTATTGATAAACTACTCAAAATTTAAAAACTGTCAAGAGAGGTAAAGTTATTTGAGTTTCCCCATTTTACGTTATAAAAAATGAATTTTCTGTTTTATTTTGCGGTCGCCATGAATTGCTTTGTGCCGTATCGACGGTGAATTTACCGTTCAAGTGCAACGTTTCTAGGCAAAAATAAAAACTCATATCA
>CAVGNR010000013.1:0-71961 GCA_963630675.1 Escherichia coli
AGTTTGCCGTGGTCAACACACCGGATGGAATTGAGTCCTTGGCATCCTTTGCTGCCTTATCCAACGCTTTTAGCGCTTCGGTGATTTTTTGCCCTTCTGAAATGTAGTTGTATGTTTCCGGTGTTGAGTTTTTGCGTATGGTGATGTCGTTTGCATAAAGCGTGATTCCGCCGTTTTGGGTGAAGGAATTTCCGTTCACCGTGTTGACCGGCTTCATGAACCATCTGGAATTGCTTTCTCCGACGGCTGCCGCTGCGGTCTTGAAATAGATTGTGTCCCATACCTTTCCACCAGTTTCGTTATAACGTTTGTAGGTGGCTATTACTTCTCTTTCTGCCATTTTTGTTTTTTCTCCTTAATCGCCGAATTTGAGCTCATCGGCATCGCTTGTCTCCTCGAAATTAAGTTTCTCTCCGTTATTTGCGCCGTCTCCGAATGTTAGGTTTCCGCCTTCATCCCCGAAGGATATCTTTTTCTCATCCGGGTCATAGTCGATTACGAACGGCTTCTCCTCACCTTCGAAATCCAGCTTCTCAGCAACTGGGCCGAAGGATAGCGCATTCTTGGCTTTTGGGATTTGCTCCTGGGTTCCGTCCGCTTTGCCGTCGTCTTCGTCGGTCTGAAGCCAGACTTTGACCTTTCTCTCATTCGGTTCATCCGGCTGCAGAGCAGGCACGAACATGGAGCCTCCGAGAACGGCAGTGTCCTTTATGTCCTCGATACTGGCGTTTATTTCCGTGAGGCTCCCATTGGCTTCTTCCCCCATCCTTTTGAGCCATTCGAACAGGACGATGTATCCGCTGTACATGGCCGATTTTATCTGATGGGCACTGAAGCCTTTTGAAGAGGGATTGTCAGGTAGTGTGTACGGAGTTTTGGACAGCAGGAACATCTTGCTCTCGTTGTTCAGCTCCGTTATTTTTTTCGCCATCCTTCGCATCCTCCCTTCCGTTTTGCTCAATTATGTCTTGCAATTCGCTTTCAGGCATACGACGCGTTTGCGCCATCTGAAACCTCTCATATTCCTCTTTGGCCATTGCGTCTTCGTCCATCGGGACGAAAAGCCTTTTGTCTATCGAGTCCCTGAAAATCGTGAGAACCCTTCTCTTGTCGTCGATTTTCTCAGCTTCGAGCCTGACTGTTATTGCGCTTGACGCCCACCCGCTTATGAATGAGGTCATGAGGCCGCAGATTCTCGACACGAGGTTGAACCACGCCATCGTCATGGCAGCGCCGTCCCCATCGCCCATCTCATTTATCGTGAATAACCCCCAAACAAGGGACACGAACATCGACACCGCGAGTTTGAGGATTCGGTTCGAGCTTTTGTTGAACTTGATTTGCTTGTCAAGCTTCCTGCCGTTCTCGAGTATCCCCGTCCTGGAATATCCTCCCAATGGCGAGAGATAATACGAGGCTCCGGAGGCATCCAGCTTGATTCTGCCCTCAAACACGTCCATGACCGCCCCAATCTCATATTCCTCAAGCTTGGCGACGATTATCTCTGTGCCGTCCTGGGCCGTTTTCTTTATCGGCCCTTTCTTCAGACTATTGAGGTCATCCATCCCGCAATAGCGGACGATTCTCCTGGCTTTCTCCGGCTTCACGTTAGCCGTTAGAAGATAGTCTATTTTCTTCTTCTCCAGGTCCTGCGGAAGGTACCATTCGTAGAACGAGGTGAAATAGATGATTATCCCGTCTATGCTCGCCAGGAACTCGTTGTAGCTGAGCAAGGCTTTCTGATAGAGCCCGTCCACTTTGTCTATCTGCCTGTCCCTGCCCATCGATTCGCCCAATATGAGCCCGAATACCATGATTCCCAAGATGATGAGCGAGCCGGAAAGCCATGAGTAGAAATCGAATTTGTCGTTGATTCCGATGTTCACCATCGTCATGAGGACGATTAGCCCGAGCCCGACGAGGAAAACGCCGATTTTAAGCGCTTTCCTCATAGAAATCTTCTTAAATTTGTCCATTGCCTATTCTCCAAGTCTGTGCCTCTTGACGGTTATGACGACACATATCAGGAGGACGACGCCCCCCGCAAGAATCACCCCGGCCGTAAGGGCATAGGGGGATTTTAGCCAGTCGATTAAGCTCCACCCCGTCATGTAGAACCCCACAAGAAGCAGGGCTATACCGAATACGAGGAAGAGCCCAGTGCCAAGGAAAGCCACCCAGTATTTTCTGAGTTTTTTCCTGGCTTTGTATTTCCCATATTTCGACATGTTCATTCCGTAGGCTGATGCATCTTTGCCTCAGCCTCCGCCTCCATTCTCGCAAGGTCTCTCCGCTCGTTTCTTTTCTTCGTCCTCGGGTCGAGGGCATTGCTCTCAACGAGTACTTTGTATTCCTCTTTCATCGGTTTTATCGCCATCCTGTCTGTCTGGTCTGCCGCCGCTCCCCCAAAGATTCCGAGGGCGGTGTACAGAAACATGTCCCCCATTTGGTTGCAGATGTTGGAAAGGAATTTGAAGGAGAGCGCGAAGCAGAAGAACACTAGCCCCAAATAGAAAAGGCCGGACACGTTCTTCTTGATGATTTCGTCCCTCTTGGAGATTCCCACTATGGCGAGCACCGTGCTGAGGATGAGCATCGAGAAGCCGGCAGGGAGAGACGTGCCCGCATTGGCAAACCACGCGTCCCAGTTTATCGCCGTCATCACTATCGCTGGAATCGTGGCCATGGCATATTTGCCGACGGAGATGCCGATGTCAGCGGCCTGAAGACCTCTGTATTTCGACAGGGTCTTCGATTTTCTCTTCGTCTTCTTCATGTCATAGCTCCTTGGTCATGTCGGCCAATTGCTTAATCTCGGCGACCGACCCGGATTTGACCGCGTCATCGCTCGCAGAGGCCACAACGCTGATGATTTGCGCAAGAGCCACCATCGCTTTCTTCACGCTGTCGAGGCATCCGACTTCCTCACCCATCTCGCTGAGGGCTTTGGAAAGGGAATTAACTTGCGATTCCAGTTTCTCTTTTGTCTCCTCGTTGACTTTCTCGCCTTTCTCGACGGTCTCGCGGATTGAGTTGAGAGTCACCACTGTCTCGCTGATTTTGGCAAGGGCCTCGGTCGCCTCGGCAAGCTTGCCCTCCACCAAAGCCATCTTCTCATCCATCTGCTTTCTGGATTCCGCGATTGCCTTATTGAGGGTCTCCTGTGACTCGGCGAATTTGGCGTTTAGCCCGCTCTCTGAATCGGCCAGCTTGGAATTGAGTAGGTTAATCGATTGAGAGAACTTCTTGTCGATTCCTTTGCCTTTGGCATAGTTGATTACCAGCGTTCCGATGAACGATATGACGACGGCGAGTGACACTCCCCCAAGCAAAGGCGCGATGTAGGTGTCCCATTTGTCGTTCGCCCAATTCTTGACGTAGGAGATTTTCTCCTCAAGGTCCTTGAGCCTTTCGTCGTACTCCTTCTCGGCGTCCGTTTTCTCCGGCGCCTTTTCCGACGTGGATTCTCCGGATGGTTTCTCCGATTCGGCTGTTCCCTCGGAAGAAGGCGTTTCTACAACCAATGACGATGCCTCCCCTTCACCTTCCGCGAGCGCCTTTGCAGGCGAGCCCGCTAGGGCGCATGCCGCGCCTGTGCCCGTTAGCGCCATGGCGAACAAGGCAAGCCTAACTGCTTTCTTCATCATTTTCTCCTTTCAGTCCCCATAGCTCTTGTATGGGAGCGTATATGTCAACGACATGGAACTGAGGACGCAGTCGGTGCCCTTGAGGTTCCTTATGCCGAAGCTTGCGAATTTTATGTTGGAAACAACTCTGTTTCTCGTGTACGTCCTAGGGACGATGTTCTTCTCGAAATCCATGGACTTGAAATCTACCTCATCCATGTCTAACCCAAGCGAGTCTTTGGAGATTCTCGCGATGGTCTTCATCTTCTCGGTGAGCGTCTTGTTGGACACGGAGCAGAATTCCATCTCGCTCGGTATGTTGGTGTCATTCGTTATCGTGACCGACCATATCGTCTTGAGATAATCCAGCCTTCCCATCGTATAAGGCTTCGTAATCATGAATGCCTCGACGGGCTTGTATTCCCTGATTTCCGCCACGAATGAGTTGCTTAGCGGCTGATTGTGGTATCTGACAAGGTCCAGCACCTTTCCGTCCAAAGAGAGCTGAAATGTGCAGGCCTTCCTGTCCGGATTGACGATTTTAGCCAGCGACACCGTCTTGCAGAATGAGAATCTCCACAAAGTGGACACCTTAGCCTTGGCGCCATTCTGGTCATATAGCTCATATCTGTCGGAATCCGGGTCACCGGTCTTCTTTAGGTAGAATGGCTCTCCGTATGAATCCCTTAGAGGGGAATCCGGGAAGCCTTCCATGTGAAGGTCGGTCTGATTGAGGGAATTGAGGTAAACCTCACGTTTCTCTCCGATGTCGGATTTAATCTCCATCATCCTTGCGTCATCTGTCGTGCCATCTTTTCTGCAAACGAGAGTAAGATAATCGCCCTCGCTGGAAATCTGGAAGTCGCAGTCTGAGGAATCCGAGTTGTCGGACGTTGCCCATTTGTAGTAGATGGACGATTTCTCGTCTGTCACGCCTTTCTGAGACAGGACTTTGAAGTAATATTCTCCACCGTCCTTCATGCCGGACATCGCCTCCTGGGAGACGATTATCTTCTCGACGCTTTCGTCCTCCGTCACCTTTGCCTCTCCTACACCGGCGAACGTCTTCGAAATGTCGTAATAATAGCTGTTGGTGAACCTGGACAGCCTTCCATCGTACGTACCGAAATAAATCGTGTCGCCGACCTTAAGAAAGGCGCTGATTCCCGAGACGTCGATTGGAAACCATTCGTATTGGCTGTCGCTCTTCAGCTCGAAATGCGCGACGAAAGCCTTGTCTTTGAGAGCAAGGAAGAGATAGCGGTTGTCGGACCATAGGAAGGCGGAATCCATGTCTTCCCTCCGCAGGTCCTCGTCGATGTAGTAAGACCTCGTGTTGGCGTATCTTTGGTTGTCCCCGACGATTCCCGTCAAATCAAGCCCCATGAGCTGCTTGTCTGAGCTGATGAACAGGGAATCCCCATTGAAATTGAGTATTCCTTTGGGAGATACCCCCGCCACGGAGTTGTTGCCTTTGGAAAGGGCGAACTCGTCAGCGTACATCGTCTCCCCGTCGATTCCCGTGACCGCCGTACCTGAGCCGTTTATCGCGGTGACCGTTGTCGGAGTCCTGAAATAAACCGTGGTCTCCTTATCCGATTTCCCTTTGAGGACGAGGAGCTTGTCATTGGCTACGATGTCGTATCCGACGACCGCGTTGTCCGTCTCGCCGTAAACCGCGGAAGAAGTGTCCTCGAAATAGGCGAAATTGCCGCTTTCCATCGATTCGTCCGCTAGGCTGCCGGAGCTGGCCATGCCGCTTCTCCAATCCATGTTGGGATAATCTGGGTTCCCAGACACAAAGAGCCTGTTCCTGGCATTGTTGTTTCCGAAGAGGATTCCGAAATGCGTCTTGTTGATGATGTCCGAATTGCCTTCCTGCCAGCATGGGAACTTGACGGTTATGTTGTTCGAGCCCTCAACTGGCGGGATATAGTCATCGAAGAGTATAACCCTGGCGTTCTTCCCGGGCTCAGCGACGTCCTCAAGGTACCCATAAACTTCGAGTTTTTCCGAATCGGTTCCGGGCTTAAGGACCCTTTTTCTGCTTTCATCGATTGTGGTGTCATCCCTGCCGACGAGGTAATACGCCTCATTGGAGCCATTCCAGCTCATCTTGACGGCGACTAGGTCATGCTTGACGGTCTTGCTGGTTGTGTACCTTGAGCCGATTGAGATGTCATAGCTTGCCTTGATGCTGTAATTCGTCGTGGCCGTGACGGTGACTTCCCTTGAGTCCTGCGTCACCGAGAGTCTCGTTCCTTTCGCTGGATAGACGTTCAAGGCCGCCATATCGCTTCTTAGAGGCGTCTCGAAAATTCTCTGGTTCCCGTTTTGGTCTCTGAAGAAGATTCTCGCTATCGTCCCGTCGGAGTCGTTGAGGAATCTTTCGCCAACCATATAGGATGTCTTTGGGTTCCTGATTGAAATCCCGATGATGTTGATAATCTCGACTATGGTTATGGAAACGGATTTGCCGTCAGTTATCTCTTTGGCGTTTATCGTGTCGTATGCCTTCACGGTCAAAGACGTGATTTTTGTCCCCTCATTCGTCATCGTGAGGAACACGGCGCTCGAGCCGTCGAGCACGTAATCCGGGAGGGCGTCGCATGTGACGGAAGCTTTTCCCTCTTTCACGCCTGATGTCTCTTTGGTGTATGAAAGGCTCTGCGAGAAATCGCATTCCTCTCCCTCTTCCGTCTCATAGCATAGGGTCATTGAGATTCTCGACGCGTCTATCGCGTCAGCCTTGTTCATATAAGAAGTTGGGAAAGAGCTCAGGTCGAAGTAGATGTATGCCGTTGGCTTTTTCCACTCGACGCTGCTTTCCGGTATGTCGAAAAGCTCGCCTTTCACGTTTGCGGAAAGTTTCTTCTCCTTCATGATGATGGAGGAATCCGGGAAGTACCAGTCGCTTTGCGAAATCTGTTTGCTCGCCCCGCTCTCATATGTGGCGACGAGCTCAGCCTTTTCCTTAATCCTGGAGAGCTTGTTCCCGATGTACGGGGAGATTGGGCTTTTGAGCGTGACGGAGATTATGCCGTCTTTTTTGAACGCTATCGGATAGCTTCCCATGGCGGTCTTGCCGTTCACGTCTGTCTTGGTCGACATGACGTAGATAAGTGAGCCATCGCTAGGAGAGACGATTGACTCTGAAGTCAATCTCCCGTAAGGCTCGCCTGAATCGAGTTTTCTGTAGAATCTGAGGGTCCCGTCATTCGGGGCGTTCTCGGTCGTCCCGTCCGTATATAAGTACTTGAACGTTATCCCGGTTGGGTTATGGAATGTGTCCTCCCCGCTATCCCAGTATTTGGTGGAATCGGTGCCGCTTGCCTCGATTCTCTTTATTCCGTATCTCGTGACGGTTATGTCGACGGAGCCTTTGGCCTCCCTCCCGCCGATTTTGCAGGAGAACAAGATGCTTTGGGTTGATGTCTCTCCTTTGAAAGTCGTGTCTATGTCGGAGAAAGTTAGTGAGGCGCTCCCTATAACCTCCTCCGATGTCTTTCCTAATTTCTCGCTGTTGGCATGGAAGATGGCGACGACCTCCATCCCCTCTGGGTCTAGCTTGGGGGAATTGCCGTAGGTTCCGCCGAAGAAATACGCGAGCCTGGAAGGCTCTTTCTTTTTTTTGAGCGTTTTCTCGAAATAATCTATGGTGAAAGGCCAGTCCACCGTCATCCTTCTCTCGCCATATGGGCAAACGACGAATCTCATCGTCTGGATGGCGTCGGCCAGCATCCCTTCAGGCGGAACGTCTCCGTACCCATTCGGATAGGAAATTACGAACCCCTCGTCGGAGAAATTCTTTCTGCTGATTTCTTTCCCGCTCTCATTGCGGAAGACGACGTATGCCCCGTCTCCGATGAGAAGCTCCTTTCCGGCCATGATATGCTCTTCGGCGCCATGAAGCTCGCATGATGTGATGTAATCCTCGCTCTTGCCGACGACGTAGCACACGATGCTCGACGTTTTCTCGGAAGCGAGGTAATCGCCTTTGAGGGTCAGGTCGAACGTGACTGTCTCAGCTTCGTCGCCAATCGTGAAAGTCTCGTCGCTGTCATACGTTTTGCTTCCGCATCTCACTTTCAAATCCATGTCGAAAAGGGTGTCTGAGAAAGGCACATAGACGCCGTTGTCGTATTTGAGTTTCTGCCCTTTGAAGAAATCAAGCAGGTCCTTGCATTTTACGATGTCGCCCGCCTTGAAATCCCTGTTTGGCGGAAGTATTCTCCCTGCCCAGCCGTTATCTAGGCAATGGGCGAGGAAATAGCTGTCCTCGAAAGTGAGGGTAGCGTTCCCATATGTGTATGAGAAAGAGACCTCATCTCCTTCGGAGAACGCGCTGTCTTTTCCGTTTTTGATTGCGATATTTCCCAAACTCAGCCCGGTCTGAACGGTCTTCTCGACAGATTTGTATTCATTGGAATAGGTGTAAATCACGGAGAAGCTGGAGGCGAAATCTTTTTTGATTGGGACGCCTGCGTAAACAGGGACGTTCTGGGTCTCTTTCATGAGCCTGATTTCCTTTGTCACTTCGTCCCATTCGTCGCAATGTATTTTCCACGTCGCCTTGCTTTTGCCGAAATATGCCGATATCTCATTGTCCGTGTTGATGTATTTTTCGCCAAAATTCCCTGACGGTGGAAACCCAGACACGGAATCAGCGGCGTTCTTTATCTCTTCCCATCCGCTGAGCTCGGTTTCGTTATCAATTTCACTCATTTTGAAATAGTCCGAGCTTGCATCGAAAAATACCTGTTTTTTCTTCATTACGAAGGACGATTTGTCAATTTCCTCGTATGGTTTTACGTGCATATCCTTGGATTTGTGCGTGATTTGGGTCAATAACGCCCTTTGGCGTTTTTCCATGTATACCGCATAGTACTTTCCGTTGACGAGGATATAGAGCTGATGCCCGTTTTCATCCGTCTTTGGCCGGAATAAAGCTTTCATCGGCGCTTTATACCCTGTGCTCTCATCATACCCGTAAATAGTGTCTATCTTATCGACGGAGTAATATCCGTTCCCTTTTTGGCAGGCGCAGACGTGCGTTCCGACGGCATTGTAATAATAAGCGAAAACGTATATTCCCCCTATCTGCAGGGCGCTGGCGGGGTTTTTCTGCATCATGGTGTATAGGTCGTAGTATATGTGGGTCCCACTTAAGACCTCGGCGTATCCGAAGTACTTGACGTTGTATTTTTCCTCCACGACGCTTTTTTTGGTCCCCCAGGAATCTGGCCACGTGTTAGGGTCCGACCACACGCACCCCCATTTTAATGCGAGCTCGCTCACGAAATTGTATTCCATCGCTCATTCCTCCGTTTTTCCGCATTCCTCAATTTGAATCGAGAAGCTTGCCATATCCTTGTCTTCATCCTGCCAGATGAGAGGGGCGTCAAGGACGTACTCATAGTTCTCCGTCTTCTCTGCTCCGGCGCCTTTCCCAATGCCGGACACGAGCTTGTTCTTTCTCCATTTGGTAAGGAGATTCACTGCGTCGAGGGGCATTCTCTGCCCGGCTCTGGCATCTTTGTACGCTATGGACACGCACGTCGTTGGAATCGGGGCTATCGATTCGTCGTTCTCGCATGGCTTGAGCCTGCAGTCGCCGCTCCCCACGTATCTGAGGCACATATATTTGTTCCCTCCCTGGAACCACAGCTTCCTTCCTCCGACGTATGCCGATGATTTGTAGTCCTCGAACTCATAGCAAAGCCTGGCCATCTCCCCTCCCGCTATCGCCGTTCCGAGAGAAATCGGCTCGATTGACACCCAGTCCTCGCCCAAATCCTTTATCTCGTATAGGAGTTTCCCGATATGCGCGATGACGTGGTATCTCCCGTCCTCGGCCAGGAATCTCCACATTCCGTTGAATCTCGGGGCGTCAGATGGTCTTTCCCCGCAGTTCAAAGAGACGCTGTCTGCGTCGGCAGAGCCGTCCCAACCCGCCCGGATGTATCTAGTTGGGCGCATTTGGTAGACGGTCTCCGTCCCATGCCTTTTCTGGACCACTCCGTCCCTGAAGACAAAATTCTTCATGTCGGTCGCGTGCCCGTCACTGACCAGGAATTTCTGGGTCGAGTAGTCGACGCCGAGGAAAGTGGTAACGTTCAGTACGTATCTCGTCGCCTGGTCTAGGCTGTAATGCCTGAAGCTGCTTATCTTGGCCATATCAGATTCCGTATTTCCTTTCCACGCATTGCTGGTAGAAGGCGGTCTGAGTCTCCTCCAAATCGTCGAAGTACTGCTCCGACCTGGTGATGTGCATGTTCGCTAGCTCAGGCGCAATCTGCTCTTGAAGCTTCCCTTGGGCGTACTCGGTGATGTAGCAGCATGCCGTCTCGCTGATTCCGTAGTCATCCAAATCGACGTCGGTCTCATTGACATACCCGTTGTTGTCCGCGAAATAGCTGTAATCCGACCTTGAGAACGGCCTGATGTCCTCCGCGAACTGGATTCCGAGCGTCTCGCCCTTCCTTATGGAAGAGAGAAGCAGCAAGGTTTTCTTGCTCATCTCCCTGAACGGGATTGCACGATAATCTCCGCCTGCGCGCGCATACACGCATTTAATTTTCTTTATTTTCCTATCAACCGATGACAAATCGGCCCTCGTGCCGTCCAGGACGGTGATTCCTTCCTGGAGAATGAAGGGGATTTTGTCCCTGTCGGAAAGCCTGTGGATTGCCTCATTAATCGGGGCGAAGGCGTTGTTGATGGAATTGCTGTAGTCCTGGTCCCCGTCGAAATCGCCTTTCTTGAAGGCTTCGTATGTGAAGCCGAAATCGTCAAGGTATTTGACATTCTTGACCACGTTGTAAACTAGCAATGACAGTTTCATTCAATTCGCCTCCGCGCCGAAAACGGCATTTCCTCAGATGACTCCCTTGAGTCTCAAGCATTCGTACACGGTCTTTGGGACCGAGACATCCTCTCCCACGGGGATGAGGATGCATTCTCCGTTTACGCGGACGATTTCGGTCACGTATTTCGGGTTGTTTTTGTCAGCTTTGATTCTGATGTTGTATTTTTCTTCCTTTTCGAGCATGTCGAATGTTTCTTTAGCCGTTGGTATCATTTCTATTTTTCTCCTTGGTTCTCAAAGGGGAGGGACAGTGCCCTCCCTTTTCCGTAAATCCCCGCGATTAGGCGACGATTACGGTTGCTGTGGTTACTTTTGTGTCGCTCGCTGTCTTCTTGACGCTGATGACGGCCACGCCGGATTTGATTCCTTTGATGGTGAACGCGACGTCTTTGGTCGTGTCGCCAGAGGCGGTTCCTTTGACTCCGGTTACGGTGGCGATTGCGGTGTTGCTGGAAGTGACGGAGGCATCTTTGATGATTTCCCCGTTCTCATCCATCACCTTGAGAGTCCATGTTCCGTTCTTGGTCAAGCCGATGTTGGTGGCATTGAGGAAGAGTCCGGAGCCGGCTTCTCCTGTCGCGGAGAGGTTGCTTCTGTTGCTATCATCGAATGCGACGATTGGTGACACCTTGTCAGTTCCTGTGGAGGTGTATTCGCCTCTCACGGCGACGCTGTCGTCGCTCACGTAGAAGCCATGTCCGTCGACGTAAAGGCCGATGGAGCCGCGTTGATGGAGGGCATCGTTGTTGCCCAATCCCCCAAGTGGGGTGAAGATGACGTGCTCAGCCATGCTGTCATAGGCGCAGATGCTGACCGCGTATTCACCTTTTTGGTTGGTTCCGTATGCCACGAATGGGTATTTGTAGTCGCTTCCGCTGGATTTTCCCTCGAATGCTTGCAATCTGGAGGCGATGATTCTGAAGCCGGCCAATTCGCCGAGCTCGCCGTTGACGACGGCCTCCTTCTTTGTTGTGTGGGTGATTAAGTCCTTGAACTTCAAGAGCATGGCGTCTTTGATTTCAGGGGCGACAATCAATTTGTAGAAGCCTCCTTCGAAGGTTTGGGCGCCGCTCTTGAAGAGGATTGTGTTGAGTGTTAGCAAATCCTTTAGGTTGAGCAAATCCACGTTGGTGGCGACGTTGGCGGAGGTTAGGTATGTGTCCGCGATTTTCTCGTCGTGGTATGTGCGGAAGAGATTCGCCAAGAATTTGGCGCATCTGGTCTTGATGTCTGTCCATGCGTGGTTGAGCGCCTTATTGGTGAATGGGTACCACCACCCGTTCTCGTTCACGCTTACCGTGAACTCTGCCTCATTGATGGTCTCTGGGTCAGGCGTGACTCCTTCGACCAAGCCGTTCTTGTATCTGTCGGAAGTCTTGTCGATTTTTGGCAAATAAGAGCGCATGAAGGTCATCGATGTCTTGTTGGCATCCAACTTGACGTGGTTGACCTCGTTGTAGAATTCGCCGATGTGCTCGGCGCTGTAGATGATGGCGTCGGAGATTTGCTCCTTTTGCTCAAGTGGCAAGTCACCCAACTTAATCATTTCTGCGAATGTTTCCATTTTTTTCTCCTTTTAGGGATTTCAAATCATCCCTTCTTTCTTCAAATAAGCGATTTTCTGCTCTTCCGTCATCTTGGAGTAGGACGGAGCTTCGCGCTTTTGCCCTCCGTTCGGGCTGGGAGCGGTTCCCTTTTTCCTACCGTCCGTCTCTTTCTTCCCCAAGTCCCCGAACGTCTTCGAGAACTCGTCATAGATGTCGGAAAGCCTCTCGCTTCCCAATTTGCCCCTGGAGAATGCCGCGAATCTTGCGTCGCTGAGGATTTCCTTTGGGTCGACCCCGGGGTGCTTGCCCCTGAAATCGGCTATGTCGTCCTCGATGGCTTTGTCGCTTTCGGCCGCCTTCTTCGCCTCATCCGCCCTTTTGCTTGCTTCCTCTCTGTCGAGCTCAGCTAGCTTTGCGGGCAAATCCGTAATCGGGTCGCCGCCCTCATCCTCAATCTGGCGCTGGACCCTGAGCACTTTCAAATCGTACTCATCCTTCACCGGCTTGTTGGTATATGGGTTGACCCTGGTCGAGTCAAGCTGGCCCCTGAGATACGCCTTGTCGGCGATTTCCTTCTCTTTGGCCTGCCTTTCCTTGGCCTCGCGCTTGCGTCTGGCCTCAGCCTGGCGCGCACGCTCCTCCTTTGTCTGCTCCGCCTTGTCCGTTTCCTTTGGCTCAGCCTTGCCGTCGCCAGGCTCGCCTCCGTCAACTTCCTCAACGTCGTCGAGAGTGAGGTCCTCTCCTTCTTCGCCATCGCTTTCGGTTTCCTTTGCTTCTGGCTTCCGTTCGTCGTCATTGATGAACATAAATGTGGTTCCTTTCCGGAACCGCCTCCGATTTTTGCGCTTTCGGTGCGATTCCATTTTTCCGCTTTCGGTGCGATTTATGCTTACGCCTCATGGGCGATTAAGCCGTTGTTCCGCCCGTTCCGGGGTCGAAATCCCCCTTCGAGGCGTTTTTGGAGTTCTGGATTGATTGCTGTTCCTTCGTTTGGCTTGAAAGGGCTTTGTTCTGGGCCCCTATCACCTTGTTCGCCACCCCGATTTTCTCGGTGAACTCCTTGGTGAGGTTGTTGATGTAGTTCGTCTTGTAGCCGTTCTGGGCCTCGAGCTCCTTGGCGTATTCCGTTACCTTCTGGAGGTATTGGAACGCTTCCTGGAGTTTTCCCTTGAGCTGCTCGTTCTCGCTTCTCTTTTGGCGCTCGACGACGTTCTTGAGCGTCGCTTTCGTCCGCTCGCTTATCGTAGGGTTGGCCTCTAGGTAAAGTTCGAGCATCTCCGGAGTGAGGTTCTGGATGTTGCCGTTCATGATGAGCGTGTCCCACATCTGGGATTCCGCGAGCTTGCTGTCGGCTAGGCCCTGCATGACGTCAATCTCGATGTCGAAGCGGGTGCCGTAAATCTCGCTCCCCTTGAAGTCCCTTATCTGGACCTTTCTGGTCGGGGTGCTCAAATCGACGTCCCCGACGCTGAGGCTCTGGTTCTGGACCTGAGGCTGACTCTGCCTGGCTTGAAGCGCCTTTCTGGCCTGCTCCTCCCTGTCCACCTCGTAGTCCGGCATCTCATAGGAGTATTTGGCGGAGTCCACGTAGAATTTGTAGAACTGGAGGCGTATGGCCGCCTTGTCCTTGCAGAACTTCCAGAAGAGCTGCTGCTGCTGCTCGATTGAGGAGTTGGCTTGCTTAATCATCTGCTGGACCGCGTACCCGGACAAATCCTGGTTGTTCACGGAGCCGTCCATCACGTCATTGAAGCCGTAGACGATTCTCGTCATCTGGAACAGGCGCTCGGTGAAGTCGACGACGCCGTTCGGCATCGGCTGGCTCTCCGCGAACTTGATGCCCCAGCCGTTGGTCATCCTCGAATGGTCGGTGAGGACCTGGCCCGGCTCGTTGGTGATTGTCTGCCCCTCAAGGGCTCCTTCTTTGGCGAATATCTTGTTGTAGGCGTTGTTCTCGACGCATTTGAGCGTCATGCTCAGGGCGAAGTTCACGCCTTTCTGGATTGGAATCATGTCCTTGATGTCGCTTCTCCCGTAGAAGGAGTTGTTGATTGCGTACGGGCGGAACTCGGCGAACGGGTAGAGCGAGAATTTCTCCTTCTCCCTGCCGTATTCCCCATCGTCCATAACCTGGGCGTCCGCCACCTGGAACGATGGGTCCTGGGGGTCCATCGAGGAATAGTCCTCCACCCTGGAGCCCTCCGCCATATCCTTTCTCGCCTTCTCGTCCGCGAGCTCGTTGAGCCTTGGGTTGAGGGCGTGCGGCCTCTCATATAGGTCGACGGTCTTCGTGGAGGACATGAAATACACCTCCCCGCCGATTCTGAAATATCTCGTGTAGACGGTGACGAGCCCATGGCTCACGTCCTCGTTGTCCGATGCCGTCTCCGGGTCATAGGAGTCCGGGACGATTGCCTTCCTGGCCTCCTCAAGCTCCTTCTTTGAGTCCCTTTCCACCATGTCGCGCACGGCGGACACGTCCTCATCCTTCCAGTACATGACCCATTTCTGGTTCTGTATGCCTTTGAGGTGAGGGTTTGCCACAGCGAAGCGGAGGATGTCGATTTGGTCGAGCGCCAACCCTCCCTTGTAAATCCCCTTGTACGTCGTGTCGTCCTCGTCCCATCGGTAGCAGACGACGGCCGTGCCGTTGTTGAAGCCGTCGAGACACGTCTGGAAATCCTCCGTGGACTCATCCAGCTTCTTCATGTTGTACTCGTCGAAGCGCTGAAGCTTCCTGCAGTCGTAGCTGACGTCGTCGGCGGTGAACGTTATGTATCTCTGGGTGCCCACCACCTTCGCGGCCTTGAGGTTGGAGGAGAAGCTGCAGAAATTCATGGTGACCCTCACCATGTTCCTGTAGTTCTCGTTCGGGTACTGCTTCCCGTTGTAGAAATCCTGCGCCTCGCTCACGTATCTCTTGAGGTTCGATTTCTCCTTGTAGGCGTCGTCCATCAGGAAGAGCCTGTAATTCGTTGTAGTCTGCTCATTGCTTTCCATATGGGTTGAACTCCTCCACCGGCTCGCTGAACATCTCGGTCAGCTGCTCCGCAGGGGTCTTCCCCCTGGCGGCTTTGCTCTGCTCGCCCGACACCTCTTTGCGCAGCTTGGAGCATTGCTCCCTAAGGGACGCAATCTCCTCCCTCATCGCCGGTATCTCCTTGAGGAGGAGCAAATCGTCCTCGTCGAGGCCGAGCAGCTCGAGGGTCGCCACGACCCCCTTCGCCATTCTCAGCCCTTTAGGGCTTATGTCTTTTATCTTCTGGCTCACCATCTTTGGTAGACGTCCCCCTCCATCGGGCTCTTATCTCTCATGCGGAACGGGCCGGCCGGCTCGCCTCGCTTCTTCTTTTCCTTTGGCATGTCCGGGAGGAAGGGCATCACCCTTGCGTCCCTGACGTATAGGCACCCGCAAAGCGCCATGACGTGGTCGTCGTGCGCCCCTGGGGTTGCCTTGTAGGTCTCTTTGTCGGCCTGCGTCCTCATCACGTCGAACGCCTGCATCTCGTGCAGGGTCGCGGGGTCGCTTATCATCCGCATGTCGTCCTGGAACGCCAGCTTCAGCATCGTGACCATCGGGTTCTTGTTCCTCTGCGTGGTCTTGTATCCGTACCTGTCCTCGAACCTGTCCCCGATGCCGTCGTAGCCGGGGTCCTGGAATATCAGCCTCTGGCCGCATTTCCGGCAGACGTCCAGTATGTAGGTGCCGTTCGCGTTGTTGCATTCGGCGGAGACCATGCCGCCGTTGTACATCCTCGAGAGCGCCACCATCTGGAAGGCGACCTCGTCGTCCCTCGGGCCGACCGCCGCGAACTTCGCGACCTGCCTGAGCTCATAGTTGTCTATCACCTGGACCACGTAGCTGTCCTCGCCGCCCATTGCCGGGTCGAGGTTCAGTATGTAGGGATGCCCCTCCTTCGGGGGCTCGAATATCCAGACCGGGCCGTTCCTCGATTCTGAGAACGGGCCGACCTCCAGGTCAATCATCTCCCCGTCTGGGCTGACCCTCTTCGACACGGGGAACCTGCCCCTCGCGAACTCCATGCCCCTCAGCTCCTCGAGCCTCTGGGCTATGAGCTCCGTGTCGAACACGCATGTGCCGCTGCTCCTGAACGCGTCCTCCGGGGAGAACGGGTATTCCTGGAGCATCAGCCCCTTGTCGCCCTTGGTGCGGTATTTCTTCCAGTACCATGACATCTGGGCGTCGCTGAGCCCGTGCTTCCGCTGCTTCTCGTAGAGCCATTCCTCCATCTTCGGGGGAGGAAGCAGGCCCGCTGCCACCTTCGGGTCGGAGTATTCCGGGTCCGTGAACCACGGGGTGAACGTGGCGTGGTAGGCGGTGTCGCCCGCCTCGTCTGCGTCCCATCTCTCCTTGTACTCGTTGAATCCGTTGGCCGTCGTCTCGAAGAACACGTAGGACTCCCCGTTGGAGTCGTCCACGGTCTCTAGGAGGCCGTTCAGCGTCTCGTGCAGGTTCTTATAGAAGCCGCATTCCGTGAGGTGGAGCAGGTGGTATGTGCCGCCTCTTCCCGCCTCGTCGTCCGCGACTATGACCTCTATGCGGGAGCCTGCCGTCGTCTCCATGAGGGTCGCCCCCCTGCTGGACAGCAGCTCCGGCTTGTTGGTCTCGGGGTGGCGCTTGCGCATCGCCTCGAACCGCTTTATCTCCTCCAGGTTCGGGTTGCTGTCGTCGAGGTGCCTGTAGAAGGTCTCGTATTTCCTGAAAATCCTCTTGGCGTTGTCGAGCTTGTCGGCCGCCACGCCCGCGAGGATGTTCGGCGTGTACATCGCTATGAGGAATATGAGGGCCGCTATGAACGTCGAGTACCCGACCTGGCGGGCCTTGAGTATGTCCTGCCTGACGGGCTCCCCTGACCTCCGCTGCTCGCATATCGCCCTGTAGAGGTCAATCTGCTGCGGGTTCAGTATGAGCGGGACCACGCGCCCCTTCTTGTCCACTATCCTGAGGAGGTGCTCCATCAGGACCCATGCGGGGTACTCATGCCCCTTGAAGGTTATCGCTATGTCCCTCTCGTAGCCTCTCAGCCTCTCGTCGGCCAGCGTCATCCAATCGACCTCTTGAGAAGGTCCTGGTCGACCTTGGCCACAACGGAGACCGACTCGTCCATCTGGCCTGACGCCTTCATCATGGCGACGACCTTGTCGAATGAGCCCTTGGACACGGCATCCCCTATCGCGGCGGCGATTATCAGCTCCTCCGCGGTGAACTCGACCTCGGTGCCGTCAGGGAGCTTCTGCCGGACCTTCGCCCCGAGGAAAGCCTTGAGCTTCTCCCTGGTGCAGGCCATCTCTGCCATGCCGTCCGATTTCGTCTTCCCTTTGCCCGATTTGAGCACGCTTCTCTCGTACCCCGAGAGCACGTTCATCCCGATTGAATCCATACCGCATCCTCCTTTGAGGCAATGATATCCACGCATGCGCAGGGAAGTCAGCGCCGTCTTTGCGCCAAATTTAGGAAAAATCCCAAAAATTGTGCGGGTGGACATTGTTTTTGAGATTGGCCCCTCCCCTTGTTTCCCCGGGTTGGGGGGTATCAGGGAATTGAATGCATGCATAGGCATACATAGGCATCTAAGGCATGTAAATCACACTTGCCATCCATTTTTACACCCAAATGGCATAGAACATAGATTACATCTATGTTTTTTGGTATTGGTTCGAATGGTTGAAATCGAACTAGGCATTTCATCGTTAGTCTTATAGACTAAGCACTTTGGCTTTTTCAGGGTCTTCGCAAATGAATAAAAACAATGTTTTTCCCCGTTGTTTAAGCACAGCGTTTTTTGTTCATTGTGCACAATTCAGTTTTAAGGTGCATTTTCAAAAGGTCTTAAAGATGCACTTTTCTAAGTGCATTCTTTATCCTTCGTATGTGCACTTGCATAAAGAAAAAAATACACAAAAAAGAAACCGATTCTAGCTGACGCTTTGTCGAATTAAGCGTTTTTGAAATATTCTCACGCCGTTTTTTTGATTCTCGGGCGTGAAAGAATCTGTGATTCTCGCGCAGAACACGAAAACCGCGCCCGTTATTTCGCTTCTCGGCTCGGCTTGCAAGGCTCAATAATATTGGTGCCCCTCAAAGGGACGGCAAAATTGCTTGCAGCCTAAAGGCTGGGAAAGGAGAGCACATGGATTTTGCGACAATCATGAGCATAGCGTACGAAAACGGCGGCGTTACGCTCGAAATGGACGGCAACGTGGCTATCGTAACCAAAGGTTACATGGTCGCCGACGAAGCCGGCAACCGCAACTACGCAAGTCTTTTAGACTTGACGGAAGCGGATTTGGAGGGTCACCTTGCGAAGGCAAGGGCCCAGGAAGGCGCCTACGTCGGGCTATACAGAAGAGCCGACGGGACATGGGATATGGATATATCCCACAGCATCATGGATTTGGGCGAAGCCCTTACTAAAGCAAGCGGGTGGAACCAGGAATCAATCTACGATTGCGCTAACGGCACGGTCATCTTTTGCAAAGCAAAGTAAGTCATTTGGAGGAAATTAATCATGAAAAACTTCGTTTTTACAATAACATTCGGCGTCGACGGCACTTATAGTGCCAATCTCTGCGAGACGGAAAGGGAAAGAGCCGCAGGCGACTCTTTTAGAGTCGCCTTCTTCGAGGGAATCTCTCAGGGGCTTTCTCAACAATATGAGAAAGCGACGGTATCCGACAACGGCGTCTTCCTGTTGGACGAAGATGGGTCAATGATTGACCCATCGGAAGCGAACGGCAAATCCTACTACATGGCGTTCGACGAGATGACTAATGTCATCGAGTCGTATCTCAGAAGCCTGAGCTTCCGCAAATGCGACCATTGCGGCAGGTGGGTGACCCCGGACGAAGTCCGTTCCGGAAGAAGCGTTTGGCACCGTTCCGAAGGAATCCGCCTTTGCCCCGAATGCGAGGCGGCGAGGTCGGCGGCCATGGCTAATGCCATGAGCCACAAAATCGCGATGAATTCCTACCACGATTGCCATTATTCGGGCTTCGAAGTTCTCAACTTCGAGGACGAGGCCTACACGATTGGTTCCCTTAAGAAGGGAATCGGCATCGAGGCGGAATGCAACGGGGGGAACGTGAGGGTCGATTCCGATGGAATCGAGTCGACGCCCGATTTCTGGAGCTACTTCGTAGGGAACCAAAATTGCGTCAAGCCGGTCTTCTTCGTGGAGCGCGATTGCACCGTGGCGTATGAGGTCATAACAAACGTTATGACCCAGAAGTTCTTCCGCAACTTCGACTGGGATATTCTTACGAATATGCTCAAGAAAACCGGCAATGAGCCGGATTATCCGGACGTCGGCCTGCATATGCATCTCACGAAGACGTGGCTCGGGGATGACGTCGCCACACAATTGAAGAATTTCTATAAAATTCTTCGCTTCGTCGCCATGTACCAAGACGATTTCCAAGCCCTTTCCGGTAGGAAAGCCAGCCAAATGGAATGGTGCTCTTTCGCAACCCTCGGAACGCTCAAAGAGCGTTGGGACGCCGCAAAGGCATGCATCGACGCCGGACGCCCCGAAGACGGATGGGAACCGTTCCAGGTACGCCATGGAAGCGAGGGCTGCGCCATTATTGCCTCTAGCAATAACACCATCGAGTTCCGCATCTTCCATTCTACGAATGACCCCGAGAGAATCCGCATGATTGGGCTCTTTCTCATGAGCCTTTGCGAAGGCATCAGCGCAACGAGCGAGAAAAAGATTTTCTCGCTTTCCAAGTCATTCCGCCTCATGGATGACGAAGTCAAGGCATGGCTTCACAAGAATGGGCTCTTCCTTCATACGAAGGCCAATGAGCAAAGGGGGATTGAAGACTAATGTCTTCTTCCTCGGAAAGGAATTTACAGAAATGTGCGTTATCGTTTACAAACCAGCGGCATCGGAGATGCCTTCTTTGGATGATTTGAGAAAATGCTTCGAGGCCAACCCCGACGGGGCCGGGCTCATGTGGCCTGGAGACGACGGATACGTCCACATCCGCAAAGGGCTCATGACATGGGGTGCGTTCGAGAGAGCCGTGCTCTCACGAGATTTCGCCGGGAAACCGGTCGTCTTCCACTTCCGCATCTCAACCCAAGGCGGCATCCAGCCCGGGCTCACCCACCCGTTCCCGGTATGCGGCTCATACGAGGCCATGCGAAGCCTTTGCGTGAAAAGCCGCATGGGGCTCGCCCACAACGGGATAATCGGCCTCACATCCGACGGGTCAAAAGACCACAACGACACGATGAGATTCGTGAAGGATTTTGCCTACCCGGTCTACAAAGCTTCGGGATTCCATGACCAGGACGGGACGCTGGGGAGCGGGCTCGGGGACATAGCCATGGGCTCTAGGCTCGCGATTATGGCCGGAGACGGGAGCGTGTGGCTCGAGGGCGACTGGCAGGAGCGGGACGGGTGCTATTACAGCAATCTCTACGCTTTCCGGGAACGATTCCAAACCTGGGAACGAGGCGGTTGGGGCTATTGGAAAAAACAATAGGGCCCCTACCCTTTAGGGGTAAAAAAGCATTGCAAAAAAGTGCTTGATTTAGCATTGGGGCACCATAATAATTGAAGCAGCCGAAAAGGCAGGAGGAAAACAGCCATGAAGAAATTGGTCAAGACATTCTACATCAAGTCCCCCGAGGGAGAAGACATCAGGGTCTATCTCTCGGTGAGGCACACATCCATGAGAACGACGGAGTACGCCGAGGTTCTCGACGACATGGGCGAGGTCACGAAGAAAGGCACATACGTGTGGATTAACAGGCCTTGGCAGAGATACGACTTCGAAATCGCCCTCACGAACCTATGCGAGAAGCTCGGGGGCAAGAAGAACTTCGAATTCTACAAGAAGCAAATCGACATGATTCACAACGACGAAGACGGTTTCGACGAATGGTTCAAAAACTGGTCAAAATCCTGGAACAGCGACGTCAGCGACGACATCAAGGAGCGCACGGCAAGGGCGCTAGGCGACCATGCGGTCACAAGCATGGAAGAGGCCGATTCCATTCTTGGGATGGCAAAGGCTTTCACGGCGATGCAAAAAGTCCTCGGTGACGGAGGCAAGGGCGAATAGGAGCGCACAAGGCAATGGGGACGGGCGATGGGCCCATCCCCGCATGAAGGAGAAAACGACAATGAAATTAAACGAGATGCTCAAATCGAGCGATGAGAAAATCAAGCGGGAAGCCGAGAAGCTCAAGGAGTTCCTCACGTACAAGCAGGATGACCCATACGTCATGACGGCCACCAGCTCATCCCGATTCCCGAAGGCTTTCGCCGAAGCCCTCAAAAGCAAAGAGAGCAGGAGAATCGTGGACAGCGGGGTTGCCGACGAGGGCGGCGAGTGCATGCTCGACGGGAACGAGTACTCGAGCATGAAGCAAGGCACGGAATGCTACTTGCTCGAAAAAAGCCCGAACTCGTCCATCATCGTGGAGGACGGCCACGGGAGAACGATGGTCATATTCATCAACAGGGCCAAATTCCTAAAGGAAATAGCATAGGAGGGAGGAATAAAAATGCGATTTTTGAGAATCAAAGCAGTGAGCGATGCCTATGCGGCGTCGGATTGCGAGGACACAATGACGGTGGGCGAGCTCATGGATGCGCTGAGGTCGTATCCGGAGGACGAGCCCGTGGTGCTATCGTTCAATGGCGGCTATACATTCGGGAACGTCAAAGAATACCGAATCGCCGAATCCGATGAGGAGTGAGCGAAGGAAACAGAAGATTGATTTGCTTCGCAATCAAAAAAACTAAGGAGACAAAAACAATGACAAAACAAAATTTCTTAAGAACTTTGGCCATCTTGGCCGACATATACGGAGGCGATTCCACGCTGGAATCCGTGGACAAAGAAATCCGCAAATGCGAATGCGTCAGCCCGGTCACCGTGACCGCCACCGTGAGGGCGATTGACAAAAAGACGGCAAGCCTAGACAGCGTGAGCATGGCTCCCAAGAAGAGGCGCCTGCGTTCCCTCGTGGAAGCACTCGTGGTTGCGGAAGAAGCCAGAAACATCAAACTCCGCGACCTAAAAAGGGATTGGGGCATCAGCCTCGATATGGAGACTGGGCAAATATACGCCATCGACTTCGAGGTAAGATGGGCAAAAGGCTCATACATCACAAGCACGGCAGTATTCGGGGAGGGCGAATAATGGCATTTGACAAAACGACCATCAAGGCCGATTTCAGCGTGGTTGTTGGCGGGAGAAGGCGCTTGGTCACCATAGAGCGCATCGAGCACCCATCGCCCGAATACGGCGATGGGAGCATGCATGTGCTCAGCGAGGGCGGCAAGCAGCTCGGGCTCATAGACACACGCTACGACATGATTCCCTCCAGCGCCGAGGAATGGTCGGATTTCTGGGTCTATTGGCTAAAGAGCACAGAATTTGGGGCGAGCGAGGTTACTAGAATCGGCTTCCTCATGGTTGTCGGGAAAGGAGATTCGAAATGAGACAAAGCGACAAAACGGTGAGAGGAATCCTGATAAACCCGTTCAAGGGCACGGCCGGCATCATAGACGCTGACCTGTCCTCGCTCCCGAGGATACACGCGCTGCTCGACTGCGACTGCTTCGGGATAATCGGCAGGCCGCTCCTCGGAAAGAAAAAGCGCTGGCTCAGCGTGTGGTACGACGACGAGGGCCTGCTCAGGGGCGAGGAGCGCATGCTCCCAGCGATAGTGTGCCTTAGAAGCGACCTCCAGGAGCCTTGCGAGGTCATATACGGAATAACGTTCATTTGCGACTCAAACCAGGATGGAGAGCCTATGAGCCTGAGCGCAAGCACATGCGATGAGTTGATGTCGCAAATCAAAAAGACAATCGGAAACGACGGAAAAGAACGTTTTTCGTTGGTTTACGAAGTATGAAAGGGTAAAATCAGAATATGAATGGGAAAAAATACGAATTCGAGATAAACAGATACACATACCGTCTCGAAGGGGGCGGAGTTCTCCTGAGCATATACGCCAGAGACAAAAAGACAGCCGAAGAAATCGTTTCGATAGTCAACACCGACACGAGGTTTCATTGGGTGCCTAAGCGCATCGGCTTTTGCAAAAAAGTATTCACGAGCATCCCCCCATACGAACTTGAGCAGCAGCAAATAGCTTCCGCTCATAAGCAACTCGAATACAGAAGAAGAAATTTAAAGGAGAGGCAAAATGAAGAAATACCACACTGAGAAGGAAAGAAGGCTCGCGGCTTTCAGGGCCACGGACAAATGGCGCAAGGAGCATATGACCCGCGTGGTAATGCGCTTGCGCAACGAAGAAGACGCGGACGTAATCGCGAAGCTTGAATCGGTGCCAAACAAAATCGAATACATCCGAAGCCTCGTTCGCGAGGACATGAAAAAAAGCCATTGACAACAGAAAATGGCTGGTTTAAATTAAATGCGTTATTGTGAAGACGAAGTTCTTCATGAGAAAAGGCGGCCGCAAGACCGCCTTTTTTGTTTTCATGCATCATTCCCGCACGATGGCATAAGCGCTTATCTCGACCCTGGGCGAGGCGGAATACTCTTTCGACACGCGCGCAACGCAAATCTGCGAGTCGTCCACGAAAGCGATTCCGTTTAGGGCGTCCACCGCTATCTTCGCTATGTTGTCGAAATCTGGTTTCTTCGTGGGCATGAGCTCGCCTGAGAGCTTGCGCTCGCCGGATTTCGATATCTTCCCTTTTGGCGTATAGTCCGATTTCCCCAAAGGGAAATACGCCCTCACCTCAATCTCCAACGCCCCTGGGAACGGGCACGGGATGGCTCCGCTAGAATCGCAGGCCGCCCTCTCGTACTCGGAGCGCACCAGGCTCTCGTATCTCTGCGTGGGCCCAGGCGTGTATATATGGGCGTGCCCGGCCACCACGCTCGCCTTGGGCCTTTGCTTGCCCATGGGGGCGCCTGGCACGACGAGGGAGAACAGCAGGCGCTTGCTCATGCCTTCGTAGCCGCGGGGCCGTCGTCCTCCGCGCCTTGGGAGCAAGCATCGTCGAGCTTCTTCAAATAGTCGTCAATCAGCCTTTGCTCAAGCCCGAACGTGAACATGATGAACCCCTTGAAATATTCCTGTGGAAGGCTGTCCATGAGAGAGGCCAATGTGCCGACGTTCTTGACCGAATCGAGGTTCTTCTGGCAGGCATCGATTATCGGAAGCTCGTCTTTGAACTCCTCCCATCTGGCATCGTCCTTTGGGACGGATTTGAGAGCCATCTTCCTGTAGCCTCTGAGGGCGCTTAGGCACCCGGAGAGGAATTCCTTGAACTCAGGCAAACAGTCCTGGGTAAGCTTGCCCTCGCTCGTTCTCACCGTATCCGCGGCTTTGCCGCTTTTTTTGTTTTCTTCCATTTGTTTTTCTCCTTGTTTCTTTTATTTTACTTCGCTTTCCATCAGGATTGCGAACATCTCGTCTTTGAACGCTAACATGGCATCTCGTGTGCGGGTGCGCCCGCCCGAGCGCTTCTTGTAATGCCTGCGCAGCTTGGCCGCCTCATCCTCCCCCGCGTTAGCTGAGATGGCAATCCTCAAATCGGAGGCGAAGTCGTCGCTCTCCGTCGGAATCGCAGCCATGCATCTCGCGGCGAGCATCATCGAGCCGTCCTTTCTGTCGAAGCGCTCTTTGATGAGGGAGACGGCTTTCTTCCTGTCTATTCTCATTGTGGAACCCCTATTGGGCTTATCTCTTTTCCGTCGATGGCAAAGCCGGCAGCGTCAGTAACGGTAGTTTTAGCACCATTAGAGGCATAACCAAGCTTGATGTATCCAACACCGCCTTTAGCATTTTTGATGTAGCCGACCCCACCATTAGGTAAAGTAACTGTTCCGCCGATGAGGTTTCCTGTGTCTATCCCAAGAATCGCATAGCCTTCTTTTAGCCCGTATTGTGGGCAATCTTTTAGAATGTATGTGACTTTCACCTTGCATACCTGGTCGGTCTCGTTCCCTTTGTCGTCTAATTTGATTAGCATAAGAACATCCCCGACTTGAAAATTTCTGTCGTTCTTCCTGAGCTCGAACGTCTTCAAACCGCATTGGACATCCCTGTAGTACTCAGACTTGATTTTGAGATAATGAACCGTCATTGCTGGCTTTCCTCCATGTCAGATAGCTTGTCTTCAGCGATTACCCTCACCGAGTCGGCCACGTAAGCATAGGCGTCCGTGAGGGTGAAAGCCCCTTCGTATTTCTTGGCTATCGTCTTTATGCCAGACATATAGACACTCGCTCTTTCGAGGACCTTCTCGTCATCCTTCTCCTCCACTATCGCCTGAAGTTTTGCTTTGCCCTCCATGTTTCTCAATATGTAGTCGTGGTTGTCAAGGTAATCCTCCAACTCGCTCTCGAAGGCTTTTTTGAAGCCTTTAAGCGTGGTTTTGAGCAGTTCGTTCTCACGGATTAAATCCGTGTATGTCTTTAGGTCTAATGTAACTGAGTTTTCCATTATTCTTTTTCCTCCAATAATCCGAGCTTCATCATGTCCGAGCGGTACTCGTCGATTGTCTGCTTCAGCATTTTCTGAAACTTTTTCGGGTCATCTTCAATTCCGAAACAGCTTAGGCTGACGAAACCGTACTTGTCATAATAGACATCGTCCTCCGCGTCTGGGATAAATTCGAAAGTGACATATCCCACGTATTTGTACCCGTCTCTTTTGCTTGGGTAGCATTTAAACAAGGACGCGCCATAGCCTTCCGTGAAGCCGAGGGCACGAAGCTCCTTTCCTTTGACGGCAGAGAACTCCTTCTCTGTTTTGATGCTGATTTTCTTCATTTTCTTTCCTCCTTGTATTTGATTGAATATGGGCAATTTACGTATTTGTATTCGATGCCCTGGTATCTGATTCTGATGCAGTAATGGTCGCTGTTGCTGTTGCTGTAAGTCGTGTAAAGAAGCTCGACGGATTTGGCGTATCTCGTGTAGACGTCGCGGTATTGCGCCATCACGGACACGGACACCTGGTCGGCGTCGTCATGCCATTCGCTCCAGTCCTGGCTCACGCATCCTCCGAGAAAAGGGGCGAGAGCAAGCGCGGCCGCTGCCAATCTAAGCGCCTTTCTCATTCGGTTTGTCCTCCTGGATTTCATCCAGCTTGACCAACGCCTTGGAGAATTTGTCGACGAAATTCTCAAGGAACATCCTCGTTAGCGGCATCTTTGTCGCCTTTCCTCCGTTGTTGACATAGTCATAGGCCTCGAGCTCAAGCATCTTGTGCTCCTCATCGAAATTCTTTCCGTCCGTGAGCATGAGCAATACGCTCAGGGAGAACTCAAGCTCGCTATTCATAGCCCGAGCTCCTCAAGGGAATAGAGCGTGCGAGCCTCCATGCCCCTGTACATGGACCCACGCTTGAACCATGGGAGCATGTATTCTTCGCCGTTTTTCATGACGATTGTGATTGCCTCCATCTCGACTATGCCCTCATCGGTCTCATCGAAATCGCTGATTTTCTCAATCCCTCTCATGTCTTTGCGGAATGGCTTGAGCACCGCTTTGAGGTAATCTCTCTCGGCATCGTCGAGCGCGGGCTCGCCCTCGATTCCCCCGAAGCACACGAACATGTGGCAGCAGTCTTCTCCCTGGAGTTTCTTCTGAAGGCGTCTGTTGTGCCTATCGGCGATTTGGTTCCACTCTTTTTCCCCGAGAACGAAATCATGCCCGTTGCCATCGTCGTCCATGAAGATGGCGTAGATGTCGCCAAGGCTTTCGTCGGCGTACTCCCACATGCTGCCCTCGATGGCGTGAATCACGCCCATGTTGTGGATTGAGCAATAGCCCACTACTGATTCTTTTTTCATATTTCTTATTCCTTCCCTAATTTTTTCGCGAAAATCGTTGGATACTGATTTCCTTGTTTGTTCCAATAGCCAACTCCATAGATTACATATCCTTCTTCAAGCAATTCTTTTTCGATTGAAGCGATTTCTTCATCTATATCGTTAAGCACTTGGAAGAAAATATTCCCGTTTTCATCTTCCCATTTTACGTAATTTTTCATTTTTCTATCTCCTTCATTAATTTGTCGTATACAATCCTCGCCAATATGCTTCTTTGCATATAGGCAACGGAAGCGCGTTTGATTTCGTGCGCCAATCTGCCTAATAAGTCTTTGAAGTCCGTTACTTCATCGGCGAATATTGGGTCATTGTTGAATTCGCGTAACTTCAAATATTCGCCGTTTTCATCGAAATAAACTTTGAAGAAAAAGCCATTCTTTCTTATTTCGCAAAGCATTTCTTCATCTTCGCAATGTTCAATGATGTCCACTTCAAATCCGTGTTTTATGAAGTCTTCAATCAATATCTTTTTCATAATCCTAACTCCTCAAGGGTGTATTCCCTATAAGGGTACATACCTGCGTACATTGTTCCTTTTTTGAAAACAGGAAAAGAAAAATAACCATTATCATTTTTGAAAGAAATGCCGATAGACTCTTTTTCTCCGCCATCAAAGGAATATTTTTTAACATAATCCACTTTGTCCCTGAATGGCTTTATAACAGCCCCCAAATATTTTTTCTCCGCATCATTAAGAATCTCTTTCATTTTTCTTTCCCTTTCCTTTCTTTTGCTTCCATTCCGCATTTTTGGAAGATGATGTCTTCCATGGCTACTTCGTTTATTTGGTTATTCCCCAATGGCATTACGACACACCAGCCACCGCCAAGAAGAATTCTCATTGCCCATTCGCAAAATTCCGCATCCGTCAACCCGACCGGCAAGATATCGTCTTTGTCTTCCCTTTCGGCGTATCTCCTATCCAGCCATTCGTCGTATTCCCTGATTTCCTTGCTTATTTTCTTCATTTTTATTTCTCCCACATAAGGCGGGTTTTGCATCGGCACCCGCCATGCCGTTCGTGACAGCCGTTACCGCCGGACAGATGCAACTTTATCGGCGGCCTTCCCAAGCTTCTTCTCACGCTCGCACATTTGTTTAACGTGGTGTATGCTCAAGTCCACATGAGCGATTAGGTTTGGTCTGTTACTCATCATCCCCTCTTGCGAGGGGCCCTTGTAAAGGGCGACTTCCGCAGCTTCTAGAAAACTGTTTGTCACTGCCTCGTTTCTCATCGACTTCGGCGAGGTTGCCTTATCCGACCCACCCACGGAAGCGTCCGGGCTCTCGCAATCGCTTGCGATTAGATGTCAGTTCGCTGGGGAGTTCAACCCCATCTGGGCCACCAACTTCTGTCTAATCAATAGCTAGATAGAAGATGGTGACCAAGACGGTCAAGAGCAACAAAACTAGTTTTTTTCTTATTTATTAATCAATTTCCTTGATTAGTGATACCAATGTTCCGATTGTTCATAATAAAACCTAAACAATTTAGCAATTTTGACTAAATCATCTTGAATTGCTTCATAATCGAAGTCTTCCAATCTTCGTTTTGCTTTAAGAATTTGAAAATCGTTCACAATGTCAACAAGCGGGAACTCGCTATTGCTAATCTCAAGAATGAAATCATAGTCTTCTTTTTTCATAACCCTAATTCCTCCAATGTGTATTTTTTGTTCGCTTCCATTCCCTCGTACATCCCTCCTCTGAAATAAGGAAGACTTATGGACACTTCTTTTTTTATCCTTATGCAGATGAATGGCTTTTTCCATTTCCAATCAAGGTTTTTTGAGATGGTTGTGACCTTATCCCTGAATGGTTTGATGATGTTCCATAGATATCTTCTCTCGACGTCATCGAGAATCTCTTTCTTGTCTTCTCTCATTTTTCTCCTCCTTTTCCTTTCCACATTTGTCGAGTATCCCCTGAACAAACTCCAGGTCATTTCCGGCAGCTGACACATCGCCTTTGGTGTGGGCGAGGAAGAGGCGCTGCTCGATTCTGCCAATCTCCCTCTCGCACATCCAGGCTATGGCGCGGAGCTCATCTTCCGTGAATCTCATTTGATGTCCTTCCATCCTCCGTATGTCTCGCAAAGGTCGTCCTTAAGCGTCTTCACGATGCGGTCGACTGACCTTCTTGAGTAATCCAGCTTCCCGCATATCTCGTCTATGGAGCGCTGCTCAAGGAAGTACATAACCCACACATCCCTGTATTTCGGGGCGTACCGCGAGAGGACGTATTCTATGCCGCCCATGACGTCGTTCTTGATTCCTTCGACGTTCTTTAGGTATACGCCGTAGCATCTTTCCCGCATCTTGGCCCTCTCGGCGGCTTTCTTGGATTTCTTCGTCCCGATTTTCGAGTCGAGTTTGTATCTCTCGTGGGCGAGCCTGCGCTCACCCTCGGCATAGGTTATTGCCAAGTCGATTCTGAACAGAGTCTTCCTGAGGTTGCCGGCTATCTGATAGCCTTTCTCGGTATTGCTATCCCTGCACATCTTCCGGTTCCTCAGAACGGCAGGTCATCTGGGTCCGGCTCGTCTGAGCCAGCCTGCCCGCTGCCCTTGTCCTCATATGTCGGGCCTGATATCACGAGGAGGGAATCCCCGAACAAATCGTGGTAGTTCCTTCCTCCGAAGCTCTTGCTGCTGACTGTTCCGGTGATGAACACGTGGCATCCGGTCAGCGGTATGGACGGAATCCTGTCGGCGTTGTAGCCGAAGAACTCAATCTCGTGAGTGTAGGTCAAAGTTCCCTTTGCTCCCGTGGCGTGCTCCTCGACGGTTACCGTCTTGAGCTTGCCCCCTGTTTTCAGCGTCGTCGACGCAGGCTCTGAGAGCACGATGCCCTCAATCATGAATCTTCCCATAAAAACTGAATATCCCTTTCTTGTGCCTTTCTCGCACTATCTGCTTGCTTACAAGCTTGCTTACTGTCGTTTTTCCTTCGTCAATCTTTTTCATGGATTGGCCGCTCACCCTGACTTCCGTGCCGTTGTAGTCGTTTCTCAGAATGAAATAGATGTCTCTGCCTTTGCCGACGTATTCCCTTCTTACGCATGTCCAGTAGGCGCAGAACGTTCTGCCGATGTATCTCCCTTTCCTCATCCGTTCTTCCCTTCGAGATATCCCTCCGGGTCAAATCCGGCGAGTATCCTCGCTATGGATTTTGAGTCGGTATCCGGAAACGCTTTCTCGTCCCTGAGCAGGACGCGGAACTCGTCGGCATAGACGATTACCTCCATCCATTGCTTCCCGCCTTTGGCGAGATGCGGGCAGTTCCCGAATCTGCCTTCGGCGTAGAGGAGGTTCCCTTTCTGCGAGCAGAGGTCTAAGGCCAGGGCTTTGTCGCCCGTCGCCAGGACTTCCACATACGTCTTCGGGAATCTGCCAAGCGGCGTCAGCATCATCAGCCTTACTTTGCATACCGCCGTCCCATTTCTGCCGGAGGACAGCTTTTTCTTCACCACCCTCCCCGTGAGGAAGATGAGATTTACGGACTCCGGCTTATCGAGGGCTCTCATCAAGCTCCTCCCTTGCCGTCTGGCGTATCTTCCCGTCCGCCGGGTTGAGGGCGTTGTTGAGAAGCTCCCCCTGCCCATCTAGGGACAGTTTCCTGGACAGTTCCTGAATCTCTTTGTTCGCCGTCCTGATTGTCCTTATCTTCCTGGCGATGAACCGCGTTATCTCGTCCTTGCTCCCCCAGTAGTATTTCTGATGGTCGAAGACGATGATGATGTCGCATTCCGACGAGGCGTTTATCGCCTTCATGTCCGTCCGTATGGAAGGGCACTTGTCGCTCGCTCTCTCATGCCATTCGTATCCCGCCACGGATTCGTATATGTCCCTCTTTGAGACCTTCCGGCCCGACTGGGACTTGATGTAGTCATGCAGCCTCCACTGCCTCGTGGTCAGCTTCCCGTTTGTTTCCATTGCCTTGGCTCCTCTCATATCAATTCGTCTAGTTCTTCGTCTAGTTCCCGGAGTTGCCGCTCCGTTTCCTCCACTGCCTCCATCGCCTTCTCTTTCGACAGGTGCTTGGAGAGCGTCGATGATTTTTGGCAGAGCTGCAGGAACACGCTTACCTTGCGGCTCTCCCTTGGATGGGCTTCCATCCACTCGACGGCCTTCTCGGTGAAATGCCGAATCTCGTCTATCGTGATGTCCGTTCCCATCCAAACGGCGTTCAGGTACCAGTCGATTCTTACCATCTCGACGTCTTCCATCACTCCGATTTCCCTGAGTTTCTTGAACAATTCCCACGACGAGAGCGGCATTTTCACGCTGAGATGCACGCTTTCCCCATGCCCGTCGTATCTCCCGGCCCTGATTTCCGGGATTATCACTTTCGTGGTGAATGAGTTCTTGTATCTCACTTCCTCATTCCGCCTCCGGAGCATGTCGGAGAAGAGGGCCTGGTCAATGGATGGCCTTGCCTCAAGCTCCTCCCTCACGCTCCCAATCGTCATCTTGTTCCCTGCCGAATCCGCTCCGCCAAGGAATATCTCCAGCGACCTGATGCATGAATTAAGTGCACTTGTGGCAGGCGGCAAGGAGGCAGAGCCCCCTTTTTCCGCTATCGCTCTTTCAGGGTTAATTTCTGGGGTATACATTGGGTTTATTGAATGTCTTTCTTCAAAGGGGCTTCAGGGGCTTCTTTATCCGGGGACGCTTTCTCGCTTTCGCCTTTTTCATAGAGCGGGTTCACCTCGTCCTCCGTCATGTCGAGCATGTTGGTCACGGCGTTCGCGGCTGGCTCCTCCCTCAACGGGTTGTCCACGTACTCAGGTGTCATGTCATCAGTTACGGTTGACTGGTCGAACGTGACCGCTTTCTGGAGGTCTACGGACATCGGGGCGTATTTGCTTAGAAGCATTTTGAGCACGGTCTTCTGGGCCATTGCGTCGAAATCCGTCGTCCAGAGCTTGGAATAGGCTTTCGAGTATCTTCTCCCATGGGACTCGCATTGCTCCTTCGTCCAGTAAAGGGTCTTCTTGAAGCCGTTCAAGAGCTTGAAGTAGGCGAAGTAACCGACGACAGGCTTGGAGTCGCATTCGTGGCTGAATCTGAACAAATCGTCGCCGAACTCATCCTGGCCTTTGTATTCGCCTTCATGCACGCTTCTTACCCCGAGGCTCTCGAATTGGCCGCTTCTTTGGCAAAGTTGGATGAATCCCTTGAAGCCGATTTGGAACTGGGCTTTGTAGCTCCCGTCCTTCTGTTTGTACGGGATTAGGTACGAGAACCCGAGCGATTGGCTCATTGGGAGCTTTAGCGTCTGTGCCACGAGCCCGGCGCTGATGACCGAGCCTGCGTCGCAGCTGCTGAGAAGCGGGTTCTGGCTCACCACCGTGCTGATGTCCGCCACGAATTGGCGGGCGATTGACGCATCGCCTAGCGTCGAGTTGATTAGGTTCTTGTAAGCATCGCTCTTTATTGCGACGCTGAATCTCATTTTTGGTTGGTTTCTGTTTTCCATTGACTGTTTCCTCATTTCATTTTCACGGTCAATCCGAGGCTGACCGCGAGTTCCTCGACCTTTTTCAATGAAGGCTGGTCGTAGCCTTTGACCTCCATGGTCAGGATTTTCTTTCTGGCTTCCTTGCCGAACTCCTCGGCGTCGTATCTCTCGATTTCCGCTTTGAGGCTCTCGTCGAGGTCCCCGAGCATCTTCTCGATGGCTTTCATCTTCGCGTTGTAGTCCCCCATCAGGATGTCGTTAACGTCGAGCCGTTTCTTCGTGATGCTCTTCTTTAGCGCCGATACCTCCTTTCGGCTTTCCTTGGCGAATCTGTAGTCATCCCTGCTCTCTATTCCGGCCGGTAGGCTGTGTCTCTCGACGTAAGCCTTCGCTGCGCCGAAGAGTGCATCCGAGTTCTGGAGGACGTATCTCTCCGCCATCTCCCCCGGGACAAGTTCCCTAGCGGGAACAATCTGAAATTTGCTTTCCATCTCTCTCCTTCCTGAGCTCGTCGAGTTTTCTCTCGGCTCGCTCGGCTCTTTTTCTCTGCTCTTCAGAGAGCACCTGGTATTTTCTGCATTCAGCGATGGCTCTCTCCGCCTTGAGGCATATTTTCATGAACTCCTCCCTTATTTCGGAAATCTCCTTTTCGTAAGGGCTGAACGCCGATTCCTCGCCAACGTCGTATTCCATCTCCGCGGTCCTGCGCTCAATATCGTCCACCGCTTTATTGAATCTGTCCGTCATCGCCCAACTCCCCGAAATCTATGTAGTCCGGAGGCACCTGCCTCTTTGAGACATAGCGCTCCCAGAACTCAGTCTCCTTCTCCTCGAGCCATTTAATCTGGTCGAGAACAGCCGCCCTCTCGATGGGCTCGTATGCCCTCAGCTCCGAATGGTCGAGCGCCCTGCTGCCTTGGTCGTCGTATTTGAAGTACCTGACTTTGGCGTATAGGACGGCGAATTGTATGTCATCCATGACCATCATGTAATGGAGGACCTGGATGAAATAATTGTCGGGTATCCTCCCGTACCAGTTTTCCTCATCGGCCCCGTTTCTGAAGTCGTGGGTCTTTATCTCGAGAATCCCCTTTCTGCCCGTCTCCGTCTCCGTAAGTATCCCGTCCACTGTTGCGGTCAGGAACTTCTTGTCTTTTCTCCTATACATCTCATGGCTTCTCGGAGTATGCACTTTGTAGCGCTCGCCGTAATCCATGGAGAACATCTTCCTAATCAGCGGCTCCGCAAGGGTCCCGTAGGTCATCGAATCCGACGTCTTTTCCTTTTTCTCTTCTCCCGGATTCACACACGCCTTGTAGAGCTCCAGTTTGCTCATGTATGGGTTCTTGCCGATAATCGCCGATGCGCTCGAGCCTCCGAATCCCCTGCCTCTGAGCCATTCTTCCCTGGTCCTGAACGTCTCCCTTGTGTAGTTTTTAGCCATTCCTGTCACCTCTGAGTATCCTCATTCTTCTGAGCTCCTCATCAATCGTCGTCCCTGAATAAAGCCAGTAGGACTCGGATTTGACGCAGTTCCCTCTCCCTGGGACGATGCCATGATATTTGGCCCTGCACACATTCATGATTCCGTGTGCTTTGGTAGCCTGGCACTCCTCAAGGAGCATGATGTCGTGGACGTCGTAGTTCGCCTTCAAAAGCAAAGACTCTTTCTCTTCGATGTTCATTTCTGTCTCCTTTATTTCTCAATTTGAGAAAGGATATTGTCAAAAAAAATGCATGACCCAAACAATTGGATGAGATGGACAATCTCATCCTCCTTGAATAGGATTCTGCCTGAGATTTTCTTGTAAATCTGTGAGCGGCTGAGCCCTGTCAAGGCGGCTAGCTGGACCATATTGATGTTCTTTGAGAACATCTCTCGTCTCAATTTTGTCCTGTCTATCATCATGATTCTGGCTTGCATCTTTCGCTCCTTTTCTCACTTTGCGAAATTATCCTATCACCACAGCAGGAAGGAAGCAAACATTTTTTTTGCTTTTTGAGAAATTAACTCTAAAAAATTTGCATTTTGTTAAAAAAGCATTTAGGATTTATGCGAAAGGCAACGAAAATGAACGAAATCAACAACCTAAGGAAACTGAGATACGAGGCTGAGCTGAGCCTTAAGGAGCTTAGCGGGGACACCGGAATCTCCCTAACCGTACTGAGTTACCTCGAGTCCGGAAAAAGAAGCTTCAGGCAGGAGCACATAGACCAGCTCTGCTCTTTCTTCGGCGTCTCATCCGATTACCTGCTCGGCCGTTCCGATAAGGGGATAGGGGTGTATTTCGTGGATTTGGAGCGGAATGACGCCGAATACAGAATGGTTTCCGAGGGGGAGCTCGTAATGCTCAAGGAAAGCCACAAGCTCACCACTTCCGTCCGAGTCGCCACCTCCGGGGACGAGACCGGTCAGGAATTCGTCTACAGGTCCGCTAGCGCCGAATGCGTCGCTGAGGATGAGCTGTCGAGGCTGAGAGAGGAGCTGATGAACGAAGTGAACACGATGACCGAGAAGGAGCTGGAAAAAACAATCAGATTTATAAAAGACTACATAAAATGAAAAAAGCCCCCGCACCGGCAAGTGATAAGGGGCTTCAGTTCGAGCATCCAAGGCAATGGAAACGAACCATTGCCATTATAAACCAAAGAAGGAGGTTTAGAAATGGCTATTGTTAAAGACAATAAGCGCGGAACTTACTACATCAGCTACAAGATAATGGAAAACGGCAGATGGAAGACGCGCAACATCAGGAAGAGCGAATGGAAGGCCGCAGGTGACTTAAAAGTCACGCAAAGGTACATGCGCTCGATAGAGTCGGCAGAGATTGACGAGGACAAGCGCAGGCACTCGTGCCAGGGAGCCCAAGGCACGACCGTAAAGGACGCCTGTGAGTCCTTCCTGTCGGCCATGAAGGTCGCCGGCATGAGGCCGGGGACAATATACAAATACGAGCACGATTTGAAAAACTACCTTATCCCGGCTTTGGGGGAGAGCAGCCTTGCGGAATCGGCGTTCACCGCATCCGGGATGGATGAGGCGAGGCTCCTCATGTCGAAAGCCGATATGAGGGCGGAGTCCATGAACAGCAAGATATCGACGATAAAGAAACTCGTCTCCTACATGCGGAGCAGACACATTCTTTCCCGCGATAGGGCGGATGAGTGCGCGGACGTTCTTACGCCGGTGAGGAAAGATGGGGCGGATGAAAGGAAAAAACCGAATTTTTTCGTTAACGGGGACGACGACGTCGTCAAGTTCTTCGAGACCTTCTCCAAAGAGGACGCCGGTTGGCTGACCCCGATTCAGGTCCTCTTCTACGGCGCTTTCAGAATCGGGGAGTTCCTTGGGATAACCGCTGACTGCGTCAACCCGCAGAACGACTCGATATTGGTGTGCAAGCAGGTCCTCGGAAACGGGGAGGTCGAGAACTCCACGAAAACAGGGAGGGATAGGCTTGTCCGCCTCCCCCATCCAGTGATGGAAAGGCTGATGGCCTACATCTCCGAGAACAGCGTTAACCCGGACGGCTTCGTCTTTTCGGTGAGTCCCGGGAAGCCGGTCTCCAGGATGACGGTGCGGAGAATCGTCAATAAGCATCTGTCCATGGCTGGGCTGGAGCACATAACGCTGCATGGGCTCAGGCATTCGATGGCGACCAGGATGTTCGACAGAGGTTACGACGTCAGGGAGGTGCAGGAACAGTTAGGGCATTCGTCAATGGACACCACCATGGATTTCTATATCCATTACACCGAAAGCAAACGGAAAAAAGACCTTGATGATTTGTTGTAAACGAGCGGAAATGCTCGTTTTTTTACGCATTTGAACTCGGTGCTTTACCTCCATTTTTACCTCCATAAAAGAAAAAGTGCCGTTTTTATCGGCACTTTAAGTCTATTGGTCGGAACGATGGGATTCGAACCCACGACCTTCTGGTCCCGAACCAGACGCACTACCAAGCTGTGCTACGTCCCGAAATGCGCTCGACGAACGCGAGCGTTATTATAACTCAAAAATCAAAGAGAGACATCTGGTTCGTCTTGCTTAAACCCTTAAGCGCTCCAAACTCATCAAGAGCTTGTAAAGCAGAGTCGCCGATCGAGTAATAAACGTCTTTCCCCTCCTTTTTGCTTTCTTCAACATTTAAGGTGGATTTAACGCGGTCCATTAGGTCTTGTTGAGAAAGGAACTCTCCGCCTTCTTTTCTAGCGGCAACGATTCCTTCCGCGGCTAATACAGGGAAGCCCGAGATGGCTTTAAACGGTGGGATAACGGAGTTTCTTTCTTTGCAAACCTTCCACGTAGAGGCTTCCGATTCCATTAAAGAAACGTTTTCGATCTTATATCCCCTATCAACCATCTCACAAGCTGCCGTATCAGCAATAAGTTCTTCCTGATCAACGTCAGATGCTTCAGGATTGCCTTGAATTTCATGAATTCGATCCACGATTTTTTCTAAGGAACCAGACATGACTTTGATGTCGAATTTATCACAACGGCAAGTGAAATACGTCGCATAGAATTCAAGCGGATGATAAAGCTTGAACCAAGCAACACGAACAGCCCCGATAACATAAGCAGCTGCGTGTGCACGAGGGAAAAGGTATTTAATCTTTTTAAGGGACTCTTGGTACCAATCTGGAACGTTATGTTTTTTCATCTCAATCTCATATTCAGGATTTCCGCCTGTTCCCTTACCATGTCGAACATCTTCCATGATATGGAAAGACATAGATGGGTCCATGCCCATGGAGATTAAGTAGTTCATAATATCATCACGGCATCCGACAACATCATTAAGAGTTCTACCCTGTTTGACAATGATATCTTCAGCATTGTTATTCCATACGTCTGTACCATGGCTCAAGCCAGAAATAATTAGCAAGTCATTGAAGGTGGTTGGCTTAGCTTCTTCAAGAAGCCCTTGGACAAAGCTGGTGCCAAATTCAGGTAAGGCGATAGCACCCGTTTTAAAATCAAGCGGATTCTTATGTAGTTTCAACGCTTTTGGAGATCCAAACAAAGAGAGAACTTTCTTATCGTCAAGAGGAATGGCTTCAGCCGCTTCAGAAATGTTAATTCCGGTTAAATAGCACTGCATTCTTAAAGCAACTGGATCGACGTGACCTAATTCATCCAGTTTCAAAACGGAATCGTGCATCGACGCAAATTCGTAATGGGTTGTTAACCACTCCGCATTTGGATCATCAGCTGGGTGTTGGAACGGAGTAAAGTCAAAGATATCCATATCCGCAGGAATAACGACAATGCCACCTGGGTGCTGGCCGGTAGTACGTTTCACTTCGATACATTTGTTAGCAAGGAAGGAACAATACGCTTTTGTGGTATTGTCCACTTCTTTATTTAAGACACGCTCAAAATAGCCTTTTACGTAGCCGAAAGCGTTCTTTTCTTTAGCGGCTGCAATCGTGCCTGCACGAATAACGTGTGGAGAGTGAACGAATTCACCTTTTGCATAAGCCGCGTTTTCTTCTGGAGTAGAAAGAATTTCACGGGTATATAAATGGCCTTTAGGTTGATAATCGGCAGGGAAATTGAGGTCGATATCAGGAACCTTATCCGCTTTAAAGCCTAAGAAGGTTTCAAAAGGAATCGATTGGCCATTACGTAACATATCGCACCCGCATTCAGGGCATTTCTTTTTAGGTAAATCGAAACCAGAACGTAATGTTTTAAATTCCGGCATATCGTTAGCCCATTCGAAATGCTTACATTTAGGGCATAAATAATGAGGTGGAAGAGGGTTTACTTCGGTAATTCCTGCCATGGTCGCAGCAAAAGAAGAGCCAACCGAGCCTCTAGAACCGATAAAGAATCCCATATGTTCAGGATTTTGATCGTCTTCAATCGCATGCTTAACAAGCAAGTGAGCAATGTAATAAGTAACCGCATATCCGTGGTTAATAATACCGTCTAGCTCTCTATCCAAACGAGCTTTGACTTTTGGATCAGGGTTATCACCATACGTCTTACGGAGATTGTTATAGCAAATCTCTCTAAGCTTCACATCGGAATTAGGGAGGTTGGCATCTGGAGTATAAAGTTTGCTCTTAAGCACCTTCATTGGAGCGCACATATCCGCGATAGCTCTACTATTTTGAATAACATACTTCTGACATTCCTCTTCTGGAAGCCAACTACGGAAAGAATCAAGCATTTCCTTCGTTCCACGGAAATGTTGATCAGGGTTAGGGAATGGAGGACGGTTGTTTCTTCTTCTCATCAAAGGATGGGTTGAACCACCAAGGCCCTTTGCAGAAATATAAACATCACGAGTGATTTTTTCTGCAGGATTCACATAATGGCAATCGCCTGTTGCAACAACCATCTTTCCGAGCTTTTTAGCAGTCTTAACAATACGTTTGAGAATATCCATCAAACGTTCTTCGCTAATTTCTTCCATGCCAATGAGCCAAGAATAGTTTTCTTTCGGCTGGATTTCGATATAGTCATAGAATTTCATTTCTTCTTCTAATTCTTTTTGAGTGCCGTTCATGGCCATTTCAAAGACGCGACCATTAAAACAAGCACTGCCTAAAAGAAGATTCGAACGGTTTTCTTGCAAAAATTCTCTAGGACATAGAGGGGTTGGAGGATTTAAACCTGATTGAGGAGACAAATAAGTCGTTTCGGATTCAGAAATGATACGATATAAGTCTTTTAACCCTTGTTCGTTTTTTACTAAGACGCAGGTGTGATAGGTCTTAGGGTGACGATAGAATAATTGGTTATCAATCGGTAAGTTGTTTAAATCATTAAAAGAAATATTCGAATTCTTGTATTTCTTTTGAAGTAAAGGAATCATTGAAAGCCAAATCTTAGAAAGCTGTTCGGCATCGTAGTCCGCACGGTGGAAAACACCAGAATCATCATGTATCTCGAGACGATTCGCTAAAGCTTTTTCGTTTAAATAACCAGCTTCAGGGAAAAGGAACATCGCCATAGGTAAAGTATCCACCACCAAATTGGTAATCGGTGGCATTCCCGCGGAAGCTCTCATCATGTTCAAAAAGCTCACATCGAATGGAGCATTATGAGCGACAAGCACGGAATCTCCAATGAATTCAGAGATTTCTTTGATTGCCTCTTGCATCTTTGGCGCGCCTTTTAACATTTCTGGAGTGATATGGTTAATTGCCATAGCCCCTGGAGTGATAGCAATCTCAGGGTCAATAAAACGGTCAATACGTTTAATTGCCATCCCATCTGGCCCAACAATAACGGCACCAAATTCAATTGGGCGGTCGTAAGTATGGGAGACACCTGTGGTTTCAAAGTCGAATACGCAGTAAGTTTGATCGGCAATCGGTTTATCGCTCTTTGCATTAAAGACAGGCTGAGGTCTATCAAACATATAGAGCTCACAACCATGGATGATTTTAATATCAGCTGGTTCTAAGCCTTTCTTTTTACGATCTTTATTAATGTCATCCATCGCCTTTTCAGCAGCAGGGAAACATTGAATAACACCATGATCCGTAATCGCTAAAGCAGGCATTTTCCAATGAATCGCCAAACGAAGGTAGCTAGCGATATCGCCAAGCCCGTCCATCGCGGAAAACTTACTATGGAGATGGAGTTCAACACGTTGGGTTTCTTCAAAATCATCTCTCAAAGGAAGAGGAGGGAGTTTTTCGATATAGTGAACGTAAATTTGTTTTTGCCCAGTACGAAAATCTTTATCGATTGCACCTTTTACACGAACACGGGTGCCAATAGATTTCGCGCTAAATTGGGTGATGTCTTCTGCTTTTAAGCCAAAACGGGATTCCATCAAACGAATATTAACAGCTGCGCCAAATTCCCAATCTCCGACAGCGGCCGCCATCATCAAAGCGCCTTTTCTTGTTTTACGAATTGGGTTTTTCTCATCGATGCCAAAAATTTCGCCCTCGATTTCTACATTCGACGCGTTCGTTGAATACACGTCCTTAATGGAATCTAATTTAACATAGTCCCCTTTAACGTATATTTTCTTATGCTCACGAGCTTCATTTTCCGCTTTAATGGAATCAAGATATTCTTGTTCCGCTTTACGAAGGTCTTCTAAACGTTCTTGTTCATCCCCATCGTTAGCATCAGGCTCTGGCGGTTCATAATCATCATTGTCCTCATCTCCCTCATCAGAACTAGACGAATTCTCATACACGGGTTCATCCTTTTCTTCAGGAAGAGGGGTTTCCTTAATCTCTTGAACGTCTTTTGGCTCTTCTTTTTTCTCAACTTTATTTTCAATCTCAGATGGAATAGCCTCTTTTGTTATTTCTAATTTGAAATGATAGCAAAGGAATTTCAAATAAGAAGAGAAATCATCAACAATAGCCTGAAAGGAAGCGCCTTGCTCTTCTGGAGTTACCGCGAAAATCGTTTTTCCTTCCCCTGGCATCAGTTGGAAAAAAGGCAAAGTATGATAGGAAGTAAAGAACCAATTTTGAAATAGAGAATCCACATCTTCAAAAGAAGGAGCGGAAGCATATTCAAACGAAAGGGTGTATTCATAATCAATAAAGGCAAGATGTTCTTTAAATTCCTCTAAAAGATCATTGTCCCACGGAGTGTCTTTACGAATAATCATTTGGATAGAGCCACTGCCAACGATTCTTTTGACCGCAACAAAATCCATATCATAACGTTCTGAGTTTTCGATGCCGATAGAAGCAAGGAAACGTTGCATTTTCACATTTTTCATATCAGATGAATAACCCCACAATGTCCTTGATAATAATCACAATACCGAGCAGCAATAATAAAGCAACCCCAATAAAGGAAACGATATTTTTGACTTTATCGTTAATCTTTTTATGGAAAATAGACTCCACGAAAGTCACAAGAAGTTGCCATCCATCTAACCCTGGAAACGGTAATAAATTCAAAACGCCTAAATTGAGTGAGAGGAAACCACCATAAAGAAAGAAGGTTCTCCCCCAACCAATTTGAGCGGAAGAGGTCGAAAGAACACTGCCCATAGCAACAACAGATCCCATGTTAGAAAAATTAAATGAGAAAATGGAGGCAAGCCCTTCTCCAATCATCACAAAGAAATTTTTGAAATAAACGCATCCGTTAAGGAGTCTTTTGCCAAAAGGAGCCCAATATTCATAGGCATTTATCTTTAAGCGATCATTGCTCGTGTATTTTTCCCCTCCTTGAATAACAAGGGTCTTAACGTTATTCTTCGAAGCTTGGAATTCTTCCCTCGTAGGAGCGACATCGTAGGATTTAGAAGTCAAGAAAGTAAGGTGAAGAGTCGCTTCTTCTCCTTCTTTTAAAGTGTATGGATGCTCTTTATCCGGATAAGAGGTCACGCCCAATTCTTCTTGAATGCCATTCGGGAAGAAACCGGTTTTTTGCTCATAAAAAGTAACGCAAGAAAGCAAATCGTTAGAATTCACGACTGATTCAAAAGCGAATACTGCGCAATAATTCTTATCACCGACGCTTGCATTGCTATCAAGAAGATAACCATATTGATTGTTTTTATCGTCCGTTACAACATCCAAAGCCAAAAGTTTGTTCGTATTCGAATCGAGGAGTTCACCATTAACGCTTCCTTCGATCCAGAAACAATACTCTTTTGCCATTGCGCTTTCCTTATCGGAGGAATCCACATAGGTTAGATTATTCGTTAATCCGGTATCCACATAAGAGCCTGTGTAATAGGAAGGGAAAGCAATCGCATAAATCATTGTAAAAAGAAAAGACAAAAAGAAATTAACGGCAACGCCTGCAACCATGATGAAAGCTCTCTTCCATGCTTTGGCTCCCTCTAAAGATCTTTCTGGAGGAACTATTTTTCCTTCGGGAAGTTCCACTCCTTCCCCGTACATTGACACGTATCCGCCTAAAGGGAGGGCACGAATAGAGAATGCCGTTTCTCCTCCTTTTCTTGTACGAGAAAAAATCTTTGGCCCAAAGCCGATAGAATATTCCAAACAATAAACGTTAAAAGCCTTGGCAACCGCTAAATGGCCAAGCTCATGCATGCCAACAAGTATGCCGAGCATCAAAATAAGTATTAGTATGGTAACGATGATTTGCATTCTATTCTCCTTCGTATTTGCGTTTGATATAAAGTCGGGTATAGAAATCGGCAGAGCGAATTTCTCTTAAGGTTGGATGGGTTAAATTAGGGAAATGTTCTAAGGCTTTTTCCACAATCTTTTCAATGCTTAAGAACGGAATTTTCCCAGCGAGGAAGAGATAAACAGCCTCCTCATTTGCTGCATTTAAGATAGTAGGCATAATGCCCCCTTCTTTTAAAGCATTTAAGCAGATGCTCACAGCAGGATATCTTTCAGGATCGAATTTATGGAAGGTGTATCTGCCAAAATCAGACAGCTTCTTTTCGTGATAGACTTCAAATTTGTTCTTTCCCTCATATAGCGCGTATTCAATAGGCCCATGCATATCAGGCGCACAAACATCCGCATAACAGGTTCCATCTTTCATAAGCAAAGCGGAATGAACATAACTTTCATCGTGCATTAAGATTTCAATTTTCGAAAGAGGGAAACGGAATAGATAATAAGCCTCTATCACTTCAAAGCCTTTATTAAACATCGTTGCTGAATCAATGGTGATTTTCTTCCCCATTGACCAGGTAGGATGTTTTAAAGCGTCTTCTGGCGTAACGTTTTCGAGTTCGCTTCTTTTCTTTTTTCGGAAAGAGCCTCCCGAAGCGGTAATAATTAATTTATCGACGTCATTACGGTTCACTTTAGAAAGACATTTTGCCAAAGCGACATGTTCGGAATCAATCGGATAGAGTTTTCCTTTGCCATGGGCTAAAAGGCGGTTAATCTTCTCCCCTCCTGTAACCAAGGACTCTTTATTGGCTAAGCAAAGGATTTTATTTTCTTCTAACGTTTCGATAGAAGGCATTAAGCCCACAAAGCCAACGAGAGCGTTAACGACCATATCCGCGTTTGATTCACGAATAAGATCAAGTAAGCCATCCTCTCCAACAAAGAAGGTAAGATTTGGATATTTCTCTTTAAAAGAAGGAACGTCCTCCCTTCTTTCAAGGCAAAGGAAAGAAACAGAAGGGAAACGTTTTAGGATTCCTTCGATTTTTTCAATCCTTTTCCCTACGCTGATTCCCACTAAAGAGAAGGAAAGAGGGTCCTTTTCTAAAATATCAAGAACTTGGGTGCCAATATTTCCTGAGGCACCGAGCAATAAGACTTTCTTCATGCTAAAAAGTTAAACCCATGAGCGATAAAGATCACTGTGACAGAAACGCCAATCATCGCAAAGATAGAAGAGTCTGCACGATCGAGCACTCCCCCGTGCCCGCGGAGAATGTTGCCATAGTCTTTGATATTGAAGTTTCTTTTTATCAAAGAGAAGGAAAGGTCACCTAGGTTCGCAAACAACGGGATAAAAAGGGATAGGCCCACAATCCAGTACCAATGCGAAACATCCAAGAAAGGAAGCATAGGAAGTCCAGCAAAAGCAACCCCTAAGCCAAAGCCTAAAGAAAGAAGAGCGGAGAAAAGAACACCCCAAACAAACCCTTCCCAGGTTTTCTTTGGAGAAATTCTCTCGACCATTTTGTGTTTGCCGAAGAAAATTCCACCAAAATAAGCGAAGATATCATTTGATAAAACACCAATGAGAACATAGATTTCAAGTTCCGCTGATTGCCAGAAAGAGAAAAGAGGATCATTAGGGAAATTCAAAGAACTGCTTGTTTGCAGGAAAGCGTTAAATGGATAATAACGGATGAAATAGAATCCTTGAATGCCTAAGCCAACAAGAAGAGTCATTAAAAAGAAATATGTGACATCTTGCATCGTAAAGTTCTTATCGAACATGGCGATTGTAAAATAGCCTAGTAACGATGCAGCAATTCCAATAATGGAGATGCATAAAGAAGAGAAATAGTTCTCCAAAGAGAAATGATAATTGGCTGGATCGCGATTATATCCAATAAGATTGTCTTTCAAAATAAACCAATAAACATAAGAGAAAGTAATCAAAAAAGTGATAAGCCATACCCACCACCCATATTTCTTTTGAGGAGCTAAACATATCTCAATTAAGATTAAAGCTAAGGCTGCCATAAAGACAAACAAGCAAGTCCAGCTTCCTAAAATGAAAGCGGGGATAAAAATAACAGCCAAAACAATGCCGACAAGAATGCGGGAACGTAACGAAGCCTTAAACCCAGCTGGTGGAGTATTCATTTCAATATCCAATTTCTTGTTATTCATTTTTTAAACCTCCAAATCGACGATTCCTGTTTTGATATTCTTCTAAACAAGAAATCAACTCGTCACGATGAAAATCAGGCCACTTTACAGGAGTAAATATAAACTCCGCATAAGCGTTTTCATAGAGCAAATAATTAGAGAGCCTCATTTCTCCAGACGTGCGAATCATCAAATCCACATCCGGAAGAAGAGGATTCCATAAATAGTCATGGAAACTCTTTTCATTAATATCATCCAAGGAAATCTTGCCTTCTTTATAAAGAAGGGCGATCTTTTTACTTGCGCGGACAATTTCATCCCTTCCTCCATAATTTAAACAAACATTCAGGAAGAAAGAATCGTTGTTTTCCGTTCGTTTTATAGCGTCAAGGCAAACGTTTCTTGTGCTTTCTCTAATACGTCCTAGATCCCCAGAAACGAGAATTCTGGTGCCTTTTTTATTCAAATAGTCAATTTCCTTCTTAAAGAATTCTTCAAGATAATCCATCAAATGATCGATTTCATCTTGAGGACGGTTCCAATTCTCTGTCGAAAAAGCATAGAAAGACATATAACGAATATGAAATTCCATACACGTGTCAAAGATTTCAATAAGGCGATTACAGGCTTCTTTATGCCCCAAATAACGAGGAAGGCCTTTGGCTTTTGCCCAGCGTCCATTGCCATCCATAATGAAGGCGATGTGGTCCAATTTCTTTTCGAGAATAAAATCTTTTTTCACAAAGGGAATTATAGCCTAAAAGGAGATAGATAAAAACGCTTCGAAGGGTAGAAAGATAAAACTCTTTTTCTATCGAAAAAAGAATTTTTCCAACATTTTTTTGTTACAATGTTCCCAGTATGGAAGAAACAAAGAAAAACGAAAACGTCACAAAGGAGAAAATGTCTCCAAAAGAAAAGAAATACACAATCCTCATTTCAACGATTGGCTCCCTTATTTTGCTAGGATCCATTCTTTTTCCTGTATTAGGGCATTTTTCTGATCAAATCTCACCAAGTAAGCCAACCATCCCCTCTTTTTCATGGGATAATCAAAAACCAGGCGTGTACGATGAGAAAAAGTTGTTTAGAACAAGCAATAACGTTTTTTCTATCCAAAAGAGTAACGATGATTATCTCATCAAAGATATCTCTCTAGAAGAGAATGATACGTATCTTGTTTTCCCTTCTAGCGTAAAAGACGAGAACGGAAATTATTTTTCTATCGCAGCAACAGAAAAGGAAAGCGTGCATGAGAATCTTGTTTCTTCTAGTGTAAATTCCTTAAAAGGCATTTATTTCCCATCTCTTTATAACACAATCGGCGCATCTTCTTTTGCCAATATGCCAAAATTAGAAGAAGTCCGTTTTGGTTCAGGAGAAGGAAATCAAACCCTCCAAAATCGTGCGTTTGAAAATGCCGTTTCATTAAAAGAGATTTCATTTTCGAAGAATCTCGTTTCTATTGGAACTGAAACATTTAAAAACAATACCTCCTTATTAAAAATCAATCTTTTATCCACTTCTTTAAAAACACTAGGCGAAGGGGCTTTTAGCGGTTGCTCTTCCTTGAAGGAAATCTATCTCCCTTCTTCTTTAATAAGCTTGCCTAGCAGTCTTTTTGCATCATGTTCTTCTTTGACGAAGATTCATTATGAAGGAAAACTAACAGCATGGGCAAACCTTCCAAAAGACTCGTCATGGATGAAGGGCTCTTCGATTACCGAAATTATTTGCTCGGACGGAGGGATTCTAATTCAAGAATAAAAGAGGAAGCCAAACGGCTTCCTCTTTTGCTTTATTGAAAATCAGATATCAGATGGTCATGACTTCTTTTTGCTTTTCGGCAAGGATGTCATCCACTTTCTTATTGGATTCTGTAACGACTTTTTGGATATCTTCTTCAACGCGGTCTTTATAATCGTCACTCATGGTGTCGTCCGCTTTTAAAAGATCCATGTAATCGCGACGAATATTACGAATATTCACCTTGGTTTCATCGGCAATGCCTTTTGCTTCCTTGGCGATTTGCTTTCTCACGTCTTCTGTAAGAGGTGGAACAATAATACGGATATCGCTGGCTTCCACTTGAGGATTGATGCCAAGATTGGCAGCCGCAATCGCTGAAGCAATACTCTTAAGGTCTTCGCGAGAATAAGGCTTAATCAATAATTGTCTTGGTTCTGGCATAGAAATGGAGCAAAGAGATGTGATATCCATCTTATCTCCATAATAATCGCATTTAATGCCATCAAGCATTTGAGGGTTTGCACGACCCGTTCTTAATTTGTTTAATCTGCCTTTGAAAGCGTCGATGGTTTTCTCCATCTGTCCTTTGGCTTCGTTCACTAAAGCGTCCATATATTTTTACTCCTTTGCTATTGTGGAACCAATTTCCTTTCCTTTTAAAACTTCAATAAGACTATTTGGATCATTCATATTGAAGACATGAATCTTTACTTCGGAATCCGCTAACATCGCTACCGCCGTCAAATCCATGACAGCAAGCTTTTTGCTCATCACCTCACCATAAGTGAGTTTTGTCAATAATTTGGCATTTGGATTCTTTCTTGGATCGGAATCATAGACCCCTTCAACACCATTCTTACCCATAATGATAGAGTCGGCGTTAATTTCAAGAGCTCTTAAAGTTGCGCAAGAATCTGTCGTGAAGTACGGATTTCCTGTGCCTCCGGCAAAGATGATAACCATGCCATCATCAAGATGAGCAAGGGCTTTTCTACGAATGTATGGTTCGCAAACTTGTGGAACGTTGATAGCAGACATCACTCGCGTTGGGACATTCTGACTTTCTAAAGCGCTTTGAAGAGCCAAAGCATTCATAATAGTGCCAAGCATCCCCATATAATCGGCGGTAGAGCGCTCAATGCCAACCTTATCGGCAAGACGTCCACGCCAAATGTTTCCCGCTCCAACAACAACGCCAATTTGAACACCAAGGTCGCGAGCGTTTTTGATTACGCTTGCAATATCCTTTAGTTTCTTCTCGTCATAGATGGAACGATCGTTTTCGTTTTCTAAAGCCTCGCCAGAGACTTTTAAGACAATTCGTTTATAAATAGTTTTTTCTTCCATAATGAATATTATACAAAACTCCACTTATTTTGGTATGAAAAAAGGATGCCCATTGGACATCCTCTTCAATCAATAGATTAAGCAGCAAGTCCTTCGCCAACTTGATAACGGACAAAGGAGATGACTTTATTGCCTTTTTCGGCCAAGACTTGTTCAACAGTCTTAGATGGATCGAGCAAGAACTTTTGTTTGAGTAAGCAATATTGGGATAAAGCCTTGTCAACTTTCTTTTCAGCGATTTGATCCTTTACTTGTTGAGGTTTGTTAAGAAGCTTCTCATCGGCAGCAACTTCTGCTTTCGCGATGCCAAGTTCTCTTTCTCTTTCGCTGGCTGGAACATCTTCGAGATTGACGTAGATAGCGCCAGAATCAGCAATATGCATAGCAAGATGGTGAGCAAACTCTTCATCTTCTTTTGCTAAGAGAACACAAACGGAGATACGGCCTTTTTGATGGATATAGGTTCCGAATCCTTGGCCATCTTCTTTCGTAAGAAGAGCCATACGACGGAACTCAGTCTTTTCACCAGTGGCAAGAGCAACTGTATCATGCATGGTAAGAGTTCCTTCACGGGCGGCTTCAATACTGGCCGGTTCATTCTTTAAGACATAGTTCAAAACGAATTGAGCGTATTCTTGGAATTTATCGGAAGCAGAGACAAAGTCGGTCTCGCAATTAACTTCGATCAAAGCGGCTTTGTTGCCTTCTGCTTTTACAAGGGCTAAGCCTTCAGCAGCAGTACGTCCAGCACGTTTGGCTTGTTTGGCAATGCCTTTTTCACGGAGGTAATCAATGGATTTTTCGATATCATATCCAGTGGCTTCTAAGGCTTTTTTGCAATCCATCATGCCTGCGCCAGTACGGTCACGAAGCGTTTTGATTGCAGCAATGGTGTTTTGATCTGCCATAATGTTTTCCTTTCATTAGGCTGCTTTGGATTGATCAGCAGCTTTTTCTTCCGCTTTTGGGGCTTCTTTATCGCCTTGAGCAGCGGCTTTTCTCTCTGCAAAGCGGGCATTACGCTCAGCTTGCATCTTTTTGAAGCGTTCTTCACGAGCTTGTTTTTGAGCACGGATAGCAGCTTTACGTTGTTCGTTAGCAATATCAGCAGCACGGACAGCATCTTTCATAGTAGCTTCTTCAGCTTGATCTTTGACATAAGCAAATTCAGTGATTCCACCCTTGGATTCAACGATAGCATCAGCTAAAACGCCAAGTAAAAGTTTTAAAGCGGTTGGGGCATCGTTGTTGGATGGGATTGGGAAATTCACGATGTCTGGATCATCGGAGGTGTCACAGATAGCAAAGGTTGGGATACGAAGTTTACGAGCTTCTTCGATGGCGTTATGCTCCACAGTTGGATCATCAACGATGACAGCTTGTGGTAAACGTCTCATCTCTTTGATGCCTTCCAAGTTGCGGGAAAGTTTTTCTAAGTCTTTCTTTAAGAGAGCAACTTCTTTCTTAGGAAGCTTTTCGAAATCACCATTTGCTTCCATTTCTTGAAGTTCCTTTAATCTCTTGGTACGACCAAGGATGGTACGGAAGTTGGTAAGAGTTCCACCTAACCAACGATTGGCAATGTAGAAGGAGCCAGAACGAGTTGCTTCATCAACAACGATTTGTTTGGCGCTTTCTTTGGTGCCGACAAAGAGGACTTTGCCACCTTCGTCAACAATGCTCTTGAGTTTGGCATAGGCAACGTTAACTTGATCAACGGTTTTGCCCATATCAATGAGGTAGATACCATTTCTTGCGCCATAGATGAATTTGCCCATCTTTGGGTTCCATCTTCTGGTTTGATGTCCGAAATGAACACCAGCTTCAAGAAGTTTTCTCATGGTCATGATCGGAGCATTTGGATCTCTGATGATGGCTGCCATGGCATCTTCTGGGGTTGCAGCGTCAGCTGCGGCCGCTTCTGCTGGAGCGGCTTCTAATTTTGTTTCTTCGTCACTCATTTTAGTGACCTCCATTTGTTTTAGCCTCCCCCGTTTCAAGGAACTGACCACCATGACGATTTTTAAGCTATTTCGCCCGTCAAGGAACACGGCGTTCGATCCGCGAGGTGCGTATAAGCGCTTTCGATTAGGAAAGGCCGATAGAGATTATACACCTTATAAGAGGCAATACAAAGTGGCAGTTTTCTTCGATGAAAGCTTTATTCATCCTCTTCTTTCCCTTGCCTTGGAAAATAGTTTTTATATTGTTCCTTCATGCTCTTGGTTGAGACATGCGTATAGACCTGAGTCGTGTTTAAAGAAGAGTGCCCAAGCAATTCTTGGATTAAACGCAAATCTGCGCCATTATCCAACAAGATTGTTGCAAAAGTGTGCCTGAGTATATGTGGATGCAAACCATAGTAGTAGCCGGTTTTATTCTCAATTTGTCGAAGAATGTATTCTAATCCCCTAACAGTAAGATTCTCTCCCCTTTCGTTTAAGAAAAAAGCATCAGCTGGTTTGGAACTCTTATGTTTCCCTAAAAGCTCAGGGCGTTGTTTTTTCATGTATTCTTGCATGACAAGAACGGCAGTTTTAGAAAGAGGGACAAGCCTTTCTTTGTCTCCTTTGCCGAAGATTCTTACCATTCTCGAACGAAAATCGATGTCTCTTGTTTTAAAAGAGACCACTTCTGAAGCGCGCATCCCCGAAGCGTACATAAGTTCCAAAATGGCTTGATCACGCAAAGCGAAATAATCTTTTCTTTTAGCGTTTTCGTTAAGAAGAGATGTTACTTGTTCTGTCGTTAAAGTTTCAGGATAACGAACAGGCTTCTTTGGCGCCTTTGCCATTCGGAAGGGGTTGTTTAAAATATAGCCCTTCCTTTGCATGAAAGCGTAGAATTGTCTACAAGCGGACATCCTTCTTTGAAGGGATCTTGCCCCTACTCCTTTTTCTAGTTGGGAAGATTCGAAATCACGAATGATAAGGCGGTCCACCTTATCCATTAAAACGCCCTCTTGATTAAGATAGTCGAAAAAGAAATCCAAATCGCTTTGATAAGAGGACAAGGTATGTTCCGAATAGCGTTTGGCAATCAAGGAATCTAAAAATTCTCTTTCAACACGGTTCATTCATTCACGCTCTTCCAATAAGATTGTATCGTCTCTAAAGCTTTATCGATAGTCTCTTGACGATGATCTTTCTTAGAGGTTGGGAAGAGAACCCAAGAAGCGTTCATCGGAGCAAAACTCTTTTCATTTGCATGGCAAATATAATCAATCAAAGCGCCAGTAACGCTATCACGAGAAAGAGGGATGAATGGCAAGCCTTTTAGCTTTCTATAAGCGTTTATTCCAGCAATTATCCCCATTGCTGCGGATTCGACATATCCTTCGACACCAGATAATTGTCCAGCAATGAAAATGTTTTCTTTGTTTTTTAAGCTTAAGTCTTCCTTCAAAGCGGCTGGAGCGTCTAAATAGCTATTACGATGCATTAAACCGTAACGAACAAAACGAGCGTTCTCTAATCCAGGAATCATAGAAAACACACGTTTTTGCTCTGGGTATGTTAAATTGGTCTGAAAACCAACGAGATTATAATAATCGCCCAATTTGCTATCTTGTCTTAATTGACAGACAGCATAAGGATGAGGATGCTCTTCCGTCCAAAGGCCGAAAGGTTTTAATGGCCCATGACGTAGGGTCTCCATTCCTCTTGAGGCAATAACTTCAACAGGAAGGCAACCTTCAAAATAATGAGTATCAAACTCATGAAGCAAGGCTTTTTCAGCATGAAGAAGCTCATTTACAAAGCGATAATACTCTTCTTTTGTGAAAGGACAATTAATGTACGAGGAGTCGCCTTGTTCAAAACGCGATTTGAAATAAGCTTTGCTAAAATCAATGGAGTCTTTCGCGACAATCGGCGCCGAGGCATCAAAGAAGGAAAGATTCTTTTTTCCAACAATCTCCCCCAATTCTTCTAGCAAGGCTCCGCTCGTTAATGGGCCTGTTGCCAGAATCGTAATCTCATCTTCTGGAAGAGAAGAAACCTCCTCATGAATGATTTTTAAATTAGGGTAAGACTGAAGTTTTTCCGTTATGTATTTCGCAAAAAGCTCACGATCAACAGCCAAGGCGTTTCCGCCTGGAACCTCACTATGGGAGGAAGCCTCCATCATAATGGAAGACATTCTGCTCATTTCTTCTTTCAAAAGACCACAACAGTTTGTTAATTGCTTAGATTTTAAAGAATTAGAACAGACAAGTTCCCCAAAAAGAGGAGTTACATGAGCGTGATCATCATATTCAGGACGACGTTCATAAAGATGGACTTCAACCCCTTTGCTCAAAAGATAGAAGGCAGCCTCACTTCCGGCAAGGCCAGCGCCAATAACGTTAACGAACTTTTTCATTCTTTTTTATCTTTGTCTTTATTCTCTTTTGGAAGCCATTCGATATAACGGCACTTAGGGAAATTCGTGCAGCCTAAGAAATCCACTCTCTTACCATGTTTGATAACAAGATGTCCTTTATGACAAGATGGGCACTCTTTGACATAGTCTTCCTCGGTATAGACCTTTTTATTTGCAGGCTTCTTCGCCGCATTTTCGTCTTCTTTGATATAGGTGCATGTTGGATAATCCGAGCAAGCGATAAATTCTTGGCCTCTGCGATTCTTACGAACAACAAGAGGTTTGCCACATACTGGGCACATTTCACCTGTTTCTTTAGCCGGTTCTTTTTCAACGTATTTGCACGTTGGGTAATTAGAACAGCCAATAAAACGACCATATTTGCTCTTCTTGTAGACAAGAGGGGCTCCACAAACAGGGCAATTCTTTCCGGTTGGCTCATCCGCATCTTTCCACATGGCATTACGCACTTCTTCGAATTTTTCCATGAACGGATAATAGAAATCGTTCATGGCTTTCAAACGAGTCTCGCTCCCCTCTTCAATCTTATCGAGGGTCGTTTCCATATTCGCCGTATAGCTTGTGGAAACAATCTCAGGGAAATATTTCTCTAAGACTTTTGTAGTGCGGATGCCTTCTTCGGTAGGCGTGATGACGCCTGCTTTGGTGGTAATGTATTTTCTTGTTAAAAGGGTCTTGATAGTAGAAGCGTAAGTCGATGGACGGCCAATGCCTTTTTCTTCCATCGAACGAACAAGTTTTGCTTCTGTAAAGCGTGCAGGGCCTTTGGTGAATTTTTGTTCCGGGTCCACTTTTAAAACGGAATAATCTTTGCTTTGATCGAGTTCTGGCAATTTCTTGCTTTCCTCATCTTCGAATTCGCCATAAATCGCAGTGTATCCTTTGAAAAGAGTACGGTTCCCTGTTGCCTTGAAGGTAAGACCATTGCTTTCCCAAAGAGCGGTTGTAACCTCTTCTTCTTTTGGAGCCATTAAAGAGGCGATTGTGCGATCATAAATCAAACGATAAAGTTTTGCTTCTTCTCTCGTGACGTATTTTGCAACCATATCAGGAGTTCTTAAAGTCGAAGTTGGACGAATACCTTCATGGGCGTCTTGAATATTTTTGCTCTTTTCCGAATCGGAATGGTTGCTAAGGTTACCAATATATTCTTTTCCGAACTCTTTCTCAATGAATGGTTTTGCGTCTCCGAAAATAAATTCTTTGGATAAACGTGTAGAGTCCGTTCTTAAATAAGTGATTAAGCCAACGTGCTCGCCATCAATCTCCAAACCTTCATAGAGTTTTTGCGCAATGCTTTGCGTAATGCTGGTTGAGAATTTATAGCGGTTATAAGCCTCTTGTTGCATCGTGGAGGTAGAGAACGGGAATTTTGGGAACGTTTTCTTTTTCGTTGAAGTAAGAGAAATGATCTTCATTTCCTTTCCAATACGGGCAAGGATAGCGTCCGCTTCCTCTTTGCTATGGATTTCCACATTCTTTCCATCGATTTTATCGAGGCTCACAACGATTGTTTTCCCATTTCCTAAATCAAGGGTGACATCGATAGTCCAATATTCTTGAGGCACAAAGGCTTTAATTTCATCGTCATTGTCAACAACAAGACGAAGGGTAGCGGATTGAACACGTCCGGCCGAAATAGCACCCATCTTTTGTTTTAAAAGAGAGGAAAGCTTAAAACCAATGATACGGTCATACATCCTTCTTGTTTCTTGCGAATAGACAAGATCCATATTGATATGGGAAGGATTCTCAATGGCGGTTTCAATCACAGGTTTCGTGATTTCATGGAAAACAAGACGTTTTGTTTTGGCTATATCTAAGCCTAAAACACTAGCTAAATGCCAAGAGATAGCCTCTCCTTCACGATCAGGGTCGCTTGCAAGAATGACTTCGTCGGCTTTTGCCGCTTCGTTTTTAAGCATCTTAACCGTTGGAAGTTTGCCTTTAGGAATAATGAAATCTGGAGTGAAATCATGTTCGACATCGATCCCTAAACCGCCCTTGCCTTTTGTTGAAAGATCGCGGATATGGCCTTTTGAAGCAATGACTTTATAGCCCTTACCAAGATATTGAGAAATGGTTGAGCATTTATTTGGAGATTCGACGATTACAAGTTTCATAAGATTTCCTCCTTATTCACGGCACAACATATTAGAGACGATAAAAACGTTTGTCAAAGGAATAAAAAACACCTTTTACCTATATAAATAAGATTATTTATAAGTGATGAAAAAATTTTTTAAAGCATTTCCAAGACGTCTTCTGCCGAGGTAACAAGTGTTGCTCCATCTTTGATTAAAAGGTTACAAGCATTATCTTGATCGGCTGGATAAGGGAGACAAGCAACCTCTTTCCCTCCCTCCAAAGCGTAGTTAACGGTTATTAGCGTGCCAGAATGGCGGTCCGCTTCGCCAACAACAACCACTTCGCTTAATCCAGCAATAAGACGGTTTCTCGCTGGGAAGTTTTCTTTGTTTGGCGGCACTTCCTCCGGATATTCTGAAAGTAAAAGTCCTTCCGTCTTTAATCTTTTATAAATGTCTTCGTTTGAATTTGGATAGCAAACATCGATTCCCGAACCAAGGATTCCTACGGCCCTTCCTCCAGCGTCTAAGGCAGCTTTGGTAGCCACTCCGTCAATTCCTTTTGCCATCCCCGAAACGATGACATATCCCTTTTTAGCTAACCCTGAGGAGATTTCTTTCGCCATCTTTTCTCCATAGGGGGAAGAATCCCTGCTTCCAATATAGGAAACACAGTGTTTTTGGCTTTTTATGGAAGAAAAATCTCCGTAATAAAAAAGGACAAAAGGCGGACGATAAATCTTTTTTAGCGCCTCCGGATAATCCGGATCGGTGATGACGACGACTTTAGCATCGCTTTTATAGGAAGTTAAAAGATCTCTTCCCTCTTCCTCAGTGATGCGTTTTTTGTTACGGATGGCTTGATAAATCTCATCCCAGTTTCCTTTGTATTTTAAAGATAAGCAAAGGAGAATTTCATGTGTTGTGAACATTTTTCCCAACCCCCTTCACTTATAAGAAGACGGGGTTTTTAGAAAAATGCCTAAAAAAGTTTTATTTGTTCCGTATAAAAAGCTTTAATGGGCGCATAGCTCTTACGATGGATGTGTTCAATAGGCCCATATTTCTTTAAAGCTTCCATATGGAGTTTCGTACCATATCCTTTATGTTTAGCAAAACCATATTGAGGATATTTCTTATCCAACTCTTCCATATAATGGTCACGAGAAACCTTAGCAAGAATGGACGCGGCCGCCACGTTTAAGCATTGCGCATCGCCTTTTATCATCGCTAAAAGAGGCTTTTCTGTTTTTAATTTCATCGCATCGGTAATAATCATATCGTAAGGCACTTGAATTTTAGAAAGAGCGGCAAGCATGCACTTCTTTGTCGCCTCATAGATGTTCATTTCATCAATTTCATCTGCGCTAACGGAAGCAATCCCATAAGCGATGGCGTTCTTCTTTATTTCTAGAAAAAGTTCCTCTCTTCTTTTTTCCGTCAATTTTTTAGAATCGTTAATTTCCTCGTTCTGGTAAGATGGGTCAAATAAAACCGCGGCAGCGAAAACCGGGCCCGCTAGAGGGCCTCTTCCCGCTTCATCAATACCAACAATGGCATGAACTGAAGAGCTATAGAATTCTCTTTCTTTGATTAGCATAAAGGTTTTTCCAAAGTAAGGTTTCCAAGATGCCCTTCTTGAAAATCTTTAATAAGACTGAGGCATGCTTTCGAAGTATCCGCTAAGCCACCTTGCAAAAGGTAACCACGTTCTTTAGCAATTCTTTCGAGAACGTCTTTTTCTTCTAAGAGGGAAATATCTTCTAAACCATAACGTTCCTTTAAGGAGGAAGGATAATTCTCTTTTAAATAGTCAAAAAGTTTAGAAGCCAAGTCATCCAAAGGCAAAACATCTTCTTTGATAGAGCCTAATAAGGCTAGACGGATTGCTTCTTCTTTGTTTGGGTAATTCATTGGAAGAATCCCTGGAGTGTCAAGTAAAACGAAATCATTAGACACTTTAATCCATTGCTCCGCTCTTGTAACACCGGGACGATTTGCAACCTTAGCCGCTTTTTTACCAGCGAGGTTATTGATAAAAGTGGATTTCCCAACATTTGGAATGCCAAGAATCAAAAGACGTAAAGGTTGTTTTTTCATGCCGATTTTGGCTTCTTTTTCTCTTTTCTTCTGAACAAGCGGAGCACTCATCTTTTGAAGTATATCCAAGACCTTTGCGTGCTTAAGATCACTAGAAAAGCAAATAAGCCCTTTTCCTTTATAATAAGCAATCCATTCTTTTGTAACATTCGGGTCTGCTTTATCAAATTTAGAAAGCAAGAGTAAATGAGGTTTGTTCTCTAAGAATTTTTCGAGCAAAGGATTACGTGTGCTTAAAGGGGCTCTTGCGTCTGCAATCTCCACGATTAAATCGCTCCCCTTGACCATTGGCCCAATAGCGTTAAGAGCTTTTGCCATATGGCCAGGGAAATAATGGACATTCTTTTGCTGTTGAAGTTCTTTCATAATAATTCCAACCTCCACGGCATTATAAGGCTCTTAAAGTCAATCGTCTCCTTGCTCTTGCCGTTTTGCCCTATCTCATACCAGCATTTCCCAATGATGGTAACAACCCTTCCTACAATAGAATAGGAAGAGATTGGGCCAACAGCACGAGAGTCATTGCTACATCCTTCAAGGCGATTATCACCCACAAGAAAGTATTCGTCATCGTTTAAACGATAAGGATGTTTATCATCGTAGGCGTAGCTAGAAGCCGTGTTCGTTTCTTTTTTTACCACGGAAAGAAAATCTTTTGACTCCTCATTCCAAGAATCAATGTTGAAAAAAGGCTGTTCAATAAACTGAAAAGCAGAGTCTCTTTTTCCTTTTATATAAAGCTCCCCTTCATTATCAAAATAGATTTCTTCACCTGGGAGAGCTAAAACACGTTTGATTTTGAGTTCACTTCCGCTCTTAGGAAGATACATGTCTCCCCTCTTTTCCATATCTTGATCAAAATATGTGACCACAATGGAAAAGCGCTCGACAGAGGAAAGGAAACCTTCCTTTTCATCCATTAGTCCATAATCGCAGAGATACTTATGATTTGGAGAAGAGAAATTCCCGAGAAGATAGGTTTTTGTTGTAAGCTTATTGCCTTTTTCATAGACTTCCGCATTTCTATTCAACGTTGGATACATTGATTCACCATTTACATAAAAAGCGCTGTAACGATTGAAATCGTATATAGTTTGCCCAAAAATCGCAAAAACTACGGCAAAAAGAAGACTGAAAAAGATTTGAAAAAACAAACGAGAAAACTTCCGAAAAGAATGCTTTTTCTGTCTCTTTTGATTAAGAGGAGGCAATATGTCTCCTTTATTTACGTCTACGAATTCTGCCATACAGGAAAAATTATATCGGTAGGAGCAAATCAAGCAAAGAGAAAAGGCTCCATTTCTGGAGCCTTAATGTCACTTGATAGATTGCAACAAATTGCTTATTTTGTAGCTTCTTTAATACGAGCAGCTTTGCCAGCAAGACCACGCATATAGTGGATTCTAGCTCTTCTGACACGGCCGTGTTTGACGACTTCGATTTTAGCGATAGATGGGGAATGGGTTGGGAAGATTCTTTCCACGCCAATGCCACTGGACATCTTTCTGACGATGAAGGTCTCGCTCACGCCATGACCACGACGTTGGATAACAACGCCTTCGTAGTTTTGAATACGTTCTTTTTTGTTTTCAATAATACGGACGGAAACTCTGACGGTATCACCAGCTTTAAAATCTGGGATGTCATCACGGAGTTGAGAAGCCGTAACTTCTTCGACTAAATTTAAGTTCATGCTTGTTCTCCTTAATGTTTGAATTACGTTCTCTTCAAGTTCTCATCCAAGTGACAAGGATGGCGGAGCTTGCGTAGCGTACTCACATACGCGTGGAATATTCTAAATACAAAAGATCGTTTTTACAAGGGGAAATAAAGGGTTAAGCATTTTTGCTTGACGGCAATACATATTTTCATTATCATAATCACCGGAAAAGGAGAATTTACTATGTCCGTTAAAATTAGATTAACCCGTATTGGTCGTCACAAAGACCCATTCTATCGTATCGTTGTTGCTGATTCCCGCTCTCCAAGAGATGGCCGCTACATCGAACAAATCGGAACCTATGATCCAGCCCTTGGTGAAGAGAAAGCCGATATCAACGAAGAATTAGCCTTAAAGTGGCTCAGTAATGGCGCTGCTCCTTCTGACAGTGTTCGTGCCATGTTCTCTAGAAAAGGAATCATGACCAAATTCGCAGAAAGCAAAGTCAAAAAAGCTAACAAGGAGCAAAAATAATGATCGATTACGAGAAGGTCGTTCACGGCCTAATCGATCCACTTGTTGAGCATCGTGACTCCATCATGATTCGTGAGCTTCCAGGCTCAAATGAAAAGGACGTGTCTTTGTTAATCGTTGCTGAAGACGATGACACAGCCCGTTTGATTGGAAAAAGAGGAGTTGTTGCCAACGCTTTACGCGAAGCCGTCGGCATCGCAGGAAAAGCTGACAATTCCAATGTTCGTATCCATTTGAAATTTGAAAGTTTCAGCGAAGAAGACAAAGAAAAAGAAAAGGAGAATGACGCTGAGTAATATCAGCGTCATTTCTTTCATTATGAAAACAATTTGCATCGGAAAAATTATTAAACCATTTGGCCTTGTAGGCGTATTACGTTGTAAAAGTCTCACCTCTTTTGCTTCAGATCGTTTTCAAATTGGGAGAAAACTCTTTTTGAAAAACCCAAAAAACGGTGAAGAATTGGAAGTAGAACTTGCCTCCTTCCGTGATTCTGGAGACTACTATTTCATCTCTTTTAAAGGAATGGAAGATATCAATTTAGTTGAAGGCCTTGCAGGATATGAGATTGAAATCCCTGAAGAAGAAGCAGCTCTTCCCGAAGGCTTCTATCATCTCTCTGATTTGATTGGGTCTAACGTCATCAATCAAGAAACAAACGAAAAAATAGGCGAAGTCATTGACGTCCTTAGTTGCGCTTCATCTAGCAATCTAAAAATCAAAGAAAATAATGGCAAAACGTGTTATGTTCCTTTTGTAATGAACACATTTATCGCTTCCATTGATGTGCCGAAAAAAGAAATATTGATACACGTCATCCCTGGATTATTATGAAAATTACTATTTTGACACTTTTTCCTTCCTTCTTTGAAGGCTTTTTAAGCAATTCCATTATCAAAAGAGCCATTGCAAAAGGTGTCGTCGAAGTCGAATGCGTGCAGATCCGTGATTATACGAAAGATAAATATGGAAGAACTGATACCCCTCCAATCGGTGGAGGAGCCGGATTAATCATGAAATGTCAGCCCATTATTGATGCCCTAAAAGATAAAAAGACACCCACGTCTCACACGGTTTTATTTTCTCCAAGAGGGACCACTTATAATCAAAAGAAAGCACAAGAGTTTTCTAAGATGGAGCATTTGATTCTTTTGTGTGGTCATTATGAAGGAATCGACGAAAGAGTGAACCCCTATGTCGATGAATTACTTTCTATTGGTGATTACATCCTCACTGGAGGAGAGGTTCCTGCAATGGTGGTTGCCGATTCTGTCATTCGCTTATTAGATGGGGCAATCAATAACGAATCGTTGAAAGACGAATCTTTTAACGACAACGCTTTAGAATATCCCCAATATACGGAACCATATGATTACGAAGGACAAAAAGTCCCTGATATCCTCTACTCTGGAAATCATGAGGCAATTCGTAAATATCATCGTAAAGAGTCTCTTCTTTTGACAAAGAAATATCGTCCGGATTTATTCGACAAATTAGAACTTAGCAAACAAGATAAAAAGCTCTTAGCCGAAGCAAAGAGCTCTGAAACCCCTAAATGGGAACAAGAAGCCTTAGAAAAAGGCCATAAATTTATCAAAAAGAAAGAAGATTAACGGAAGCCACCCATTGGAGGCATCTTGCCTGATTTCTGGTATTGCTTCATTTGTTTCATCATTTCTTTGGATTTCTCCCATTGCTTGATAACGCGGTTTACATCCGCGTTTGTTTTGCCGCACCCTTTAGCAATGCGATTCTTGTGGGAGAATTTCAAGCAATCTGGATGCTTTCTTTCATAAGGCGTCATGGAATTGATGATGACTTCAAAGTCTTTCATTCTTTTTTCGGCTGCATCTTGTTGCTCTTGGCTTAAAGATGGCATGCCAGGAATTAATTTTGCAATAGCGGAAATCGAGCCCATGCGTTGAACAGTTTTCATCTGTTTAAGCATATCATCTAACGTAAATTCGCCAGCAAGAAGCTTTTTCGCGTCTCTAGCTGCTTCCTTCTCATCCATAACTTCCTTGGCTTTTTCAACCAAAGAGACCACATCCCCCATGCCAAGAATACGGTCGGCCATTCTCGATGGGTGAAAAATATCAAGATCAGAGACTTTTTCGCCAACGCCAGCAAATTTAATAGGAAGCCCTGTGATGTATTTAATGGATAAAGCAGCACCGCCCTTTGCATCACCGTCAAGTTTAGACATGATAACGCCAGAAAGACGGAGTTTAGCATTAAAGGCGTTAGCAACGTTAACCGCATCTTGTCCAGCCATGGCATCAACAAGGAGGAGAATCTCTTCTGGATGAATCTCCGAATTGATATTTTTAAGCTCATCCATCAGCTTTTCGTCAATTTGAAGACGACCGGCTGTATCAAGGATAAGTACGTCATATCCCTCACGGATTGCATTTTCTTTTGCTTTTTTAGCCACTTCTACAGGGTTCACGTCCGTGCCTAATTCAAAGAAATCAACCTGAATGGATTTCGCCAACGTCCCAAGTTGTTCAATAGCGGCAGGACGATAAACGTCTAATCCTGCCAAAAGGACTTTTTTCTGAAGCTTATTTTTCATTAAATAAGCCAATTTTGAAGCGGATGTAGTTTTACCACTTCCTTGAAGACCAACAAGCATAATGGTCGTTAAACCGCTTTTATTAAAACTAATTTCTGTGTTTTCTGCCCCAAGAAGTTCCTCTAATTCATCATGACAAATCTTAATCAATTGTTGGGATGGGTTTACTTTCTTAAGGACTTCTTGGCCTAGCGCTTTTTCTTTGACGTCATTTGTGAAGGCTTTGACGACTTTGTAATTAACGTCCGCCTCCAAAAGAGCGATACGGATCTCTTTTAAAGCGGCATCCATGTTTGCCTCAGTCAAAGTGCTTTCGCGACGCATTTTCTTAAAAATATTGCTAAATTTTTCGGTTAATGATTCAAATGCCATTTTTTAATTCCTCCCGAATGGATGTAAAGTCGTTTTTCTGAATTGCTTCAAGAACTTTCTTTTTGAAAGCCACTTCATGCAGTTTTTCTTCGTATTCTTGTAATTTCGTTAACGATTTATGAAGAGAATCGGATGCGGCCGCTTTAGAAATATGATGGTTTTCAGCGATTTCTGAAAGAGAAAGATCGTAAAGATAATAATCAGAAAAAATATTTTGCTGAGAAGAAGTCAAAAGATTCCTGTATTCATCAAAAAGAAGGAGGGCCTCCTCTCTTTTTAGCAAAACATCGTCATTCATCTTTCTTATCTCCAACAAGAAGAGCGTGCAAATATTCATCTAAATCGAACTCTTCTAAATCATCCATTTGCTCACCTAAACCAATAAAACGAACAGGCACGCCTAGTTGAGAACGGATAGAAAGAATGATGCCACCCTTGGATGTTCCGTCCATCTTTGTGATGACGATGCCCGTTAAATCTACTACTTCCTTAAAGGAAGCGGCCTGAGTGACGCCATTTTGTCCAGTGGTCGCATCAATAACAAGGAAGGTTTCATGAGGTGCGTTAGGGATTTCTCGAGAAAGAACGCGCTTCATCTTAGCGAGTTCATCCATGAGGTTTTTCTTATTTTGGAGTCTTCCCGCTGTATCGACGATTAATAAATCAATGTGATGCTCTTTAGCGTATTTAGCCGCATCAAAGCAAACGGATGCAGGATCAGAGTTTTCCTCTTTGGCAATAATCGGACAATTTAATCTTTTTGCCCAAATTTTAAGTTGTTCCACTGCTCCAGCACGGAAGGTATCAGCGGCTGCAAGCATGACTTTCTTTCCTTGATCAAGATAACGTTTCGCTAATTTGGCGATAGTTGTTGTCTTGCCAACACCATTGACACCAATAACAAGCAAAACAGTCGTTTCGCCATCATGGAATTGAATATCGTTAACGATGGAATCCCCACTTTCGAGATAATCAACGAACATCATATCAATGAGTTCTTCGTTGATTTTCTTTGGGTCGGTGATTCCTTCTTTTTGCGATTTACTAAGAAGGTTGTCTAAGAGTTTTAAGGTCAATTCGACGCCAACATCCGCTTCGATAAGGATTTGTTCTAATTCATCAAAATAATCCGCGTTTACTTTTTCATAACGCTTGGAAAGTTCTTCTAAACGATCAGCAAAAGCAGCGCGAGATTTCGCCAAGCCTTTTTGATATTTCAAAGTTTGAGATTGAGAAGAAGGCTGCTCTTTTTTCTTAGAGAATTTGTTCTTTAAATACGCGAATAAACCCATAAAAACCCCTTTATTTTAAGCCTTTGAAGGCTTTTTTCGTCAATGCGTCGCGAGCGGCGTTTGCCTGAGCCTCTTTTTTGGTTTTGCCTTCGCCTTCACCTAACAAATAATTATCGAAATAAGCACCCATTACAAAATAATGAACATTATTCTCTTCTTTTTCGCTAATAAGACGATAGGTAACGGCTTGTTTGTAGTCTGCTTGAAGAAGTTCCTGAAGTTCGCTCTTAGGATTCTCCGCTACTTCAATCTTGCCATTTTTGATTTTTTCATAATAAAGAGAAATCAAAAAAGCATTCACTTTCTCAAATCCTTGGTCTAAATAAAGAGCGCCTGTGAAAGACTCAAAAACGTCTTCCATTAAGGAAAGGGATTGTTTTGGATCACTTGTGTAGGAAGGGCCAACCTGAACATAATCGCCAAGATCAAGGCTTAATCCTAATTCCGCTTCAAATTCTGTACGGATAAATTGCGAACGAAGAACAGAAAGGTCACCTTGCCTCATTTCAGGATGAAGACGATAACAAAGTTGCCCTACAACAAAGCCAACGATGGAATCTCCTAAAAATTCCAACCTCTCGTAATCGAAGTGCTTTGTATTCATGCCCGCACCATTATGAGATGAGTGCGTCAAAGCTTCAACATAGAGGGTTTCATCGTGAGGGACAATGCCCATTTTCTTTAAAAGTTCACTAACGGGTTTGCTCATTTTGTTTCTTCTTTCTCGAAAGAGGATGAAATCTTTTGAACGATTTGAGCCTCAATCATGCGGTATTCAACTTCCATAGCAGAAAGGAAGGCTTCGGCATTGGAATTACCATGGGCTTTCACAGCCACACCATTGATGCCGATTAACATGGCTCCTCCAACTTTCTTTGGATCCATGAGCCTCTTCATATTTCCGATAACGCTCTTGGATAAGAGATATCCAAGTTTTGTGCCAAGATTCTTTTTGAAGCCTGCTTTTAAGAGTTTTCCAATTCCTTTGGCTGTTCCTTCTGTCGATTTCAAAAGAATGTTTCCGGAATAGCCATCTGTAACTACAACATCAGCAGCGCCCATAAGAACTTGGCTCGCTTCGATATTTCCTTGGAAATTGATTCTCTTATCTTGGGAAAGTAACTTATAAGCAGCCTTTCCTTCTGGAGAGCCTTTTCCTTCTTCAGTACCATTGGCTAATGTTTTTACAACAGGGTTTTTAATTCCGTACACGGATTCAGAAAAGGTGGCACCCATATAGCCAAATTGAGCCATTTCCTCTGGTGTATTTTCATTGGAAGCTCCAACGTCTAAAATCGTGACATAGGTCTCACCATTGTTCGTTAGATTCGGAAAGGATGTAATTAAAGCCGGTCTTAGAACACCTGAAATTTTCTTTAAAATCAAAGTAGCAGCAGAAAGGAAACCGCCTGTTGCACCAGCAGAAACAACACCATCCGCTTTTTCTTCCGCGGCCGTTTTCAAAGCAACGACCATTGAAGAATCTTTTCTTCTAAGGACGTCTAGAGCTCCGGCAGTCATAGGAACAACGTCTCTTGCATCGATGATTCTTGCAAAATCAAGAGAGGAAAGTTCTTCCTTTTTGCCAACGCAAATCAATTCATAATCGGGATGCTTTTTATGGAATTCTTTTACGGCTTCTACTGTAATCGCACTTCCTAAGTCTGATCCCATCATGTCTACTACTATCTTTTTCATACGTTTTTCCTTTGTCATATCTTCTCTAGTATAACTAGAGACTCTTCTTTTTACTAGGATAAAGAAGTTCTCTTTTCATTTTGAATCCGCTCAATGATTTCTTTGTTTTCCGGATCATTTTTATGCATAAGAATCCAGGTTGCGTCATCTCTTGCGCACTCGAATATTTTGAAGTCGTCAATCACATTCAAAGCGTTAAAAGAAGGGAGACCTGATTGTTTTACGCCTAAAATTTCACCTGGCCCACGAAGACGAAGATCTTCTTCGGCAATCTTAAATCCATCATCCGTCTTTAATAGGATGTCTAATTTTTCCTCACTATCGGGTTCTTCCCCTTTTTTATAAGCCATAATGAAAAGAGAGGGCGTTCCATCTCTTCCAATTCTTCCACGAAGTTGATGAAGAGAAGATAAAGAGAAATGTGTTGGAGCGTAAACAATCATGGTATTGGCTTCTTTTACGTCAATTCCTACTTCGATAAGAGAGGTAGCAACTAAAATAGGGCATAAACCGGTTCGGAAAGCGATTTGAGCGACTTCCTTATCCTCTTCACTCATTTTCCCGTGCATCATCGTTACTTTATTTGGATAAAGCTTTTTGTATTCTTCAGCAATTTCTAAAACGGATGTATTCTCTTTTTCTCCACCTTCGATTTGTGGGACAACAATGTAAACTCGATGCTTACTAGAAATGGCGTTTTGAATAATCGTTTGAATTTTTGGATCGTTCGGGGAAAGAATTTGAGATTTCACATCTCTTTTTTTGGCTGGGAATTCACTAAGGGTGGAAACATCTAAATCTCCATATACGGTTAAGGTCAAGGTTCTTGGAATTGGCGTTGCACTCATCATCAATAGGTCTGCGTGTTCACCCTTATCGACTAGGAGGGTGCGTTGGTTGACGCCAAATTTATGTTGTTCGTCAATAATGACAAGGCCTAAATAGGCATATTCCACTTTCGAGGAAAATAAAGCATGCGTACCAACAACCAAATCAATTGTTCCGTCTTTTAAATCATCTGCTATGGCACGTTTTTCGCTTAGAGAAAGAGAACCGACTAACAAAGCGATGTTCACGTTGGTTCCTTCAAAAATCTTTTTAAGGTTGTCGTAATGTTGTCTTGCTAAAGAATCCGTTGGAGCCATGATGGCGGTTTGTTCACTTCGTAAATGATTCGCATACGCACATAAAGCGGCCACTAACGTTTTGCCCGTTCCGACATCCCCTTGGAGAAGACGATACATAACTTGGCTAGAATTCATGTCGGCCAAGCATTCTTGAAAGGCTTTCATTTGATCGCTTGTAGGTGAATATGGCAAGACTTTGATGAATTGCTCCATCCTATTCTCAGGTATTTTCCTTCGAATATCTTTCGCTAGAGCTTTGTTCTCCCCACGAACAAGTTGATTTCTCAAAGAGAAAGAAAGTGCTTCTTGATACTTAAAATAACGCATCCCTTGGTGGATTTCGCCCTTTGAGTTTGGAAAATGAACGTCTTTAAAAGAATCCCAAGCAGAAGAAAGACGATATTTCTTCATCAAAGAAGAAGGCACTTCGTCTTCTAATTTTCCTTTGTAAGAAAGAAGAACCCTTTTCACTAATGCTTGATAGGTATGGTTTGCAATATTGCTAGGCAAAGAATAGATTGGTCTTAAAGAAACGTTGCTTTCAATTTCTCCTTTGAGAATCTTAGACAGAGTTATTTTGTTTCTTTTCTTATCGAAATATCCGACTAATGTGAAAATATCATCCAAATTAAGATAATGAGAGAGATAAGTTTGATTCCACGCCTCAACATCAAATACATATCCTTTTGTCGTCTCAAAAGAGAAACGATAGACGCTTCGTTTTGCAAAACGAAGACATCTAGGCATATTCCCAACCAGTTTTCCTAAAAGAACCACTCTTTCCTTATCTTCATAAGAAGACTTCGAAAGAGAATATGTAAAATCATCATATTTCCTAGGGAGATGTTTTAAAACATCTATCGGTTCAACGATTCCTATGGATCGTAACGCTTCATTAAATGCTTTTGATTTCGAGATAGCCATCAAAAACATTTTACCATATGTGTCTTTGTTTATTGCCCACTAACGATAACTTCTAATGCACGGACACATCCCATGGATTCATTATATTCCTCGCCAGAAAAATCAACAGAAAATTTTAGTTCGATAGTTTCATCGTGGTTGAAAGCCCCATACCAAACCTCTCCTTTTCTGTTCTTAGCGTCATCTAAAACGTTTTCATAATAATCATATCCTCTAGCTAGCTGGTACCAGCCATGGTCCTCATCTTTTTGAGGATACCAGGGATCATAAAATTGGTCATAAATCCCAACGCCAAAGATATTAAATCCATAAAAAGGATTTCTTGTAAGAAGGCCAACGCATTTTCCTTCATCGTCAAAATAAATATAAGTCTTCTCCCCTTCATAGAGTTTTTCAGCCTTAATAGAATAAACGTTGAAATCGTCTTTCCTTTTTTCCTCAAACTCTAATTCATCTTTTAATCTTTCCAATTTGGCCCCTATAGGAAGGCAAGAGTTTTCTATAAGAATCTCAAGATCGCTCTTTTGTTTCTGACAAGAGAACAAACAAAAAGACAAAGAAATTAAGCAAAGTATCTTTTTCATACTAATAGTTCTCCCAAATCAAATGATCTACATCGTTAACGTTGTCGTATATTTTAAAACAGCCGCTAGTATTAGAAGGTGAGACTTTATCGGCCGCAATTCGTATTTCTTCATGATGTTTTGATTTTCTTGCAATTATGGCATCGCCTTTTAAACGTTCTCCGTTATCAGATCTAACCTTTTCTTCAATTTTCAAACGATACTTCGTAGTGAAATGTTTTTTGCTGCCCGTCTTTTCCTTTTCTAAAGAGGCTTCTTGTGTCAATTTTAAAACTAGACCATCGTTTTCATCCGAATTCCCTATCGCTCCTTGAATCACTCCTAAATGATAACAAAGGTCGGAATAGTCCCAATCAATTTTATTTCCAATGATATTCGAGACAAGGCCAAGTCCTAAATTCACCGTATCCAGTAGTTTATTTGAGCAAAAGAAACTAACCATGCTCAAACTTGTAGAGATCATAGTTAAACTGGTTGTTAAGTTTGTTATTCTTTCATTTTCCTTTTTTATTTTATCTAAAGTAACAAGCAAATTATCAACATCTTTAAGAAGGGCGTTTAAAGAGTCTTTTCCCCAGAGATATACAACTCTATAAATTTCTTTATAATCTCTTCCGCAAGAAACAATCCGTGGTAGTTTAAATGTTGTAAGTAAACCGTTTGTATGGTTTTCTTCAAGCAAGGTTCCATCAATTGGCTGAGAGTCCTTAGGCAAATAATCCGATTGCCAAACTACGGCTTGGTGTTTTGACATGAATTCGTCGTTCAAAACCAATGTTCGCATATTCTCAGCAATTAATTTGGTATCCAGCCTAATGCCTAAATAAATGCCATAAGTAACAGAAACACTATTAGGGTTATGAATTTTCAAATAGTATGCGCCTCTTTTCATAAAAGCGTTAGCGGATGGATTTTCCTCATCAAAATAGTCTTTAACATCAAACATGTAATTATGGTTTTCGTCTAAAATTGAAATCTCAAGAGGAAATTTCGTTGGATCGTAACAGCATTTGAAGTAAGCTCTATCCGGAATAACAAAAATAATAATAATCGTCCGGGATTCTTCCAGTGCCAACGGAGCCTGTAATTTTTGTCATGGGATGTTCCCAATTATTTTGTGCCTCTGGAAAATTGATTTTCTTTGCGGAATCTAAAGTTGTATTAAAAGGCTGAATATCTTCTTTTTGCTCTTCTATGCGAAATTCGCCATTAAAGGTTGTATCCTCGTCTTCGCCAAAAGTTTTATAGTTAAAAGAATTAAATATGGTTATGTCTTCGCCAGAAGTTCCTTTAACTTGCACTGCCGCAAGGCTTAAAGCGGCAATCAACAATAAACCTGACATTTATATAGTCCTCTTTTCGTCGCCATAATTATAGTCTTGCTAAAGTAAGTTACAACTAATTTATTTTTAATGCAATTTTATTAATTCATTTTTTGCAAGTATCATTCGATATTTTATATATGTTTTAAACGTTTGCTAATGCTATCTTTAAGTCCGTTATTTCCAAAATAAAAAGCGTCTCCCTTTACGAGAAACGCTTAAGTAACATTGATTAATTATTCCGCACCAACGAGGAAGGAATAAACAGGTTGCTTACCAGAGAAGACATTGATTTCGACATCAGGATAGAGATTTTGAAGTTCTTCTTGGATAGAAGGAACATCATCTTCTTTGATATCTTCGCCTGCGATGATGGTCATAACCACCACTTCAGGCTTAATAAGCGATTTGACAAGTTCCCTTAAAGCAACAAGCTTATCAGGGACACAGGCAACCACTTTTTTATCATCACGCATGGCCATGTAATAGTCTTTGGTGATATGAACGCCTTCGATATCCGTATCCTTAATAGCATAGGTAACAGATCCGGAAGAAACGTTTTTCAAAGCGGACTTCATTGTTTCAAAGTTTGTATCGGCATCGCTATCAGCAGAGAATTGCATCAAGGCGCTTAATCCTTGAGGAATACTCTTTGAAGGAATGACGTAACAATTAACGTTCTCATCTTCCGCTAAAACATCGCAAGCTTGATTGGCGGCCAAGACAATATTGGAGTTGTTTGGGAGGATGTACACATTCTTTGCGTGTGCTTTTTTAACCGCATCTAAGAAATCTTGAGTGGATGGGTTCATTGTTTGTCCGCCAGAAACAATGACATCAACGCCAAGTTCTTTAAACATTTCGTCTAACCCGGAACCAGAAGAAACAGCAATTAAGGCATATTCTTTTAAGGGGGTGTTATTTGCTTTTTCCGCTTTCGCACGAGCAATATTGCTTTCCATATCGGTTGCAACATTACCATGTTCAATGTTATGGTGTTCTTCCGACATATTTTCGATCGTGATAGTTAAGAATTCGCCATATTGTTGGGCAAAATTAAGCATCATACCAGGGGTTAAAGTGTGGACATGGACTTTCACTAAATCATCGTCTCTAACAAAGACGACGGATTTACCATGATTCGAAAGGAAATTCTTGAAACGTTCCTCGTTAAATGGTTTCTTTCCATCTCCCGCTTTTCCTAAACGGATAAGAAGCTGAGTGCAATATCCATATCCCTCTTCGGATTCGGATAATTCTGCACCTGCATATTTACCATTTGGAGTAGACAATACATTAGAAATAGCTTCGCCTTCGGCTAAATTCTCGATACGTTCGACAAATTTTCCTTTTGCAGCCTTTGCCATACCTTCAATGATAACGGTAAGGCCAGCTCCACCAGAGTCAACAACACCAACTTGTTTTAAAACAGGAAGGAGATCTGGGGTGTGTTCAAGGGACTTCTTCGCTTCCAAGAAAAGGAAATCCAAAGCAGATTCAATAGTAGCGAATTTAGCAATATTTTCGTTTAAAGCGGTACTTGCTTCACGAATAACGGTAAGAATAGTTCCTTCAACTGGTGCTTTAACAGCCTTATAGGCAATTTCTTTACCAGAAACGAAGGCTTTTGCTAAATCTTTAACGGATAAAGTGGTTTTTCCTTTGCAAGCTTCGGAGAAGCCTTTAAAGATTTGGGAGGTAATAACACCGGAATTTCCTCTAGCGCCCATCATTAAGCCTCTAGAGAAGAGACGAGAAATCACTTCGACGGATTCATCATTATTGTTTTTGACTTCTTTTGAACCACTCGTAAGAGTTAAGTTCATATTCATGCCAGTATCACCATCTGGAACAGGGAAAACGTTTAATTGATCGATTTCCGGGTAGTGATTATAGAGGTTATTGGCCCCTGACAAAAACAACTGTTTTAATTCTTGTCCATTAATGCGTTTCATATATTTTTCACTCGATTTCTTGGATGTCTTGAACAAATACGTTCACCTTCCAATAGTCGATAGGGAAGACATTCTTAAGGTCGTATGCAATTTTCTTTTGCACTTCCCCAACGACTTCTGTTATCTTCACACCATAAGCAACTACGAGATAGACATCAACTTGATAGCCTTTTTTGGCTTTACGGCAGTAAACGCCTTTAACATAATCGGTGTTTTTTAAAAGTTTATTAACGCCCTCAGTAAGAACACCACCAAGAGATGGCGCTTGGGTTAAGCCCATAACTCCGTAACAGGAGATCGCTGCATCTCCAGCAACTTGAGCTATCACTTCTTCAGAGATTTGGATATCTCCGTATTTTGTTTGTTTACTTGCTGCCATAATTTTCTTTTTGCACTTAAGCTCTCCTATTATCCCACACTATCGCCAAATAGGCAACGGAGGGGAGGGGGCATAAAAGAAAAAAGCCCGGCGGCGCGCTATTTTCGCAGGCCTTTCGAGCCTCACTATCTTCGCCGCTGCGGTGCTTAACTTCCGTGTTCGGGATGGTAACGGGTGTGACCACCGCGCCATCGCCACCAGACTTTTTCCATGGGCCGATGCCCTCTGAACACTGGATATTATCCTTGAACATGCTCCAACCGTCAATATTTTGATCTATAAGCGACTCAAATTGCTATATCCTCAAAAAAGGATAGGTGAAATTAAGTCCTCGTGCTATTAGTACCGGTCTCCTGAACGCCTCGCGGCGCTTGCAGATCCGGCCTATCGACCCCCTGACTTCGGGGGGCACTTACTTCTTTCGAATGGGATGTCTCATCTCGTGGCGAGCTTCATGCTTATATGCTTTCAGCATTTATCTCTTCCGGAGGTAGCTACCCGGCCATGCCGCTGGCGCGACAACCGATATACCAGTGCTCCGTTAATCCCGGTCCTCTCGTACTAAGGACTAGTCCACTCAAACATCCTACGCCCACGACAGATAGGGACCAAACTGTCTCACGACGTTTTGAACCCAGCTCGCGTACCACTTTAATTGGCGAACAGCCAAACCCTTGGAAGGTACTTCCCCTCCAGGATGTGATGGGCCGACATCGAGGTGCCAAACCTAGTCGTCGATGTGAACTCTTGGACTAGATCAGCCTGTTATCCCCAGGGTAGCTTTTATCCGTTAAGTTACGGCTCTTCCATACGAAACCGCAAGATCACTTTGTCCGACTTTCGTCCCTGCTCGGCTTGTAGGCCTCGCAGTCAAGCTCGTTTATGCCAATGCACTCACCGCATGATTTCCAACCATGCTGAACGAACCTTGGAGCGCCTCCGTTACTCTTTGGGAGGCGACCGCCCCAGTCAAACTGCCCGCCTAACACTGTCCGCCGCCTCGTGAGGGCGTACGTTAGAACGGCCATCCTCCAATAGTGCTATCTCATTGGCGGCTCCACCAAGGCCAAAGCCCTGGCTTCATAGCCTGGCACCTATGCTGCGAATGGAGAACAGACGCTCAATATTAGGTTACAGTAAAGCTCCATGGGGTCTTTCCGTCTAGTCGCGGGTAACCTGCATCTTCACAGGTAATAAGATTTCACCGAGTCTGCTGTCGAGACAGCGCCCAAATTATTATACCATTCATGCGCGTCGGAACTTGCCCGACAAGGAATTTCGCTACCTTAG
>CAVGNR010000014.1:0-51119 GCA_963630675.1 Escherichia coli
AGTTTGCCGTGGTCAACACACCGGATGGAATTGAGTCCTTGGCATCCTTTGCTGCTTTATCCAACGCTTTTAACGCCTCGGTGATTGACTGATCAGTTTTAATGTAGTTTGTGCCTGTTATAGTCGATAAATTAATATGATCAGTTTTAAGAGTGATTTCCGAAGTGGTTGAATTGGTTGCCGGGGCTACCCAGTGTTGTCCATTAATAAGATATTTATTGGACAAAACTCCTTTCCAAGTTCTTGTTTCATCTGTCTTATTATCACTAACATTAAGTACTTGATCGGCTGTTGTCTTGAAATAGATAGTATCAAAAGTCTTAGTGTTGCTATCATATCGTCTGTATTTCGTTTTTATGTCTGCCATTTTACTTTTTCTCCTTTTTTTGGCTTATGAATCCATAATCTTGAATTCGCTCTCATCGTCTATGACGGTGAGATTGTTGTCGTTATCTATAAGAGGCAAAGTCTCTTGTTCTTCCTCCTCAATGGTATTAAGTTGTTCGCTTTCTTCGGAGCTTATAAGAGTTTCCTCATCATCTTCTTGAACGGCTTTTAATTCCTGTCCATCCTCGAAGGTAAGAGACCCGGTTTTCTCTTCCAGCGTTAGAATTTGCGGTTCGCTTGCGGCGGAAACAATCTTGTCTTTTGGTATCTCCTCTTGCGTATCCTCGCTTTCGGATGTGTCGAGCCATACCCTGACTTGGGTGGGGTCCGGAGCCGTCCCTTGAAGAGCCGGGGAGAAAAGCACGCCTTTGGCTATCGCCGTCTGGAGTTCCTTTATCTCCTTCTGCGCCTCCTCGATGGTGAGGTCGTATTTCGCTAGAACCGCCGCCATCTCATTGAGGTTTTTCCCTATGAGGGAGAAAAGGAAGTCTATTGGGGCTTTGAAGTGGAGCTTCACCTCCTCTGCCGTGAACCCCCTCTTCCCTGGCTGGTCGGGAAGGGTCTTGACGCCTATGTCATCGAGATGGGCTTTGTATGCGGACCTGTTTTTGGTCATGTCGAATTCATACATCGCTTGGACCTCCTAATAGATTGCCTGCGGTCTCGGGGGTGATCACGTTGAGTCTCGCCTCCTCGAGCTTCCTCTTGTACTCGCTTTCCTCCTCGGCGGCTAATTCCTCGTAGGATTTCGGAACGAATATCCCTTTCTCGTAATCGAGCTTGAACGTCTCGAGGACCTCCGACTTCTTGTCCATCTCGCTAGCCATCATCTTGGATGAGGTGATTGAGGTGAGCCAGCCTGAGGTAAGGCCTCCGATCATCGCGGCGAGCCTTGAGGTGAGGTTCATCCACGTCTGGACCGAGCCCATATCGGAAGAGCTGTCCGGGACGATCATCGCCCATATGGCCGAGAATATGACGAAAGACAGGATTTTGAATATCCTGCTTCTCATAACGCTTTTCACCCTTTGCCTGGATATCCTACGCCCTTCTTGGAGGATGCTTCTGGAAGTCTCCTCGTCATCGGATGAAGTGAGGTAATAGGCGTATGAATTCTCTTGGATGTCGAGTTTCCCTTTGAGCATCTCGGACACCACTTGTGCCTTCTCCTCGCTCAGCATCTTGATGACTATCTCCTTGCCGTCGCTGGCGGTTTTGGTGATAGGGTGCTGGGTGAGTTCCTTCAGGTCTTCCTTGCGGACGTATCTGACGATGTACGTCGCCTCAAGCCCGTCGAACTCGCAGTACTCATTGGACATGAGATAGTCCCTTCTCACCCTTATGTTCTCCCTCTCTTTGAACCAGAAGAAGAACTGCGAGAAATAGATTTTTATTTCTTTTATGGATTCGAGGTCGGAATGGATTCTCTTCAAGGATATCTGATATAAGCCGTCAGGGTTCTCCTTCTGCCTGTCAATGCTCATCAATTCGCCAAGCACGATGGAAGGGATGAGTATCCCCACGAGGATAAGCATCCTTGTGAGCCAGCCCCACCAATCCATGTGCTCCGGGTCGATTATGAGGTTCGCCAGGGTCATTATGGATATGAGGAGGACGATGAAAATTATGTTGAAGGCGTACATCGTCTTCTTCGGGTTTATCCTGCGCTTCGCCTTGCCGAAGCTTATGGTGTATTCTTTCTCTTCCTTGCTATTTTCCATCTAAGGCATCCTTGTCTTTCTTCCACAAAACGTATCCGGCCAAAATCACGATATAGAGGGCGGCGAACACATAAACCCACATCGCCCATTTGCTCGTGAACCACGCCAGAACTGCTTCCCAGCCGTCCTTCAAGCCATATCCGACCACGAAGCAGGCGATTCCCAATAAGGCGAACACGCCTAGGCCTAGGTACCATGCTATGGCTGTTTTGTCTTTTCTTCTCATTCGACGGCCTCCCTTTGCTTTCTCTCGGCGTCTTCCTTGGCTTGCTTCATGACTTGCTTGATGAAAGCGCCTTTGTTGGTGAGCCCGTTGTCCTCGGCGACTTTGACGAGTATCTTGTATCTCTCATCCACGAACACCCTGTCAACCTGGTCGATGACGCCGCCGCTGGCTATGCCGATGGCGGTGTATAGGAACATCGTCCCCGCCTCGGTCATGATGGAGGACAGGAACATGAAGGACACGGCCCACATTGCGCATAGCACGGAGACGTAGAGCAAAGGGGAGAACTTCTTCATGAATTCCTCGTCCCTCTTCATGATGCACACGATCGTGGATATCGTCGCCACGAGAAGCATGCCGAACCCGACTCCGATTGATATGCCGGACTCGTCCTGAGCGGCGAACCATTCCTCCCAATGCGTTCCTAGGATCGCTCCGAAGGGAATGAGGCAGGAGACATACGTCCCAGCCTTCATCCCGTATTTGATTCTCTTGTATTTCCTGAGGGTCTTTATCGTCTCGTATTGCCCTTTGGTTATTTTCTTCTCCTCGGCCATCGGCTATTCCCCCTTGCTTTGGTCTTTGGAGTCAATCTCCACTATCTTCGAATAGGTTCCTGACTTTATTAGGTCTGGCGTGCCTTTCGCCATCTCCATGATCATCGAGACGAGCTTGTCGTATTTCTCGAGAAGGGTTGCGTAATCGCTTTGGACCTTTTCGAGAGTCTCGTTCGTCTTGTCTCTGAATTCGCTCAAAGCCTCGTTTGTTTTGGCCTCAAGGAGGTTCATCGCCTCGTTGTATCTGGAGGTGACCTCATCTTTCATTTCGGAGATTTTGGCGTCAGTCTCCTCCATTTTCATATTGAGTGTCGAATTGGTCTCGTTCAGCAAATTGGAACACGTGGCAACGGCGTTGGTCGCGGCTTTGTATTGCTCCTCGGTGATGGTCTCCGTCTTGTGGAGCTCCTCCACTTTCCCGCTCACCTGGTCAAGAAGACCGTTGGCGCGGCTGAACAATTCCGTTCTCGTCTTTAAGCCCTTTCTGTCGGCTATCTTGAAGATTGCATAGACCAAAAGGGTCAGGGCGCTGGAAATCAATCCGCCGATAGTCCCATTGAGGAATTTGGTCTCGCTGAGTTGCTTGATTTGCTCCTCCAATTGTTTGACGTATTCCTGGATTTGCTTCCAAGCGTCATCCGTTGGCTCTTCGGGAGTTGGGTCGGATGGCTCGCTTGCCACCGGCTCTCCCTCGCCCCCCAATTCGCTCTTGCTTGCGAATGCTGAGTTTTCCACGTCCTCTTGGAAAGAAGAAGCTTCAGCGATTTGGGAGGATGGTGCATCTGTCACCACGGATTCCTCCCCCTCGGCATTGACCATCACTGTCTTCCGTGGAATCAAAGAGACTGCGTAAACGTAGCCTAGCGCCACACCTAGAATGAGTTTGATTGCTTTCTTTTTCATTTTGTTCCCTCCTAATCGCCAACGCCTCTGGACAATCTCGAGACCGTGTAGGTAAGCGAGACCGAAGGCACGACCGAATTCATGTCCTTGTCGCTTGCGAAGGCTACGGAAATGTATTTAATACATTTTAGCTCTCTTCCAATAGTATAAGTCCTTGTATAGAAGTCTGTCGAGAAATCGACGTCAAGGAACGAGAACATCCCAAGGTCTATCGTCTGCCCTCTGTCCATCACGGAGTCTTCCACGATGTAAGGTATCTTGTTGTTGCAGTACGCCACGGCTATGTCGCTGACGTCGTTCGTGCCCTCGGATATGTCCATCTTGATGACGTGCTTGAACCAGTTCGCCGTCGAGATCATCAAAGGGGCTGAAACAAGCCTGGATTTTATGTTGAGTATTTTCGTGAGGACTCCGGATATCTGCATTTTTCCGTCCTGCCCTCCGTATCGTATCAGGTCAAGCGGCTTTGCGTCGTCGCCATTCCCATCGTAAAGCTGGATTTCCCCATCCGCGGATTTTCTCGCAGGTATCTCCCCGTCGAGCCTTCTGCATACCCTGAAGCCCTTGGCGTACTTCGCTTCGCTGAGTTTCTCCTCCTCACCTTCTTCGTCAAAGAGTTTGAATGTGTTGGATTTTCCGGTGCCGATTGAGAGGAGATCATTCTCATCCTCAACCTCGCATAGGTGGAATGGTTTGCCATACATCGAGTCCTCGAACGACCCATCGATAGGGCTGAGGTACACTTCGTTCAGCGAGCCGAGCATCTTGACGTAGTCCCCCTTCACCTTTATGAGATTTTTCTCTTTGTCTATCTTCGCCTCAGTCGAATCGCCGAAAGTGGCGTCTATCACCTTGGAGTAAATCCAATCCATATAGGATTTTTCGCTTTTCGGCTTCGTCCTCCACGTGAAGAGATGCTCGTCGTCGAATATGTTCGTGTATTCTTTGCTTAATATGATGCATTTCTTGTGGGACATATCCCCCAAAGCGACATTTATGAAATACCTGTCTTTGTCGGAATACTCTCCTTCCACGAGCTTGCATAGCGTGCCGTCCTCGGTCGAGTAATACAGCTCTCCGTCCATCTCCATGAAGCATCTTGAGCCCATGGAGTCTATCCTCCACCACTCATATTGCCCATTGGATATCGTCTCCCTGTCGGTGATGAACGCTGCGACGTTGGGTATGTCGAGGATGAGGTATCTTCCGAATGTCTCGAGGTTCGCCTTGGACATGTCGAAGCCCTTGAGTTTCCTGTCTATGTAATGCGAGCGTGTGTTCGCCTGTCTTTGGCTGTCGCCGATTATGCCCTCGATATCGAGTCCTGCGACTTCGTTGTCGTCGTCGACGAAAACGGTGTCCCCATTGAAATTCGCTATGGAGAACGGTGAAACCCCAGCCACCGGAGAATTAGACATATACACGGAGTACTCCTCCTGTTTGAGCTCATTGCCGGAGACGTCTTTCATGACGTTTCCGGAGGAGTCGAGCATCGTCACCATATTCGGAACCCTGAAATAAATCGTTCTTTCTTTGGCTGACTTGTCTTTCAGGACGAGGAGTTTTGAGTCCGACACGACGTCATATCCGACGATGGAGTTCTCGCTCTCGCCGTACTTGCACATCGCCTCGTCAGGGAAATAGGAGAAATCGCCCTCAAGGACGGAAGACCCCTCATTCTCGTTTGCGACATTCGGCTCGACGGAATGGATATCGTAGTTCGGCTTATCCGGGTTCCCGGAGAGGAAAAGCCTGTTCAGGGAGTTGTTGTGGCCGAATCTCGTTCCGAAGGTGCAACCCTCGACGAAAGAGGACGCGTCCTTATCGTAGCAAGGGAACTTGATCGTCATGTTCGATGAGCCTGAGATAGGAGGGACGCAGTCGTTGAAATCGACGAGCACGCCATTAAGATCGGGTTTGTTGACGTTGGTAAGATACCCATATATCTTCACGCCTTTCTCGCTGTCATAGCTTTGGGCGAATTCCCCATTGATTTTCAAAGCGCCGTCTGGAGAAGTGATGACGTCAGTGGACTTGACCTTGACGTACATATCGTTCTTTATCTCACAAACTCCGTTCTCGGTCTTGTATGAGAACGTCCCAGCGTTCTTGACGAATCTGTAAGTCTCCGTCGTCGAATCGGAGGACATTTTCACGGCAGGGTTGACTATCACGTCGTAAGTAACGTATTTGGTCGTGTCGAAAATCGACTGCACCCTGACCGTCACAGTGCCAGTGGAGGCGAATTCAGTCCCTCTCGGAGGATATACCGAAAGCGAGCTGAACGAGTTTCTCAATGGAATTTTGAACGAGCCTTCCTTGGCTGTGTTAGGGTCTATCTGCTTGCTGTACCAGATTTTGACGACGGTCTCGTCTTTCTCATTGAGGAAGGTATCCCCTACTTTGTATTCCGTGGTCGGGGAGATGAGGGCTATGCCTTTTATCTCAGCAACCTCATAAACGACTATTTTGAGGTTTACCGGAGTTATTTCGGTGCCGAATTTGTCTTTGCCTGTCAATTCGATGGTCAATTCCTTTTCCAATTTCCCGCCATCGAACGTCACGTTTACGGTCGCTTTCTCGGAGCCGTCGAACGGATTGTTTTGAAGTTCGGCACACGATGCTCTGAACGTCCCATTCTCGCCTTTATTGCCTTTGTCGAATTTCAGGGTGTTTGTCGTATCAGAATCCTTATACGTAACTTTGACGACGGTATCCGTGAGGTCAATCGTGGTTCCGTTGATGAGAGCCTGGGATAGTCTTTTGCCTGTAATGGCAGTCGCTTCAGAAATCTCCGGTTTTTTCATTTCCACCATTTGCGAGATATCGTATGGGCCATTACTGGCGCCATAGCTGAAAACGTAGATGTTCAAAGGCTTCGTATTGTCGTCGTATGCGGAGTTTGGGTATTGAAATTCGTATCTTAGGTCGCCTTCCCCTGCGTTGTACGGGACATTGCCGCTGCTTGTCCCGCTGTTGAGGGTGGCGCTGATTTTGATAGAGTTTATCTGGCTTACCGGTGTGCTCCCCAGAATGAAAGAGCCGGATGCGGAAACGCTATCTGCCATCGTTTGTTTGTAAACGATGCTTTTCAGCCTTCCTTGATACACATTGTTAACGAAATCGTTGAGGTAAATTTTCACGTACAGCGAATTGTATTTAGAAGGGTCCATTTTCCTTCTGTCTGCGGTTTGAGTGCAACCTTCGTCAAGATAATATTCCACTTTGGGAGACGATGTGGATGTGCTGTTTGGATAAGCCTCAACTTCTTCCTCATTGTCGTATGTTACGACATAGTGCTCCGAAGTAGGTTTTGCGAAATCCTGCGAGCCATCGTTGAAATACTCTTCGTTCGCGTTATTGACAATTCTCAGGGATATCGGCTTGAATGGTCTTGATATTATCACATATGAAGCAAAATCGTAGAAACTCATATCCCCGCTCGACTTGCTGCTCGCATGGGCATCTTCATCTGCGTAGAAACGGAGTTTCCCTCCAATGGTACATTCCACGCCATAGGTTCCTGTATTGCTAGGGTCTATCCACGATGAGACATTACCGTCGTTCCAATTGAGAGAGAAGCCTACTCCGGAATTCAAGTCAATGAGTTCTTGCTTATCTTTGGTTTGGACAATGGCGCCATCATGGCTGACTTCCTTGTCGTCGATTGAATTCCTTATATATGTCGTCTTCGCATTGGAAGTATTGACGTTGAGGCCGATTACGGTCTCCTCACCACTGCTGGAGCGCATTGTGGATAGAAGAGGGCTTAAACTCACTTCTGCCATTATTAGATAGTTTTGATCCCATGACGTTGTGTGGTTGATTTGGGAGACGAAAATCCTTGCATATTCGTCGTCTTTTTCAAAAGACGGGTTGTTTTTTATGCTAACATTCTCAGCCACATGGTTGGTTATCTTTCTCGTGGCTATTGAGATGTATCTGGTCTTTCCGCTTTTTTTCTTTATGACGCAGAAAGCCTCAATGGACAAGGCATTGAAATACGGGCTTTTGAGTATCTCGGCTATCGAAGAAAGATTGGCTCTCCAGCTTCCTTGGTTTGAGCCGTATCTGAAAACGGCATCAGGCTGCCTTGCGTCGAGAAGGTTTATATCCCTGTAAAAAGCGTTGTTTTCGCCGATGACGCTGATGATGCCTTCGCTATTGTTGACGAATATTCTATTTGCCATTTTCCAATACCTCCCCGCGTTTTGTGACCTCCTCGGTCATCTCCGCCATGTCCTTGTTCTCATTCTCGAACGCAATCGGCCCGTCGAGCGTGTATTCGTACCATTTCGTCTGGGAATCCTTCGTTTTCCCGACGCCTGACAGAAGCATGTTCTTCCTGAATTTGCTCATCATGTTCGGATAGTCCAGGCCGCTTCTCGTCCCTGTTATTGCGTCTTTGTAGGTTATCCCTATCGTTGTCGTCGGAACGAACGTTATGTCCGAGTCGCATACCCTTGTTATCGTTGGCTTGCTCGTGTCTTTGTCGAAGCGCACGACGACATACGCGTTCCCTCCGAGGAACCAAAGCCTTTTCTGGCCTATGGCGGCGTATGACCTTTGGTCGAGGAATTTGTAGGAATAAATCTTCCCTTCGGCTGTCTTGTATCCTCCTATCAGCTCGAAGTAAGGGTCTTCCTTGATGCTCTTTACCTCAAATAGGAGATAGCCGATGTGGGCCACTACGTGTTTCTTCCCATCCTCGGCGATGAAATTCCACATCCCGTTTATCCTCGTTGGGTTCTCGTATGGTTCTTCCCCTTTAGTGCCGTCCATCTTCAATTCGTAGAAATGGATTGCCTCAGGCTTGGCTATCTGCACGTAGGCGAATCTCTTCTGGACGTAGCCGTCCCTGTACATGTAGTTGTTCGAGTATATAGCCCTTCTCTCGCTGACCATCGTCTGAGGGCTCGTGAGGTCATCCCCAACGAAACTTGGGATGAGAAGCGTCTTCCTTGTGTGGTTGACGATTCCGTTCGAGTTGAATGTGCTTTTTCTGCTCATAGTCTGAAAACGCTCCTTACCTTGTTGGGGAGATAGAGGGTCTCATGGGTGTTGAGGCCGTTCATCCTGCTCTCCGTCTGGATCATCAGGTTGTTCGCCAAAGAGGCGTCGCTGTCCCTGTTTTGGAGGGAATCCACGAAATCGATGCAAAGGGGCATAGCCTCTTCCATGATCCCGTATGTCTCATATAGGTCGATGTTGTCGTCTATGACATCGGAATCGCTTTCCCCTTTCCTGAGAGGGAGTATCTCCTCGTATCTGAAGGAAGGCATGGAGAGCCTATATTGGACATAGACGTCCCTATCGTCGTATTTGACGTATTTCAGTTTGATGGAGTTCTGGAACACGGACCAAGGGAGATTGACGTAATCCCCGCTGCCGGTGAACTGGAACACCGCTTTTATAACGTTTGGCTTAAAGGAGAGCGAGCTGAATGGAATACTTAGTTCCTCCCCCTTCTTCCCCTTTAAGTCAAACCCCTCTATGCGGGCCGGTATCTTCTCCAGTTGGACAAGGCGCCCGAAGAAGGCGTTGATGTCGGAGAAGACCCTATCGATCGAGTTCGAAAGATAGGCATCCTGCCTTTTCGCCTGAGAGCAGAATTCATCATATGAGATGCTCTGCCCCATGTCGCCCACCGCCCTTTTCACGGACAGCCAGGCCAATTCGCTGATTTTCATAAAGTCTCCTCCGTTGATTTTTCACCCTAGTTTCGGATGTGTTCAGGGTTGATGCCCTTCGTGTTGTTTTTGGCGTTCCATTCGGAATCAACCCAGATGTCGTAAACCCATTTAGGGACGTTGACGCCCGTGTTCAAGGGCACGTAATAGTCCTTGTTGTCCTTTTGGAAACGCACATAGACGCCTTCGAGATTCTTCTCTTGGGTCATGGCGTTGCAGCTGATTGCGTACAATGGTTCGTTAGCTTGTTGCATGTTTTTTTGCTCCTTGTTTTTGGTAGCCCTTTTAACGAGGGGCCGGCTCGTCTAATCGGTGGGGATCAGATTATTTGGTTGGGACTTTGCCGCTGTCGGTCTTGGAGGCCGCTGCTGGCTTATCCTCGGTGGTGCTGGTTGCTCCGGCTGAGGACACTTCGACCTTGATTTCCTTGAGGTCTGCGCCATAGAGATCATTTCCGGCGACGAAGTCTGTGGTGATGTCGATTTCGGCTTTGAGGACGCATTCAGGGGCGATGAGCTTTGCTCCGACGCCATCGATTCTCGAGCCGATTGTGCCGAATTGGTTCAATGGGTCGTTCTTGTCGGAGGAGGAGATGCCGTTGTTGATGACTTCGGCGTTCTCTCCTGCGAAGTCTCTTGCCTTGACTGGGAATTCGCCGGTTTCTGTCTTGCCGATGACGAACACGTATGCGTTGTGCTTCAAGCTTGTGCTTTCGCCTGTGTCGTGGTACATCTCGCCGTCGTCTCTCTCAACGAAGGAGAAGCCGGAGTATTTGCCGATGTATCCGTCTCCGAGCATTTTTGCTCCGGCTTCGCTGCCTTTCATCTTCTCGCCTGCCTCGATGAGGATTTGGTTCATGATCTCGCCTGGGGCGATAAAGAGGAATGTGCCGTCTGCGATTGGCTTTGCTTTGTTCTTCATCAATTGGGTTTTGAGGGCGAGCAATTTGGCTTGCCATGTGCCGGTTGTCTTGGTGAAGGTGCAGGTCGTGCCTTTGAATGCCGCGAATTTGATATTCTCGAGGTCATAGAGTCTCTCGTGCGCCAATTGGTTTGCAGCCATCTCGGAGAGGTCGTCTAGATTGTTGAGGTTCTCTCTGGTGTATTTGAGGTAGGAGCCGACGTTGAGCAAGGAATCCTTGAATTCGACGACTCTGATTTTCGATGGGTCTGGGATGATTCCTTCCTCAAGCTTGGCGATCGCGGTTGGGTCAACAAGGATTTGCTTGCGGTATTTGATGGTGTCGCATTTAGGGGTTTTGTCGTGGCTGACGAATTTGTCCCAGAATGCCTCGGTCTTGTTGACGACCTTGATGTTCTTGTCGATGTAGGTGATCGATTCCATTGGAAGATCACTGTGTTTGATTACGTTTGGAATTGTAGTAGACATATTTGTAGTTTCCTTTCATTTGCCTCTTCTCAGGAAATCAGTAGCCGTATTTCTCGGAACGGTATCTGAGGAACTCATCGTCGGTCATGTCGTTGATCGACTTCGGCTCGCTCGTACCGCCCGCCATCGATGATGGGCTTGATTTGGCTCTTGGCTTGCTTTCGGCTTGCCTGCCGTCTTTCGCTTTGTACGTCTCGTAGATCTCCGTGAGAGTCCAGCGGCCGTATTTTCCGCTGGCGAACTTCTGGAAAGCATCGTCTTTCACCAATGCCGGGACATCCAATCCAGGATAGGCGGCGACAAGGTCGTCAACCTCTTTCTGGGCTTGCTTCGCTTCCTCGGCTTTCTTGGCTTGAGCCTGCTCGCGCTTGGACATCTCCGACCTCGTTCGGTCGGCCCATGCCTTCGCGAAGCCCTTTAGCGGGTCATCCCCTTTTTCGTCGAGCTCTTTCATGACCTTGTATTGCTCAAGGTCCGTCTCGTCGGTGATCGGGTCTCCCGTGTAAGGGTTCGTCTTGAGAGTGTCGACCTGTCCTTTGACGTAGGCTCTTCTCTCTGCTTCCCTGGCCTCTTTCTCGGCTTTGGCCTTCGCTTGTGCCTCGCGCTCCCTCCGCTCTTGGGCGAATCTGGCGTTCACTGACTTGGATTGGGCCTTCTTCTCGGATTTGCCGTCCTCTTTGCCGTCATCGCCTTCGTTGGCTGATGGCTCGGATTCCGCTTTTTCCTCGTCCTTGACCTCTTCCTCGCCCACCTCTTCGCTCTCGGTTTCGGCTGCGCCGTTCTCTTTCTCTTCTTCTTGCATCATTTTTCTGTCTCCTTTCAGACACGCCTTTGGTATGGCGAACTCCCGCTTTTGCGCCTGGGAAAGGGCGAATTTATGAAACCCTCAGAGAGGGATTTCAGCTTTGCTGTTTGGCCACGTCCGCCGCCGTCATCGTTGTGCCATCCGCTCCAAGGCTTCTCCCATTCTGGGAGTTTCTCTGGGACTGCATGGCTTGCGCCTTGAGGGCGCTGTTCTCGTCCGTGATGTTCTTCGTGTAGCGGTTCGCGGCCTTTATCTTGCTCTCGAATTCCGCCTGAAGGTTCTTGTTGTAGTTGGATTGGAATCCCAATTGCGACTGCATAGCCTGCAATTGCTGCTGGAGCTGCGCTATCTGCTGCTGATATTGGGCTATCTCGCCTTCCCTCTTTATCCTTGCGTAGGTGAGCATCGAGGCTCTGGTCTTCGGTGAGAAAGCCGGGTCGCATTTGATGACGAACTCGAACGTGTCGGCGTCCATGTTGGCCACCCCTCCGTTCATTATGAGGTTGTCGAACGCCTGCTCCTCGGTGAGCTTGGAATCGACGAGGCCTTGCTGCGCGTCGATTGAGATGACGTAGTCGTTGCCCCATAGTTCCCTTCCTTTTATCGAGGAGAAATGCGTCTTCTCCACCGGCTTTTGGAGCATCTCCAGCTCTTCGGGCGTGTAATCGGTGCCGTCAGGGTGCTGTATCGGCAGCCCTTGCGCCGAGCCGGCTATGAGCGTCCTTCTGCTCTTCTCGTTGAGCTCGACCTCCCCATCCGTGTAGTCCCATGAGTAGTACGCCTCATCGACGTAGTGCTTGTAGAACATGATCCGTATCTTGGCGAGGTCCTTCTTGTATTTCCAGAAGAGCTGCTGCTGCTGCTCTATAGGGGTGTTGTTCTGCTTTACCATCTGCTGGACCGCGTACCCGGATAGATCCTGGTTGGCTATCTCGCCTGACATGACGTCGCTGAACCCGTAGGTCTTCGCGATGATGTCCATGAAGTTGCCGCCGAAAGCCGTGAGGTCATTCGGAAGGGGCTGGCTCTCGGCCAGCTTTATCCCCCAGCCGTTCACGTCATTGGAGTAGTCGGTGATTATCTGCCCTGGCTCGTTGGTTATCTCCTGGTTGCCGAGTGCTCCGTCTTTGGCGAATATCTTGCTGAAAGCGTTGTTCTGCGCGCATTGGACGACCATTGAGTAGCAGTAGTTAAGCGCCTTCTGCGCCGGTATGAGCGCCTTCGTCATCGAGAAGCCGAATATCGAGTTGGATATCGGCTTGCTCGTGTATACGGCGAACGGGTAAAGGGAGAATCTCTCCTTGAGGCGGCGATGCTCGTCGTCGCTGTTCGCCTTGCGGCAGTAGTCCCCTATCGCCACATCCTCGTAGTCTATCTCGAGATCGGGCATCAGCTCGCCCTCGTACCCCTCGGCGTTCTTCCAGCTGTTGAGGTCGCTGAGCTTTCTCTCATAGGCCTCCTGGGCCTCTTTCGCGTAGTCCTCTTGGACGAGCGTCGAGAGTGGCTTCGGATAGGCGAAAAGGTCGGTCGTCTGGGTGCTGCACATGTAGCAGACCTCCCCGTTTATGCGGAAGAATCTCGTGTACACCCTTATCAAAGACCCGTTCATCGAGTCCTTGTAGAGGAGGATGTCGTCCCTCTTCGAGGTGTCGTCCCTGACGAGGAACCCCTTTCTTCTCTTCTTCTCCTGGTCGCTGAGGTCTTTCTCCTCGTCGACCATCCTCTTGCACGCCCCGAGCGGGACGTCGCTCCAGAACATCACCCAAGCCTGCTTCTGTATGCTTGGGAGCTGCGGGTTCGCCACGGCGAAGCATCTTGGGTCTATGTGCTCATAGGCCAATCCGCCTTTGTAGAGGCCTTTTATGGTCTCGTCGTCCGCGTCCCATCTCACGTAGGTTATCTCTGTGCCCCTCACGTCGGCGTTCACGCATGACTGCCATCCGAAGGTTGTGTCCTCGAGGTCCTTCAGCACGAACTCGTCGAACTGGGTGAGCCTCGTGCAGTCCTTGCCCTCGCCGTTCTTCCCGAAAGCCGAGTAGCTGAGGTAGAGCGGAGTTCCGTTCACCTTGGACGCTATGAGGTCCACGCCTTTCTTTATGATGTTGACGGTAACCCTTGGGAAGCCGTCCGCTGGGTCGTATTCTCCCCATTGCCTCCCATTGTAGAAATCGTCGTCCTCCTTTATGGAGCCGACGAGGTCGGTCTTGGTTTGGTACTGAGCCCAGAATCTGTCGTGCAGAAGGGCGTTCATGGATTGGTTCTTCTTTCTCTCTTCCATCCGCTATCCCTCCTTGTCCTGGTTCGGCCTGAATGGGTGGCTCGCCTTGAAGTCCCCCATGGCCCACGCCCAAGCCTGCGCCTTTCTCTCGCTTTGCGCCGCCTGGGGCTCTTTTCTCTCTTCTTTTCTCGGCTCTTCCGTTTTCTGAGCCTTCTGAAGGGCGATTCTGCCCATCTCCTCGAGCCTGCCCTCCAATATGAGGGTCCTTCTCTCGAGATCCCTTATCTCTTCCATGAGCTTTCTTTTCGTCACCATGTCATGTAGGCCCTCACTTTCTTCGTGTCTTTCCTTTTCAGCGGGTCGAAGCCCACGTCCCTTTTCCTCGGGGCCTGGCTTTCCCTGATCGAGGCGCTGTAGGAATTCCTCACCAGGAAGAATCCCGCGTATGCCATGACGAGGTCGTCGTGCGCCCCTCCGTCCGCCATGGCTTTCTCCTTGCCGAGCCTGCCGCTCTTCACGTAGGAGAACGACTCCATCTCGCATATCGTGTCGAAATCGCTCACGATGCGCCCCCCGGATTCCCTGAAGGCTATCACGAGGTCGTCTATCATCCTCTGGCGGTTGCTCTGCTTCGTCTTGTACCCGTATTGGGCGATCATCCTCCCGGATATCGCCTCCGTGTCCCTGTCGACGTAGACGTCCTTGACGCCGAGCCTCTTCATCGTGTTGACGAAGTAGGCCGTGGTGTTGGTCTCGCCCGCCACCATAACCCTTCCGCTCTCGTCGTGGAACTCCTTCCACAGGCAATAGGACTGGAACGTGGCCTCGTCGGCGTCGCACCCCCTCTTGTGGAAGGCCGCGCACTGGGAGCAGTCCGAGTTGTCCACGAGCTGGGTAGCCCAGTAGTCCTCGCCCCCCATCGCCGGATCGTTGACCATGATGTATGGGTGCGTCGGGTCCGGCTCTTTGTAGATGGACACGGGCCCATTCGGGTCTTCCATCCAGCGTATGCCCGATAGCTCTATCCTGCCGCCGTCCCTCGAGACGGATTTGGAATAGAGGTAATACCCCCTTCTGAGAGGCCTTCTCCCGAGCAATTCGCCCTTCCTCTCGGAGACTATCCGGGAGTTGAAGACGCTTGACCCGGAGGCGACGAACATCTCCGTCGGGTCGCTCGGGTATTCCTGCGCCATCTTGGCGTCGTCCTGCCCCGCGGTCTCCCATTTGGAGTGCCACCACTGCACCTGGTCGAACCCAAGATGGTGCCTCTCCATCAATTCTTTCTCTTTGTCGGTCAGCGCATGCCCGTCGTATCTCATGCGGTAGGTGTCCTCAAGGAACCATGGCATGAAGACGCTCTTGAACATCCCCCTGCCCTGCATGCCCATGTCGTACATCCGCTTCCACTCGTTGGCGCCGTTCGCAGTCGTCTCGCGGAAGATTATGGAGTTCATGTCGGTGTCCCCGACCGTGTTCTCCAACGCCAGGCACGTTCCGGCTATGTCGCCCCAGAAGGCTATCTCGGACTCGTGGAGGTAGTCGAACGTGTTGGAACGCCCGGCGCCCTCGCCCTGCACCAGCACCTTGATGGAGCTCGAGACCCCCCTTCCGTAGTCGAATGTCAATTCGTAGGCGTTCTTCGCCCTTTTCCGGAGGTTCTTCTTGAGATAGTCGGGCGTCGTCTCGTAGAGCAGCGTGTATTTCTCGAACAGGCCGGATGCGTGGCTCGCGACGTCCGCCACGATGCCGCATTTCCTGCCGGGGACGAACGCCGTCAACGGGAAGAACACCCCGGCCACGAAGGTCGAGCCGCCCATCTGGCGCGACTTGCCGTCGTTGATGCGTATCGGCTTCCCTTCCCTTTTCATCTCGCACATCGCCTTGTATAGGGCTATCTGCGAGGAGTTGAGCTCGAACGGGGACACTCCCCCCGCTCCGTCCTTCCTCTTGGTGGCTATCCTCTCGTGCGCCTCCATGTAGCGCCACAATGGGTACCACCTCTGGGACTGGGTCTTGGGGTCCTTGAACCAGAAGCCGAGCTCCCTGTCATAGCCCTTCAGCTCGGAGTCGGCCTTGGTTGTTTTCATCAAAGGCGTCCCGTCGTCCTTGAGGATGGGATTCCCCATCGGGTCGAGAACCGGTATCATTCGCCGTCCCCCTTCGCTTTCGGCGGGGCGAAGAAATCCAATGGCTCTCCCCCTGAGGTCACGTCGAGGTTCTGCTTAGCCTCGCCGAGCGCCGACGATATCTCCTTGAGGGATATCCTCTCCGGGTTCTCCATGCGGTCCTTGATGTAAGCCAGCACCATGCGGTCTCCCAAAGAGACGCCATCCGCGTCCTCCTCCGCCATGATGCCCGAGAGGGAGTCCTTCAGGCTGTACGCGCCCTTGGTCTTCTTCCGCCTCTCGATGAAATATCTTTCCCAGTCTCTCTCATTCATATGCCCCTATTCTAGCACAAGCGTTTCCCTTCGCCACGCTTTTCATCGTTTTTCGTACACTTATGACACGTTTGTGGTATCATAGTGGGGCGATGAGGTCACGGTCAGACGATCATGATGGCATTTCCTTCTATGGCAAACGCTCCCTATATGGGGGCTTTTCCATTGCCTTGATATTTCGGTAATCCGATAACGTCCTGATTTTCGGAATATATTTCTAGGGGGGTATATCAGTAAATAAGTATTTCCCAAATTTATGAGAATTATTTTGAAAGGGGGCATTATTGCTATAAGAACCACCCGGGCGTTTCCCCGGGCTGGGGGTGGGGGTCTGGGCTTGGCTTGGAATAATCTAGCACCTCTACCCCTATAGCCAAAAAAGCCTAGGCAACAGCAAAAAAGACCTTTAGACAGTGTATAAATAGCCTTGTTTTTGCCTTGTAAAGTGTACAAATTAACAAAAAAGCAAGAATTTATCGTAATAAGGTCATTTCTTGCAAAATGCACCAATTAAAAAGACAGCATGAAAGAAGACAAGACGACAACAACAGCAAAGAAAGAAGCTTTTTTTCGCGTATATGCGTGTACGTGATTTTATGTACTATAGTCTCTACTAGAAAAATAATATTTTAAATTACTTTAACTATTTTACTTAATTTACTTTACTTAAAGTTACATTACTTAAAGAATATTTCTTGTCTATTTCATTCAATTAACTTACTTATTTGCCTTTTTAACTTGTTTTTGTTTAATTGTTTTTTTGCTGTTGTGAAAGCTGCTTTTCAAAAAAAAGATAGAAGAAGACCGCGGACCGTTGACCCAAAGGAAAGAAGATTGCGCCAGCTGCTGGACGCCCGAAGAAAAAAATATCTTTTATCGTTTTTCCTGAATCTGGGTATATTGCCTATTTAAGCGCGTTCATAACTAGTTTAGTTTTATAAGAGTGTACTTATATATAAATATTTATAACGTCTTTCTTTCGTCTACCTTGGATATATAAAAACAAATATATTAAGGTCTTTTTATATCCTTTATTTTTTATATTTAATCGTCTTTTAGCAAAAATATTTCAAAATTTTTTCTTTCGATGAAATCTATACTTTTAAACGTTTTTGAAAGATTTTATTAAAAAAGCATTTACATATTTATAAATACGGCTTTATAATAGTGTTGTTCCCAATGAGAGGAAGAAAGGGGGTTAACCGTGTTAATCTTATTGAGAATGCCCCGCGTTATTCGTTCTAGGGCTGATTATGGATAAAAAGAAAATCAAGCGACTAATTGAACTACTCACAATAGTCAAGTTAGCGCTTGAAATCCTTAAAACCGTAATTAGTCTAATCTAAAAAACAGGCGGCGTCAAGCGGGGCGGCGCCGTTCTGTTGAACGGGAATGCAGCCATAGCAAGAAAAAGCAAAGAACAGCTACAGAGAGAACAGCAACTAAAGCGTCAAAACGCTTGGATGGCGGAAAACACGAAAAGAGTAACGATCGTTTTCAACACCAACGGCAACGACGACGACAGAGCCATTTATGGCTATCTCTCTCAAAGCGCCAACAAAACAGGCACCATCAAAGAGCTTCTAAAAGAAGCGATCCAAGCTAGAAAACACTAGCAAAAAGAGCGCCAAACGGTCCAAAGCTACCAACTTACACCGTTTAACGCTGTACAGAGAGCTAGAAAGCCCCCGCGCTTCTAGCCTACCACAAAAGACAGCGGGAATTAAAGCCCCAAAGGGCTAGGAGTGCAAAAATATGTTAAAAACAAACAGCAAAGCCGTTAAAACGGCAATTCGCGAATTCATCGCGACCGGTGCCATCGATTGGGCCGAAGAAACCAACGAATACGACAGAGAAAACGGCTATGAGCCAATGGCCGAAGCCGTAGAGCTTGAAAAGCTCTCTAGCAAAGGCGAAAAGAGCGAAGACGTGCAAAAAGCCGCCGCCGTCCTTATTTGGGCTTGCTTTCAAAATGAGATTAAAGGCGATTACAGAATCGGCCGTGAGCCATTGCAAGAAATCTTTATTTCTTGGCTTAGGGGGCTTCCGAGTGTTGTTTCTAGCGAAGCTTTCTTGCTTAGAAGCGCCGTTGATTTCATGGGCGGGATCCTTCAGGAAACCGAAGCCGAGAAAGCCAAATACAGCGAAACCGAAGCTGAAAACTTAGCTTGCTATCTTATCTGGCGCGAAGTCTCAAAATTGGCCGCCTAAAAAGCAAAAAAACAGGGGGCAATAAGCCCCCTTTAAGGTTCCAAACCGCTCTTTGAAAATTTCTTCCTTGACGTGGTACGGCATTACGCTTAATATATAGCCGTGGCAAGCGAGAAGCCACGATGCGAAAAGGAGGGCAAAACCCGAATGATCGCACCAAAGGGGGCAATCGTACCCAAGACGCCGAGAAAGGCTAAACCGCCTTGAGAAAAATAAAAAGGGCCCTAGAGTGGCTCTTGAAGTGGTCACCACTTCTTGCGCTACTCATAGAGCTCATCTCAAGCATCATTAGTTTACTGACCTAATCGGACGGCGTCAAGGGGCGAGAGCCCCCACCCCACAAGGGCAAGGAGGAAAAGCCTATAGCGATAGACAAGAAGAAAGAGGCCGCCAGGCACAAGCGATGGGCCGACAAGAGCTTAATCAAAGTAACGGTTAATCTCAACGTCGGGACCAACGCCAGAGACCAGGCGATAGCCCAGTACTTGCGAGACAAGCCGAGCAAATCGGAAGCCCTCAAAGAGGCGGCCTATAAGGCGATATCCGAGGAAAAATAAAGAAAAGCGCCCCGCTTAATTTGGAACCTAACCGGAGCGCTTCCAAGCTACAAGGAGCAAAGCCCCATTGCCCCGTTATTGTAGCTCAAAAAAAGAAGGGGCGGAAACAAGGAGTTGCAAAAAATGGAAATCAGACTTAACTACATTGCAAAAGACGGATGCGTGAACGACATCACCATCAAGAGCGAGAGAGGCGCCAAGGTCACGGAAGCCGACCTTCACAAAGCGGCCCAAGCCATCAGGGGCGGGAAGTTCCGCCTCTTCGAGGATTACGACGGCAGCATCTGGCTCATGGGCCGAACGGAAGACGAGCGCATCACGTTCGCCACCGATGATGGCGCCTTGGATGTCCTCTGGGGCGAGGGCGATGAGCCATTGAGGATCAGCGGTCTTGTGACCGTCTCGAAATAGGAGGGGCGCGGAGATGAAAGCGGACGTCACGACGAAGCTCTACAAGAGCGCTGGCTTCAAGGAAGACCATAACAACATCAACAAGCTCGTCAAAGCCGTCATAATCAACTTCGGAGACGAGAGAGGCGACATCGTCGTAACAAACGACAACTACGGCACGAGACGCAAATACGCGGACTTCACCGAAGGGAAGAAAAAAGCCGGGCTTCACCCGCTGCAGATAGTCTTCAGCGGCCTAGACTTCGAGAAAGAGACGGACGACCGTTTCATAGACGGGGAAGGCAAAATAAGATACTTCAAAGACCTCAAATAGAAAAGAAACCATAATTTAATAAATTATGGTTTTTTATTTTGTCTTGAAAATTGCCTTACAATGCAATACATTAAAGACGCCTTAAGAAGGAGGGCAAGGAAATGAATGTTACAATCAGAATGACCGACGAGCAAAGAAGGATCGCCGACTCCTACGCAAAATGCGAGGGCGTCAGCCTTTCCCAAGCCATCAAGCAAGCGTTTTTCGAAGCCGTCGAGGACAAACACGACGCGATGATCGGAGACGCAGCCATGGAAGAATACGAAAAGAACCCAGACGCCATCAGCTGGGAAGAATTCGAAAAAGAACTAGACGCCAAGAAAAGCAAATGATCTACAAACTGCAAATCGATAAAACAGCGAGAAAATGGCTTGAGAAGCAAGATCAGCAAACCCAAGATTATATACGAAGCTGGATCAGACGCCATCTCGTCGGGAACGAGAGTCCGAGGTCCCAGGGAAAGCCTCTCAAAGGGAGCAAGAAAGGTCTTTGGAGATACAGGGCTGGCGATTTCAGGATAATAGCCAAGATATTTGACTCCGAACTGCTGATCCTCGTGGTTGAGGTCGGAAACCGAAAAGACATTTACGAAAGCTAAAAAGCCGGGAGAAATCCCGGTTTTTATTTCCTAAATGTTTTGTGTAGATATATAATTATCGCTAATTGGGGTGTACGTTTACGGACGTACGCTTGAGAGGGTCAGCTTGCTGGCCCTCTTTTTTTCATCTCATCAGCCGCCTTCTCACATCCGCGACCAACGATCGCACGTGCGATGGAGGCTCATCCACCACGGCCGCTATCTGCTTCCAGTCAAGGGAGGTCAGGGCGGCTTTTTTGGCGACCTTGTTCTGCCACGAGCCGACGGGATACCAGCAGTCGAGGACCTTCTCGAGGTCTTTCCTCGACGTCTTGAGGCTCTCTTTGAGCTCATTCTCCGCTTGCTGTAGGTTCTTCGCCATCTCAAGCGCTTGCAAGGCTTTGATGAATTGGGGGGAGCCTTCCTTAGCGCCTGCGTATCGGTCGATTATCGCCTTTTGCTGTTTCAGCCCTATCCGCACGCTCTGAAGCTCCAATTCCATCCCCCTTATGGAGTCGACCACGAGCATCTGCGCCCCGTAGTCGCTCATACGTAATCCCCCTTCTTCCTGGCTTTCATCGTGGACAGGATCCTTATGTCGTAAGCGACGACCGAGGTCATAGGGAGGTTCCTTGTGTCCTTCGGAGGGAACGAGCGGAGCATCCCGGAGACGGCTACCGTCTTCCCTCTTATTGAGCTCATCTCGTTGAACTTGCTTATAGGGTTCAGGAAGACGGCGAAGAGGAAAGGAGCCCTGTCGCCGTTCGGGACCTCGAGCTGGAAGCATTGCTCAGGCGCTTTGGCGTTCGGGAACGGGCATCCGAGGTCGGTCAAGGCTGTGCCGATAAGCGTGAATTGGTTAATCGCACTCATAAAACCCCTCAAATTTCAAAATCTTTCCCAAAGACGATAATTTACCCATTTCGCTTCCTCCCGTTCGAATTTGACGGCTTTGCTCGCTTCCTCGTAAGCCTGTAGGGCTGGAAGGACACCCCTCCCCTGTTCCTTCTGCCGTCTTTCATGAGCCTGTAGACGGTGTGGACGCTTATGCCATAGGCGATGGCGGCGTCCTTGGCGGAGAGGTAGAACTTCTTTGATAAACCACCTCCCTCCACCGGCTCGTAGGCGATGACGCTCTTGTGGAGGTGAGGCGAGCTCACCCCCTCGAAGGCGATGACCTCATCGAGCCTCATTCGCCGATCTCCCTTATGATGAACTCGACGCCAGGCGTTTCCGCATAGTCCTTCCTGGCGACTATCCCCACTATCTGGGAATCGTCCGCGAAGGCGATGCCGTTGAGGGCGTCGAGGTCCTTTATCACGTTGTCCAGGTCCGGCTTCTTGGTCGGGAGTATCTTGTCCTCGAGCATCAGAGCCCTTTTCTTCTTGGGCGTGCTTTTCGGTATGCCCATATGCACGTGAATCTGGACGCATAGAGGCCCTTCGAGCGCCGGCTCATCCGGGTATTTCTCCCTGTAGCAGCATCTTATCCAGTTCTCGTACTCGATCTGCTTGCTTGGCGTGTATACCCTCGAGTGCCCTCCGAAGCTGGAGGCTTTTGGTCTCATCTTGCCTCTTGGCTCGCCTGGGACTATGAACGTTCTAGTCATCACGCCTCCCCCTTCCCACTTCCTAGGCTGTCTATGTAATCGATGGCGTTGGTCACGTCCTCCAAAAGGCATTCCAGATATTGCTTCGTCATAGTCATTCTCGTGTTTTTTTCGAACGTCTTCATGTAGTCGTTCGCCTCCTCTTTGATTGCCTTGCAGCCCTCTTTGTCCTGAGAGAGCTGGGCGATTTGCAGGCAAAGCACCAATAAGAACGGCATCTCGTCGTCAGTTTTTCTTCTTTTCATAATCCAAGCTCCTTCAATGCTTTGTAATCGTGCGCAATAAGCCACATCTTCGTGCTACGAAATACCCACATCTTCGTGACAGTCCAATTCGCCACGTTTTCGTATATGCCAACTTTGCATTCTTCACCCCACAATTCCCTAAGCCCGTTTAGCGTTTCCCTAAATTCTTTTTCGTCCACTTCATAGGCTTCTGAAAGTGGCTCTTCGATATAAAATTTCATCTTATTTCAATTCCTTCATTAACTCTTCAATTTCTTCATCGGAATCAGCACAAATGTCAAAATCAATTGCTAAATCGGCAAAAATCCAGTATTTTACTTTCTTACTTGTATATACATCAATACTGTCTTCTACATGGCAGTCTTCGCTGATTTCAAGTGATTTGGAAAGCAATTCTAAGAATGTCTTTCTAGAAAGGTTCGAAAAAACGCATTTCGTGGTAAACAATTCAAATTCCATCTTATTCTAAATCCTCCAATGCTTTTTCATACAATTTGATGCAAGGCTCTCTATCAATCAGACTATCAAAGCCTGATGCTTTATCCTCTTTAGCCCATTCTTGCTGTTCACGAAGCTGCTTTTTGATCAGCTCTCTAATACTTACCCTTGTTTCATAGTCTAATTCTAAGGTAACCTTTTTTACGTACCCTTTTTTCATAATCCTAACTCCTTGAGGGTGTATTTCTTGCATCTTTCCATACCAGCATACATCGTTCCAGTTTTGAAATAAGGAAGGGTGAAATCCCCTCTATTCATGGTGAAATACAGCCATTCATCTTCTTTAAAATATGCTTTTTCAATGGTCAATATTTCGTTTCTAAACGGCTTTATCACAGCTGATAGGTATTTCCTCTCACATTTGTCCAGAATGGGGTTGGCTCTTTTTAGGAGTTTCTTGTTGTGCTTCTCCGCCGCTTCGTTGTACATGCCAACGGGCAAGTTGAACGTGAGCGGCCTTTCGGTGCCCAATGGCTTCCAAAGCTCGACGAAGAAATAGCCCTCGTCATCTATTTGAGCCCATAATTGCTCAGGCTTTATTCTCCCTTCGTATTTGATGAGCTGGCCCTTCCAGCTTTTTTTGACGTGCGGGGTCATCGTTTTAAGCTCTTTCATTTTTTATCCTCCTTTTCCCTTTGGACGAGGCTCAAGTACTCATCCTCGTCAAGCTCCACGATGAAGCGTGGCTCTTTCGTCGTTGTGCTGTAGTCATATAGGTCAAGTATGTTGTGCCAGACGATTTTCTTGACCTTCTTCACTTTGATTAATTTCATTCTTCCATTTCCTTCATTATTTTTTTCGCAAGAATCGTTGGATACATATTTCCTTGTTTGTTCCAATAGCCAATTCCATAGATTAAATATCCTTCTTCAATCAATTCTTTTTCGATTGAAGCGATTTCTTCATCTATGTCATTCAACACTTGGAAGAAAATATTCCCCTTTTCATCTTCCCATTTTATGTAATTTTTCATTTTCCTCTATCTCCTTCATTAATTCGTCGGACGCTATTCTCGCCAATATGCTTCTTTGCATATAGGCAACGGAAGCGCGTTTGATTTCGTGCGCCAATCTGCCTAATAAGTCTTTGAAGTCCGTTACTTCATCGGCGAATATTGCGTTATTGAATTCGCGTAACTTCAAATATTCGCCGTTTTCATCGAAATACACTTTGAAGAAAAAGTCATTCTTTCTTATTTCGCAAAGCATTTCTTCATCTTCGCAATGTTCAATGACATCCACTTCAAATCCGTGTTTTTCAAAGTCTTCAATCGTTATCTTTTTCATCTTTCTATTTCCTTCCTTAGCTCTTCGGCATTCAACTCTTCTATTTCTTCGCAACGTTTTTCGTATTCTTCTTTGTGGTTGTCTTTCCACTCTTCGAAACGCTTTTTTTCGTATCTTACAAAGACCGCTATCGCCACTTTTAGGCTTTCGGCGCGAAGAATGATTATCCCGCTTTTTGCATCCGTCACTTCCCAATAGACGCTTCTTGGCGCATCAATTGACGCATTGATCATTTTGTATGCGCAATAACTGTCTTCAAGGACATATCCAAGCGGTTTGATTAGCTCATGCTTTTTGCCTATTGGGTCATAGTGTTTGACCAATAGTCTGGTTTTCCTCATGTTCATTTTTTGTCCCTTCTTTTTGCTTTCTCTCTTCCATGAGCCTGCTGTGGCATTTCGTATACCTTCCCTTAGGCTCGTCTTTCCTCTCGTCTTCCTGAAGGCGGATGAGGATGTAGCTGTTCCTCCCGTCTTCGGACCTCCTTATGTTGGCCGGTGTCCCGTAGAAGAGAATCGTCTTGGGGTTCTTCCCGAGCCTTTCCGACAATTCCCTTAGGGTCCCTAGGTCAACGAACTCATCGCCTCTGTACAAGGCGTATTCCTTCTTCATTGCCGTCTCCTTTCAGAAGAGGGACATCTGCTCGATGACCGAGTCGCCCTCTTTCCTGATCTCCTTCGCCCCGGCAAGCCTCGATTGGCTTATCTCCCAATAGCGTTTGTCTATCTCGAATCCGATGTAGTGCCTCCCGAGTTCCTTCGCGGCCACGCACGTCGTCCCGCTTCCGGAGAATGGGTCTAGGACTACCCCCCCTCGATCGCTTGAGTTGAGTATCAGGTTCTCGATTATCGGGAGAGGCTTTATCGTCGGGTGGCCGTAGCTCTTCTTGTCCTCGACGTTCGTCTTGCTCATGTAGACGGTCTTCCCTCTCTCGCAGGTGATGTGGTTCCTCACGCCCTGCTCCCAGAAATAGAGGCAGTACTCCTTGTCCTTGAGGTAATGCCCTCCGACGAACGGCGGGGGGTTGCTCTTTCCCCATATGATGACCTCGAAGTTGCATCCGAGGAAGAAGTCGAGATAGGTCTTTATCTGGTCTTTGTTGCACCAGAGGTAGATGTTCGTCCTCTTCATGACCCTCTTGAGCTCAGGGAGTATCCTTTTTGCGTCTATGCCTTCGTTCAATCCTCTAGTCGTTATCTCATCGTAGGCGGTACAGCCCTTCATCCTGGTTTTGAATAACCCTGTGCTGTGTCCGCTGCCAAATTCGTACGGAGGGTCCGTGACTATGAGGTCGACGCTCTTATCAGGGATGCTTTTTATGAGCTCGTAGGCGTCACCGTTGATTATCTCGTCCATCGTCATTCCTCCTTCTTGTAGTAGATCCTGTAGGGATGGCCAACGTATCTGGCGAGGCTCTCGTATTCGTTTGGCCTCCATATGTCTATTCCCCACGACATCCCGTTGGATATCTCTCTGTAGAAGAGCGGCAAGGCGTCCTGGTAGACGAATTTCATCTGATAGTTGTCCGCCAAATCGATAAATATCATCTCCGCATCGTCCTTCCATCCGCTTTCCTCGCTGGAGGAGGACTGCTCAGCGCTCTCCTCGGGAACGCTTTCCTTGGCAATCTCGGAGGATGGCTCCTCGCACGTCGGCGCGCTGAAGCTTTGGCAAGGCTCGCACACCGTCTCGGAGCATCCGCATAGGAGCAATGCCACAATGGGCAATATCGCTTTTCTCATTTCGCCAGCCCCCTGAGATAGCTCTCAACCCTGTCCAGGGCGCTCCAGTACCCAATAGCCCATTCCCTTGGCTGCTCCCCTTTCAGCTCGGTGAGGTCAAGCCTGCACACGTGTATGAGGGCGAGGAATTGGTCAATGCTGATTTTCTTCTGTTTCATTTGCTTCCCTCCAGCATCCGCTTCATGAACTCGTATTCGTCTTCCGTTAAGCAGGCTATCCTCCCGCCCCTCAACGTCCTCGTCGCGGATTTGGCGAAGACCGTCTCGGTGAGAGTCGGCGCCATCTTCTCGACCATGATGTCGAAGGCATGGGCTTTCCTATCGAGCTCTTTCTTTTCCTCCGAGTCATCGCTCTCGATGGCCCAGTCATTCTTTCTCTTTGTCGGCATTTTCCTTCTCCTTCTTTCTTCTCTCGTATTCGTCCAGAAGCTCGTAATAGGCTTCCATGTCGCCGTTAAGGGCTTTCCTCTTCAGTTCCTTCAGGTCAGTCATCGCTGTTCTCTCCTCCGCATATCGAGTCGTAAAACGCGTCCAGCTCATCGTCCAGCCTCTCGTTCTCCTCGATTTGCCCTTTCACGAATTCCATCGCCTTCTCTCTCGATAGGTACTTGGAGAGCGTCGAGGAACGTTTGCAGAGCTCAAGGAAGACGCTGGTCTTCCTCTTCTCTTCCGGGAGGGACTTCATCCACTCGATTGCCTTGCCGGTGAAATGGCGAACCTCCTCTATCGTTATGCCTGAGTTCATCCATACGGCATTGAGGTAGTAGTCGATGAGGACCCTGTCCACGTCGTCTTTCACCCCTATCTCATCCATCTCCTGGAAGAGCCTCAGGGATGAGAGCAGCGTCTTCTTAGTTTCTTTGAGTGTCTCTCCGTCGTATATGCCATTTCTTATCTCAGGGATGATTTTCATTGAGAAGAATGAGTATCTGTCCCTGATTGACAGCTGACTCAATTCAAGGCGGTCTTTGAGTTTCTTCTCATCTATGGAAGGTCTTAGAGAGAGTTCCTTTTTTATGAAATCCACCGCCACCCTCTTCTGAGCGGCATTGCGCTCGCCTCCCAGGTAACTGCTTATGTAGCCAATTAATGAATCTAATTCGTTTACTTTCATAGTTAGTTGATTACCTTTCTAGATATCTACTTAGACGACAAGGAGGGGGCGGAGGCCTTGCCAGAGCGCTCTTTCTCTTTATCTTTCTCTATATCTATCTCTAACTCTTTATCTATATCTATCTCTTTATAGTTGGAATTTGGTTGGACGTTGGTTGGAATTTGGTTGGAATTTTTCCAACCAGCGTTGGCTTTTTGACGTTTTTTTAGAATATTTGCATACGTCTCGAAACCGACCATTGAGTCGCATTCAGTGAGATGGACATCGCCATCTTTCTTCTCTTCCCAAAGCTCGTTGGCTTTGAGGAACTGGATCGTCACTCGGACGTTGTCTACTTCCTCGTCGAGCTTCAAAGCCAATTCCTCTTCTATGGTTTTCTCGATTCCCTCGTAGATGATCGTGGAGTCGTGGTTCATAGCCATCAGGAGCATCTTGAGATAGATGACCGTATAGGTGTCCCCTCCGGCTATCTTGCGGAGCTTCTTTATACGGGCATTTTTGAACCAGTTCTTCGGGAGTTTGAGATAGAAATACCTTTGCTTCTGCAATTCATTACCGTGTGCCATCTGCGTTTCCTTTCAGCGAGCCCATGATTGGGTCGCAGCATAGCGTGACGTTCGGACCGCCGCTGAATTCCTTGACGTTGATTGCCTGGCGGGCTCTTTCTATCCCCAGAATCGCATAGCCGTCTTTTAGGCCGTATTGGGGGCAGTCCTTGAGGATGTAGGTGACCTTCACCCTGCACACCTGGTCGGTCTCGTTTCCTTTGTCGTCTAACTTGATTAGCATGAGGGTGTCACCGACTTGGAAATCCCTGTCGTTCTTCCTGAGCTCGAAGGTCTTCAAACCGCACTCGACATCCTTGTAGTACTCAGGCTTGATTTTTAGATAATGGACCGTCATTGCTCTTCCTCCATGTCAGATAGCTTGTCTTCAGCGATTGTCCTCACCGAGTCGGCCACGTAAGCACAGGCGTCCGTGAGGGTGAAAGCCCCTTCGTATTTCTTGGCTATCGTCTTTATGCCAGACATATAGACACTCGCTCTTTCGAGGACCTTCTCGTCATCCTTCTCCTCCACTATCGCCTGAAGTTTTGCTTTGCCCTCCATGTTTCTCAATATGTAGTCGTGGTTGTCAAGGTAATCCTCCAACTCGCTCTCGAAGGCTTTTTTGAAGCCTTTAAGCGTGGTTTTGAGCAGTTCGTTCTCACGGATTAAATCCGTGTATGTCTTTAGGTCTAATGTAACTGAGTTTTCCATTATTCTTTTTCCTCCAATAATCCGAGCTTCATCATGTCCGAGCGGTATTCCTCAATGGCTTTCTTCATCGTCTCGAGGAATTCGGTTGGGTCGTCTTCCATCTGGTAAGAGAAGAGCGTCATGAAATCTTTATCGCGCCAATATCCTCCTTTGATGTCGGGTTCGGAGATCTTATCGAATATCGCGTATCCCACCCCCTTTTCGCCTGTCGGATAGTCCTTTGACATGCTCTTTTCGCATATTTCGGACATTTCGTGGTATCCGAGGGCTACGAGTTCCTCTTTCGCCACGTATTTGACGGTCTTTTCGACCTTGATCGTCGTTTCCTTCATTTTCTGTATCCTTCTTTCTTGATTCTCTTCAGCCACCCCATCCATTTGTCCTGAACGGGCTTTATGGCCTCTATCGTCTCTTTCCTGTGCATGAGCTCCATCTCCCTGCCTTGCTCGGTCGAGATGTCTCTGTAAGCCTTGCAGCTCTCGCATTCCTTGCCTTTGCAGCATGCGATCACGTGCCATATGCAGCTCATACGAACGCCTCCCTGAAGTTCCCTTCTAGGTCGCCTTGGCCGTCCATCCTGTACTTGCGGATGACGTCGGATGCTCTCTTGAGCTTCCTCATGGCGTCTTCCTTCAGCTCCTCGATGTAGGCTTTGGCCTCCTCTTTGGTGGCGAGGTAATAGCGGAAGTTGTCCACTATCACTATCTTGTCCACCTCGGGGCTGGCGTTTATCGCCCTCACCGCCGACCACACAGGGAAGCAATGGTCGTGGCTCTTCGGGGAATCGTTCCACTGAAGCTCGTTGGGCATTAAGGCGTTCACCTCGTCCACGAGCTCCCTTTGGGTGCAATATCCCTTAGGATCGCCGTGGGTATGGCTCTCCACTATCGAGTAGATGAGCCTTTCCCTCTCACTCAGCGCCGCCATCTTGCTTCTCCTCGCCGATGTCCGGGATGTCGATGTCCAACTGAGGGGCGACGACGGAAGGTCTTTCCGTTGGCTCTTCTGGGAATGTGATTGGGTTGTCGAGGTATTTGTCGGTCTCGTCTTTCCCGCCGATGACGGATTGGTCGAGCTTGATAGCGTCATTGAGAAGAGGAGACGTGCTGATTTGCCCGCATAATTGCTTGATGACGGTCTTGAGAGCCATCTTCTCGTAGCTCGTCGTCCAAGGCCCGCTCTTGCTCTTTGAGTATTGGTCTCTGTGCTTGTCCATCTTCGATTTCGACATGTACACGCTGGAGACGAGCTTCCCTTGCTTGTCCTTGGCGAAGGCGAAATACCCGACCACGGCTCCGTCCATAGCCTCGGGGCTCTCGCTGAACTCGACGACTATCTCGCCTGTCTCGCGGTCTCTTCTCACTTTGTCGTCGGAATACACGACCGATGCGTTTATCTCCGAATAGAGACCCGATTGATAGGCCAACTCACGGAAGCCGCGGAAGCCGATTTGGGCTTGCACTTTCGTTGCGCCTGTGTGGCTGTCGTAATAAGGGACCGGATAGACGCAGTCGTCCCTCGAGAAGTCGTATCTCGCTATCTCATAGCAGTATTTGACCAATGAGAATGGGTCGCATTTGCTGAGGTTAGGGTTGCTGGAGAGAGCCAATGCGGCTCCCTTTGCCTTGTTGATTTGCTTTGGGGTGAGGGATAGGCTGTTGGCCAATTCCTTGATTCCGTTTGAGGCCAAGATGGCGCTCATCGTCGGTTTTTTGCTTGTTATTTCGTTTGCCATTTTTAGTTGTCCTTTCTTGTGTATTCGATTTTGTTTCTCTTTAGATAAGCCTCGACTTTGTCGATGGTGGCTGGGTCGGCTTTGACCGTGAGGGTCGATACTGGCTTTTTCTCCTTCCCCTCGAAGGCGTCGATTGGCGCTTTGAAGAGGTCGGCCGTGCTTTCGAAGAGGTCGCAGATTTCTTTGGCTTGGGCTTGCAATGTGCCGGTCATTTCCTTGATTTCAATAATCTTTCTGGCGTTTATCATCTTCGCCGTGTTGTTGAGGGCGGCTCTGGCGTCCTTCGCGGCTTTGAGCTCGGCTTTGGTCTCGATTTTCGTTGGGACCTGCTTGCGGTACTCGTCGCATTTCTCGAGCGCGAATTTCTTCAGTGCCTCGAATGCGTCTATCTGGGCGACGCCCCCCTCGTTCTTGAAGACGATGTCGAATTGTTTCTCTTCCATGTTTTTCCTCCTTATAGCTTTATGGTCAGAGCGGGTCTTTTCCCCGTTTTCACGTGTCTCTCGTAGAATTCCGATTCTTTCATGAAGGCGAATCGGATAGCCTTCTGCGTGCTCTCGTCGGCCTTTCTTATGAAGAACGGCCTGTCCTCGCACATCGCCGTCTCCCAGCCGTTCCCAAACGGGAGTAGGTATTTGAGATGGGCGTACAGGACGACGAACTCCAATGACGGGATTGCGAGCATGTATTGGATGCACTGCCAGTAGTACTGCTCCGGCAGTTGGTTGTTTCCCCACATGTCGATGTCGTCTTTCTTAGCGAGCTCGACGTTCTTTATCTCGAGCCCCCCGAATCGGCGGGTGTCTTTCTCGATCAGGATCCCGTCAGGCGAGCAATGGATGAACTCCGAGCCGGGTTTCTTCCAGAGCCAGTTGCCTTTCTTCGGGGGCTCGATGACCCTGTATTTGGGGAAGTCGAACGAGAAGAGCTTCCTTATCGATTCCTCGGTTAGCGTCCCCTCGATCATCCTTTCCGTCGGCTTCTCCTCTTTCTGGGGCTTGCCGGTCATGCGGTCGAAGAGCTCGTCGAGGGTCCCGAATTTGGCTTTGCCCAATATGATGGCGAGGTCGCTTCCCCCGATTGAATAGGCTCTTGCCTTGAGCCATTCCTCCCTGGTCTTGAACCTCTGGCAGTTCGGCGGCATGTGCGTCATAGGAACTTCCTTTCCGCTCCCCTTTTGACTATCTCGTCATATGGGGTTGAGCCGTCGTGCAGTTGGATGATGGTTTTCGTGTAGGCGACCATCATGTCGTTGCCCACAACTGCGCCTCCGTTCTTCCTTGCGAGGCGGATGACGTCATAGGCTTTGTTCTTGCCGATTCGGTAGTACTTCATCACGTCCCTGAAGTCCCATTGCCCCTTCTGGAGCAATTCGAGTTCTAAGTCCAGCCTTTCCTTCCTTGATTCCATTTCTTTCTCCTCTAATTGTGCATTTTTTCACATTGCTGACTAAATAAAAAAGCATCAACAACTTTCTTTCCGAAAATCTCATACATTTTAATGATCTCTTCGGTATTAAAACTGCCGTTGTTCTTTAGTCTATTAATAAGAGAATTTCTCGATAAACCAAGCCTTTTTGCTAGATTTTCTTGAGTCATACCCTTTGCCGCTAAAGCTGCATTGAATAAATTCCTGTCGAATCGATATTTTTGGTATCCCATTTTTTGTTTGTTGCTCCTTTTTGCACATTTATTATTTCATTGCCAAAATGAAATTGCAACTATTTTGTGCATTTTTTAACACTTTTTGACAAACATTCGTTGCATTTTTAATAATCTTCAATAAAATAAGTCTGTACAAAAAGGTGGGACACAAACATGGAAGAAAAGAAAATTGGTGAATTGATAAGGGAGAGAAGAGAAGAACTAGGCTATAGCCAAGTGAAATTAGCTAAACTTTGTGACGTCACGCACGGAACTCTTTCTAGATGGGAAAGAGGCTTAACAAAAGATATAAAAAGGGCTCAAATTTGTTTACTTTCTCAATACTTGTATATTCCTATTGATACTTTATTAGGATTATCAAACGTTGTTTCAACGGAAGATTTAGACGTCGTTCGTTTGAAATCATCAATCACTTCTTCAATAGATTCAATTAACGACAAGAGTAAATTGGAGCAAATTAAAAAAGTGATAGACGCTTTAATGTGAGGAAATGATTATGGAAAAGAACGAAATGTCGGTCGGAGAGATCATAAAGAACAGAAGGCAGGAGCTTGGGCTGTCCTACAGGCAGTTGGGAAGGCTTCTCGGGGTGTCCCCTTCCACAATATCCAAATGGGAGAAAGGGAAGGTATCCACGCTTAGGGAGCAGAACATTGAGGGGCTTTCGAGGCATCTCCATCTCCCCAAAGAGGCATTCGACCCGAACTCGGGGACATTGCCTCAGGAGGATATGGACGCATTGGCTCTAAGGACCCAGATAGAATACCAGCTGATGGAAGTGAGGGACGTGAGGTCTTTGAGGCTCATAAGCGGCATCATCAAGGAAATAAAGAAGGAGGAAATAAAATGACATTGATTGAGTTATTGAAAAAATGGAATTGCGGAAAGAATGATATCATCACGATACAGATAGAAGGACACGATGAAGATGATGCTCTTGGCTATGTGGTGAATCACGAGCCAATGTGCTCGCTCAATTTCTGGATGGTCAAATGCTACATGTACGACGAGGTAATCTGGTTTCAAACGTATGATGCCGATGTCAAAGGAGAAACAGTAGGCGCAATGCGCATCTTATTGAGTGATGCGCATCCCATTATCGAGGAGAAGGATAAACTATGAAGCCTAAAAGCAAATACATAGTCGAGACATCCGACGGGTACGCCATAGACCGCCTCGTGCAGAGGGACGGCATAAGGCTCCACGTCTACAAGTCCGGGTTCAGGACGATAGCCGACGCCAAATTCTGCATGGAAGAGACGATAGACGAGGCTTTCGACAGGATGAAATCGAAGAGATTCGACGAGAAGACGCTGAGAGACGTGGCAGAATCCTTCTACAGGGACATGTGCGCGAAGAAAGCCGTCTCCACCGCATATGAGATGAGGAAGAAGATGGACAAGCATTTCTTCAGCCGCTTCAACGCCGATGCTCTTGCGAAAAGGGAGATGACGCCGGAGAACGTCTCCTCCTGGTATTGCTGGTTCAGAGACCTTGATAGCCCAAGACCCGACACGAAGAACAAGCTCCTTTCCGACGTGAGGAAGTTCGTCGACTTCTGCTGGATGAAGGAGAAGGTCATATCCAGCGACGACCACAGGGACATGATGGGCATGATAGAGAACTTCAAGGTCTCCAAGATGCCTTCGCCGGAGAAGGACATACTGGACGAGGAGCAAATGAGGATGTTCATCGAGGCGAATCCGAAAGGCTCCATGAGATACGTCATGTTCTCGCTCTTCTTCTATCTTGGGGCGAGAAGGGGCGAGTTCCTTGCGATAACCTGGGACTGCATAGACTGGAAAGAGCAGACGCTTCGCATAGGCAAGCAGATGATCGTTAACGGAGGCTTCAGGGTCACCAATGAACTGAAATCGAGCAACTCCTACCGCGACTGCTACCTTGAGGACTGGGTCGTGGACATGCTGAAGGATTACAAAAAGAAGGAAGGCAACCCGGAGACGGCTTACCTCTTCCACTCGAAGAAAGACCCAAAGGGGAGAATGCCGATGAGCTTCAACGATTTCCTCAGCATCTGGAACAAGACCGAAAGGGATGCCGGATTGCCTCACACGACCCCTCATGGGGCAAGGCACAGGAAAGCGACCGAATTGGCGATGCTTTGCAGAAACGAGGAGGAAGTGAAGGCTTCGGCCGAGTTCCTTGGGCACTCCCCAAGGATGATGATGGACGTCTACGTCCACACAAACTCTCAGTCAATCAAAAAACTGATGGAAAGAAAGTCAACTTGTACACCTAAATGAAAAATCAGCCCTTTTTAAAAGGAATATATCGGAATATTTATGACAGTGTAAAACTCAAAACACGATAAAAAGACGTTTTGGGAAAATGTGGTACTAAAATAGTCAATTTAATGACTTCCGATTTCCCGCACCACAATGAAAATGGAACTGACGACTCATTCGTCAGTTTTTTCTTTATTCACCTTTTCAATAACAAAATATCGTTTTTCTTTCTACTGATTTTGCCTGAAAATCGTTATGATATTGTAAGTTAGAAACGGAGAACGAATATGTCGCGCGCAGATCAGATTTTTATTCAAAATTGTCAGGAAATTTTAAACGAAGGTGTTTGGGATACAAACTGCAAAGTTCGCCCACATTGGGAAGATGGAACCCCTGCTCATACCATTAAAAAATTTGGTATTGTGAATCGTTATAATTTGCAAGAAGAGTTACCTATCTTGACCATTCGCAAAACGGCTTTTAAGAATTGTTTGGATGAGATTCTTTGGATTTGGCAAAAGAAATCCAATAACGTTCATGATTTGCATTCCCACATTTGGGACGCTTGGGCAGATGAAACAGGCTCTATCGGTAAGGCCTATGGTTATCAATTAGCTAAGAAATCGATTTATCCCGAAGGTGAATTCGACCAAGTGGATCGCGTCCTTTTTGATTTAAAAAACAATCCTGCGTCTAGAAGAATCATGACAAACATCTATAACTTTGAGGATTTGCATGAGATGCATCTATATCCTTGTGCGTATTCGATGACTTTTAACGTCTCTGGAGATACGCTTAATGGCATTTTGAATCAAAGATCGAATGACATGTTAACCGCGAACAATTGGAACGTTCTCCAATATTCTTTATTACTCATGATGTTTGCCCAAGTATCCGGTTTAAAAGCAGGGACCTTAATCCATGTCATTTCCGATGCTCATTTATATGACCGCCATATTGATTTAGTAAAAGAGGTTATGGGAAAACCCCAACACAAAGCTCCAAAGCTAAAGATGGATACAAGCATCAAGAATTTCTACGATTTCACAGTCGATAGCTTTGAATTAGAAGACTATGAATTTGAGAAGTTAGGAAAGAAAATCCCGGTGGCAATCTAAAATGAAGAAACTTATAGCAATCTTAAACTGTGACAAGAACTTTGGAATAGGTAAAAGGAACGGTCTTCTTTTCCATCTTCCTTTAGATATGAAGTTCTTCCGTGAAACAACAAAGGGGCATACGGTTGCAATGGGTGAAAACACACTCATTTCTTTCCCTCAATCCAAGCCTTTAAAGAATCGTACCAACATCGTTCTTTCTCAAGATGATAAGCATAATTACGAAGACGTAATCAATGTCCATTCAATGGATGATTTCAAAAAGGAAATTAAGAAACAATTAGAAAATGACGATGTCTTTATTATTGGAGGGGCTTCTATCTATCGTCAAATGTTGCCTTATGTAGATGAAGTTCTTCTTACGAAAGTAAATGAAGATGGGCATGCAGAAGTCTTCTTCCCGAATATTGATCAAGATCCTTCTTTTGAACTTCTTTCTTCAAGCGAAATGATGGAAGATAATGGTCATCAAATTCGTTTTTGCACTTATAAAAACAACGGCAAAACCCCTCTCTAATTTCTTCAATATTTAAAAATACCCTGGATTTCCAGGGTATTTTTTAAGAAGGGAAATACGTAGAGCCTAATTGATCGGCTAAATCAATTAACTGTTTAATGGTCATTTTCTTCAAATTATCAGAATATGGTTGTCCCTTCGAATTGCTATCCGTTAAGAATCCGGTAGCAATCAATTGATAGACGGTTGAATTTCGAATGAGATCATTTGAAACGGAGCCATTTTCTAAATCCGTATATCGATAAGTAGATGGAGTATAGGTTTTTGCTCTACCGTTCGTATCATCCTTTAAGGTGATATCGTAAGACAGAAGCAACATAATTCCCGAATTCTTCGAAACATAATAGTATTCCGTTCCTGTTGCTCTATCCGTTTCAGGGACATAGGTGTAAGTTTTTGCACTTGCATCATAGGAATAGGCATCGGCTGGAATCGTTGATTTACTAGCATCCGTCGTCCAGCAACTACCTCCATAGATATCATAGATTCTCATCTCATTGATTTTTTGACCAATATTAGAGATTGTGACATCATCTTGAGATAAAAGATTATCAAGAAGCTGGTTGCCCGTTTTGTCTTTAATGATGGTGTTCAGTTTGACATTCGAGATATCAAAGGAAGAGAGATCAGAGACTTTGATTTCATCTTCCGCTTTGCCGGTTGCTTGGGTAAGGATGTTAAAGAGATTCTCATTCTCTCCTACCACTGTTTTTAATGCGATTCTATTTACATCAAAGTTCGAAGTTAAATCTCCAACGACAACATCGGAATAGCTTGCTTTCCCGGTTGCTTGAAGGAGGATCTTTGTTAAGGTTTGATTACCTTCTTCTTTAAGCAAAAGAGACAACGGGATGATATTCATATCAAAGGAAGAGAGATCCCCTATCTTTAAAGCTTCAAAGGAGGAGACGTTACAGCCTTTGATTAAGATATCCTTTAAGGTTTGCTCTAAGGAAGGCATAGCATCCTTTAGAAGAACGTTATTGACGTTAAAGGAAGATAAATCATTCATCGTAACTTCATCGTAGGACGCTTTCCCAGTTGCTGAAGCAAGAATCGTGCAAAGAGACTTGTGGGCGTCATCATTTGGGATGAGAGAGGATAATTTCACGTTATCTAAATTAGCTTTGGAAATATCGCCAACGGTGATATCCTCATTTTTATTCTTGCCAGTTGCCTCACGAAGGATAGCAAATATCTCTTCGTTATCTGTATTTGGGGTAACGATTTCAGTAATATGTACCTTATTGATATCAATGTTATTTAAATTGCCAATCATTAAGGTTTCAGGAGTAGGTTGTTCTTCTCCTTCTTTAACGACAGAGGCGGCACATAAAATATCAAAGAGCATTTTGTTATCCTCACTCAAAGTGAGGATGTCGCTGATAAGAATTGAATTTGGATCAAAGCTTCCTAAGCCATTAATGGTATAGCCATCAAAGACTTTCTTTATTAAGGAGTCCTCTTCAATCTTCGTGAAGATACTTAAAAGATCAACGACTTCTTCTTGTCCCATACGGGTTGGGAGAATTTGAATCATCTTATCGACAGGAACTCTAAGAAGAGCAGGGAAATAAAGCTGTTTTCCTTTTGCCGCTTCTAACATTGTCTTATCCGTGTTATAGGCGCATTTCAAATTATTGTTGTCATCAAGATAATAATAGATAGCTGGATCGAAAGAGGGATCGCTTGTATCCGGAATGTCTGTCGGTGTATTTTCCGTCATGACTTTGAGTTTTGCTAAATCGCCTAAGGAAGAAGTCACACCGAGATTGTCAATCGTCGCGGTAATGGTAACGCAATTATTGAAGATGCTCTCAAAATTGACATCAGAGAATTTCACTTCCGAAAGTTTTTGATAATCAATTTCCATGTATTGTCCTAAGCCAGAGGAAGATAAGGCACTTTCTAGGGCTTTTTGAATGACAGGGAAATTAGAAACGGAATAATTGGAATAATTCTGAAGGATTTGAAGAATGGTCGATTGTCCCGTTTCTTCATCGACATAATCCGCATGGTTCTTTCCTAAAAGCGTATTTGTTGGAATCAAGGTAACGCAAATAGCGGCGCTTCCAGCAACAATAACAAAGGAGGATAGGAACCCAAAGAACCACCAGCCAAAATTTTTTAAAGGACGACAAGAAGCAATTCTTCTTGCTCTTTTGTTTTTTCTTTCCTCTTTTTCAAGAGCTTTTTGTTGTTTTTTATCTATTACTTCATTCATAACTTAATTAATATCACGTTAGTGATTTTATTTCAAAAAAATAAATGAAAATTGATTATTTTTACAAAAAAAGTCCGATACCGAAATATCAGACATAAATACAAGACTGTTTTGAATATAAATTTCAATGAGTTATCTCTGTTAACAAGGATTCCATCAACAAACGTTGTAAAAAAATATATCACTAAATTCAGAAATTTGGTTTTTTTATTAGAGCATTTTATTATCGATGAGGTATTTCTCTACTTCTTTAAACGGGACTATCGATTCATAAATCTTTTTATTTGCTTCATTCTTGTTTTTTAATTCATGTCTTTTAAATTCGTATAATCTACGAGACGTTCCAATTATCTTGTTTATATGTTCACTAATCCATTTAAATTCGGCTTTGATAATACTTTTATAATTTTCATCCTCTTCATCATCTATTGCGTATTCTTCAACATAAGAAGAGGGAATAGGAATCATATTATTTAGTTTAATAGTGCCAAGGAGAACCTTTTCTCCGTTTTCACCAGATTCAAGCATTCTTATGCTAAACAAATTGCTTTTCTTGATCGAACCATCATCGTTATAATCCTTAATTTTTGGAGAGGAAAAAGGAGCATAATATTGAAAGTTATTAATGCTAAAAATAACACCAATATATTTTCTGGTGTGTTTTCTATGAAATCTTTTGTTATCAAGCACAATTGGAAATGCTTTTCTTAAGATTTCAATATATTCATCTTTAATTTGAACTATCCGCATAAAAAAAGCCTCATTACGGCGAGGCAACCTAGTAAATAAACTTCCTGCATTTACGGCTGAGGGTCACCGACTCATTTCTAAGCATCTATATTATCACTTGGCGTGTGTAATAGGTCAAGGGAAATATCATCTAATTTCGCCTTCAAAATAGGCTAATTATTAGTTCTGATACGTAAGCGACAATTTTATCCCGTTCGAACCACCTGGTTAGATTATTCGGAAATCCATCCAGGTTGTCGATTGTGGAAATCTTTTACGCTTACATTTCAAAAAAATAAATAAGAATTGATTATTTTTACAAAAAAAGTCCGATACCGAAATATCAGACATAAATACAAGACTGGTGCCCGAGGCCGGAGTCGAACCGGCATGGGTTATTCGCCCGAAGGATTTTAAGTCCTTTGCGTCTACCATTTCGCCACTCGGGCACGAAGGTTGGTCCCCCGTGAGAGACTTGAACTCTCGACCCCTTGATTAAAAGTCAAGTGCTCTACCACTGAGCTAACGGAGGATATTAAGTTGGCTGGGGTGACTGGGATCGGACCAGTGTATGACAGAGTCAAAGTCTGTTGCCTTACCGCTTGGCTACACCCCAAGAACCAAAGATGGTGGGCGAAGATGGATTTGAACCACCGAACCCGAAGGAGCTGATTTACAGTCAGCCGCGTTTGGCCACTTCGCTATTCGCCCAGGTAATGTTTTTACACGTTAATTGCAAGATGGTGGATGCTGCAGGGTTCGAACCTGTGACCCCCGCCTTGTAAGGGCGATGCTCTCCCGCTGAGCTAAGCATCCACGGGTGCTCGCCGAAACGTGCGTGTATTATTCTACCCAATACCCCTATCCTCGTCAATTAATTATCGAACGATTTTTAAAATTTCTCAAAAAGGCAAAAAGAAGGCCTCTCTCAAACTCCTTAAAAGCAAGATTTATTCTTTAGAATATTACTTTAATGTATTCTTTCAGGAAAATAAAAAAGGGCTCCGAAGAGCCCCTAAAGAACGTCTTGAAATCAATATCCAGGTTTTCCAAGAAGATGGAACATGTTGCGCTTATAAATTTCAACGCCTGGTTGGTTGAATGGATTTACGCCATTAAGGTAAGCGCTCATCGCGCAAGCTTTCTCAAACCAATAGAAGAGATAGCCTAAATTGAATGGATTCATTCTCTCTAATTCAATAACAACGTTATCGTTATGGCCATCTTTCGTATGGGCTTCTAAGGTTCCTTCAAAGGCTTTATCTTGAATACTGCCTAATCCCATTCCTTCTAAAAAATTAAGATTATCGAGATTCTCTTCGTCATGAGGAACTTTGATCCAATGACGATGGTGAGTCAAGTGAAGAGTCGTTTCAAAGAAACAATGGCTTCCTTGTTGGATGAATTGTCCTAAAGAGTGAAGGTCGGTAGTAAAGGTAGCAGAATCAGGAAGAAGGCCTTTGCCATCTTTTCCTTCCGATTCGCCAAAGAGTTGCTTCCACCATTCGCCTAATTGAACGAAAGAAGGAACATAGGTGATAAAGAATTCCGCGGACTTTTTATATTCTTCATATAAGGCATGACGAATGACCGCATATTTATAGGCTTCGTTCTTTTCTAATGATGGATCCATTGTATCCAAACGTGCTTGAGCAGATCCTTTTAAGATTTCTTCTGGATCGATGCCAGCGACAGCGATTGGAAGAAGGCCAACTGCTGTTTGAACGCTATATCTTCCACCAATATCATCTGGGATGACAAACATCTCATATCCTTCTTGTTTTGATAAGGTATACAAAGCACCTTTGGCTTTATCGGTCGTGGCAAAGATTGCTTTTCTAGCCGCTTCAACACCATCTCTCTTTTCAAGAAGCTCTCTTAAAAGACGGAAAGAAACGCTTGTTTCAGTGGTCGTGCCGGATTTCGAAATAACATTCACAGCAAACTTCTTATCTTGAAGATATTCAATGCTTTCTTGGATGTAGGTTGGATCTAAGCTTTGCCCTAGATAGATGATTTCTGGGGTGTTGCTACGGAAAGTTCCTTTGATGGCTTCAATTGCCGCTCTCGCTCCTAAATAAGAACCGCCGATTCCACAAACGACAAGAATGTCATAATTTGCACGGATGTATTCAGCATCTTTCTTAATTTTAGCAAGTTCTTCTTTGTCGTAATTAATAGGCCAATCAAGCCAGCCAAGAAAATTGTTACCTTCGCCAGTGCGATTGTTAATCATTTCATTAATCTCGTTAACTCTAGCTTGATACTTCGCAAAATCAACTTTGTTAACTAAATGATCTATTTTCGTCTCAATAATCATAGCTATAAATCCTTTTCCTCGTTTTCTTCCTTAATCCATTCAGGAAGGTGTTCTTTAAGAACACGACAAGAAATATTGTCCTCTTTTACATTATAGTGTGCAATAGATTCTCTCTTTTCAGTGGAGTTTAAAGCGCGTAAAGACACTCGCATAGAAGGGCCTTTCTCATCATATGCAATCACTTTAACCTTGTAAATATTACCGACTTTCACAAAATCAGTGAAAGAATGAATGTAATGATTAGACACTTCGCTTATATGTAACAATCCCGTAACATTCTCATCAAAAAGAAGGATAGCGTAACGAGGATATACCTTGATAACGGTTCCTTCTAGAATGTCCCCTACTTCAATTTTCATATTTTCTCCTCAAAAGCGGCAAAATCTTCTTGATACGTAATTTTCACGTTCTTTTTCTTTCCCAAGATAACTCTTGGTTTCTTACCAAGAGCGTCCAAAACCAAAGATCCTTCATCAGTATAATCCCTTAAAGGCTTTTTGGCTTGTGAAAAGGCTTTATCAAGCAAAGAGAAAGAAAAAGTCTGCGGGGTTTGTAAGCAATAGATTTTTTCACGAGGAAAATAGGAAGATAGGGTATAGCCATCTTCCGATAAGGCTAAAGAATCAGTAGCCGGGAAAGCAGTGACAACCGCAGAAAATTGTTTTGCGGAATAGACGTTATCCAAAATGGTTTTCTCCTCTAAAAAAGGACGATCTCCATCTTGAAATAAAATTGTGGAAGAAGGATTTGTCTTCTTGTCTTTTAAAAATTTTATTGCCTCATAGGAAGATTCTTCACGAGAGAAAGAACCTGGGATAACAGCGTATTCTTTAGAAATCTTGTTTTTAATTAAAATCTCCTCGGTCTTTTTTTCAAAAGAGGAAGGAATGACAAAGAGTAAAAAATCAATCAAAGGGCAAGTAAGAAAAGGCTCTATCGTATAAAGGAAGAGTTCTTTAGAGCCAATTAAAACGTATTGTTTTGGTAAAGAAGAGGAAAAGCGTTCTCCTTTTCCAGCCATAAGAATGACAGCGATGTTTTTCTCTTCTTCAAAATTCATAAAAATTAATCGATAGCGGAATTAGGGTTCTCACGTTTTGCTAGATTTTCGTTAATGGCGATGCCTTGGATAATAAGATGCATGATTTTATCCAATTCTTTTCCGGAGCGATAATCTGCTGGGCAAACATAATTTACACGTCCATCTTGATAGAGATCTGCCACACGATCCTCTTTTCCTTTAGGATAGACTGCGATCGATTTTCCGCCTGAGTTTTTAGCAACGATCATCGCAGGAATATCCGTCATACCATCACCGATATAAACCATATTGGTATATGGGACGCGACGTTCGTGGGTCTTTTCATTTACGCCTTTATCGTCGGTTGCATCAACGGCACCCTTGGAAACACGATAGAAATATTGCGTTTTTTGAGTGAAATTAATCGCAAGTTTTGGCCAAACGGCTTTGCCTTGTTCGTCATAATAGAACTCACAGCCATAAATGACATTGAATTGCTTGGCAATAGAGCAGCCTTCAATGATTTCTTTATTGCCCGAGGAAACAAGGTAATGTTCCACTTTCAAGCCATTTTCTTTGCCAAATTCATTAATGCGTTCAAACCAATCGATGACACCTGGCCAATATTCAATGTTTTTTCCTTGTTCTTTAAGCCATTCCTTCGTCATATTAATGCCTTTTTCTTCGCAGCTTTTAAGCATGACATAAAGATAGCCAAGAGTTCTTTCCATACCGCTTTTCTCACAAAAATCTCCAGTCTTAGCCCAGAACTGTTCGGGAGTTAAGCCTAAAGAAGGGATAAAGCCAAAATTTTGCATATCGCTTTTGGCAAGGGTTGAATCGAAATCATAGAGAATGGCAACAATTGGTTTTTTCATAATATTATTCACTCTTAAGAGTGACCTTAGTTTAAAGCACTTCTCCTAAAAGGTCAATTTCTTTCGATGGATACGGGTTTTTAAGCCTATTTTTAAAGAAATTTGCCTTTTTTGAAGAGAAAAAATAAACTAGTAGCATGGATTGGTTACAGATTTTACTATATGCATTCTCGATATTTCTCGTGATTTATGTATTCGTCTTTTTCTATGCTTTAGAATCTTTAATAACCTTCCGCTCAAGATTAAAAAAACGCACCTTAGCCATTTCTCTTTTGCTGTCAGAAAAGAAAGACGTCTTGCTTTCGATGCTTGCTTTGATGGAAAAAGACATCAAAGATGAATCCACCAAAGAAGAGGCGACTCAAGTCCGTTGGCTAAAGGTAAATAAGCTTCAGGCAAAAGAAATCGAAAATTGTTTGAATTTGCTTTCTTCCTTGCAAAAAAGACTTGTTTTGTTCGCGAATAATAATGAACATGGAAAAAGTGAAGAATTCCTGGAATATTTTGATATTTTAAATGATTTAGATGCGAATTATCGTAAAACCGCCGCCATTTATAACAGCGATCTTTTAGGATATGAATATTGGCGTAAAACCCCGTTATTTCGTTTCTGGTTCTTTGTATTTCGTTTCAAAGAAATCAAGCGTCTGCCTTAAAAATGAAGTTCGTAATCGACTAAGCCATCATAAAAGTCTTTTTCGTGAGAAACAATGATGACGGAGCCAGGATATCTTTCAATGGAAGCGAAAATAGCGTCCTTTGCTTTCTGATCAAGATGATTGGTAGGTTCATCCAAGACAAGGAAATTGCTCTTTTTGAAAGTCATAAGAGCAAATCTCGTTTTGGCAACCTCTCCTCCAGAAAGTTCTTTCATTGGACGGAGAGCAATCTCCTTACGAACACCGCAATTGCCTAAGGCCTTACGTATTTCCGTGTTGTTAAGTTCAGGGTAATGGGCATGAATATAATCAAACGGAGACATATTCAAATCAATCTTTTCATCTTGATTAAAATAATTAACGACAATGCCTGGCAAGAAAGAGAAACTTCCTCCTAAAGCGGGTAAGTCGCCTAAAATGGTTTTTAAGAACGTAGTTTTACCTACGCCATTTTGTCCAAGGATAGCAATCTTTTCTCCTTCAACGAGTTCGAAAGAAATAGGATCTAATAACGGTTTCTTATAGCCAATTACAAGTTCTTCAACGCGAAGAGGGATTTTACCGACTGGATGTGTATAAGGGAAATTGATAAAGACATTTCCTTCTTCTTTTCCTGGCGCTTCCATAACATCCAAATGAGCTAATCTTGCACGGTGGGATTTCGCTGCTTTTGCGGAAGTGGCACGTACGATATGCTTGGCAATAAAGTCTTCTTCTTTTTTGATGTATCTTTGTTGCGCAGCGTAATCTTTCTTATATTGTTCCTTATCAATTTCGTGTTGAAGAAGATAATGATCGAAATCTCCTTTGTATCTCGTTATGGTTTGATTTTCCAAAACGAAAACAACGGTAGCGATCTTGCGAAGGAATTCCTGGTCGTGGGAGACGACAAGGAAAGCTTTTGGGTAATTTGTTAAATATTTAGCTAGCCAAGCGACTTGCCCTTGATCAAGGAAGTTTGTTGGTTCGTCCATGATTAAAACGTCTTTTTCTTCAAGAAGCATCTTTGCAAGGTAGGCTTTTTCTCTTTGGCCGGAAGACAATTCCATTAAAGGAGCCTCTAAATGGCTCTTATCAAATCCTAGCCCGTCGGTTAAACGACCGACTTTTTCTTGTAAAGCGTAGAAGCCTTTCGCGTCCAACTCTTCTTGAATCCGTTCGGCTTTTGCTAGGTATTTTTCGAAATTATCGGGATCGAGAGCACTTTGTTCATAAAGTTTCTCCATTTGGACTTCTTTTTCGAATAAATCTTCATAAACGCCATAAAGATACTGGTGAACAGGCATATTCTGAGCCACTTTTAATTGCTGATCCAAGTAAGAAAAGGTGGTTCCGCCTTCCCAAAGAACTTTCCCTTTGTCAGGAGATAATTCCCCTACAATCATATTCAAAAGGGTGGTTTTCCCCGTTCCGTTTGCACCAACAAGAACGCAATGTTCCCCTTGATTCAATTTCAAGCAAACATCTTTGTATAGTTCTTTATCCGAGTAATTGAATTCAATATTGTCTAATTCTAATAATGCCATAGCCTATGCACTATATCATTTTTAGCGCCCAATTCCTAGGAATTGAGATGTTTTCTTTTTTTCATTCTTTTTTCATCAAACTCATATTTTTGTGTTTTAATGTATGTGTTATGAAAAAAAGAACGTATTTGCCATTATTAACTGTTACCTCTTTGCTTCTCTCTTGTGGAGGAGAGCAAAAAGACGGCATTGCTGCAAATGAATATAAAAATCCACTCAATAATTACGAAGAAATTCTTGTAAAAAAGAGCGTTTTGGAAAGTATTTTGTCTCTTTCTAGTGTCCAATCTACCTATAAAACATCTCAAGATGATGAAAAGCTATACGCTCAAAATGGATCAAAGGCTTTTACGAAAGCAGAAGCAAGTTCAAGCGTGGTTTCTGCAATTTATTCCAACAAAATCATCGTTGATAATGAAATTGCAACCTCTTCCGTCACAGCTAATGGCATTAAAGTAACCGACTCCCATGAAACAAAAAGCATGGTTGCTGTTTTAAAAAATCCTGAAGATGTCCTCGCCAAAGGAAAGGTTTCTTCCGCCTATGGCTTATATCAAAAGACATTTTATAAAGCCTCTTCCGCTAAGGAATTTGGCGTTTCCTATAATTTGATTGATGGCAATTTCGCGAGCGAAGACACTTTAGAATACAAATGGAATAATTATCTTTTAAACAAATACGATTCGATCTCTTCCACCCCCTTCAATTTTTTCCGTGATGAGGAGGGCAAGACTACCGCTTTGTATTCTTCTTCCGCTCGTTCTATTGTTACAAACCCAATTTATCGTTATGACAATACAAAGAGTGTCACAAGCGTCACAAGCAATATCTCTTCTTTAACCTTGGATAAGGTTGCTGATAAATATCAATTAAAAGATCTTCATGTTTTAAAAGACGTGGATTATCTTTCTGACTATTTTGGTAATCCTCTCGAAAATGGAAATGTTTCCCATTCTGAAACAAGCAGTTCCTATTTCTATGGACAAAACGTTTTTGCTGGTGTTCCCTTTGCTAGCGAAGAATATTGGAACGTGAATTCCCATACGCCTATTCTTGAGACGTATTTAAGCGATTCCTTGATGGAGAAAAACGTTTTCAACAACATCACGCAAGATTATCAACAAATGTACGCGAACGACGATTATGCATATAAAACAACCTTTACCGTCAATAACAAAGATTTCGTTTATCGTTTAACGGATAAGGATGAAAATTCTTCTTACACTGCTGATAAATTCATCGTCTCTCCATCTATTGGTTTTAAGATAAACGAAGACAAGTCTTTCTCTTTTGAAGAAGAGAATGTCACCTATGAGCTGCTTGTTGTTTTTGATTCTTCTTTCGCATTAAAATCCATCACTCTCTCTTTAAACTAAAATGAAGATTTATCTTATCATTGGTAAAAATGTCGATTTAAAGAGCTTTCCTTTTGAAAAGGATTCTTTGAAAGTGGGCATTGATCATGGCAGTATTCTCGCTTTAAAAAATCATGTTTCATTAGACTACGCTATTGGGGATTTTGATTCTTGTAACGAAGAAGAAAAAGAGCTTATTTCGCTACACGTCCCCCATATAATTTCCCTAAACCCCATTAAAGACGATACAGACACGAAACACGCTTATAACTTATGGAAAGAGGAAAAGGACGTCTCTTTTGTATTGTTAGGTGGCATACAAGGGAAACGGATTGAGCATTTCTATGCCAATTTAGAGCTTGTAATGAAAGATGAAAGAGTTTCTTTGCTAGATGATACGGCAGAAATCTTTTCTTTTCATGAAAATAGGAAATTCTATCCTTCGGAATATAAGTTCGTTTCTTTTTTCCCTGTGGATGAAAAAGCATGTCTTTCTTTAAAAGGATTTGCTTACGATATCGACCATACGGAAATCTCTAAAGGAGATGGGCTTGGGGTCTCTAATGAAATCAAGGAAGACGTGGCTGAAGTCATTATTCATTCAGGCAAACTTTTAGCCTTTTTCAGTAAAAACGATAACTCTCTTATTTAAGCAGTGTTAGAATAGAGATGGTCATTGACCTGGGGAGCATCCAAAGATTGCTGAGAGGCCACTACTTCGTGGCGACCCATAAACCTGATCTAGGTAATGCTAGCGTAGGTAAGTAAAAGCTTTCTCCGCGCATTTTCTAGATGACGCGGTTTTTCTTTTCTTGGAGGGTTTTATGGAAGAAAAAGAAAAAACATGGAGCGTTAAGACCATTGCCGAGATTGCGATTTTCGCAGCCTTAGGCTACGTTCTTGACATGCTTGCGGGAATTTACTCCAGCCCGTTATTCCCTAATGGTGGCTCATTAGGTATTGCGATGGTTTGCGTATTTATCATCTCTTATCGTCGCGGTTTCTTGCCAGGACTGATCACCGGTTTGATCATGGGTCTTCTCGATATAGCAGATGGTTTCTATGTCGTTTCTGGTGCAGCATGGTATTTGGCTTTTCTTCAAGTCGCATTAGACTACTGGATTGCTTATCCACTTGTCGCTCTTTGTGGTCTTTTTACTCGTTTCATCAAAAAATCACAGAATAAAAAACAAATGGTGTTGTTCATTATTCTCGGCTGTGTCGTTGGTGGATTGGCAAAATATATGTCCCATGTTCTTTCTGGTGCAATATTCTGGGGAAGTGATAGCGGCTCATTTGCATGGTCCTTCAAAGGGACAAACATTAATCCATGGGCTTATTCCTTTATTTATAATATTGCCTACATGGGACCAGACATCGTCTTTTCCACGGTTGTCACTTGTTTATTAGTCTGGGTTTCGCCAAAGGTTGTTCTCCCAGAAAAGAACATCAAAACTATTGCTCAAGAAACGGAGGCTAAATAAGATGATGCAAAATCCAAAATATCGTTATTTTAAATCTATCGGAATTCTTCTTTCTTCGGGTATTTCTTTCTTGTTTGCTTTAATCGCTTACATCATTACAGCAATAAATGGTTATTATCCAGATGATTATGGCGTCAGTTTCCTTTATGGAAATAAAGATTTACTCGTTATCACGATGGTTTTCTTTGTCGTTACTCTTTTAGGCGTTCTTCTTTTAATGAACGTATTGAAAAAGAAAAAGACCCAAGAACAGCTCTTCCCAATTTTCCTTACAGCAGCAAGCGCTATCTTTGGGATGTTTATGTTATCGAGCGTTTTAAAACCAATCGTCGAAGGGAATGCGGTCGTTGATTTAGCTTACATCATTTCTATTGTTTCTACCCTTTTGGCTTTAGCTGCCGTTGTTTTTGGTGGAATCATCATTGGCAACATTTTCCAAAAGAAAGCAGCATATCAATCCTATGTCTTTAGCTATGTTTTGGTTGCCTGTTTTGTTCTTTCTATTGGGCTTTATGCTATAACAAGCGGTATTCTTCTTATCAAGAATGATGCCTTAATTGGTTCCTTCTATCTTCTCATTGCTCTCTTTGAAATCTTAGGCGCATTACCTATGCTTTATGGCATAAGCGATCCTCGCCTTCGTTAAGACTAAATCTGTAAAAGAAAAAAGTGGTTCAGTTGAGCCACTTTTCTTTTTGTGGGAAAGATGATTATTCTTTGAACCAGAAGATGTGATTCGTCAAAAGAATAGAGACAACATCGAGAATCCATCCAACTGTGGCGGACATAAGGACCCAAAGAATGGCAAGAATCAAGTGAAGCATATTCTTGTTTGCGATAGCGCCACCAATACGATAGATTGCCCAAACGATATCTAAAATCCAGATGCAAAGAATCACTTTAACAAGTTTTGACTGACCATCAAGCCAATTGCAAAAATCTTTCATTTTCTTTCCTCCTCGCAAGGTAATTTAGCACAAATAGACAGTGGATTATATAAAAATTATAATTGGAATTACATTTTTCTTTGACGGAGGAAAACAATGACACATTCAAAAGAATTTCTCGCTTTAGAGCCATATCTAAAACAACTAAGACATGCTCATTATCTTTCGAGCTTGCTTTATTTTGATTTAGCGACAGCATGCCCTGATAAATCGATAGAATCTCAATCCGAACTCGTTAATAAGCAAGACGAGGAGATGGCAAAGATTTTCTCCTCCCCTGACTTTGTTTCTAAGGTTGAGGCATTAGCAAATCTCCCAACGATTTCAAAAGAGGAAAAACGTTTAGCGGATTCTCTTTCTTTTAACATAGAGCTCCTTAAAAAGATGCCTTTAGAAGAATATATGAAGGCAAGGAAAGCATTCTCTAAATCCAATGAGATGTGGCGAAAATACAAGGAAACCAATCAGTTTTCAGAGTGGTTGCCTTATTGGAAAGAATGCATCGCCTATGCTAGAAAAATCGACACGCTCATGATGAAAGAAGGAATGGGAACTCCTTATGATTCCGCTTTAGACATGTATGAACCAGGAGAAAGAAGCAAGGATTTGGACCGCATTTTTGAGCCTATCAAAAATTGCATTAAAACTCTTTTGCCTAAGGTTTTAGAAAAACAATCTCATTTCCCTAAGATAGAAATCAAACCTTATTCCATCGATCAGCAAAGACATTTGGCCTATGCCGTTTTAAATTGGGAGAAATATGATTTAAGCAAGGGCTGCATGAGAGAATCCATGCATCCTTTTACAACAGATATTTCCCAAAACGACACGAGAATCACCACTAGTTATTCCGTTTCCGATTGGAGAAACGCCCTCTATTCTGAAATTCATGAAGCGGGGCACGCTCTGGAATTCCAAAATAAGCCGCAAGAAATGTACGACAATTATTTAGAGTCCGTCAATACTGCCGCTATTTGTGAAACCCATTCTCGTCTTTATGAGAACATCTTTGGCCGTTCTCTTGAATTCATGCCTACATTAAAAGAATTATGTGCTCAACATCTAGACCCTTCTTTTAAAGAAATGGACGTAATGGATTTCTACCGTTTGATTAACTATGTTAAGCCCATCACCAATCGTTGCGATTCCGATGAACTTACCTATTCCTTACATATCATTATCCGTTATGAAATTGAGCGTGATTTGATTAATGGGGTCATCGAATGCGAAGAAGTTCCCGCAATCTGGAAAACGAAATATAAGGATTATCTAGGCGTAGATGTTCCTAACGATACCGAAGGTTGCATGCAAGATATTCACTGGACAGATAATGAAATCGGTTATTTCCCATCCTATTTATTAGGAAATCTTTACGGGGCAATGATCTTTGAAAAGATGGAAGAAGACATTCATATCTCTTCCTTGCTCCAAGAGAATAAAATGGATGAAATTCTTTCTTACTTAGCAAAGAATGATTATGCCTACGATTGGATGGAGCCAAACGATTGGATAAAGAAGGTAACTGGCAAAGAATTAACAAGCAAGCCATTTATCCATTACCTTGAAAAGAAATACGGGGCTCTTTATGACTGATTTAAATAAAGCAAAAGAACTTCTTAAACTTGGCGAAAAATAAAAGTGGCCTAGAGCCACTTTATTTTCTTATGAAGAAGATTTTCATTAGTTGTTCATGAAATCAGAACTGTTAATGAAATCGTCAAACAAGCAGGACGCGAAAACGGATAATTTGTTATCGTCGCGTTGCTTATCTTCATAAGCGGTCTGTGAATTGTATTTCTTATTCATCATACGTTTTTCCTCCTTCTTTTTTTGCCTGAGCTTTTTAGCGTCAGGATTGATAACTATAGACTTATTTTCAGAAAGTGCAAGCAAATTTTTCAAATTTATTTCATTGACATATTGTCATGTTTGATTTTATACTTCCTTTACCCCTAAATTTAGGCAAAGAAAAAGATGGCTTTGTGGGATTCTCTCTTTCCATGGCAAGAGACAGCCATCTTTTTTCTTTTATTGAATTGGTGCGAAAAGAATCGTTTCTTTCTTTATTGCCGGTTTCTTTTTAATAAGCATTTTCCTTCCTTCTTCCCCTTTAACGGAGAGAGAAAGAAAATGCACATCGTTTTTCGGATCGTAAATCAAGATAAGGAAACCGTTTTGGAGAAGATAGTGAACGCGGTTCTTAATCTTTTTAGAAGAAAGAGAGGGCAAATAGGCAAAAGCTCCACTAGGAGAGAGGACTTCTCCTTCTTTGTCTCCTAAAAGCAAGTGCGTAAGACCTTCTAAGGTTGCTTGATATCCCTCGCATTTTAAAGTGTATACCGCATCAAGAATCGTTGTTTTACTGGCCGTTATCTTTGTTTCCATGAATTTATTATAAGTTATATTTTGAGTTTCCCCATTTTACGTTATAAAAAATGAATTTTCTGTTTTATTTTGCGGTCGCCATGAATTGCTTTGTGCCGTATCGACCGAAAGCTATTCTAATTTATTAGAATAGAGTTAGTTGCCTAGCCTTTTT
>CAVGNR010000015.1:0-49952 GCA_963630675.1 Escherichia coli
TATTCAAAAACGCTATTTATTTCTCTAGGCATTGTTAAAAATGGGGAAACTCAAATAAGAGAAAATATTGACAAGGAACTTTGGCTTGATGATAATTCTTGATGAGAAACGCAAAGTCAGAGAAATCTGGCGGCGCAAAGCTAAAGGGCCTTCCTAAGATGGCAGCCAGCTACCACGGAACAAAGTGAGAACGAAATTAACTTTGTGGCAGCGAGGTTGGCATCGTTTTTTGTTCCTAAGATAATAGCAGACACCTGGGGATATCTTGAAAAAAGTGACTCATCGGCAAGCAATAAAGCTTATCTTCGAGATTGAAAGGATGTTTGTCTATCGAGCGACTTCATATTGCTCTATGTTTTTTTCATAATGGAGGCGACATCTTGGCAGAGGAAAGGAAACCTGAAATAGTGCAAGAAGAACCGAAACCAGTAACCCCTTCTTCTAATAACAATAAGAAAGAAGAGAAAAAGAAAAACAATGCGAATACTCCTCTTTATCCTACGAGTGCAAAATATGCTCGTAGAAGAAAAGAGAGAAACATTGCTTTGATTGTCACTGGCGTTGGTCTCGTTGGAGTTTTGATGCTTGGTATCATCTCCTTTTTAGGCAAAGTTTCTGGTCAATTCACCATCAAGATGGACCCTAGAGTCGCACCTTCGACAATGAAGCTGTTAGACAAGCCGGTAGATGGCACTCATAAGGAAATATTAACCGCTGAGGGTCTTACTAACGCGCAAGTTACAACAGCCAGTCGTGTTTTTGAATATGTTGATACTCTTAAAGAAGATAATAACCTAAATGGTTCCCATAACATGTCAAAAACGATCACGACAAACGGAGAAGAGACAAATCTTGAATTCGCTCTCATCTACACCTTCTACGCCGAAAACGTTTCCCAAAACGAAGACGCTATTTTCGATTATCAAATGACAATCGATGATTATGTCTCCCCTACCAATGCTGCATATCAGCCTTATACCTACCTTCGCGTAGCGTTATTTGAGAATCCTTATGTAGCAGAAGGAAATGGAAAACATGATGTTAGCATCTACGCTTTAGAAAGCACGAGCTTAAACGCGAATAACGATTATCGTGAGTGTTTAAGCACGTCCCGTACCGTCGATTCCCTTCGAAGACCTGCTTATAGCTATCAAAACAATGGTTATTGCGAGCCTTTTGAAGACCCTTATACGGTTTTTAACCGTCAAGGTATCACTTTAGAACCTCGTAAGATCATGAGGTTCACTGTTGTTGCCTGGTTAGAGGGGAATGACCCTGAATGTCGAGGAGAGGCGCCAGAAGATTGTTCCTTTACTTTCTCCATGAGCTTTACGGCTCATTAGCATCTCCAAGAATGAAACCTTTTAAACCACACTATCGAAAAAATTATGCGATCTCCAACCGAAACCTTCTTTTGGTTGGAATTTTGGCATTTTCGCTTACGCTTGGTGCGTCTGTCACAAGCACATATGCGTGGTTTGCCCTTTCGCAAGCGGGGAAGGTTTCATTCATGGATTTCGCCATCAAGGAAAGCCATTCTTTAGAGATTGGCCTAAAAGACCGTGATGGAGAGATTCATTACTACGATACGTTAAACGACACCATCCTTGAGGAATATTTCCCTGCCTATAAAGCAGGATCCCCTCTTAGTGATTTGTCTAGCATGTATCAAAATTTGTGGTTAAATGACAATACCAATTATGAGACAGACTTTCCTATCCTTCGTCAAGCCTATATGAAAGGCGGAGACTATCACGCTTCCTATCCTGCCCAACAAGGTTTCTATCAATTTGAGTTCTATTTCAAAGGGGATACAGACATGTATCTCTTCCTTGATCGTGATGAAACCTATACCAAGGCACTCCATGAGAAAAACCAAGAATATGCGGATGCCTATAACGAAAAGGCAGATGATAGTAAGAAAATCGATGTAAAAGATTTAGATAACGTCGTGAATGCGACACGTGTTTCTTTCTTTTCCAAAGATGGCTTTAGCATCTATGAGCCAAACGCTTTATCTTCTTCTCATACGACATTTGGTGGGATATTAGATGCCACAAGCAAAGATGGCTATTATGACTATGATGAAAACAACAAGGAAATCGTTTATGGTGAATATGATGCCAATACGACTCTTGTATATGATTCTCCAGAAGAAACAGATTCTTCTTTAAAAGGCAAAGCCACTTGTTTTAATGCCATCCATAAAGCGGGGATAGAACGTTTCAATTTAGAAAAAAGCAAAGAAAACGGCCTCTCTTTCAAACAAGAGAAAACCTACACCCTCGAACAAATGTCCATATCCAAAGAGAATGGTCAATTTGATGAAGAAAGCATGAGACCGATTGCTCTATTAAAGAGAGAAGAACCCACGAGAGTTGTTGTTACAATATACCTTGAGGGATGGGACTATGACGTTACAGAGGCTATCGGCAATGGAAGTTTCACTTTAGGACTTTCCTTCCGTGGTCTTGCGGCTCCTATAGAGAATAATAATTAAGGAGAATATATATGGCTGCATATTTTGAATATTTGAAGGAAATGATTGTTGCCTTCTTCCAAAATTTAGGAACTTGGTTCCGTATGAGATGGGCTGATCCTTGGGGACCAGTGCCAAATGAATTCGCCCAATACAACTCTCTTTTTGCTAACTATTCTCCTGACTTTGGTGTAGGCGGATGGATATTTTTTGTTCTTTTTGCCATTCTTTTGCTCGCACTTATCGGTGGAATTTGTTTCCTCATTTTCTGGCTCATTAGAAAATATGTCAGATTCCGTAAGAGCAGCATTTCGGAGGAACGCCTAAAACAAGAAGTTGAACGTTTGAATTTAGAACTCTATCAAACCATTAAAGAAAAAGACCGTGTTTTAGGACTTCAAGTACGTTCACTTGGCGTGAATTCTCCTGATCTTGGCGAAGGTAATCAAGTCCTTGAACCAACCGAAGAAAAGAAAGAAGAAACCAAAGAGGAAGAAACTGATGAAAACGATGTTCGTTTCCCTCGTCTTACTTTGGTGGACCAAAAATATGCAGGCAAAGAATTCAAGACCACCTTGCCAGAAGATGCCCAGAATATCGATTTAGCTGGTATTTGTGCAAGATTTAGAGATTTTGCTTGTTCCCAAATGGGACTTTATTACACCTTAGATACCATTCGTGTTTTCTTTGCGGCCATGGGCACAGGAAAAATCATCATTCTCGAAGGTATTTCCGGTACAGGTAAGACTTCCTTGCCATATGCGTTAGGAAGATTCTTCCAACATAACGCGGCAATCTGCTCCGTTCAACCATCTTGGAGAGATCGTTCTGAATTGCTTGGTTACTATAACGATTTCACCCATAAATTTACCGAAACGGAATTCTTACGCGCTATATATGAAGCAACCTATCGCGATGATATCAATTTGGTTGTTCTCGATGAAATGAACTTAGCCCGTATCGAATATTATTTCGCCGAATTCCTTTCCATCATGGAAATGCCTAACGTGGCTGAATGGAATATCTCCTTAGTCGCAGCTCCACGTAGCGATGATCCAAAACACGTCAATGATGGAAGACTTCTTATTCCACAAAACATTTGGTTTGTCGGTACAGCGAATAACGATGACTCCACTTTCACGATTACCGATAAGGTTTATGACCGTGCTATGTCTCTCTTCTTTGATAACAAAGGTGTGGAATTTAAAGCACCTTTCACCGAAGCCCTTCCCCTTCCATATGCTTATTTAAAGAATCTTTTCGACAATGCAAAACAAGACTACCCATTATCTTCTAAAACACTCGAGAAGTTCCAAGAGCTTGACGCTTATGTTATTGAACATTTCCGTCTTGCCTTCGGTAACCGTATTATGAAACAACTCACGGAATTTGTTCCTTGCTATGTTGCTTGTGGCGGAACGGAGCTAGGCGCTGTCGACTATGTCTTCGAATCAAAGATCTTGAAGAAATTCGAAGTGCTTAATGTCGCCTTCCTTCGTGACGAATTAATCAAACTTGATTCCCAACTTACCAAACTCTTTGGCAAAGGCGAATTTAAGTTATCCAAGAATAAGATCAAATTATTAATCAAAATGAATTCCTAATCTAAACGTATATGGCAAAAGAATCTTCCCCCAAAGCAAAACTGAATCATGCTCAGAAAGCATACCTTGCACGAATGAAGAACCTTGTTTCTTCTTCGTCTTCTTTTCAGTCTTTGCTTTTGCAAGTTAGAGAACAAGGGAAGAACTATGTTCGTCAAACAGAACGTCTTGAAAGCAAGAAATTCGATGGGAAATTCGTTGATGAATTAGAGAAAGGCTTTAACGCTATCGATCAAATTATTACCAACCCACGTACCTTCATCAAAGAATCGCCAGAGCTCGTTGAAGCGGGTTTAGCAAAGAAGATCAATGCCCAATCCATCACTCACCTTGCTTCCCATACCCAATTTGTCCATTCTGTAGATGAAAAAGGAAATGTCACGCCAGAAAAGATTCTTACCATCCACGCAGAAATCGATATGCAAATCTATGAAAACAGATTTGTTATGACCTTGATTAAGAAATGTTCCCTCTTCATCGAGAAACGTTTTAATTTTATTAAAGACCATGGAGAAACATTAGACTCTGATCTTTTGCTCATTAAAAGTGTTTCGGATATTGATGGAGCAAAATACGAAATCGATTCCAGAATTAAAGTGTCCACCCCATCAAAAGATGGTGGAAACAAAGAAAAGAATGAGGATGTCTTACAACGTCTTGCCTCTTTGAGAGAACGTTGCGCTTACTATATGCGTTCTCCTTTTATGGCGGAGATGCAGGGTGCAAAAGACGTGGCGAACCCTATTCATATGACCAACCTCATCGTGAAAAACCCTCATTATCATGCAGCCTATGAATTATGGAAATTCGTGGATGCCTATACGGAATTAGGCGTTTCCTATAACGTATCAGAAACCGAACAAGAGTTCTCTCAGCCTTATTTTGAAGAGATTTTGGCCTTGGTTATGGCAGACATTCTTACTCTTCGTAGCAACCGTGTGAAAAACAAAGTTATCAATCCTAAGAAGAGCAAAGACCGTGTTGTTAATCCAAAGGTTCTTTTCAACTTAGAAGACGAAACATATTACGATGGGAAATTCCTTTATGATCAATTTCCTGCCTATAAAAAGAAACGTTATTCTCCAATGGCTTTAACTCCTGAAGAGGCTAAAAAGGAACGTCTTGCTTTAGAAGAAAATCTTCGTGAAGAAAGATATAAGAAAACCCTAATTGATGAAGAAATAGAAAAACAAAAGAACAAAGACATTGCAAAAGAAGCCGTTGAACGTCAAAAGAAGTTAGAAGCGGAAGAAAAAGCTCGTATCAAAGCAGAAAAAGCAAAAGAAAAAGAACTTGCTAAACAGAAAGCCCTGGAAGAAAGAAAACGTAAAGCTGAAGAAAAGAAAGCCCTCTTAAAAGAGCAAAAAGAATTAGAAAAAACACGTCGTTCTGTCACTCGTCAGGCTAAAAACGATAAGAAAACCAAACTTGAACCTCTAGTAGAGAAACCTATAGAGGAAATAAAACCAGAAGAAAAGAGAATTGAGGAAGCTCCTGTCATTCTTTCTGAAGAAACTTCAAAAGAGCAAGTCCAACAAAGTGAACCTATAGAAGAAACAAAACCTAGCGAAGAAGTTCTAACAGCACCTCTTTTAGAAAAAGAAGAGACCCCTGTGGTGAATGAAGCACCAAAAGAGGAAATAACCGATCCAGTAGTTGAACCTTCTAAACCTATTGAAGAAGTCCCTCAAGAAATCATTGAACAAGTAGAACCTGTAGAAGAAACAAAACCTAGCGAGGAAGCTCTTCCACCCGTTAAAGAGAAAAAAGAAAGAAAGAAACCATCTTCGAAAAAGAAAAAGGAAACGAAACCTGAGGAAAAGAAAGTAACGAGAAAGCCTAGAAAGAAAAAAGAATCTTCTTCTGATGCAGTGAATCTTCCTCTCTTAGATGAATCTAAGCCTGTTGTCGATTCTCCTAACGAAGAGATAAAAGAGCCGACCCCTGTTATCGTTCCGGAAGAAATCCCTGAACCTGTAATAGAAGAAAAACCTATCGAAAATGTCTCTCTTCCTGAAAAAGAGGAAACCCCCGCTTCTTTAATTGAAACAAAGAAGGAAGAGGCCCCTAAAAAAGAGAAAGAGAAATTCGTGCGGAACGTTCCTACTTTTAGAGCAGAAAAGAACTATGTCTTCATTAAGACAAGGAAGAGTCCTAAAGCGAAGAAAGTTGTCTTGAAAGGAAAACTTAAATAATGAAAAAGACCATTTCAAGAATAATAGATATTGTCCTTGGCGTTTTACTCGCATTCATGGTTTTCGTTCAAGTTTCCATGCTTGTTAGCCAATCTAAGCCAGAGAATTATGGAGTCCCATCCGTTTTTGGGACCTCCTTTCTTTATGTGGCTACCGATTCCATGGAAGGAGATAACCCAGATTCTTTGAATCAAGGTACAGGCGTGATTATTAAAAAAGACGATCCAAAGAACGTTAAGGTTGGTGATGTGATTACTTTCTATTATCCAAAACTGAACGCTCCAGATACCCATAGGGTTGTGGAAATCGGAAATGATAAAGACGGACTTGTTTTCTATACACGTGGAGATAATCTTCACGCATGGTCCTGTCCAAGTGAAGGTTGCCCTTCTACTCCTTGGGAAAGTGTTCCTCAAACTTACTATATTGGAACTGTTGTCTCTCATTCTGATGCATTCGGTTCCTTTTTAACATACGTTTCCCCTCAAGCAGCAGGTGCAGCTGGCAAATCTGCTTGGCTTGTTCCTGTCCTTATCATTGTCCCATTATTTGCTATGGTGGCTATCAGTGTTACGGAAAGTATTCTAAAATATAAAAAGGAAAAAAAGGTCTACGAAGAAGAACTTTATAAGGCGATGGATGAGGCAGGTATTGATCGAAATGATGAAAAAGCAATGCTTCTATTCGAAGAAAAATACAATCTAAAAAGAGAACTTCGTGACGAAATGGAGAGAGCTAAGGAAATCGAAAAGAAAAAACTCCGCAAGGAAATGGAAAAAGAAGAAAAGAGGGCAGGGAGGAATAAAAATGAACAAAAGAATTAATCTCTTACGTAATTGGATTCTTGTTTGTTTTGTTGTTCTAGCTTTGTTGGTTTCAGGCATTATTCTTTGCTCTGCCGGTGTTATTTCCAATAGGGATGTATTGACGGATACGAGTTATGTCGTCCTGATTTTGATTTGCTATTTCTTCACAGTCGTTGTTATGGTGGTTGTTTTCCGTTTATTCATTGAAAGAGAATCCCTTTTCCGTCGTCAAATCTGGATTAAAAGTATTTTTGATGATGATGTGATGATTTGGGATAACGAAACTTTCGAAAGAAAGATGTCCGCGCTTATGAATAAAGCGGATGATGGCAGACTGGAAATGAATGCTACGGTATATATCCACGGTTTTAATAACCAGCCAATTACAACCTTCCGCCAAACGGATATCTATATTTTGAATGCTATTTTCCTTACTTCTATCGAAAAAAAGATAAGAGGGAAAGAGAATTGGCGATATGGCATTAATCGTGAGAACCGTTTCCTCTTCTATGCCCAAGTAGAAAATGAAAAGGAGTTCTACCACACTCTTCAAGATATTGTTGAAAACGTGAATGCAGAGATTGCTAGAAGACCATCTTTGCCAATGATTTTTGCCATGATTGGCGCGAATATTATCAAAAATGATCAAAGCGTCTATCAGGCGATTGATTTTGCTAACACGGCTGCAAGTTATGATGCAGGTATGCGCCTTTCTGGCGATATCAAATTGTTTAATCCGCACATGTTAGATACAAAAGATTTTGAAAAAGAGAAATCTTTGGAAATCGATCAGGCTTTGGAAAAGAAACAATTCCTTATCTATTATCAGGCGAAATGGAATTTGCGTGAGAATCGTTATTATGGCGCGGAAGCTCTAATCCGTTGGAGACATCCAAGAAGAGGGTATCTACCACCATCTTCTTTTATTCCTTATGCAGAAGCCTCAGGCAAAATCGTAAACATTGACCATTATGTTTTTGAGACAGTCTGCGCTGATTTAGCGCGTTGGAAAAAGGAAAAGAGGAGACCCCTTGTTGTTTCTGTGAACCTTTCCCGTCGTACAATCTACGATCCAGGATTGATTAAATTCTTTGCGGAAACCATTCAAAAATATAACGTGGATCCAAAATCCATCGAAATTGAGTTAACAGAATCTTTGGCTGCTCAAGATACGGCATTTATTAGCTTTGTGATTCGAAAGATTAAATCCCTTGGCTTTAGCACTTCCATTGATGACTTCGGTATTGGTTATTCTTCTTTATCCGCCATTAAGAACATTGATTTCGATGTTTTGAAATTGGATAAATCCTTTATTGATGACGTCGAAGTGGATAAAACATCTGAAACATTGGTTTCTTCTATTATTTCATTAGTCCATGGTTTGAAGATGTTCGTTATTGCCGAAGGTGTTGAAAACCCAAGCCAAGTTAGCATTTTAAAGAAACATGATTTGGATGCAATCCAAGGTTATTATTTTGCAAAGCCTTTGGAAGTAAGTGAATTTGAAGCTCTTCTAGACCATAACAAATTTGAAGAAGTGAAAGGAAAAGAAACAAAGAAAACAAATAAACGTGCAAAAAAAGGAGGGGATGAAAAATGATTGCCATCTTAGGTCAAACTGAAGACGATATCCTCTACTACATTTCTCGTTTTACCAATGGCGAAACCATTGACGAACTTCCTTATGGAGTAAAAGTTCATAAAGGAAATTTCGGCATGGATGAAATTGTGATTGCTGCAACAGGATATGGAAATATCCGTAGTGCATTGGTCACGAATATGTTAATTGATAAATACGATCCCTATCTTGTTATTAATACGGGATCGGTTATTTCTTTGGATAAACAACTCCATCAAGGGGACATCTTTATCGCAGATCGTTATTATATCGATGGAATTCGTTATAATCCGATGATGAATACGGCATATGGCCAAATCCCGGGGATGCCTGAATTCTTTATCTTTGAAAGCTCTATCAACGCTCAAGCGGAATCCGCTTCTTTTGAAGTGGGAGGAGGCGCTTTTGCAGAAAGAGGATATCTTCTTTCTGGCGAAGCAGTTCATACTGATTCAAAGACTTTCGAAGAGATTAAAGACGAACATTATGCTTATGTGAAAGGCATGATTCGTGCTTACGATACATCAAGTGGAGGCATTGCTCTTGTTTGTTATGAACGAAAGAGAACTTTACTTACAATTCGTGCGGTCTCAATGGAATTGGATAATCCAGAACACTTATTAAATTGCAAAAGAAAAGCTTTGGAAGTTACTCCCATTATCGGACGCGTGCTTATCAAATTAATTTTGAATAACCGTTCCGACTTTAACTTCTCAGAGGAGGCGAAAGATGAAAACAAGCAACAATAAGAAGATAAAAGATTTTCTTTCTTTTAAGTTTTCAAGAAATACGAAGCTCCTTATTATCATTGGCAGCATATCTTTTAGCGGTGCTTTGCTATTTAGTGTCCTTACCTTTGTTTATGCCCGTCTTAATTTTAACTTGGCGATCTTCTTTCTCGTCTGTGCTCTTCTTTTCATTCTATTTTCTGCCGCTTATGTCGCATATTTGATTTTCGTTGGCAGATATTTTAAAAATGAAATTGATGAAGCCGCTGCTTCTTTCCGTGAACAATTTGATGCGTTAAATAGCGGTCGTGTTCGTTTACGTAACAAAGAGTTCCACAATAAATCTTTAAGCGATCTCCAACGTCTTGTTAATTCCATGATTGCGAAATCGAGTGAGCTTCATAGAAAAGAAACAGAAAAAAAGTATACGGAAGAAACGTTCTGTAGTTATGGGGACTTTCCTAACGAATTACATGATTGCATATCTTCTTCCTCTTCTTTTATGAGCGCTTTGGTGGCAATTCAAGCCGAAGGAGGAGATTCTGTTCCTGATGATGTTGATGAAGCTCTTCTTCGCCAAATTCGTTTGATCTTTTCCCCTATTTTGATTTGTAAGAAAGCAAACGGTTCTTATTTAGCTTATGTCGAAAATATCGGGACGGAAAAAGTCTTTACCACTTTATGTGAGCAATTCGTTCGTTCTTTCAATGTCACTCAGATTGAAAAAGGCAGCGGTATCGTTCTTTTCTATTCCGCTAATTTGTCTGCGTCTATTTTCCCAGATGTTTCTGAGACGAAATTACTTTCATTAACGGAAAAGAGTCTTAAGAAAGCGGAACCTACCATCATTAATAAGGGTGATACGAGCCTTCCGATTCCTTCTGCTAGCATGTCGGATAATCCAAAGAGAGCAGTTCTTTTAAATGCGAATGAAACTTTCTTTCAACGTTTCTTCTCTGCGGAAGACGAAGGAAGCAAATTGGACGTACTTGCTCAGGCTATTTCTTGTTATTGCTCCGCTATGGAATTCTCTACTGGGGGTGTCCTCCTTTATAATTCTTGCAGCGATTTCTATACTTTATTGGTCGAAAAATTCACCAATCCAAACGACAACCATAGCATGTCTCTATTTGCTGATGCTCAAAAAATTAGAGGGGACTTCATTAACCCTATTTTTGACTTTGTAGGTGAGAATGGTTTCTTCTTTGTGAACGATTGCTCTCTTCTTCCATATCAAATCTCTGAAAGAATGCAATCCATTGGTGCTAAAACGGTTGTCTTCTATCCAATGGTCTTTTCTGGAAAGAAGAAAGCTCTTGCTTATCTTGTTTCTTCTTCTAAGAAAACGGGGCAGGACATTATGGAAAGAGAATGTGTAGACTCTTTCTTTTGCTTGGTTACATCCATGGTTGTGGCCGTCGATAAAGAAAGAGAAACGGCTCATAAGGAAACCGTTTTGAATTCTCTTATGGACCGAGAGAACAACATCATCTATGCGATTGATTCAGATTCCTATCGTCTTTTGGATTTCTCTAATACAACGTTAAAGCCTTTTCCAAATATCAAACGAGGTGAGCTTTGTTATAAAGCCTTAATGGGTTTGGATTCCCCGTGTATTGATTGTCCATTACGAAAGGGTACTTTGAAACGTTCTATTCCTGCAATCGGACCAAATGAACAAACAATGACCTTGCTATTTTCTAAAAAGGGCAAAACGGGGAACACCGCTACAGTTCTTATTGAAAACGAACAACGTTTTGCCTCCTATTCCAACAATTTGATGGATAAGACGCTTGGTGTTTTGAATGTCAAAGCCTTATCTAACGAGATTAACCGTGAAATTCGTTCTAGAGGTCACGGGATTGTTCTTTCTTTCCGCATTGAGAACCTCTTAGAATTAAAAACACGTTATAAAGATGAGTCCGATAGCATTCTTCAAAATGTCGTCACAATGATTCAGGAAGAAGGATATGGAAACTTGCTATATCGTTATAATAACAATTCTTTCTCTTTCCTTCTTAAATCCGTGAATAAGATGGGGCTTATCGCTTTTGCTGAAGAAATTGCTTCTTTGTTTGCTTCACCTATTCAAATCAATGGTGATTCTACGCATTTAAAGGTATCTTACGCTTCTATTGCCTATCCGAGTGAAGCTTCTACCAACTTTGAGATGATTTCGCTCATAGAAAGCGAATTAGAGCGTTCTTATAAGTTTGGCCCTGGTTATCTTTGTGAAGTGGGCCGTAATCGTCTTCGTAAAGCGGACCGTAAAGAATATATCCTTCAACTCTTACAGGACAGCTTATCGCATAATCAAGTTGAAACTCGTCTTAGCTCCATTATAGATACCGTGACTCGTAAAACGATTGGGATTGAATTTACTCTAGGATTAAAGGGTATTGGTAACGAACCAATTAACAAGAAAGAATTCTTGCCTGTGGCAATAAAGAACAACGTTCTTACCGATTTAGACTTAAAGGCTCTATGGAAGGTATGTGGCTTCTTTAAGAATTATATGGACAGCACTTTGAAACCAAACGGAATCAAACATCTCTCCCTTACCATGTCGGTCACAAGCGTTTTAAGCCCTGCTTTCTTAGAGACCATTCAAAAGATTTCTAATTCTGGAGAAATGCCTAAGAATTGTTTAGTGATTGCCGTTGACTCCAAACAGATTATTGGTTACGAAGAGGAATTAAAGAAAGTTATTGAAGCGGCTAAGGCTTTTGGTGTCTTCTTTAGTGTTCATTCCTTCGATCCGAATATCGATTCTTCCGAAAAGATTAAAGGTTTAGGCTTCACCTATGTGAGAATTACTAGACAAGTCTTAGTATCCGCTATGGCGTCTCAATCAGCTAACGCTTCCTTTATCCGTATGGCTTCCGACTTTGATGAGAAAGGCCTTATTGCTATTGTCAATCACGTCACCAGCCAAGAACAGGCTCAATTCTGCTTAGATTTGGCTATGCCTTATTATGTTGATGGAGCCAAAGGATCCTTACTTACTGAAGAAGAGTTCATCACCTATTTGAATTTCAAAAAATAAAAACGGAGGACACCTGTATCAATTTAAAAAGATGCAGGTGTTTTTCTTTGCTTAGAAACAAGCGTGTTCAGATGGCTTGCGCTTGTAGCTAGAGAACCCGTTTGTAGTAAGAAAAGGGTTAGGACACGTATTAATTAAGCAAAGAATTAGATTGTCGTGTTGTTGATACTCAAGGAGTATTCGTCGTTCTTTACGATGGAATAATCAGAAGGAGCTAAAGCCTCAGAGCCGTTATTCAAGACAAAATTATAACCGGTTAAGGTGAAATAATAGTTAGGCGCGTCTTCTTCTGTTGGAATGTTTCCTAAAGGCAACCAGTTGGCCTCTAGAGGTTGTTCTAATGGAGTTAACATTTTTAACTTAAAGACATTGGTATCTTTCTTTATCTTGCCGTAATCAACGATTTCAGGCAAATCCGTTGTTGATTTACCATCATCTCCATAAATGGTTAGGTTATTTACACCAACGAAGGTGGTGTTACTTTCGCCAGATTGATAATCCTCCCTCTTTGTTTCACCCCAAGCGGAGGAGGAAGATTCTCTCGTTTGAGAGAAGGTCAATACGTTAGTGATTTTCGTTTCTTTGTCGTAATCAAAATAGGTCAGTCTTTGTGTTTCTGTATTGGTGATTCTTCCATGAACCTGAGATGAGGTAATGGCTCCGTTATTGATTGTCATATTTTCATCAAAATAAGCGAGACCTGTATCAGAATTAGACGAATTGACACTTATTTGAGCGTTGTTGTTTCCGTTGTAATTAAAGGTGACTGAACCTGAATATGTAGAGCCAATTGTTATAGTTAATTTCTTAACATCATTAACAGCATTATCAAAATCAACGATAGCAACACCTGTAGGATAGGTAAAACCTTCACTAATTTGTTCTAAGAGTTCGTATACCTTCGTACGGTCTACCTTAGCACCCTCTGTTCCACCTGCGTTAGCACCAATGTCGAGATAAAGGATGTAAGGGCATTTGTTTTCTTGGGCATATGCACTGAAATAATAATTTCCTTTATTTAGGGGTATCTCAACATAGTAGGCATGATTTTTATTCAAACAATATTTGTTGTTAGACGCTTGGGAATAAAGCTTAGATAGATTGATTTTTAAATCATTCTGATTTCCGCTGTTATAAGTAATGACCCCTTTATTTGTTTCATAAACGCTGTTGATTGTGTTTAGTTGATTGTTTTCTGTAATTTCGAATATTTTAGGAAAGTTTTGTGTGTCATTGGTGTTATAAGCGCCTACGATCATCTTAACCTTTCCTGACGATGAAAGACTAAAATTAATTCCACTATTATAGAATTTATAAGAGCTATATGTTTTTTTGTTTAAGGTTATATTTTTGCAATCAACTAGAGTAGGAGCCTCGCTAAATGTAAAGAATTGCAGCCCGTTTAAGTTAATAAAGCCATTTTTCCAGTTTTCTTGGGGAGTCGCTTGTCTTAAACCATCACAAAACTGAGTTTTTATTGAATCATATTCTTCTTTTTGCACACCGATATCGTCTAGAGCTACTTGCTGGTTTGCAGATGTATATGAAGAAAAATTACTCGATTTATAATCTGAATCGACGATTCTTTTTGTGGATGGAACATCTTCTAAAGTGTTGCAATAGAAAAAAGAAAAATTTGATTTATCAAAAATAGTCTCATCTTTCAACGTCACCCCTCTATCTTGTGATCCCATGGAGTATTTAATGGCTTTGTTTGTCGCGTTTACGGTGATTCTTGGCGTTGCTTTTGCATTTTTTTGAGTGCCTGATACTATGTATCCCGTATTTGTATTTAACACTTTTTCGGCAGTGTTTGTTTTATAGTAATCCTCAAGACTAGGGTAACCGGTTGGGTTTAAATCGATGTTTAATGGCAGATAAGTTCCTGGATTCAAAGCTGCATATATGAGTTTTTCTCTATATATGGCTGGTTTGCCGTTGCCACTAACGTTTTGCGCACTAAGATCGTATTGCCAATCATATTTGAAAGGACTGTTATATATGTTAGCGTTAAATTTTAGGCGCGTCTCACCATTTTCGGTTATTGTTTCACTATATGTAGGATATGATGTATCCGGATTGCTGGTGCTCCGCTTCAAGTTATTAACCATATTCGTAATGCGCCTACTTAAGCTTGAAAAATCAATACTTCCACCCCAGCCTTGCTCTTCTCCACCACCACCGCCTGTTGGATTGAAGCTTGCATTGCCTACGTATTGAGGTTCATACATGGTCGTATTGTTTTTAACGTATGTTGTTTGATAGTTAGGTTCGCAATAGCCTACGGACGTGTAATTGGAGATACTATCGTATCCAGTGAGTTTGTTTGTACCATCTTTTAAGTTTAATGAGGAATCGTTGATAAGGATGTTGCTAAGAGCTCCATTGACGTATCCTGCAACAACACCCGATAAGGCGTTATTTGTGGTCGAATCGATTGAGATTTTATCTAAATAAAGATTTTTAACGGATGGTTCGATGGTTGATGTTTTATCTCCGACAACACCAAAAAGACCCGTTATTTCAGGAGATAGAAAGGTGGACGATGTTTGTGAGGATGGGTGTTTACCATTATATTTCTCAAAGCTGTTACTGATAGTAAGGTTTGATATCTTTGCTGTGGCTGTTTGCCCAACAGAGTTCGTGGTATCGTATCCATCAAGATGACCGAGGAAAGGGTTCTCCGTCGTACCTATTGGAGGTAATGTCCATCCGGACATGTCTAAATCTCTTTCGATGATGAAATAAGGCTCTTTTCCTTTGAAGAAACCAACATATTGTAACCATGCGAGGTTATATAGGTGAATTGGCCTATTAATGACATACGGGCTTGTTTCTGAACCATTGCCCCTAGCGAAATAAGCACCTGTTGTTGAACCACCAAACCCCCTAGTGACGTTGTTATTGTTAGAAAACCAGGCAAAGGAAAAAGCGGATATAGCACATCCAGAGGCAAGGATTGTTCCACCTAACACGGCATATAAAAATATTTTTAACGAGTATTTCTTTTTCATATACGTCTCTAATTCTTAGGATAAATGGCAATGGTAAAATCACTTTTAAAACGAATTCCACCACTTGACGAGGAACTGTTTGCTTCGTAATCTCCTTCAAATTTTGGGTTACCAATGTTGTATGAGTAAATAGATGTTATCGCTTTTTCATTGTAATCAAGCATGATATAAATGGGTTTTTGACCATTGGTTTCTTCGCCTAATTGCAAATTGCCTTGAAATGATGGAGCATCTCCATCCATGGTAATAAAACCGGTATCTGCTGTTTTATTTTTTGTAACAGAGATATATCCTTCAGTACTTGTGTCTGCGTTGCTTCCAAAATATGTGAATTGAATGATGGAAGAGAGTGGGAATGGTGAAGTAGACCAATCGATGTTTTTCCAACTCTTTTCCCCACCAAGAATGTCTTTGGCTGTAAAAGCATTTACAGTGAAAGCTACATCCGTTTTTTTGAAGGTAATTTCAATAAGGATCTGATATTTTCCATCCCCTAATTCACGATCATAAGGCAAAAGGTCGTAGACATTGGTGCTGGCTTTGGAGAATTTATAGGTGTCCCCATTAATTTCTTTGATACGGTAATAGTTTGCTGTTTTGACAATGGCGGAGTCCTCAGCAACGATGTTCATGTATTTGGCTGTAGCACGTTTGTTTGTTGAAAACCAAGCAAAGGTTGCTGTTCCAGCGGCTGCTAGGGTGCTTAAGGCAACAAGACATGTCAAAAAAGATTGAATTTTAATACGTCTCAACCTGTTTGAACGATAGTCAATCATGCCGTTGTCCTTTCTGTGTGAGGCAACTGGCTATCCAAGATGGATCCTATAGTTTTGCGTCGCCGAATTGCTCCGGGTTTGCTATTTACGCGTAAATATAATACTTATTTTTTTCTTAACCTTCAACACGTAAGCGCGTACATACGTGCGTAATTAGTGAATGTTTTTATCGTTTAAAGTTATGGCTGGAATCGTCTTTAATTTCCACTTTTGCTCTCAAAAATCAAATCGAAAGGGGTTTTACAATAGAAAAATTGATTTTTGTTGTTTGAAATGACGTATTTTAGGAATTTTTAGGTAGCGTAGTCATTACATTGATTTCTAATGTTGTATAGTCTGCTTCTGTTTCGCCTGTACCTGTTTTTAATTTAACGGTAAGAGTGTTATCAGTCAATTTTGTCATAACTACTTCAACATCAACGTCATTTGTAATGGATACCTTATACCCTGTGAGTTTGTAATAATGGGTTCCTTCTGTTTCACTATAGTTTTCTTTGAAGGTGGTTTCGATAGCAAGATTCACCGCTGCTCCGTTCACGTAATATACATACATGGTCGCCACATCTTTAACTGGTAAAGTGTTCCATGGCAAATCTACAGGCCAATCAACAGAACTTTCTTTTCCATCTACATAGGCGGTATTTGTTGTCGTTGTAGAACCATTCTCCGTCACGGTTGTTTTCTTATATATCGTTGTTGAGGCGGTTTCATTGAAAAGGGAATAGGTGATTTTTGTGATGGTATCTTCCACTATCTTGCTTGAAAGGATGCCTATCGCTTTTTCTATGTCTACACCATTTCCTTTTACGGTATAGCCATGGAACCTATATTCGGTAACTACGTTTTGGCTATTGCCCGTAGTTTCGTATTGGATGGTTGAATCGTTGGATTTACTAACGCTCATATCGCCACTAAAAGATTCTTTTAAAGAGAATGAAGCGCTCTTCCTGTCATCAACAATCGGTAAAGCGGCGTCCACTCCTTCAATGAAAGAGAAAGAAACTCCCTTTGGATAGGTGTAAGCATATACGCTGATAGTTTTGATTTCATGGAATTCCGTGATGTCTGTTCTTTGAGCGTTGGCACCAATATCAAGATAACAAAGATAGGCACCAGCTGCACCTGAAACAGAGCCTAAAGCGTATTCCCCTTCGTTTGTTGGAATTTCAAAATAATAAGCACAGTAATCTTGTAGACGAGAACTTGTTCTTCCGATCCATTTCGTTTTAAATACGGTTTTTGTGTAACCTTCTGGCTTCGTTTTTGTTGGCGTTGTATTTGTTAGAGGATTTCCGTTTAAATCGTATTTAACGCCTTGTCTTGAACCATGTAAGAATGGAACGGAATAGGTTCCATCTTTGTATTTATAAACATAAGATTGAGCTTGTTTTGCCGTTGGATTTTCATATATTTCTGATATTTCACGAATGTTGGATATTTTGGACCCATTTCGTTCGATTTCATGCAAAGAAAAGAATGCTGTATTTTCAGTGTAATAAGTGCCAGCAAAGAAGTTGACATATCCTTTTCTTTGAAGCTGGAAATCGATAGAATCTTCTGGCAATTCATATCCGTCTTCTTTGTGATATTCTTTGTTTTTGATACGAACATATTCCGCTTCTATTAAACGATCTTTGGAGATGCTTGCATCCATAAAGTGTAAGCCAGAAATATATTTGTTATCTTTGGCTAAAACGGTTTCGAATTTGGATTTGGAATCAGTATAGTGATTAAAGTCATTACTAGAAACTGTGTGTTCTCCGGAATCATCGATTGTATAAACCGTTTGTAAAGTGCTGTTTTCACCATAAACGCCGGATTTGTATAGTCCATTCCTCCAACTTTTGCTATAAATAGAAACACGGATATCTCCCCAAGGATCGGAGTTGGTCGCACTATAAGCGCCAGAAACGACATATCCTGTGTTCTTTTCGTCTGGAATGCCGTTTGTGCCACTGATTGGATAGTAGGTTGGCTTCGTCCAATAGGTTGGAGTTTCTGTAGTTTTTGTGATTTCATTAAAAATTTCACTCTTACTATCATCCGTGCTAATAGACAAAGAAATCTCTGTTGTTTGATATGATTTGGTTTGATATCGCCAGCTTTGATTTTCACTCACAGCAAGAGAATTGCCGCTGTAATTTTTCTCCGTGGTCATGTAATAGGTGACGGGGTAAGTACTCCCCCACCAACTTGTCTTGGTTCTTTCAATTGAAAAATACCCATTGTTGAATTCAAAAGCGTCACTTTGATTTGTTGTTAAAACAACGTTGCTGTTATCGCTGGAAATACCTAAGTAATATTTTGTTCCATTGACGTTTGTTGCGTAATTCTCCCCGTCTAAATACCAAAGGGTCGCGTTTGACTCAGAGTTAGAACTATTTGGCATAGTCAAAGCCGTTCCGTTATTACAAATCCAATAAGTCGAATTCATATCTGTAATTTTGTAATAAGCAGAGACGGATAGGTTCCAACCACGATTTTCGGAATAATTGATGAAGAGACCTCCATCGGATATTAGATTGTTGTTTTGATCATATGTCCAAGACGTGGCTTCTCCAGATGAGGTAGTTATCTCGAGGGTTCCTGAAATATTTCTTAAAAAGTGCTGGGCATTGTTGTCGTCTCTAGTGAAAATTTGATTTTGATCGTTGATGAACCACGATGAAGCAAGCCCCTTAGACGTTTGATTAACGATATTTCCGTTTGCATCCATGGAAAGATAATTATTACCGGTTGAATCAGCAATGAACCTATAGGGAAGGACTTTTGGCGTGACCGTTGTTACTTCACATGTAAGGGTCGAAGTGATTTCTTTGCGACCATATAAAGTCATAAAATTCCGCCCATTATCCGAAGGATCGTAGGCAAAAGTATAGGATGAAGAGATTTCATCCCCGTTTTTTTGATCATAGTAGGTGTAATAATAGGTATTTTTTGGATAACCACCAGTTTGGCGCTTCCCGTCATCTCCCCACTCTGTTACCTTCGTTTCATATTCGTTTATCGTCCCATCAAGGTTATAGGTGACAGTTCTTTTTGTAGGAGCTTGCGTGCGGGACATTTCATTACCATCCCAAATGGAAAGAAGATTGTTGTACATGGTGTTCATATCGATGGAACCACCATTGCCTGCTTCTGCACCACCATCCCCTTCTGTTCCTTGTGAAGTGTTGATATCAGAAGATTGTAGGATTGCTTCTTTTTCGTAAGCGGTATTTTTGTATTTATCTTCACAATATCCGATGCTTGTATAGTCTGAAACGTTGCTTGTGTAATTTTTATATGAGCGGTTACTCGCTGGCAGACTAATTTTAGAATTCGAGATACCTACATCACTTATTTCGCCGTTAACATATCCAGCAAGGGTTCCAACAAGGTTTTCTTGTTCCTTGCTTTTTACGGTTATGTTATTAAGATAGAAATTCTTTGCTACAGGAGCATCCTCTGCATAGTCTTTCTTTTCTTCTCCAAACGTGCCAAAGAATCCCATGGCATTGCACCCGGAGATAGATGTAATGGAAGATGGATGACGTCCATAGTCGCTAAAGTTGTTACTTATGGTTAGATTGGATATTTTAACCGCGGTTTTATTTGTTCCGTGAACGGTATCAAGACCATCTAATTCACCGATAAATGGATGATTTTCATTTCCTATAGGAGGCAACGTCCAACCAGTCATATCAAGATCTTTTTCAATGATGAAATACGTCTTTTTGCTATCGAAATGCCCAACATCTTGTAACCAAGCAAGATTATAGAGATGAATTGGTCTGTTAATAACAAAAGGATCGTCCTTAGTGCCCTTCCCCCTAGCGAAGTAGGCGCCCGCAGTTCGACCCTGAATATCTCTTGTAACGTTATTGCGATTAGAAAACCAAGAAAAAGAGAATGCTGTTGTAGAAATGCCTGCGGCTAAAATAACGCCAGAAAGGACTGCAGCTATAATTCTTTTAATTGTTTTCTCGTTAAAAAGGGCGTTCATGATGCCAAGTTTGGCAACTGGCTGTCCATTAAAAGGACCCTTTAGCTTTGCGTCATCAGATTTCTCTAACTTTGCTTTTAACAAAATAATTTTACTTTCCGAACTTTGTTATTTCAATAAGCATTCTTCTATAAGAAGAAATGGGACGAATTTTAAGAATTGCAAATGGATAGAACCAAGGATATTTAGGAAACCCTTATTGATGCTTAAAACACTTCAAAGTTACGTGTTTTTATCGGCGCTATTATCCAGATTAATGCTTATTTTCATTAGTTCCGATCTTAAGGAGTTGAAGAAATACGGACGCCCTATCGTTTCAGCATAGGAACTCAAAGATTTAGTTTAAAGGTTCTTCAAAACTCAATTGGATGAGCGAGATAGCAGAGTTTTTTAACTTTAAAACCCTGCTGAATTCGTCTTACTAGTTATGAAAAGAAAATAAATATGGGGGTTTGAAGTGCCGAAAAATCGGCATAAACCGAAACTAAGAGAGTTTGTTTCGAATGAGCAAAGAAAATAAATTGACACAGGAATAAAGCGATTCATGTCCTCCAATAAAATGCAATTAAACCCCAAAAAGAGAGGACTAAGAATTTTTAGGTTTAACGAGCAAGAAATTGTTATAGGAAAGAACAAAACAGAGAAGAGTAAAAAAACGAATTGTGTTACATTCTCCAACCCATGAGCGTTTTGAAAGTATGTATCTGAAAATGAACCTAGAGAGTCACCTCTAAAGAACAAAAAATAAACATTAAAAAATAGTCATTTTTAAAACGACGCTTTCTAAAAACTGGAAAGAGAACATAAGTAATCTTAGAAGGTAGGGGATAAGTTTTCTGAAAACGGATACTAATTGTTCCATGAGGCAAGGAAAAATGTAAAGAAAAACATCAAGAAAATGGTCAATTACTTAGGAAAATATGGAAAGTAATAAAGATGGTTAAACAGGGTGGCGGGGCAGGAATAACAAACCCTCATTTTTCTCTCTTCAAAGGGATCCAAAAACACAGTGTCGTGAAAAGACTTTGAAAATTGGTTTTAGGAATATACATTTTAATCGCTTGCCTGCTTTGACATTGTTTAGTGGATTATTAACCTAATAACTAGGTAACAAATATTATGAAAAATACTAATTTTATTAGATTTTATCGTTATTAGCACACTAATTTAAAGAGTGCTATAAATTCATTTTTTCGTTAAAAACTTGAACGTAACGCAAAAAGCGTTACAATTGCGTTACAAGATATAACTTTAGGAATTAATAAATATGTCGAAGACAACGTTAAATTTAAGGGTTGATAAGTCGTTAAAGGATAGTGCCGAAAAGGTCATTGATGAGCTTGGCCTTACTATGTCTGCCGCTATTAATCTTTATTTGAAAATGATTGTGAGAACTAAGGGTATTCCCTTTGATCTAAAACTTGTTAAAAATGATCCCAAAAAGAAAACTCAACCACTTTCTGAGGATGAGTTTGATGACGAATTAGACTCTTTGGACTTCGATGATTCAGAGTCTATACGTAAGGCAATTGGTAAATTATAAATAGTCAATATATTATGGATTTCAATGAATCACTTATTTTTCTTAAGAAATATCTTTTAGATGAAATGCCTGAGTATAGAAACTATTCCTTGAAGTTCAGTAACACTATCGATGGACAAGTTTCTTTAATTCGATCTTTGATGAACTTAAGAAAGCCAAAACCGGTTTCGGACGCATATCTAAAAGCAGAAAAATCTATCTCAATTATCTTCTTCAAAATATAGGTTTGGTTGACTGCTTTTCATTATCTTTAACTGACTATGAAAAGATAGCCCTTTGGCGCGGGGATATTGTGAGATTAAAAGCGGATGCGATTGTGAATGCAGGCGACACCGATATGTTAGGCTGCTTTGTCCCTCATCATAATTGTCTTGGTAATTGCATCCATTCTTTTGCGGGTGTTGAGCTTCGTAATGCTTGTTATGAAGAGATGAGCAAACGAGGCTTTAAAATGGGTCTAGGAGATGTTTTCTATACCAATGGGTACAATCTTCCATCGAAGTATGTTTTTCACGTCCTTGGGCCTTCTACGAGGGGCAGAGTTACTTTTTCTGATCAAAACGTTTTAAAGAGTTGTTATCTTCATTGTCTCGAACTTGCTCGAAAGCTCCATTTAAGAACATTAGTCTTTCCTTGTATTTCAACAGGGGAGCAGGGCTTCCCTAAGAGCGTTGCCGCTAAGATTGCTACCGAGACCGTGAAAGAATACCTCTTAGAACATTCTGAAGCTCCAGCTGTTGTCTTTGATGTGTTTACGGATATAGATGAAAAACTCTATTCTGAATTGCTTTATGAATAGATTTTAGTTGCAACTCATTGCATAAATTTCATTAAAAACATCTAAAACATAGATTCTATCGATATATTTTTAGTTAACACCTAGTTGCATGTTTAGTTAACACTTAGTTGCAAAATTCTATTTTGGAACATAAAATTTCTTTAAGAGGTGATACTATGAGCTCTGCTTTTAATTGGATTTCCTTAATAAAATCATTTGCAAATAATGCACAAGAAAACGAAACCGTAGAATTTAAAGAAAACAATGTCGATCCAGAAATGATTGGAAAAGATATATCGGCTTTATCCAATATGGCTGCTTTGCTTGAAAAGGAGAGGGCATACCTTATTTGGGGAGTTAGAGATTCTGACCATGAACTTGTCGGGACGACGTTTTCTCCTAACAAAACGAAAATTGGAAATGAAGAAATACAGAACTGGCTTTCGACGCAACTCGAACCCTCTATTTATATATGTTTTCATTCAGTCGAAATAGATGATAAAAATTTTGTCGTTTTGGAAATAGAAAAAGCGAGGAATTTTTTAACAAGGTTCAAGAAAAACGCTTATTGTAGAATCAATAGTTATACGAAATTGCTGAATTCATCGCCTATCATTGAAAAAAAGATTTGGGAAAAACTCAATGACGCAGTTCCTGAAGAAAGAATCGTCCTATCAGATCTATCTCAGGATGAATTAAGCCAATACTTGTCTTTTGAGGCGTATTTTAACGCGTTAGGCGCCCCCATCCCTTCCTCTCGAGATGAAATGATAAAAAGGTTGATAAACGAACGTTTTTTAAAGAAGCTCGATGATGGAACTTATGGCATTACTTATCTTGGCGCATTACTTATTGCGAAAGATTTTTCATTGCTCCCAAGCCTTGGCAGGAAACAAATTACAGTGACTTTATTTGATGGGGAAAGCAAAATTCAAAACAGAGCCTCAGAAGAGTTTAACCAAGGTTACCTCATGTCTTTTGAACAGGCCATATCTTATATCAAAACCTTAACTTTGCTAAAAACAAGCGTAAACGCTCAAGGGTATACGGTTTCAAATTATGCCTTTCCAGAAATAGCTATTCGAGAAGGACTTACAAATTGCATAATTCATCAAGAGTTGCTAGAACGCGGGGCTGGGCCGATGGTGAACATTACAAACGACTCCATTGAATTTAATAATCCGGGTGAGTTAAAAATAGATGTGAACCACCTTATTGATGCGGAACCGATGTCGGAAAACGAATTATTGGCATCATTTTTAAGAAGAGTCGGGATAGGGGATTCCCGCGGAACAGGATTTGACAAGATGGAAGCGGCTTTGGAAGAACAAGGAATGCTTTCTCTAAATGTGAGGCAGACGCCTAATCATGTGAGCACCATGCTATATGCGTACAAGCCATTTGGGAAATGGACTTTAGAAGAAAGAATAAATGCGATTTATATGCATGCATGCCTTCGTTATTATTCAATGGGGAAGAGTTTAACAAACGAGTCCCTCCGCGAACGTTTTCAACTACCTGATAAAGATAAGTACGTTGTTTCTAGGCTAATCAAGGTTGCGGTGGAAAGGGGACGCATTAAAATGCTCGATCCGAACGCCTCGGATAAGAATCGTTCCTATATACCATATTGGGCGTAATTTAGTTGCATCTCGTTGCATAAATTTCATTAAAAACATCTAAAACATAGATTTTATCGATATATTTTTAGTTAACACTTAGTTGCATGTTTAGTTAACACTTAGTTGCAATCATTAAACTGCTATAGCAAAAACTGGGTATTCCTTTATTAATATTCATCAACTAGGTTAAAAATTGAACGATTGTTTTTGCAAGAATAATTATTCTTAAAAGAATTATTTTCCTATACCGTTTTTAATAAGAAAAATCTCTTAATTTTGAAGTCTTTAAATAAGGATTAATTCACTCAAAATATTAAAAATCCCCCGTAAAAGTCCATTAAAAACAAAAAGACGTCTCCTTACGGAAACGCCTGTTTTGTGTTGTTATAAAGCCTTATTTCGCGTGCTTGAGAGCGGCTTGTGCAGCAGCTAATCTAGCAAGTGGAATACGGAATGGAGAGCAGGAGACATAGTCAAGTCCAACGGCATCATAGAATTCGATGGATCTTGGGTCGCCGCCTGTTTCACCGCAAACACCAATTAAGAGATTTGGATTGGTGGCACGGCCGCGTTCAACAGCAATCTTAACGAGTTCGCCAACACCTTCCACATCGATGGTTTGGAATGGGTCGAATTCGTAAATCTTACGATCATAGTAATATGGTAAGAATTGTCCGGAATCGTCACGGCTGAAGCCCATGGTTAATTGGGTTAAGTCGTTTGTACCAAAGGAGAAGAATTCTGCTTCTTTGGCTAAGTCACCGGCACGGAGAGCGCCTCTAGGAATTTCGATCATGGTACCAACTTGATACTTGAGGGTCTTTCCTTCAGCAGCCATTTCTTTTTCAACGGCTTCAACGACAACTTTCTTTGCCCAGTTGTATTCTTTGAGTTCACCGCAGAGAGGAATCATGATTTCTGGTTCGACATCGTGGCCAAGTTCCTTGCTTGCTTTAACAGCAGCTTGGATGATGGCTTTGGCAAGCATAGCATAGATTTCTGGATAGGCAACGCAAAGTCTGACACCACGGAAGCCCATCATTGGGTTGGCTTGGTGAAGTTGGTTGATTCTGTCTTTGACCTTTTGCTCGCTGACGTTAAGAGCAGTGGCTAAAGCCTTGATGTTCTCTTCATCGTGGATTTCAGGTAAGAATTCGTGGAGTGGCGGATCGAGTAAACGAATGTTAACATTCGAATCTGGGTTGGCCATATACATTTGATAGAAATCACCCATTAAGAATGGTCTGATCTTTTCAAGTGCGGTTTCACGTTGTTCAGTGGTATCGGAAAGAATCATAGCTCTCATATTGAGAATTCTTTCTGGAGCAAAGAACATACGTTCAGTACGGCAAAGACCAATACCTTCAGCACCGAATTTACGGCCATTGGCTGCATCTTCAGGAGTATTGGCATTAACACGGACCTTTAATCTTCTATATTTATCGGCCCATGCCATCATACGACCAAAGTTTCCACCAAGGTCGGCTGGTTGCATTTCAATAGCACCTTCGAAAACTTCACCGGTAGTGCCGTTAACAGAGAAGATATCCTTCTCAGTGTAGGTCTTACCATGGACGGTTAAGGTCTTTTCTTCTTCATTCACGATGATATCAGAGCAACCCGCAACGCAGCATTTACCCATAGAACGGGCAACGACAGCGGCGTGGGAGGTCATACCACCACGGGCAGTGACGATAGCTTCAGCGTTAACCATACCGATGATATCTTCTGGGGAAGTTTCGGCACGGACCATAACGACTGGACGTCCTGCTTCTTTTTCGGCCTTTGCTTCATCAGCGGTGAAAACAAGGTGACCGGTTCCAGCACCTGGAGAGGCTGGGAGACCATGGAAAATAGGAGTGTGTTTCTTCAAATCGGCTGGATTGAAGGTTGGGTGAAGGAGGTCGTTAAGTTGCATTGGATCAACACGTAAAACGGCTGTTTTCTCATCGATTAATCCTTCATCGACTAAATCACAAGCAATCTTTAAAGCAGCGGCAGCTGTTCTCTTACCATTACGGGTTTGTAAGAAGTAGAGAGTACCTTTTTCAACGGTATACTCCATATCTTGCATATCTTTGAAGTAAGCTTCCATCTTGGTGATGGTTTCTTCAAATTGCTTATAGACTTCTGGCATGTTCTTTTCAAGCCATTCAATCTTTTCAGGGGTACGAACGCCAGCGACGACGTCTTCGCCTTGAGCGTTGAGTAAGAACTCAGCGTAGACTTTTTTTTCACCAGTGGATGGGTTACGGGAGAAAGCGACACCAGTTCCGGAATCGTTGCCCATGTTGCCGAAGACCATTGTTTGGACGTTAACGGCAGTTCCCCATTCATATGGGATACCGTGCATTTGACGATAAACGTTAGCACGTGGGTTATCCCAGCTGCGGAAGACGGCTGCGATAGCTTCTTTTAATTGCTCATATGGATCAGTTGGGAATTCTTCACCAAAGACGCCTTTGTAATACTCTTTGTATTTGGCGACGAGAGCTTTGAGTTGTTCGGTTGTAACTTCAGTATCGAGTTTGTAACCATTCTCTTCCTTGAGTTTGTCGAGCATCTTGTCCATTTCGGTTCTTGGATGTCCCTTTGCAATGTTGGTGTACATCAAGATGAAACGACGATAGCTGTCCCAGGCAAAACGTTCATTGTTTGCTTGTTTAGCAAGTTCGACAACGACTTCATCATTCAAACCAAGGTTAAGGATGGTATCCATCATACCTGGCATGGATTCACGAGCGCCAGAACGGACGGAGACGAGTAAAGGCATAACATCCTTTCCTCCGCCAAACGATTTGCCAGAGCTTTTTTCGATATCGTGGATGTGCGCCACGACATCATCCCACACGTAGTCAGGAATTTTCTTTCCGGACTCATAGTAGAGAGTGCAAGCTTCGGTTGTGACAGTAAAGCCTTGAGGAATATTAATTCCTGCGGCAGTCATCTCAGCAAGACCGAAACCTTTTCCTCCAAGAATTGGCTTACCAAGTTTCGCTTGGTGAGCTTCTTTGAAGGAGTAAACGTATTTCTTTTGTGCCATGTTGTCCTCCTATGACAATCTTTAAGGCTTAGTTTTACCTAAGTCCTTGACATAGGAAAATATATCACTTAACGCTTCTTCTTTGAAGAAGAATAGACATCATTTTCTAGTTAGTATTATCATTTTGTCGTTAAAAGGAGCTTCTTCCATGAAAAAGAAACATTACGAATTATTCGGAGAGCAATACTTTGGAGCGATTGCTCATAGAGGTTTACACAATGACGAATTCACCGAGAATGGCTTAAAAGCGTTTGAAAATGCAATAAATCATAACCTCGCTTTTGAATTAGACATCCACCTTACAAAAGACAAGAAATTAGTCGTTTGCCACGATTCTGAATTAAAAAGAACAACCGGCAAAGAAGGAATTATCGAAAACCTCACTTTTGATGAGATTAGAAACAATTATCGTTTACTTGACGGTGAAGTAGTTCCATCCTTCCAAGAAGTCTTGGACTTAAACCAAGAACGTTGCCTTATTGTTGTTGAATTAAAAACCTACAACAAGAATCATAAGGAACTTGCTAAAGCGGCAAACGAATGCCTTAAGCAAATTAAAAACAAGAAGTCTATTGTGATTATTTCCTTTGATCCAAGAGCATTGATTCGTGCAAAAGGTTTTGCTAGAGGCCTTCTTGTTGGCAGTGGAGATTTCTGGGTTTGGCGTCTTAGATATCTTTTTGAATCCGTTGATATTGGCTGGGATTTATTAGAAAGAAAAACTGTCCAAAAATATTATAAGAAACACTATGTAAATGTTTGGACAATTGAAACTATCGACTCAGCAAAGAAAGTTGCACCATATGCAGATGCAATCACCTTCCAACATTGCGATTATCAAGAAATTGAAAATCTTCTTAAAAACAAAAAATAATTGAGTTTTGCAATAGATAATTCAATAAATTCATATTTTCTAGGCGGATTTCCAAAGAAGGGGATCCGCTTTTTTAGTAGCAAAGACATACAGGTTTTGGGCGTTTTTGCAAGCCTTGTTTAAAAAGATGGGTATAGTACAATAGAAATAGTCGTCGGAGGACATACGGTCGGAACCGTAATTGTTAGATAAGACGCTAGGTCCGCCTAGGAATCTTTTTTTAATGAGGAGGGAAGACATGAAACATGTTTCTTTATCTGACCATTTTACCTATGGAAAGATATTCCATATCGTGATTGGGCCGGTGCTAATGATGATCTTTTCATCGTTTTATTCGGTAGTGGATGGCATCTTCTTATCGAACTATGCAGGGGAAGGTGCTTTTAGTGGGGTGAACCTTATCTTCCCATACATCATGATTCTTGGAGGGGTTGGTTTCATGTTAGGCACAGGTGGAACCGCTCTTGTTAGTAAGACTCTTGGCGAAAAGAAAGAAGAAGTGGCATCCCGCTATTTCTCGCTTGTTGTGTATACAACCATTTTTATTGGCTGCATCTTTATTCTTTTTGGCTATTTTACCGTGGAGCCATTTGTGAGAATGATGGCCTCTTTAAGTTCCATGAATACCGAAGCAATGATTGATTCGGCTATTCGTTATGGAAGGATCATGATGCTAGGAATCATGTTTTTCATGCTTCAAAATGTGTTCCAATCTTTTTTCGCTGGCGCGGAAAAACCATTCACGGGGTTCCTATTTATTGCCGGAGCAGGGATTACAAACATCATTTTAGACTGGCTCTTTGTCGGGATATTCAACTGGAAGGTAGAGGGAGCCGCTATCGCTTCAATATGTGGGCAAATAGTTGGTGGAGTTCTGCCTATTCTTTATTTTGCCTTGAATAAAAAACTTCCTATTCATCTAGGTAGATGCAAATTTGAAATAAAACCTCTCCTGAAGGTGTTTGGAAATGGCTCATCGGAATTCGCTTCCAATATTGCTTCTTCGGTTGTTTCTACTTGCTACAATATGCAACTTCTTCGTTACATTGGCCCAGCTGGAGTATCTGCTTATGGGGTTTGCATGTATATCAATTATTTGTTTATGGCTATTTTCATTGGCTATTCTGTAGGCATGGCGCCGGTTGTTGGCTATAACTATGGTGCTAAAAATCATCAAGAACTTCACAATGTCTTTAAGAAATCCATGATTATCGTAGGCATTACAGGTGTGATTATGTTTACTTTAGGTGAGGTGTTTGGACCAATCTTTGGCTCTATCTTTTCAAATGGAGACGAAGCTCTTCAAGCGTTATCTTCCAAAGCCCTCTTTGTTTTCTCTTTCACTTACTTAACAGCAGGCTTCTCCATCTTTGGCTCTTCTTTCTTTACTGCATTAAATAATGGTTTGATTTCCGCTCTTATCTCCATGGTAAGATCTTTCGGATTTGAACTTGTTACTGTATGGCTCTTGCCTCTTTTGCTAAATAGTGATGGTATCTGGGCAGCAGGCCCTATTGCCGAAATCGGAGCGGTCAGCCTTACTCTCTTTTTCTTCCTTCACGAAAGGAAAAGATATCAGTATTAAAAAAGACGTTTCCGAGCGGAAACGCCTTAGACATGTATGTGTTATTGGTTAATTTTGTAGATAGCGTCTTTGCCTTCTTTCGCCATAAGATAACGCCACAAAATTTGCATCGAAACATGGACAAAAGACATATGGATGTCTTCCGTTATTTGCATATCATCTACAGGTGCGTGGACGTGGATGTCGGCGTAATCTTTTAACTTCCCTCCAGCATATCCCGTTAGTCCGATGATGTCCGATCCGATTTCTTTAGCGTATTGAACGGCTTTAATGATGTTATGGGAATTACCTGAGCCAGAAATAGCAATAATGCAGTCGGTTGGTTTTAGTTTGTTTTTCAGCTGGAGATAGAAGACGTCTTCGAATCCTACATCATTTCCAATGGCCATAAGGATTGGAACATTGTCCGATAGAGAAACGACATTGAAAGGTTTCTTTAGATCCATGGATATTCCTTTGTTATAATCACAAACCATGTGATTAGCTGTAGCAGAAGACCCTCCATTGCCTAAGACATACACGGTGTCGCCGTTTTCATAATGTTTTAAAAGACAATTCAAAGCTTTATTAATTTCTTCTTTATCTAAGGAAGCGATTACTTCTCTTTCCTTCTCATAATAGGCATCAATTTCTTTTAAGAAATCCATAGTTCATTCCTCCGTCTTTTCTATTTTAAGGATGTATTGAACGGCTTCAAGAAGAGTTTCACAAACGTAGGTTGGTATAGCATCCTCATATTTTCGATTTGGGTTTGGATCGCCGGTGGTTAAAAGAATGCTTCGACAACCCGCATTGATTGCCGTTTGAATATCCTGTTTGGTATCGCCAATAAACCAGCTCTTAGATAAATCGATGTTATATTTCTCTTTGGCTTTTAATAACAGACCGATTTTTGGCTTACGGCAATCGCAATCGATTTTTAATTCCTTTACTTCACCAGGAAAGCCTTTATCTGGGTGATGGGGACAGAAATACAAATCATTGAGATAAGCGCCATCTTCACCAAGCAAATCTTCCATTTTGAAATGGATGTTATCGAGCTCTTCAAAAGAGATTTCCCCTCTTGCTAAAACAGGTTGGTTTGTAATGCAGATTGCAAGGTAATCAGAATGGTTGATGAGGCGGATTGCTTCCAAGGCTGTTGGAGTTAATTTTAAAGCGTCTGGATGACGAACAAAATCAGCGAAAACATTAATGGTTCCATCTCTATCTAAGAAAATGCATTTTTGTGGATTTAGAAGGGATTTCTTGGCGATAATTCCATTTTTTAAATCGTTTTCCACATCAAAGTAACGTTCTGGAGTGCCACAATCTTTGACGTATTCGCTTGAACGATAAGCGTAGGCCTTTCTTTTTTCTACGAAATGGGATAAAACCACTTTTTCAAAATCAATTTTTGTAGGCTCCTTTACGAAAGAGGCGACTTCTTTGGAACAAATGTAGACACCGGCATTGGTGAGGTTTTCATAATAATAATCTCGAACGTTGTTTTTTGAATCGATAGCGAGAATTTGGCCTCCTTTATTCGTCTTTAAGATGTCGGAATCATAAGGGTGCGAATTTGGATGGGCGAAAGCGGTAATGGCTGCTCCCTTTTCCTTGTGGAAGGCTAGGAATCTTTGCCAATCGATATCCAGCATTAAATCTCCGAAGCAAAAAATAAAATCATCATCGATCTTATCATGTAATAAAGCTAAGACGCCTGCAGTTCCTAAAGGTTCTTTCTCTTCGATGTATTCTATTTTCACATCAAAGGCTTTTCCGTCTCCAAAATATCGGGATATGGTTTCTCCATTTTTCCCTATGACAATGATAAAAGAGCGGACCCCTCTACGTTTAAGTGAGTTTATTTGCCATTCTAAAATGGGTTTTCCATCCAGGGGAACCATTGGTTTTGGAAGGTCTCCAGTAATAGATTTTAGACGTGTTCCTGCTCCACCCGCTTGAATAATTGCTAACATATTTACTCCATGAAGATGATAGAGCATCCAGCTCGATCAAATTCAAAAGGCATTTCTGTCAAAGAAAGGGCGTTACGTACTCTTTCTTTGGCTGTTTCATTCTCACAATAGAAAAGGAGAAAGCCTCCTCCTCCTGCGCCTAGAAGCTTGCCACCAGTTGCTCCTGCTTTAAGTGCTTGTTCATAAGCCTCATCAATAAGAGGGTTAGAAATTCCTTGAGCTAGAGATTTTTTCATTTCCCAACTTTCTTTTAAGACTGGCCCTAAAGCATCCACATCGCCATTCTCTAATTTCTCTCTAAGAAATCTTGTCATCTCGCAAAGCTTTAAAGTAGTGTTGATTTTTTCTTGGTCGTTTGCAAGATTATGGGTTTCCTTTGCAAGGATGTTATTCGCAGAGCGAACATCGCCTGTATAGAACATCAAAAGGTTTCTTTCTAGTTTTTCTCTCGCATCGCTTTTCATGATAACGGGTTCTACTTTAACGAAGCCGTCTGGTTCAAATTCATAGTAACGAAGCCCACCAAAAGAAGCGGCAAATTGATCTTGTTTGCCAATAGGATTTCCTAATTTCTCAATTTCGACTTCGCAAGCTTCTTTAGCAATTTTATATGCCGAGGCGTGTTGGCCATTCCAGGTATATAACAAACGAAGAAGAGCGACCGTAAAGGTGCTAGAAGAGCCTAGTCCTGTGCCTGCTGGGACATCCGCGATAGAGGAAATCTCAATGCCTTTGGTTCCAAAATCAGTTAAGACCTGTTTAAAAATCTTATGTTGGATGTTTTTTGGATCCGTTACTTCTTCGGTTTGGGAATATTTCAAAGTAATCGTGTCTTTGTTAAAAGCCTTGTTCATCGAAAGATAAACGTATTTACGTATGGAAGTGCTTAGAACACATCCACCATATTTGCTATAGAAGGAAGGAATATCGCTTCCCCCTCCACAAAAGCTAACTCGGAATGGTGCACGGGATATAATCATAAAGAAACCTCGAATAACTACGTTCGTATTTTAACACGTGTTAGATTTTTATAATGTGATAAAATTATGAAATCGTTAAGGAATCAATATGGATAAAAACGTTCTGACAATAGACTTCGGTACGCAAAGTGTTCGTGTTGCCGTTTTTGACAAGACTGGAAAAGAATTGGCAATGGAGAAAGAAAAGTACAATCCACCTTATTTTTCAAGCAAACCAAACTATGCAGAACAAGAACCAAACGTCTATTTTGAAGCTCTTTGTCATTGCTCCAAACGTTTGGCTCAAAATCATTCGGAATTACTAAAAACTGTAGTGGGTGCAACCCTAACCGCTTTCCGTGATTCGGCGGTGTTATTAGATAAAAATAGAAAAGTCATTCGTCCGATGGTTCTTTGGCTTGATCAGAGAAACGCAGAATGCAAAGAACCTTTGCCATTCTTTTCTCGTGCGGCGTTTCGTTTGGTTGGGATGACTGACACAGTCACCTTTAATCGCAAAAGATCCGTTTCAAACTGGCTTATTGAAAATGAACCAGAGAATTGGTCTAAAGTAGACAAATATATCAACATATCGACCTATTTTATCTATCGCCTTACGGGTGAATTAAAGGATTCCGCTTCAGACTTCGCAGGTCATTACCCAATCGATTTTAAGAAAAGACAATGGTATAAAAACCCGATGAAGCATCTTAAAGGGCAAATCTTCTCTATCGAAAAAAGAATGTTGGCTGAAATTGTTCCAGAAGGTTCTCCAATAGGAAAAATAACGGAGAAGGCGCATGAAGAAACAGGCCTTCCTGTGGGTTTGACTCTTTATGCTTGCGGCTCTGATAAATCTTGCGAAACGCTAGGACTTGGTGTTCTAGAGGATACAATGGCCGCTATTTCCTATGGCACAGCCTCAACCGTCGAAACGACAAGAAAACGTTATACCGAATCAGAGACTTTCTTACCTGGTTATCCATCTTGCATCCCTAATTATTACAACATGGATGTGCAAATCTATCGTGGGTATTGGATGATCAACTGGTTCTTAAAAGAATTCGGTGGCAAACAAGTAGACGACATTATTATTTCTGATGTTTCCGCAGATGATTTCAATAAAAAGTTGAAGGACGTACCCCCAGGAAGTGATGGTCTTGTTCTTCAACCATATTGGGGACCAGGTTTAGCGAGACCTTTAGCAAAAGGTGCGATTATTGGTTTTTCCGATGTGATTACCCAAGAACATTTCTATCGCGCCATAATCGAGGGGATAGCGTATGCATTAAGAGAGGGATTAGAACATTTCGAAAAGAAAATCCATCACTCCATTAAAGGCATCCGTATCAGTGGTGGTGGCAGCCAATCCGATGAGATTTGCCAAATCACGGCTGACATCATGGGAAAAAGCGTGACCCGTGTGCAAACATTTGAAACTTCTTCCTTAGGCGCAGCCATTTCTTGTTTCCTTGCTTTGAAGGAATTCTCTTCCCCTGAAGAAGCAGTCAAAAATATGGTTCACGTAACAAAGACCTTTGAACCAGACGCTAAGACACATAAGCTTTATGACTATCTTTATGAGAATGCTTATGAAGAGATGTATCCTAACCTCAAAGGAATTTATAAAAACATTAAGGCGTTCAATCGTATTCAAGAAAAGAATCGTAAAAAGTAGGGGATTTTTCAATTTTTAAAATAAAAAAGCTGTTAAGATTTTTCATTTCTTAACAGCCCTTTCTTTTCTTAATGATTAAGCGTGTAATTGAGAAATCAGAACAGATGGATCCATTGGGTGGAAATCATCTTTCATGACCAATTTTAATTCTGTTTCAGTAAGGAAAACGCTCATCATGATTTTAGCGATGTCGTTTGGATTTCCTTTACGCACACTGCCTTCTTCCTGACCTTTGGCAATAAGCTTTGGAAGAAGAGTGAACAAATCCGTTCCACTTAATGCTTTTGTGGCGGTTCTTGTTTGATAGAAACGATTTAAATTTAATCTGGAGTAACAAACAAGTAATTCACTTTCAGACAAAACGCTGTGATAGAACTCGATGATTGCTTTTAAAGCATCGTAAGCAGGCATTTTTTCAATCTCATCATAATTGAGTAGTTTGCTTGCATATTTTGTTTCATATAGAGTGACGATAGCGTTATAAAGATCTTCTTTTACATCGAAATAATGGTAGAAAAGTCCGTGAGCACAATTGGAGGCTTTAGAAATGTCATCAATGGTAATTGAATCAAAACCTTTGATAGCAAAGAGCTTCAATGTTTTATTCATCATTTTGTCTTTTCTTTTATCACGAATTGCTTCATTTTGAGCTGCTGTTCTTGGCATATATATACAACCCCTCCTTTACAAAAAAGACTTCTTCAATGATACAAGAAACTAATGCATAGTCAATTATAATATTAATAGGATAAGGAAAAACATTTAAATATGTATAGAAAACATTATTGATAAACCATTATATCGGTATTTTTTGAACAAATGTAAAGAATGAAAAAATTGCCAATTTTTTACATCATTCTTTCTTTATAAGAAAAGGGGTTATTTTTTCTTCTTACCACTCGTGTTAAACTTCTCAAGTATGAAAACTCTAGTAATTTTTGAATCAAAATACGGCTCGACAGAGAAATATGCGACCGACATTGCAAAACGTGTAGAAGCAGACGTTTCCCCTTTTAAAAAAGTGAAATGGAAGAACATCCAAGATTACGACATCGTTGTTTTTGGCTCTTATATTCGTGGGGGAAAAATTCAAAAGATTGATGATTTCCTTCAACACTGGGACGAGTTGAAAGACAAAGCTGTCTTGGTTTTTGCTAGTGGCATGGGCATGGCAAGTAAAGAAAGTAGAGACAATCTCATTCAAACAAATGTTTTAGGAGATTACCATCTTCGTTTTTATCAGTTCCGTGGGAGTTTTGATTTCTCTAAATTGAATTTTATCGATCGTCTTATGTTTACCCAATCTTTGAAAATCATGGAAGCGCATCCTGAAATGGCCGGAGGAAACCCTCAAGATATGAGCTGGGTAAAAGACAATCCAATAGAGGTCTATGATAACGAGAAGGTGGACCGTGTTGTTGATGTGATTCAAAAAATCAAACTTGGTGAGGCAAGTAAATAATGAAACTGTTTGTTGGCTTAGGAAATCCTGGAAAAGAATATGAATGGACCCGTCATAATATGGGTTTTGTGGCTTTAGATAAGTTTGCTGAAATGGCAAATGGCTCTTTTGACCATTCGGATTTTAAGGGACAATATGGAATTATTAAAAACCCTCTCTTTTCTCAACCAATTCTTATTTTGAAACCTCAAACGTTTATGAATCTTTCCGGGACGAGTGTTCGCCCTCTTGCAGATTTCTATAAATTGACTCCTTCTGATATCATCGTCGTTTATGATGATATGGCTATTGAAGAAGGCTCCATTCGTCTTCGTTTGGATGGCTCTTCTGGGGGACATAAAGGGATGCAGAATATCATTGATATGTTCTCTAGCAATCAGTTCCGCCGCATCCGTGTAGGAATTGGAGAACCTCCTAGCAAAGATTCCGTGAATTATGTTTTAGGAAAACCAAAAGGGGATTCTTATGACGCCTTGAATTTTGCGACCGACAATGCAGCCAAGGCTTTACGTGATATTGCGATGGATGATTCTAATTTTTCGAAAATTATGAGCAAATATAACTCCATTAAGCGAAAGGGAAATGACTGATCTTTATTCTTTATTCGACAATTTGAATTACACCTCTCTTTTAAAGAAAAAAAGAGGTTCTTTTGTTTTGGATGATACGATAGGGGTAGGCCTTCTTTTCGCTTCTCTCTATCACAAGAAAAAAGATTCGTATGCGATTGTATCGAATAACTTTTATACAGCGCAAAAAGTCTACGAGTTCTTATTGAATTTCGTTCCTGAAAACGATCTTGTTCTTTTCCCGTCTGATGAGCTTTTACGAGCGGAAGCTCTTTCTTCTTCTAAGGAACTTATGGCTCAAAGAATCTATGCGATGGGTCAACTTGCATTCGGGAAAGATAAAATACTTATCACCCACCCCTCTGCTTTATGTCGTTTCTTACCAAAAAAAGAAACGTTTGAAGAGTTGACTATCAAATTAAAAGTGGGTTCACGTTTTTCTTTAGAGAAATTAAAAACCACTTTAATCAATGCAGGTTACACCCGCGTGAATAAGGTAGACCAGTCTTTGCAGTTTGCTTTACGTGGTGACATACTGGATATTTTCTCCGTCAATTATCTCAAGCCTATTCGTGTGGAATTTTTCGATGATGAAATCGAAAGCATTAAGTATTTTGATATCGCTAGCCAATCTTCTTTAGAGAAGTTAGATGCTATAGAAATATTGCCTGCAAGCGACACTCTTTTAAAAGATGATGAATTGAATGATTTTTCCCTTCGCTTAAAAGAAGTAATGGAGAAGGATCTTTCTCTTATAAAATCAGAAAACACGAGGGACGTATATCAACAAACCATAACTGGAGATATGGAAGATATCCTTGCTAGGAACTATAAAAATCGTCTTTATCGTTATTATGGATTTGCCTTAAATCAGGCGAATTCTATTCTTTCTTATTTTGACCCTAAGGTTGTTTTTATTCCTGACAAAGAAGGTTTTGAAGAATCTAGCAATCTCATTTTTCAAGAAGCGCGCGATTACCTTCTAGAGTTACAAAAGAATGGCCAAGCTCCTTCTCATTTAGAGGAATATATGACCCTTGAAGAAACCTTCTTAAACAAGAACGTTTCTTATGGATCTAAGTTTTCCCATACGCCAGATGATGAAATCTTCCAAACAAGATCGTTAGTTTCTACCGGGGCAGGGATTTCCTCCCTCATTCCTTTGATTGATTCCTACCGCTCTTCCAAAAAGATTGTTTTAACTCTTAGCGACGAGCATCAAAGAAATACGGTAACCAACCTACTTTCTGAATTCCATGTGGAATATGAAAACGTGAAAGGCCTCTCTCTTCCAGAAGGGCAACTTGGCGTTTCTGATTTTTCTTTGAATGTCGGTTTCGAACTCCCTTCTTATTCTGTTACCTATATTTCAACAAGCGAATTATTTGGTAAGAAATTGGTCGCGACACGTTTCTCTGGAAGATTTAAAAACGCGACGATTTTAAAAAGCTATCAAGATTTAAAACCAGGGGATTATGTTGTCCATGAATATAACGGCATTGGCCAATTCATCCAAGTAAAAACCATGGAAACAGACGGAGTTCATAGAGATTATTTAGAAATTGCCTATGCTGGAGGAGATGAATTATACGTCCCTCTCAATCAGTTCCGCTTGGTTCGTAAATATTCCGGAAGAGAGGGGTATGCGCCAAAACTATCCCATCTTTATTCTGGAGATTGGGAAAAAAAGAAAGCCAGGATTAAATCCCGCGTTAACGATTTAGCAGATCGTTTGATTGCTCTCTATGGTGAAAGAGCAAAGGTGGGTGGATATCCTTTTAATGAAGATGATGAATTACAGCAACGTTTTGAAGACGAATTCCCTTATTCATTGACCCCTGACCAAGCAAAATCCTTGGAGGAAATCAAAAAGGACATGGAAAAACCATATCCGATGGATCGTCTTCTTTGTGGGGATGTTGGCTTTGGAAAAACGGAGATTGCTTTCCGTGCAGCCTTTAAGGCCATCGATAATGGAAAACAGGTTGCTATGCTAGCGCCAACGACTTTGCTTGCTAGACAGCATTATGAAGTGGCGATAGAGCGTTTCCAGACCTTTGGAATACATATTGCTCTTCTTTCTCGCATGGTTTCTGCCCATGAAATCAAACTTGTATTAGAAGGATTAGAGAAAGGAACAATCGATTTTGTTATTGGCACGCATAAATTGTTATCCAAGGAAGTCCATTTTAAGAACTTAGGGCTTCTTATTGTCGATGAAGAACAACGTTTTGGCGTTGCTCAAAAAGAGAAGATCAAGGAAATGAAAAAAGACGTGGATGTCTTGACTCTTTCTGCCACCCCAATCCCTCGTACCTTGCAAATGTCCTTGATTGGTATAAGACCTGTATCGACGATTAACACTCCTCCTGAAGCAAGAACTCCTATTCAAACCTACGTTACGCCTTACGAAGATAAGGTCGTATATGAGTTAATTAAGCGCGAGCTTGCTCGTTTAGGCCAGATTTTCTTTATTCATAATACGATTTCTACCATCTATGAAATTGGAAACAAGATTTCTCGTCATGTTCCGGGGGCTAAAGTAGGCGTCGTCCATGGCCAAATGGAAAAAGAAGAAATCGAGGACGTCATGCAAAAGTTCTATAATGGGGAACTGAATGTTCTAGTCGCGACTTCCATTATTGAAAATGGCATCGATGTTCCAAATGCCAACATGATTATTGTTGAGAATGCGGATCATTTCGGCTTATCTCAGCTTTATCAAATTAAGGGCCGTGTAGGCAGAGGGGATAGAGTTGCCTACGCTTATTTGATGTATAAGCCTCATAAAAAAATGAACCAAGACGCCATAAAACGTCTCAAAGCCATACAGGACTTCACTGAATTAGGCTCTGGATATAAGATTGCCCAACGTGATTTGATGATTCGTGGGGCAGGGGATATCCTTGGCCCTGAGCAGGCTGGGTTTATTGATTCGGTTGGTTTGGATTTGTATATGCAACTTCTAAATGAGGCTATTGAAGAAAAGAAAACGGGTATTAAGAAAGCTCCTCCTAAATCCCGCACTCTTTTCGATATCGACGCTTATATTCCAAAAAGCTATGCGATTGCTTCCGATAAGATTGAACTTTATCAAGATTTAGAGAATGCAAAAAACGAAGAAGAACTGAAGAAAGTTGCCTCACATATGCGAGACGTGTATGGAAAAATGCCTCATCAGGTGGAACTTCTTATCTTACAAAAACGAATCAATTTCTTGATGGAAAAAGAAGAATTCTTCAAGATAGAGCAAATGGACGCTTACGTGGATATCTTATTAAGCGATGCCTTCACAAGAATCTCACATATTGCCGTGGATCTATTTAACGCTCTCTTGCCTTATATGAATGAAATCAAAGTTAACTTTGTCGACAAGAAGGTTCATGTTCGTTTAAAACGTAGCAAGAAAGATGATTGGATTGATGAGTTATACCGTATTCTTCAAACAATTGATGAACTATATACAAAAGGAAAGAACGAAGGGAACAACGGATTATGAGAATTGATAAATGGTTAAAGGTGTCACGCTTAACGAAAAGAAGAGAAGTGGCAAAAGAACTTTGTGATGATGGTGACGTATTACTTAATAACAAAGTTGCTAAAGCCTCTTCAGAAGTCTGTGCTGGCGACATTCTTACCCTTACGATGGGAAGACATAAAATAACAGCCAAAATCCTTGTGGCTAAGCCTTATGCGAAAAAGGATGAAGCCAAAGAGATGTATGAAATCCTTTCCGATGAGGTTAGGGAGAGTTTGTCTTAAGTAAAGGAAAACTACGTATTTCATTCAAAAGCATAAAGCTAATATATTTGTTCTTTGTGTTCTTTTTGATCGTTCACTACTAACCCACTTGTTTGTTTCAAAGAACTTGACAGACTTACATTGTTATTACGATAATGAAAAAGTAAGGGGAATCATATATGAATTTACTTGCTGGTTTTTGTTTACTGACGACGACAGTGGCTTTTGCGAATGGCTTTATTTTTGAAAACGATGGCGATGTATTGGGTGAAAATTCACAGGTAGCAGCGTTTTTCGATAAGAATATGTCTCAAATGAAAAAGACATATCTGAAAGAGAAAAATGTAAAATGGGATGCTCATAGCGTTGAATATGTGATAGATGTTTTGCCGAAAGGTGAAGAAAATAAAATTGGTTATTTTGTGGCTTTTGATGTAGGTTATCTCTCTTACGGGAAGGACATGTCTATTTATGCCCTAAACACAACCGATACTCTAAGCAAAAAATTCGATTTTTGCATTAAGGCGAATGAAGGACTGCTTTTGGAAAAATACGGCGAAGATTCGTTACGATTGGAAACTTCTTGGTCTTATGACGGCTTTGAAAACGATGGAGAAACTTTAGTTGAGTCTTTTCACCCCATTAGAGACGTGATTACTTATAATCAATTTAAACTAAATGCATGTGTTTCTGAGATTGATTTTTTAATGGAACATTATCCTAACGTAGACTACGGCAAGTTCTTTCCGTTCTGCAAGGAGCAAAGAGAAAACGGATGCGTTCCTGCGGCTTTTGCGAATCTGATTTATTCGTACAAGCTTTCAGGCGTTGCCGATCTGACTAATGGATATTCTCCAGATTACATAGATGAATTCTTTGGGACTCTTGCCGGCTATACCGAGGAGAATGGAACTGACACAGGAAAAGTGTGCAAAGCGATGAATGAATATTTAAATTACATAGGGAAAGGCGATGAATATTTGGCCGTTTTAGGTTCAAAAGACGGTATTCCTTTTCTTTCTTCTTTTCGCCGTGGCGGAGAGGGACACATGGTTGTTCAAATAGGGAGCGGTGAAAGCGTTTATTGGTGGATGTTTAAAACACATTGGTGTGTTGTTTTGAGTTGGGGGCCAAACTACGATGAAATAGATGGCACATATGAGCGTTCTGGCATTTATGAGAACTCTGTATATGTGGTAGATGCGCAATATGGCGTTAATTCATGGAACATCGTGTCAAGAAAATGAAGCTTACCAAGAAAATTGAACTGTTTAATTGTATTCCTCTTCTTTTTTCGTGCAGTTATAGAATGGGGAGTCCCCCACGACAAATCTATTCGGACGAGCTTAAAAACATTCTTTTGACAAAGAGGGAATTTGTTAAAGATATTCCATACCTAATAGGGAAAAATGATTCGAATTCCGATGATTTCGCTTTACTTTCCAACGAGGAAATGACAATTTCTTTTTCTTGTTCCGCCTTTGAAAGCGTTTATGACAAGCAACTTGGAACTTGTGTCAGCCGAGCAAAAACATACGACAAAACTTCTTACAAATACACTTATGAAGAAAGCGTGACAGATCAACTAGAAATAGGCCTTACTTATGAGGAGTTTTCCAAGTTTGTTACCAACAAATTTGGCTTTTCCATTATTTTTTCTTGTAATGACTTCTTGCCATTCATTGAAGATATGTTTTTGGAAGAAGAAACTTGGACTCTATACGAAGATGGCAAACCCCAATTCATTAGCAAATCGTATTCCAAAAACGAATTCGATGAAGATGAAGCCTTTCAAGCAAAAATCAAAGATATTTTCCAAGATAAATATAATTATGATGCTTGGTATCAAAAAACCTTTCCCTATTATAAAGAAGAAGTCTCTTTCTCTTTAGGCGTTACACGTAAATTGGACGATATTTTGCCCGATGTTGGATTTGGAGAAATTTATTTCAGATATGCTAACGAACTATAAATTACGTTACGAAATGACTAGATGATAGTTCGCTTCAAAACAAATTAATGCAAAATCCTTTTCTTTTCACCCTTAGAGGGTGTATGTTGTTTGTAGCGTTTTTAATGAACGTTGATTTTTAAATTTAAAAGGAGGAAAACATGAACGAACAAAAACCAAAGAAAAGCAAGATTTCCTACATTTTGCCTTATTTGTTGACTACCGTTTTAATCGTTTTAATCGTTTGGCTTATTGTTGGACAATTTTCCAATCCCGTTGAAACGTGGAATGAAAGTGATATTGATACGTATGTTGGTTACAACGTCAATACGAAGCAAACCACAGTTGAAGACTCTCAGTATTACGTCTCTCACGTCTCTTTTACCAATAAGAACAATTCGGTTGTAGTGGTGAATGGTCGTCGTTACAACAAAGAAAAACCAAAGACTGATCGTCGTGATTTTACGGTTGTTATTCAATATGACCACTGGAATGAAGAATTCGCTTACGATGCCAATGCGGCACTGGATGGAAAATTCCCAATACACGCGTCTTATTACAGCATTTTCAAAACCGCGACAGACTTATGGTCCGCTTCCGGAAACGATAAGACATACAACGATATGGCATATATTGTCGCTGTCGACCCTTATGCTGTTTCTTTTTGGGATACTTGGGGACCAACTATCATCCAATCCGTCTTGATTCTTCTCTTTGTCGGATTCCTTCTTTGGAGATTAAATGCTTCTGTAGGTGGCGCAAATCGTCAGGCTATGGATTTCAACCGCTCTCCAGCTCGTGTCGAATCCTCAAAGGTTCGTTTCTCTGATGTTGCTGGATGCGACGAGGAAAAAGCAGAGATGGTCGAAATGGTCGACTACCTCAAAGATCCAAAGAAATATTCCAAATATGGTGCACGTTTACCAAAAGGTGCTCTCTTAATCGGCCCGCCAGGTACAGGTAAGACCTTGCTTGCAAAAGCCGTTGCTGGTGAAGCAGGGGTCCCATTCTATAGCATCTCTGGCTCTGATTTCGTCGAAATGTTCGTCGGTGTTGGTGCAGGACGTGTAAGAGATTTGTTTAAAAAAGCAAAACAAACCGCCCCATGTATCGTTTTCATTGATGAAATCGATGCCGTCGGTCGTCAAAGAGGCGCAGGATTAGGTGGCGGAAACGACGAAAGAGAACAAACCTTAAACCAACTTCTCGTTGAGATGGACGGGTTTGAATACAACTCTGGTATCTTAGTCATTGCCGCTACAAACCGTGACGATGTTCTTGACCCAGCCCTCTTACGTCCAGGACGTTTTGACCGTGTTATCACCGTTGGCCTTCCAAACACGGAAGGAAGAGAAGCCATCTTCAAAGTTCACGCAAGAAACAAGAAGATTGACCCATCTGTCGACTTCCACGCTTTAGCAAAACGTACCGTCGGATTCTCTGGCGCTGACATTGATAACATCTTAAACGAAGCTGCTATCCTTGCCGTTCGTTTCCATAAAGAAAGCGTTGGTATGGCTGAAATCGATGAAGCTATCGATAGAAGAATCTCTGGACCTGCAAAATCCAGTAAGGGTATGTCTGCTACAGAAAGAAAACAGGTTGCCTTCCATGAAGCGGGCCACGCCATTATTGGTCTTGTCCTTCCTCATGCTGAAAAAGTCCAAAAGATTACCATCATCCCTCGTGGAAATACCGGTGGCCATGTCTTAATGACTCCTGAAGACGACCGTTTCTTAATGACCAAGAAAGAAATGCTCGCTATGATTACGGGCCTTCTTGGCGGAAGAAGCTCCGAAGAAATCTTCTTCGACGATGTTTCTAGCGGTGCAAGTAACGATATTCAACAAGCAACACGCTTAGCTCGTAGCATGGTTACCGAATACGGTATGTCCGATTTAGGCCCAATCCAATACGAACAAGCGGGTGGTTCTGTCTTCTTAGGAAGAGATTACACGAATACAAATAAGAACTTCTCTACGCAAATCGCCTATGAGATCGATAAAGCCGTTCGTGAAATCATTGATACCTGCCACGAAGAAGCACGTAAGATCATTGAAGAACATAAAGCGGATGTGACCTTAATCGCAGAAACCTTGCTTGAGAAAGAAACCATCACGGCTGAGGAAATCGAATCCTTAGTCAAGACGGGCAAACTTCCAACAAAGGTTGTTGCTGAAGTGCAAGAAACCGATGCCATCTCGGAGGAAACAAAAGAGAAATTGAATAAGATTGTCTCTTCTCCGACCAAGCGTGACATCGAACAGCCTTCTACTCCAACTTCTGATAAGCCTTCTGAAGAAAAACCTTCCGAAACAAAAACAGAAGATAAGAAAGAAGACAAATAGTTTCATTCTAGGAGGGCCTCCCAATAAGAGGCCCTCTTTCTCTATATTATGGAAAAGATAAAAATTGGTGATATTGAACTAAATGGCCGAGTTGTTCTTGGCCCTATGGCAGGAGTAACAACTCTTGCATACCGTGAATTTATGAAACCTTTTGGAGTAGCTCTTTCCTATTCTGAAATGATTTCCGACTGTGGGCTTTATTATTCAAATAACAAGACCCTTACTTATTTCCGCACGGCAAAAGACGATAGACCTGTGGGTCTTCAGCTTTTTGGTTTTGATTTTAAAAATACCGAGAAAGCCATTGAGGTTTTAGAAAAATATGCGGATTACGATATTCTGGACCTTAATTTTGGCTGCCCTGTACCTAAGGTTTGTAAAACAGGTGCAGGATCAGCTTGGATGAAACGCCCTGATAAAATGGTGGAATACACTAAAAAGGTCATCGAGAAATCTTCAAAACCTGTGACTATTAAAATGAGACTTGGTTGGGATTCCGAACACATTAACTGCGTGGAATTAGCCAAACGCATGGAAGAAATAGGCGTGAAGATGATAACCATTCATGCAAGAACTTCCACTCAAGGCTACACGGGCGTGCCCGATTATGAAAAAATCCGTGGATTAGGAAAGGAATTAAGCATCCCATTATGTGTTTCCGGGGATATTTTTACACCGGAGGACGCGCTAAAAGCAATGGATATCACAGGTGCCAAACTGGTGATGGTTGCTCGTGGAGGAGTGGGTAATCCGGAACTCGTGACAAACATCAATCGCGCGTTAAATGGAGAGGAGCTTCTTCCTCCACCAAGCATCTATCAAGACGCGGATTATGCCTTACAGTTTGCAAGGAAATTATGTGACTACTTAGGAGAAAGAGATGGAGCCATGATGCTACGAGGTCTTCTTCCTAAATTCTTTACGGGTTTCCCCGGATATAAAAAGATTCGTGCGGAAATCTCGATGAATATAAAGAATTATTCCGATATTGAAAGAATTCTTAATGGAATCAAGATGAGAAACAAACTCTAGGATGGGGAAACGCTTTCAAAAAAGGAAGGCTTACACATTTTTAAAAATTGATTAAAATGTTCGTATCCTAACTATTTGAGGAGATTTTATGGAAGAGATTTTAGGCCTTGAATTTAAACAGACATTAAAAGTAATCAAAGCATATGTAGGAAAGCTTATTTGCGATAATCTCAATGAACACAAAGTAAAAGTTTCCGCGACCGAAGGAATCATCCTTCATTATGTTTATGCTCATGGAGATCGTGTTGTTTCTTCAAAAGATTTGATGCAAGCCATTGGCGTTTCAAAAGCAACAATGTCCCAGACTCTTGCCTCTTTAATTCGTAAGGGGTTAATCGAATTTGAAGAATGGCCTGAAGATGGACGTGTAAAAAGAGTCCTTCTTACAAAGAAAGGGCAAAGTCTTGAAGAAGATATCGATAAGGCTTTAAACGATGCCGATCGTTTCTTTAAGGAAGCCTTTAGCCAAGACGAGTTAGAAGAGCTTCGTTCCTTAATGAGGAAACTCAGAGAATATGTTCAAGACAATCAAAAAATAGAAGAAAAATAAAGAAAGGAGAGACCCATGTATGGAAAAAACAAAAGAAAAGAAGATACGAAAGACGTTAAGTGGTGAAGAACGTAAATATTCTACCTCCCACACCTTAAAGGTTTTAGGCAAGCATATTAAAGGCTTCTGGAAAGATGCGATTTTAACATGGACTTGCGTTATTCTTGAAACAGCTTTAGAGATTTTAATCGCATTCTTTATCCAATTTTTATTGGAACAAGTACGTGCGAATAATATCAACGGAATCATCCTTTGGGCTTGCATTATTGCAGGCATGGCCGTTTTAGCGGCAGGCCTTGGTATCTTAGCCGGTTATTGGGCTTCTAGCGCTTCTGCAGGATTTGGACGTAACTTACGCCAAGGCATGTTTGAGAAGGTGCAAGATTACTCTTTTAAGAATATTGACAAATTCTCTCCTTCCTCCATTGTTACAAGAACGACAACGGATGTAACCAACGTTCAGTTCTCTTTCATGATGACCATTCGTATGGTTCTTAGAGCTCCATTAATGATGCTTTTCGCCTTAATTATGTGTTTCATTATGGCACCAGGTTTGGCTTGGATTTTCTTAATCATCATCCCACTCGTTCTTTTTGTTTTGCTCTTTATTGCATCCAAAGCTCATCGTAGATTCGTTCTTATCTTTAATACATACGATGATTTGAATGAATCCGTAGAGGAAGATGTAGATGGTATCCGTGTAGTTAAGTCCTTTGATAGAAAGACCTATCATGTCTCTCATTTCAACAAGGTTTCTGATTTCATTTATAAAAACTATGTTGCTAATGAAAGACTTTTATCTTTCAACAACCCATTCATGAACTTTGCTATTTTCACAGCCATGATTTTAATTTCCATTTTGGGCTCAAAAATCATTACTTCCAATGTTGAAGTGGTCAATGGCTTAAATGGATTGGCGGCTTCCCCTATTAACTTAACCGTGGAATCCCTTTCCTCTTTATTCACCTACGTTATGATGATTTTTATGGCTCTTATGATGGTTTCTATGGTTTATGTCATGATTACCATTGCAAGAAATAGTGCTGAACGTATTGTGGAAATCCTTGATGAAGTGCCAGATATTCGTAATAACGATCATCCTGTTATGGAAGTTCCTAATGGCAATGTGGATTTTAACCATGTTTCTTTTGGATACGCTTCCGGAAAATATGTCTTAAATGATGTTGATCTTCATTTCAAACAAGGCGAGACCGTAGGCATTATTGGCCCAACGGGTTCTAGTAAAACTTCCTTAGTTTCTCTTATGGCTCGTCTATATGACGTAAATGAAGGAAATGTGCAAATCGGAGGGATTGATGTTCGTGATTACGACATTAAAACCTTACGTGATGCCGTATCCGTTGTTCTTCAAAAGAATGTTCTTTTCACAGGAACAATTCGCGATAACCTCAAATGGGGCAACGAGAATGCGAGTGATGAAGAAATATGGGCCGCTTGTGATTTAGCTCAAGCAAGCGAATTCCTTCATACCTTCCCGAAAGGATTGGATACTCCAATTACCGAAGGAGGAACAAACGTTTCTGGCGGACAGAAACAACGTCTTTGCATCGCTAGAGCTCTTCTAAAGGATCCGAAGATTTTGATTTTGGATGACTCCACAAGTGCTTGCGATACCCATACGGATTCCTTAATTCGTGAAGGATTAGCAAAAACAAAACCAAACGTTACCAAATTCATTATTGCTCAACGTGTTCTTTCTATCAAAGACTGTGACACCATTCTTGTCTTAGAAAGTGGCGGAAAGATCGTAGACAAAGGTAACAATGACGAATTAATGGAACGTTGTTCTGTTTATAAAGAATTATATGAATCTCAATTAGGAGGAGGTGATTTCGATGTCCATGAATAAAAGACCGACTAAAGAAGAGACCTCTGGCGCATTCGCACGTCTTTTCAAAATGATTTGGAAATATTACCCAGGATATTTCATCTTGGTGATCATCTCCACACTTATTGTTTCGTTTGCTTCCGTAGCAAACTCCTATTTCGTTGGAAACATTCTTGTTGACCAATTCATTCAACCCGCTTTGGATAAATTCGCGATGAGCAATCCTCTTGGAAGTGTTGGCAGTGCCTATCAAATCATGACCCAAGAAATCACTGTTTTTAACCTTCATTTCTTTGAAATAATTGGCGTGATGATTGGCATCTTTGCCTTAGGTGTTTTAGCCTCTTATTCTTATAACTTCTTTATGGCTTATATTGCTCAAGGATTACAAAAGAGAATCCGTGATGAGATGTTTGCCCATATGGAAGATCTCCCTGTCTCTTATTTTGATAAGCACACGCATGGCGATATCATGTCCGTATACACAAACGATGTTGACTCTCTCCGTGAAATGTTAGCTCGTTCTATTCCAATGATGCTTTCTAGCCTTATGGCAATGATCGCATGTTTCGTGATCATGCTTATGACCGACCTTTATTTAATGGCCGTGGTTCTTCTTTTTGCCACGATGATGTTCATGCTCACGAAATTCTTTGCCTCCCATTCTGGAAGACATTTCGTTCAACAACAAATCCAATTGGGCAGAACTAATGGCTATGTTGAAGAAATGGTCGCTGGACAAAAAGTCGTTAAGGTCTTCAATTACGAAGAAAGAAACATCGAAGGTTTCACCAAAGTAAACAATGCCTTATACGAAGAATCCGTGAAAGCCAACCGTTATGCAAATACGTTAATGCCTACTGTAAACCAATTAGGAAACGTTCAATACGCTCTTCTTGCTTTACTTGGTGGTTTGTTTGTCGTCAATGGCATTCAAGGCTATACGTTGCTTCCTCCTTTTGCACATACCTATTCCATCGGTATTATTATTTCCTTCCTTCTTTATTCGAAGAGCTTCGTCCAACCAATCGGACAAATGGCTCAGCAACTTAACACTGTTACTATGGCTTTAGCTGGTGCTTCTCGTATCTTTGCCATCATTGATGAACCAGCGGAAATTGATGAAGGATATGTTGAACTCGTCAATGCCAAGGAAGATGAAAATGGCAATCCTGTGGAAGTTAAAGAAAGAACAGGCAAATGGGCTTGGAAACATCCTCATACTGATGGATCGGAAACGACATATACCTGGTTAAAAGGCAAAATTAACGTGAACCATGTTGATTTTGGCTATACACCTGACAAGATTGTTCTTCATGATATAACCGTTTATGCCGAACCAGGACAGAAGGTCGCCTTCGTTGGACCTACGGGTGCAGGAAAGACAACGATTACCAATCTTTTGAACCGTTTCTACGATATTGCGGATGGCAAGATTCGTTATGATGACATCAATATCAACAAGATTAAGAAAGCGGACTTACGTCGTTCCTTAGGAATGGTCTTCCAAGATACAAAGCTATTTACTGGAACGGTTATGGAGAATATCCGTTATGGCAAACTCGATGCCACGGATGAAGAAGTGTATGCGGCTGCTAAATTAGCCAATGCAGACACCTTTATTAACCAATTGCCAGATGGATATAACACCGTATTGAAAAATGGTGGGACATCTCTCTCTCAAGGACAAAGACAACTCCTTGCCATTGCTCGTGCAGCAATTGCAAACCCTCCTGTACTTATTCTTGATGAAGCGACCTCTTCCATCGACTCTCGTACTGAAGCGATGGTTACAAAAGGCATGGATGCCATCATGGAAGGTAGAACCGTCTTCGTTATTGCTCACCGTCTATCCACGATTAAGAATTCAGATGTCATTATGGTTCTTGATCATGGCCGCATCATTGAACGTGGTTCACATGATGACCTTCTTGCTCAAAAAGGCAAGTATTACCAACTCTATACTGGTAATGCCATCCAACAACAAGATTAATCTTAAAACGCAAGGCTAACCTACTTGGCAAACCTTGCGTTTTTCTTTGCTTAAAACCTTCTTTAAATTCAGAAGAATGAGTATTGGTTAGTCAAATAGGCATTTCTATTATGTGGACCGATAGGGACAACCTAGAACCGCCTGCTATGCGGGCGAGAGCGGT
>CAVGNR010000016.1:0-38151 GCA_963630675.1 Escherichia coli
TCACTACAGAAAGGCACAATAAAAGGGGTCCTACTCACCTTTTGGGTTTTCGAACGCCCCCTTTTTTACAAAACATCTGTAAATTACATTTAAGACAACATCTAACCTTTTTTATCATTTAAAAATGATAGGTATGCGCTTACAAAGACAATTTTTAATAATTTTATATTAAAAGAATACATTGAATAACAAGCTATAAAAAATGACAATTAACATGCTTAGAAATAGGACTAAGTCCTATCGAGGTAATTTTATGAAAAAATGGAGATTTCTTCCGATTTTGTGTTTAGCTGGCACGTCTTTGTTGCTTTCCGCCTGCAAAAGCGATGATGTCGATCCTGACGGAAAGACATTAATCAATTTCTTCGGCTGGGGATCTGCTGAAGAACAAGAGAACTTCCAAACTATGATCAATAGTTTTATGGAAGATAATACTGACGTTAAGGTTTCTTACGAAGCAACCAGTGCAACGAATTATTCAAAATTACTTTCCACCAAAGCAAAGAATTTACCAGATGTTTTCTATATGCCTGATTATGATTTTCTCCAATGGGCAAGCGCGGGCAAATTAATGGACATCTCCTCCTATGTGAGTGATGAAGAAATGAAAGATATCTGGCCTGTCGCTAAAAAGATGTTCCGTTATGACTCCGAAACGAAAAAATTAGGAGAAGGAAGTGCTTTATACGGTTTAGCAAAGGATTTGGGCCCTTATAGTCTTGTTTATAACAAAACGGCAATGGAGCAAATCATCAAAACAAAAGGTCTTAAAGATGATTCGGGGGGCACTCTTTCTCTTCCTAGTGCTACAGATCCTATGAGTTGGGATGAATTTGTTAAATATTTCTCTAAATTCAAAGGGAATGAATATAATGCCTATCCAATCGGCTATTATGAACCAATGCATGCTGTCTATTCCAATAATGCTGATTTTTGGAATGAAGATGTAACCAAAACAGCCATTACAACAAAGAATTTCAAAGACGCCATTCAATGGATTGCGGATTTAAGCTTAGTACATGGTATCGCTCCAAATGCCAAAGAAGCGAAAGCCAGCAACGGTTATCAACGTTTCTTAAATAAGCAATGCTTAGTAACCTTCATGGGCCCTTGGGACCAAAAGGCGTATTGGAATTCTGTTGATTTTGATTTTGATATTATGCCTACGCCATATGGAACAGCAAGCGGTGCTAAATCCACTTCTTGGATTGGATCCGTCGCTTTAAGTTGCCGTAATTTTTCCAAAAACGAGCAAAAGAAAAAAGAAGCGTCAATTCGTTTAGCAAAATATCTCACGATTGGTGAGAAATGCGCTCGAATGAATTATCAATTAGGACAAGCCATGCCGAATATTATGACCATGGCAAAAACGGATTGGATTAACAATGTCGGCTTAGAAGGAAGACAAACCCTTCCAGAGCATAAAAATGTTTGGCTAGATATTACAACAGGGAACGATAAAGTCACCTATCACAATCGTGCCAAATATTATCTTTACTACAATTCTTCCTATGATGATTTAATCAGCAACATAGCAGATAACGTCAACACCGGCTTAAAAACGGCTTCTCAATATTTAGATGAATTTGCCCCTACCCACCAAGAATTATTAGACGATAACGCTGTCGCTCTTCAGGATTAAATATGGAAGACGAAATCTTGGAGAAATTAAAACTAGAGAACTACGCCCTAGAGAACTTTGGAAAAAAAGAAAAGCTTTCAAAATCCGCAAAGAAAGAGGAAAGAACCGCTTATCTTTTCATCCTCATTCCACTTCTTGGCTTTCTTATTTTCACTTTGATTTCCTCTGGTTTTTCAATTTATCAGTCTTTTACCGACTACAATCCGATCCGTGATACAGGGAAATGGGTAGGTTTTAAAAACTACATTGCTTTATTTCAAAACAAAGACTTTCTTAACGCAGTCGCAAATACAGTAGTCTTGCTTCTTTCTATACCTTTAGGGATAACTGCCGGACTACTCCTTGCCGTGTATCTAAAAAGATTGGCCCATGGGTCAAAGCTTTTGTCCTTGCTCTTTTATTTGCCAGCAATCACAAGCGCCGTCTCTATTTGTGTCGTTTGGCAATACATGTTCAACTACCAATACGGTCTTATAAACAACATATTTAACATTCATTTGAACTGGTTTGATAACAATGATTTCTTCTTAATCAAAATTGCCATATTCATCAAAGGTGTATGGGGAGGAATGGGTGCAACAATGATCCTATATGCCGCAGGATTGAATAATGTTCCTAACGAGTATTACGAATGCTCGGAAATTGATGGTGCGAGCAAATGGCAACAATTTGTTCATATCACCGTTCCGATGGTCTCACCAACTACCTTCTATTTGTTAGTTACCCAATTAATTAGCCATTTACAAGCTTATGCAGATGCGGCTATTTTCACAAAAGGAACAAAACCCGCTCAAACCATTATTTATTACATTTGGACATACGGTATCGAAGATGGTAGATACGGTATGGCTTCAGCAGCAGCTGTCAGTTTGGCCATTGTTATTGTCATCGTTACCATCATTCAGTTTAAACGGAGCAAAATGTTTGATATTTAATTATGGATAAAGTGGAATTATTAAATAACGTTCCTTTGATGTTTGCTCAAAGTGAAGAGTCTTCTCCTAAAAGAAAAAGAAAGAGTGCTTTTTCTCGTTTAAAAACGCATGAAAAAATAACGCATATCTTAGCCGATATTATCGTTATCATTCTCGCTCTTTCGATGTTGTTTCCTTTTTATTGGATGTTTGCAAGTGCCTTAAAAAGCGTGAGCGAAAACATGTCTACGGATTTGATTTTATGGTCCGCTCATCCAAATTGGTCTGTTTTCCAAACTCTCTTTGATAAATATGATTTTGGCAACGCCATATTAAACACTTTGATAATTGAAATTGCCATAGTTCCTTTTGGAACATTCGTCAGCTCCCTTGCTGCATTTGCCTTTGCTAAAATGCATTTCCGTCATAAGAAAGCTTTGCTTATCACCATTATGGTAGGAATGATGATCCCTTATAGCGCGGTTATGCTTCCACAGTATCGTGCTTATGATTCTATGGGTTTAGTTGGAACATTATGGCCAATTATCATCCCTGGTTTATTCGGAAGAATCTCCATGATGTTCTTCTTAATCACCTATATGAAGGGGGCTATTCATGATTCCTTGATTGAATCCGCAAAGATTGATGGTTCCTCTTTCTTCCGGATGTATTGGCAAATCGCACTCCCTTTAGCAAAGAATGCTATTTTTGCGCAACTCATCTTCTGGTTTGTTGGTATATGGAACGACTATTTTGCTCCATCTTTATATTTAACAAACAAAGACATCCGTACGGTACAGGTTCTTCTTTACCTCCTCAATTCGGATACCGGAGGCAATTTAGAGTTCCCAGTCATGATGGCTGGCGCCTTTATAAGTTCTCTTCCAATGATTATGTTCTTCTTGATCTTCAGAAATATGTTTGTCGGTTCTATCACCATGAGTGGGGTAAAAGAATAATGAAACACGCAAACCCCATTGATTTTAAAAACGAGAATTCCCGAGATTATGGCGATCCGTATGTTTTAAGACATAACGGGACCTACTATCTTTATTTTACTTCAGCAAATCCTGAAGGCTATCCTATCGTCTATTCTTCTTCTGATTTGCTCCATTGGAAAAATGAAGGGGAAATCACCAAAGACGAAAAGGCACTATGTGCTTTTGCGCCGGAAGTCATTTATGCATTTGGCAAATTTTATATGGTCACCTCGCCAAAAGGTAGAGGGCATTATGTCTTTATCTCTTCTTCCCCGACCGGTCCTTTCGAGAGAATCACCGAAAATATTGGTTCAATGATTGATGGAAGTCTGTTTGTCTCAAAAGACAACTCTCTTCATTTCTTAAGAGCTTCTTTTAGTGGAATTGTTTTATTAGATATGGATAAGGATGGGGATATTTTCAATCACCGTGTCATTTCTTCTTCCTTAGATGGATGGACAGAAGGCCCTTCTTTATTAAATATTGAAGACAAATATTATCTTTTCTATTGTGGTAACCATTATTGTGCGAGCGGATACCGCGTCAATTATGCTGTTTCGGATACTTTAGATGGCCCTTATATCGATGGGATAAATAATCCGCTCATCATTGACACAGAAAGTCCGATTTCCAAACTAGGACACTCCTCAGAAGTTCTTTCTCCTGATTTATGTTCCTTCCTTTGTTTCTATCACGGAATGGAAAACAAACCTGGAAAGTCTAAGAGAGTGGTTAATTTCGATCGCTTATTCATTAACAAAGGAGATGTAAGTGTAACACCTTCCTTCTTTGAAACTGAAAAATATAGAAATCCTACATTTTTCACCATAGTTTCTTCTGAAGAAACGGAATTTGTTGCTTCAGAAAGAGCAAAAGAAGAATTTGTTCTCGAAGCCTTTATGGACGAAAAAACTACTCTAACCTTTGGCAATGACTATTCCTTTTCTGTTTCCAAAAATGAATTTCATATACGTAAAGGAAACGGAATCCTTGCCACTCTTCCAAATTTCTTTGACTTTACCTACCCACACACCATCCGCTTAGAAAACAAAGACAAACTCTATTTATACGTAGATACAGCCAACATAGGTTCCTTTGAAAAGCTTCATCCATCCTTCCTAGGTTTTAGGAAAGAGAAAGGAAATCATCTATCATCTTTTGCTTATTCATATATTGAAGACATGGAATTCCCTAAGAGCATTCCAGGATTTTTTGGAGAGAAACTCTTCAAAGATACAAGCAATGAGATAAAGTTCAATTATGTTGCAGAGAAAAAAGACAAATATGAGCTTTCCTTATTACTGAAATGGAAAAGAGAAGCCAAGATAACCATCAATGAGAAAGAGCATCTTCTTCACCCAAACGAAAGTGAATTCTCTTCCCTTTTTGTTTCTTTTGGCCTGCTTGAATTAGAAAAAGAAGGCACCCTGTATATCAAATTCAATAAAAAGGAAGTTGAAATAAAAGGGATCAAACTAGAAAAAGCAAAAACATACGAACATTACCTCACCCCCGTAAATCAAGAAGAGCAAGATGTTTATTGCTTAAACGAAAATAAAGGGAGCAACGAAGTAGAATTCGCCTTCGTAAATCATCATTTCACCCCTTATTCCGAAGCGGGCGTCTTATTGAATGTCAATTCTTTCTCAGAAGATAACATTCAATGTCGTTACCACTTTAACGGTTTATTTATTGGTTTCCGTAACCGCCTTCTCGTCATCGAAGATGTGCGTTATAAAAAATGGAGAATCTTTGATAAACCATTCCCTATCGAGGAAGGAAGAGAATATCACCTAAAAGTAGTTTATAAAGACTCTTCCGTCTTCGTTTATCTAGATGGAGCCTTGCTTGCTAATGCTTATTACCCATCTTTGAATACGTTCGGAAGGGATGGCTATTACATTAGTGCTTATTCGAAGGTAGAAATCAAAGACTATAAGTCTAGGAGGAACGTATGAAAAGAAACGTGATCGTTGTTGCTTTATGGAGCGCACTTATCCTAGCAATCGTGCTCTTCTGCGTAATTTATATCGTCATCAAGGCGAACGCCAGTGTGGATATGTCTATCTTGGAGGCCCTTTTATGAAAAACAAGAAATACTTTCTACTACTTCTTTCTTCTTTCCTTCTAGGCTGTTCCGGGAAGGAAATTGATGAAATACCTCTCGATACTCACGATCCGTTTTCCTTTGCTGGAAATTACGAGAATCCAGAATTAACGATCGATGGAAAAGACGATGAAGAAGAATGGAAAAGTGAATGGGCAAGTGAAACCTATACTATTTCCTATGTCTCTAAGGCGGATTCAAATCAAGAAAAACAAGTTTCCTTTAAAGCGGATTTTAAATTATATCGTGGCGAAAAAGAGCTATACGTCTTTGCTAAAGTAAGCGATCCAAATCTCTTAGCTGAAGGTAATGATAATGGAAATAACGTTTCTCTTAGCGATTCTGTCGAAATCTATCTAGACACCTTAAACAATCGTGGGGAACGCCCTCAAAGCGATGATTATCAAATCAACCTTGGTATCCATAATAAAACACGTGTCCTCGTTGGAAACGGTTCAGGTTGGTCCGCCTGGAATGGCTTAGTCCAATATGAATCTTTACTAGATGGAACATTAAACGATGAAGGCGATGTGGATAATGGTTATTCCATTGAAATGTCTATTCCTTACAAACAAATAGGAATCAACAGAGAAAACACGATTGGGGTAGCCTTCGGATTGGTTGATAAGTACTCCTCTAAAACCACAAACTCCAAGATGTGGTACGGTTTAACCTACAAAGGTAACTTTGCAAACCCACAAAAACCAGACACCTATTTTGTTTACGACAAAAACACCTTATCGATACCTCCTGTGCCAACATACGTTAAAGAAAACGATAAGCATGACTATAAGACCGCCTACGCGTCTTTGCCAAAAAAGAAAACAGAGACCGCAAATCATCCTGCCATCGATATTGGAGTAGAACGTAAAGGAGATGAACTCACCTTACGTCTTGATAACAAAGGGAAAGGATGGGGAGAGAACTCCGCTTTCTGGTTCTATTTCGATGGAGGGAAGTATGGCAAGACCACAAGAGATGAAAACTCTTGGTGTATAAGAAGTACTCCATCAGGTGGCATTGGTTCTTTCTTCTATTTGGGTGGACCAAACAAAAACAAAGATGTTGCTAGCAAAACAAAACTAACCATCATGGTCAACGAACAATACCTATATTTATCTTATCCATTAAGCGTGGTTAAAAAAGAATATGCGACATCCCCTGTCGCATTTGGGGTTGCTTCCGCTGATCTTACTACCATGAAAGTAATGGCGACAATGGTAACAGAAAAAGGAACTGCAAATATGTCTAATCCCGCCTCTTTTGTCTGGATTGATGAAGAATGCAATCTTTATACAAACGAATATAATCCATTGAAAGACGCCACTGCTTATAACGAAAAAGTTGGAAGTATAACAACCAACGAAAAGGAAAATATAGTCGACGCATATCGCAAAGATAACGAACTTCGAATCCGCATAAAAGTCCTCGATGAAACGTGGGTTCCCAACTATGCTCTTTCTTTCTATTTCGATGCTTCGAGCAAAACATCAACAGCAAGGAATGATGATACATGGTGCCTAAGAATCAAATTAAAAGAGGGAACCATCAAAGATTATTTCTTCTTAGGAAGTACCAATAAGAACAAAGCTATCTCTCAAGAAGGAATTGAATGCAGCATTTCTTCTTCCTACATCGTGATCATTTTACCTTTAAATGTTGTCTCAGACACTTATACAACAAAAGACATTGGTTTCACTTCCTCTCTTTTCACTAGTGATTTAAAAACATTGAAAACATCCATGAAAATCGGTGAGAAGACAACAAGCAGCACCAATCCATCAACTTTCTTGTGGATCAGTCCTAATAACACCATTCAATAAAGGAGATAATCATATGAAAAAGAATTTGTTTCCGTTTGCCTTACTCCCCCTTCTTTTGTTCTCTTGTGGCAAGGTTGATATTGAAAGTGATGTTTGCTCTTTAGATGAATTATCCTCATCTTTCCCTAGAGAAACATATGAAAACTCCTATGGAAAAGATCGTATCCCCGATTATTGGGATTCCTATGGATGTGGCGACCCTTTCGTTTATCGTTTTAATGGAATGTATTATTTAATCGTTTCCACCAAATCTCTAGAAACGGGCGTTATGGGTTGGAAATCCAAAGACATGCTTACATGGGAGAAAGTCCAAGCAGAAGGTCTCCCTGAAGGTTATGTTTCAAAAGATGAAGTTACCTACACGGCTTATGCGCCTGAAGTTATCTACAAAGACGGTTATTTCTATATGTGCGAATCTAAGAGAGGCCAGGGGCATTACATCCTCCGTTCTTCTTCTCCAGAGGGGCCGTTTGTTGCTTATAAAGATAATTTCGGTGAAAAAATCGATGGTTCGTTTTTTCTTGATGATGATGAAACCCTTTATTTTCTAAGAGCGGACAATAAAGGCATCCGTATGAACAAGATGGACGATGAGATGAATATCATCGGAAAACTAAACCTTGAAAATACGGTCATTGGTGGTTGGACAGAAGGTCCTGGTCTTATCAAAAAAGATGGTATCTATTACTTAACTTTTACGGGAACATCTGTTACTTCACCAGGGTATCGAGTTTCTTATTCATATTTTGATTCCAATTCTTCCGACAAAAAAGTTTTTAGCCGAAACGCTTTCGAATATGGGTCATCCATATTGTTAAACACATCCGCAGAATACAACGGATTAGGACATAGCGCATCCGTATTAGGACCGAATATGGACTCTTACTACATGGTTTATCATAACTTGATTAGTGTAAATGGCCCTTATCGTCATTTTAACATGGCGAGAATGCTTTTCAATGGTTCGGAATTAGGCGTAAATCACCCAGAAAAGAAAGACAATTTGGTTCCACAAATGCCAGATTTCTCTTCTTATGAAAAGGAAGGATTAGAAAACCAAGGGAATCTTCTTTTATCCACAAAAGAAACTTCTGATTATTTTACTGCCGAATATAACTTAAAAGGCAATGGAAAAAAGATGGTGTTTAGCTACACGTCCCCAACGGATTACGCTTATATCATCAATGAGGGGAATGTTATTAGCCTTCACAAAATCTCAGCTGAAGGAGATAAAGAATTAAGCAAAGTCGCTTTAAATAAACAATATAACTACGATGCTTTACACACCTATCGAATTCAGTATAAAGAGAGTCGTTTCGCTTTATATTTTGATTCGATGAAAAAGATGGATTTAACATTAGACGTCCCCCTTAAGAAAGGGAAAATTGGATACCAAAACGACGCGGATTTCTCTTTCACGGCATTTAGTAACGACGCATTCGACTCCTCTGAGAAAAAAGACTGGAAGCAGGGAAAAATATACGCATCAGAATACGATGAAGAAAAATCGACTTTCGGTGCAGATTTAGCGGTAATTGAAAAAACAGATGGCGGTAATGCCATTGGCGGTTCCAAAGCCGTCTCTCTTAAAAAAGGAGAGCGAGCAAGTTATCGCGTGTATTTGGAAAATGACGCCAATTACGGTATTGATTTGACCGTTCCATCCTCAAGCATGGGCAAAAGAATCGGAGTTCGTTTGGATAATGAGAAAACATATCGTTTCCTCATTCCTCAATACAACTCGGAAGATGATATCATTAAATTAAACATAGGCTCTATTCCTGGAACGAAAGGCACCCATTATCTTTCTTTCTATGGCTTAGACGAGGAAGTGTCTTTCATCAATGGAGAGTTCTATCCTACAACAAATAACAAAGTGGTTTTTGAAAACGATCTAAGCTCTTTTGTTCCGAATGGTGTCAACTATGTGAATAGTTGGAAGATCAAATACGATGGTCATTACGCTTTAAGCGGAAATAGACAACTCCTATATATTGGCGATTCCACCTTAAGAGACTATGAAATCGAAGTAGATATCACCCTCGATGGCGATACTCAAGCAACTAGCGCAGGCATCCTTTTAAGAGGATCCAATGCAGCCTTCTCCACTTCCGATGACGATAATTCCATTCAAGGTTTCTATTGTGGGCTTGGAAATTCCAACATCTTCATCAAAGAGTGCAATTATGGTGACACTTTTAGTGGGACTTCCGACGCGGATATCAATTTATTTCCAAGTGGAATTCCCGTCCATTTAAAAGCCATCGCCAAGGGCAACAACATCTCCCTCTATGTCAATGATAAACTGACTTTATCTTACTTATCCCTTACTGGTCCAACACACGGCCCTGCCGCTTTGTACACATGTGGGGCCGCTGCTATCTATAAAAATCTAAAAGTAACGACTTTATAAATCTTCTATCGATTTTTCTAAGATATATAGCTAATGCAGCAAACAACCGCAGCAATAGAAACGAAAACATCAATTACAAAGAAAACATAAGTTAAGAGTCTAAGAATTGGTGTGTGTCTTTTCTTAGAAAATAGACTTGTTGTAGCAAGAATTGCAACACCACCGCTTAAAAGAAACGAAATCAAGCCAATAGGGTTCCCATATTCCAACGTTCCAGAAAAGATGCTTACGAAAAAGGTTTCGCGGTTAGGATGGTTTTGTCCTGGAGGAATTGGATAAACATATCTTTTTCCCATAAGGAAAGGTATGAAAACCATAATGCAATAAATCGTCATAATGGCTAAAACAACGATTAGGGATACTACGTTTATCTTTTCAGAGAGATCTTTCGCTTCTACTGCAACCAATGTTGCTTCATCCTGTTCGATTAATTCAGAGATAGGTACATTGAAATATAACGCTATCTTTTCTAATGTTTCTCCATTTGGAAAGGCCACTCCTGTTTCGTATTTTGCAATAAGGCTTCTCGATACAAAAATCTCTTTTGCTAATTCCGCTTGAGTGACTCCTTTTTTCTTTCTAAGGTCTTTCAACTTTTCTTGAAACATGGTTTCTATCTCTTTCGTGGCTTCAATATATCATTAATGTTTCTTTTATGGGTGTGAATTCTTTGGAACAAATGTGAAAACAAAATGTTTTTTATATGGTTAACTAAATTCTTTCATATTTTTCTTTTTAGAAAGGGGTTTCATTTAACCACCCTCTAAAGAGGGTCTATAATCAAAAATGTTTTTGGAGATCGTTATGCTATCATTCGTCAATATTCCTACGGAAACAAATCCTCAAGCTTATAAAATCTTGTTACCGTTAGGGCTTCTTTTAATTCTTTCAAAGGTTTTTTCTCTTCTTTTAGGAAAAATCAAAGTCCCACAAGTTATCGGCTATCTTGTCGCTGGTCTTGTTGTTGGTTTGATTTACCTTATTCCAGGTCAAACTGTTTTGACTTCTTATACGAAGAGCGGCATCGATTTCTTCGCGAAAATTGGTGTTATTCTTATCATGTTCTCCGCTGGTATTGAAACGGATATCAAGAAAGTAAAAACAGTGGGCCCTGCTGCATTCGTTGTTGCCTTGATGGGTGTTATAACCCCTATGCTTCTTTGTTTCTTGATGGCATTTTGTTTCGATAAGATCACTGGGGCAGAAATTAATATCTTCCGTGAATTATTCTATGGCGTCATTTTAACTGCTACTTCCGTATCGGTCACGGTTGCCACACTTAAGGAATTGGGCAAACTTGATACGAAGGTTGGAAGTTGCCTTGTATCCGCTGCTATTATCGATGATGTATTAGGTATCATCGTTCTCTCCTTAGTCATTTCTCTTTCTGGTTCAAATACGACAGGAAATGATTTTGCTAGCATGCTTATCTCCGCTATGGGACAAGAAGGAAATACGTTCTTAACCATTTTCTTCATCATTTTGTTCATGGTCATCTATTTCGGCTTAACATTCGTTGCTGGAATATTTATTAGAAAATTATTTAACTGGCTTGGAGAAAAATATCCTCACCATATTCGTATTGTCATTATCTCTTTAGCTATTTGCTTACTTTGGGCATATATTTCTGAATATTTCAATATTGCCGATATTACAGGCGCTTATCTCATGGGACTTACGATGAGCTCTACCTTAGCACATGGCTATATCGATCATCGTGCAGAAACCACTTGTAACTACCTCTTTGGTCCAATCTTCTTTGGTTCCATTGCTATGGGTCTTTATCAATCGAATTTTGATTTCTCCGATCCTGCCTTCCTTCAATTCCTTTTATTTGGTCTTTTATGGATTGTCGTTGGTATCATTGGCAAAATTATTGGCTGTACAGGTGCTGGGCTTTGTTTCAAATTCAAATTCCATGACGCTATTAAATTGGGATTTGGCATGATGGCAAGAGCCGAGGTTCTTATTGTTTGTGCTCAAAAAGGCGTCGATTGCGGTCTTGTTGATAACCGCATCATGATGTTCTGCCTTTTGCTGATTTTGCTTTCTTCCTTCATCACCCCTATCTTCTTAAAGCTTTCTTATCGTAAAGAGATGGCTATGGAAACCGGAGAAGGAGATAAAGCAATCGAAAAAATGGCCGACAACGTGGCCAATGCGGAAGTAGGTTCTGGTGATGCAACCGGAAAAGAAAGCAAATAAGCCTTTCGGTTTATTGTTAACAACGTATTTCAAATGGGTTTTAGAGAATTCAATTCTCCATTTTAATTCAGCATTTTTCCTTTAAAAATCTCATAACTTCGTTTTTCGACTGATGTGAAACATTTTTATTATTTTTGTTTCACATTCGTTTTTTATTACAACGATGTCAAAAGGGAATCTTAGATACTATGAGAAAAATTTCCCTTAATCCGGTATCAAATCATTTAAAACCGTAGAGCAAATAAACAAGCCGTTTAGTTTATTGTTTGACAACGCCTTTTTTCAAAATGATATTTGCATAAACTGCCGTTTCTCCACTTTGGATAATGCAGTACGCTTTTTTAGCGCGTTCATAGAAAGCAAAGCGTTCAATCATTCCTTTACGAGTGTTTGGTTCCATCTTTGAAGCAATCTCATCGTATTTCGCCCAAATATCAGGGGTAGGATCCCCGTTTGTTGTTTCCATTAAGAAGAAATTGGCAGGACTATATGTATCAAGAGGAATGAGAGTCAGGATGGCTTTTAAAAGCTCTTCCCCTCCAACTCCGTCTGCACGAATGACTTTAGGACCAAGACTTGATCCAGGGAAATTACCGTCTCCAATGACAATTTCGTCTCCATGACCCATTTCATCTAAGGTCTTCAATAATTCAGGACTAAGGCAAGCAGGAATGTTTTTTAGCATGATTATGTGCTCCTATCTTTTTCTATATTTTACTCATTAATCATTCTCGTTTTTTGTGATTTCAATATATGAGGAAATGATAAATAAGGAAATGTATGTCTTCTTGGCAAAATGATTTAAAAAGATTTCATTTACTTTAATTGCATATTTTTAATATGTTTTTATGCAATTAAAAAAATAGTCATGAAAGAAAACTTAGATTTACAGACATCATTCATTAGAAGGTTAAGTCATACATGGGTCGCCTCTTTTTGTCAGATGCACTCAAATTAAGCGCAGACCCCATCGCTAAAAAGGCTCTTCCACAAGCGAGCGGAAGAAAGAGGCGCATTCATCCGTCCAGTAACGAACCCTTCCCGTTGGGTCGAAGTAGGAGGCGCTAGAACAGGTCTCACCATCCCCGCTAGAAAAGCCGTGGGCTCCATTTGGGAATATGTGGAGCTCGCACATGACCCCGTTTTTAAATAGCGCAGACGCATAACGGATGGCATTGGAAACAGGCACGACTTGGTCGTTCCCTGTCGCAAAAACATAAGCTGGAGGATTTTCCTTTGTCACGTGTTTCTCCAAGGATAGTTTCTTTTGAAGAATTCCTTTTTCTTCCTCCTCATACCCTTTCAAAAGATTTCGATACGTCCCCATCTCCCCTTCTTCATAAGAAATAACAGGATAAGCAAGCCCAACCCCTTTTAACTTAGCATCCAGGGAATATTTTTCCCTGAGTTCTTTTTCTTCCATTGCAGCATCCGCAACAAGATGGCCGCCCGCAGAAAAACCAACCGCAAATATTTCTTTCTTGTTTATATGAAAAGCATCTGCGTTCTTCTTAAGATAATCGATAGCTGCTCCAAGTTCATTTCTTTCCTCAGGATAGGAAACACCCTCTTTTGCCGTCAAATAGGTCAGAACAAAAGTTTGAAAACCTTTGGCTAGGAAACGTGCCGCGATAACCTCGCCTTCTCTTGGACACACCATGCCATATCCACCACCAGGAACAACAATGACAGCTGGTCTACGCCAAAGAGGATTTGGTCTATCAAAAGTCTGATGAATATAAAGGGGGTACAAGGTTCCGCCTTTTAAAAAGTCATAATCTTTTTTAAGTTCAATCGTTCCCATCTTTTTCTCCTTTCAATGGAGCCAAACCTTTCCGGTAAAAGTCTGGAAAATCATCTTTGTTGATATCTTTGTCATAAATAGAAAGGCAATAAACTGTCCATGCATACATCAAAAGGGGATAAATAAGCATAACATACACGATAAGTATTGGATAACGAATAAATGGGTTTCCGACAAGGAAGAGTGCAAAAGGCAAAGAGAAGCCAATAAGAAAAAGTAAGGAAATAGGAAGGTGTTTCAAATACAAAAGAACGGAACGAATAAAATACCCGAAAAACGACAGTTCATAATAAGGAGCCAACGTCAAACTATAAAGAATGGTTGGCGCAATAAACAAAAAGACAAAAACAACAGGAATATATCTTAGATATGCTGATATATCGCTTCCGGCCACAAAAAGAGAAACCCAAAATAATATGGCAAATATTAATCCGTAAATAAGACCGATTTTCCATGTCGCTTTTAAGGAAGAAAAGAAATCTTCTTTCCAAAAAATGGGTTCTTCAAAGGACATTAAGCGAAAATAACGCATTAAAGCAAAGGACACAATTAAAAAGAGAGGTACCGCGACAAGAAACAAAGAACCTGCGATATTACGATTCCAAAAAGATAAGATCCTCGCTTCCTCAAAAGTGATTTGGCCCATTTCTATCTGATCAGATAATTGAAATGAGTATATATCTTCCCAAAGCAGAATTCCTATTCCAGGAAGCAAACTAGCTAAGGATATGACCCCAAAAAGAAGCAACGTCCCACAACGTTGTTTCACCCCATCCCTCCATAAACCGGGATAGGTCATAGGCAAATCAGAAATTGTAAAATCATTTTTTCTCTCTTGCTTTTTCATTTTTCTCTCCAAAGATGATACGCTTCGTCATCAATCCCTTCTTGAAGAGACTGAGTGTGGATGGAACCCATTCGATAAAAAATATAGTAATCTTCCTCGGGCGCATTATCTTTTGAATAAATAATGCTATCCGAAAAAACGCCTTTTTTTGTCTTGGAGGAATAAGCTAACTCACCATAAAAAAGATTATCAATTTGATATCCTTCTGAAAGATTTGGGATAGAAACAAAATCTCTACTTAACATAGTTTGATCTAAAGTCTTTAAAAAAGAAGCAGGAAGTAAAAAAGTATCAATGCTTTCTTTTTGTTGGGTAAACAAAGACCCCAAATCAGAAGATGTCACAAAATAAAAAGATAGATTTATTTGTTTGATATTCTCACCCTTATCTTCATTCCATTGAGATAGAAGCTTATCTTTATTTACACCATAAGAAGAAAGAAAAACGTTCACTTTTTCGTTTTCTTTTGGATTCGTTTTTATTTGAACAAGAGCGGAAAAGGAAGAGCCCACAACAAGGCCTGTCAAAAGAAAATAAGGCCATTTCCTCTTCAAAATATCTTTAAAGTTCATGAAATAACCTCATAAGAACAAATGACGTTCTTAACCAAACCGAGAATAAGCTTATTTCCTAACGAGAAAGGGATTTCTCCAATAGAGGGGTCAAAATAAACAATACATTTTTTCTCTTTCTCTAAAAGAGCCAGAACAATCTCAACTCCTTTTTCATCATTTCCAAGAGAAATTGTTTGTCCAAAAGAAACCACCACTCCACTTAAAACATTTTGACTGCTCTCTAAACGTTCCTCCAAAATGTTCTTTCTTCTTATTTTAGGCCAGATAGAAAAAAGAAAAATTCCTAATGGGAGAAAAGACAAAATCACAAGGGATATCGTTCCAAATAAAAGAAAATAAGAACGAGATTCGTATGTGGAAAAAAACAACAAGGAGAGTAAACGATACAAGAAATATACTTAAAGATAGTCCAAAAAGGATCCATTCTTTTATCAAAGAATCGTGAATCTTATCGTATTCATTTTCCCAAGGTAACGTTTTCATAATTCATCCGCCTTATCGAATAACGAAAGAATTTTAGGATCGGCAGATTTTGCAACATCTAGCGGCTTCCCCAAAGAGTGCAAACCATCGTGGTCAAATAGCAAAACCTCATCCCCAAGGGACATTGCTTCTTTTATGTCATGGGTGACATAAATTGAGGTTATACTTAATTCATCAGAAAGTTGTTTAATAATTGGGCGAATAGCATCACGGGAATTTACGTCCAAATTGCTCAATGGTTCATCAAATAAAGCAAGATCTGGTCTTTTAATTAACGCTCTCGCTAAAGCAGCTTTTTGTTTTTGACCACCAGAAACCTGTCCAGGTTTTCTAGATAATGCAGAAAGCAAATCAAAGGGCTTAGATATTTCATAAACGCGTCTTTTGATTTCGTCGACAGGTATATCCTTAAGACGTAAGGGATATGCAATATTCTCGAAGAGAGTTTTCCTAGGATAAAGAGCGTATTCTTGAGTGATGTAAGCTAAGTTCCTGTCTTTAATTGGAATTCCTTCTGCATCTCTTCCATCAAAGAAAATATTGCCAGAATAATCTTCTAATCCAGCAATCATTCTTAATAAAGTGGTTTTGCCGATTCCAGAAGGGCCTAATATGGTATAAAACCTTCCGTTTTCAAATTCAAAAGAGCATTGATGAATTACATCTTTCCCCTTCTTGTAAGCAAAACTAACTTCTTGAAGACTAACTCGCATATTTATTCCAAAACCATAATAGCCATGTAAGGTTCAATTAGCAAGGAAGACGCCATCGTCTTTTCTTTAGAATATGGGTCTAGAAAAAACGTTTTTCTTCCTTCCCAAGAAACTTTTTGAGGAAGACTTGTATAGTTGACAAAGAACGTTGCTTTTTTGCCATCAATTTCATAAGAGGAGGACAGAACGGAAGGAAAAGAAAGAACGTTTCCATCCTCGCAACGGAACCTCTCTTCGTTAGAACAATGATAGGAAAAAGGCCTACGCATCCTACCGAAATTAAGATAGTCTTTCCCCAAGCCCTTCTTCCAAGCGTTTAAATTCTTCAAAATAGAGAGCGCAATCTCGCGCTTCACCTTCCGATTTTGCCATGAATTGCACCAAGAAACATACACGTCCCCCTCATCTGTCAAATCAACCGCAAGATTGTCGCCGCTCAAAAAAGAATAAGCTACACGAAGAGGATAATTTCTATCATCGTCGGAAAGAGTTTCACACACTTGGTTTCCCATAAAGTTATGAAGATATTCATGAAACAAAAAGGAATAAAGAGGGAAAGGCTTCCCAAAATAATAGTTGAGATTAAAACGACAATCCGAGAAAAGCAATAAACCTAAATAAGGCTCACTAGCTCCCGATTCGCATCCTAATAAGCCGTTTGGATGGTGAATGCGTTTGAGAATGTCCTCCACCGCTTCAATTTGCCATTTCCCCGGGACAGGGGGATGGCCGTGCGTGTCGCTATAGCAAAAATACCCAGTCCCACCATGGTTTTGATCGAGAGCTTGAATATAATCTGCGCCTAAGGAAACGCATTTTTCGATTTCGGAGGAAAAAGTTTCCTTTACCCATTCACAATATGGGCACATATCATATCCGACTCTTTGCGGAGTACAAATGGTAGAAAGAATTGTTCCATCACTATCCGCAAGCATGTATCGCGAAAGGCCTTTTTCTTCATATTCTTTTCTTTTTTGATATTCGGGAACGAGTTTGGATTCCAAAGTATAGCCAAAGCCGCTGCAATATAAGCCAATTAGCATATTCTCTTTGTGTGCTTTTTGCACAAACGCCGAAAACATATCCACTCCTCCAAAAGGAGGATAAACATAAGGTGGAGCCCATGGAGCAGTTCCTTCCCAGTGCATCAACAAAGCCATGATTTGACTATCTGTTTCTTTGCCTATCTCTTTTAACAAAGGCAAAGCGTTTTCATAAGGATAAAAATGATTTGGAATCATTTCATCGGTATCGTATTTTCCGCGAATAGGATAAGGCGCGATGATGGGCGAAGCAAAATACCAAGAAGGCAAAGAAGGATTTTCTGTCGCTTTTTTACACCCATTCGGAAGATGCTTCTCAAACCAATCACGGTAAAAGGAACAAGCATCATAAAAGTCACCATGGAACAAACGGATTACCACAGGAAAAGAGGAAACATAACTTTCCCCATAATTTAGATTAGAATATGCTCTAAGCTGAAGTTTGATAGATTCTCCATATGCACAAAAATCGATGTGTTTGGTTCCTCTTTCAGGATCCTCCATCGCTAAATAAATGCCTTTTTCTTCCGCACAATAGGCGATAAATTGGGCACAAAGCATATTCGGAAAAATGCTGAACTTTCCTTGAGATGGATAATTTGGTTCCAAATAAGGGAAAGGAGATGCTTCACGACGAGCAAAGGAAGAAATAACAGCCCTTTCATTGAACGAAGTCAAAATTTCACCTTTTCCGCCCTCGTCTTTTAACTTTCCAAAAAGGCTAACGCTTCCCCATTCAATCCATTCTAAAACATCACTCGTCTTGTTATAAGCGGAAATGAATACGGATATTTTTTCCCTTTCATCCTTAAAAGAAAGAGACACGTCCGCATCAGAATGCTCATAATAAAAGCATTCGCCTTCTTCTTTTAAAAAATGAAAAGAAAAAGAATCAATGGTTTTAGTTTCGGCTTTTTTGCTACGAAAACGAAGAGCGAAAAAAGGCGTTGCAGAGGACAAAAGTTCTTCCCCCTCCACTTTCATGCTAAGCAATGAAGCGCGTTCTTCATCAAAAAGAATTTCAGAATGGTTAGAAAGGAGGAACCGTTTCATAAGCAAACCTCCAAACTAAAGATCTGGAAGGGAGCTAGTTCTAAATCGATCTCGCCATGAATAATAGGAATTTCTTTTAATCTATTTTCCATCAAATCAACAAGATACGCTTTTTTTGCATAGGGTAAGCAGAAAGAAAATGTATGATGGTCGCCATGTTCTTCCACAATTCTAAAAATATAGCTTTCTCGATCTTCGGTTTGTTTCACGTGTTCTACATACACCCCTTTTTCTTGAATAGAGAGCAAAGAGCAAGATGTTTCTTTCACGAAAGGAGATGGAATTTCTATTGCCAGCAATGGTCGATTCAAAATAGAGGCTTCTTCAATGACATTGCCTTCTTCATATCCCCCTGAATGAGACAATAACGAATAAGTGAATACCGGGATCTTCTTAGAACCGCTTGGATTCGGAAAGGCCCCTCCCTTCACCAAAGTTAGGCTTAAGTCGTTTTCTTTACCTGCATAGCCATATTTCCCATCGTTCAAAAGAGCGACCCCATAAGAATGTTCACTCATATCTGCCCATTTTTGCCCACACACCTCAAATTTTGCACTTTGCCAGGAATCGTTTTGTGTAGTTGGACGAAGAATAGATCCATATTGGATATCGTATCGGGCTTCTCTAATGCGAAGAGCAAAGGGGAAATGGGCTTTAAGAATTTGATGAGGCTCATTCCATTGAAGCTCTGCCTTAAAATCAATTTTTCTAGAATTTCCTAAAATTGTAACCTCTTGTCTTATAAGAGAATGGCAATAGGAATAAGTAAATGCAACTCCAACTCGTTCTCCGTCGTGAATTTCTTTGCGCGAAATCAAATCCTTAACAGCATAGGGCTTCTGCTCATAGTAAGAAGCGAGTTCCCAATTATCATACTGAAATGGCCTATCTTCATAGGCGATCAATTCATTCAGCTCTTTGCCTTTTTCTACAACTTCGCGACATTCTTTTTTATCCCAAAGAGAAAGAATACGTCCATCAGGGGAAAAGCAAACACGGATTGCCTCGTTTTCTAATATATCACCATGGAGGATAGGAATTGCGTTTTCATTTAATTCTTGAATAAGTCGATAACCCATCGCAGGTATTAACGGGCTAACGAAAGTCTTCCCTTTATAATGAATCGGTCCTTGAACAGGAAAAGAATTTGAATTGAATACAAGAAGACCTCCGCCAGGCAAAGAAGAAGCAAAGGAATCCAACGCTTTCTTTTCTAATTCCCTTCCTCTTTCAAAGAAAAGATGAAATTGCTTGGATGAATCCGTGTAAACCTTTTCAATAGCTGAACCCGGCAAAATATCATGGAATTGATTGAGCAATAAAATCTTCCAACATTCTTCCAATTCCTTTTTTGGATAAGAAAGGCCGTTCTTTATCCCCGCAAAGGAAGCAAGAAATTCAACTCTTTGCAAAAGAGATTCTCCATCCCGGTTGTTTTTCTTAACTTCTGGAACAGAAGTATATGTACCTCGATGGTATTCAAAATATAGTTCTCCATCCCACAAAGGATAACGATGAAGAGTTTCCGCTTCTTTTTCAAAATTATTTTTGATGCTTAAAACAGCATCCGACATGCTAGTGCAAGAAAGTTTTGGCATACCAGGCACGCCTTTTTCATAACGTTTTGCTTTTTCTAACATTTCACGCGTAGGACCGCCCCCACCATCACCCCAGCCAAAAGCCAAGGCGGAAATGTTACTAAAATCCTTGCTCTCATAACGATGATATGTTCCTAAGATATCACTCGATGAAATATTGCCTACATAAGTCGTCTCATCTTCATCGTATACGTTATGCCGTGGACTGGAATGGCAAGTTGAAAGTAGGGTAGCAAACACCTCGCTGCCATCGATTCCTTTCCAAACAAACGAGGAATATGGCATACGGTTTGTGTCATTCAGTCCTATCTTCGCTGTTACAAATGTATCAATGCCAGATAATTTCATGATTTGTGGCAATGCAGCACTATAGCCAAATACATCCGGCTCATAGAGAATATGGCAATCGACGCCAAATTCCTTTTTAAAGAAACGTTTCCCATAAAGAATTTGACGAATAAAAGATTCTCCATCAACAAGATTACAGTCGCATTCAAGCCAGAAAGATCCTTCCGGTTCAAAACGTCCTTCCTCTACTCTTTTTTTGATTTGAGCATACATATTTGGATCGTCTTTTTTAATGAATTCATATAAAAGGGGCGTCGAAGAAAAGAAATGATAATTTGGGTATTCCTTCATTAAAGAAAGAACGGTCGAGAAGCTCCTTCTTGCTTTCTCATGAGTTTGGGCCAAATCCCAAAGCCAGGCAACATCAATATGAGTTTGAGCAAAAGCCTTTACTTCAGCGGGCAATCTATTATGCCCATAATAGTTTTTCTCTAAAAAATCACGAGCTCTTTTCAGCGAAGAATAAAATTCCATTGAATATGGAACCCGGAAATCCAACAGATTGATGGCCTTTTCTAAAATGGGCAAAGAGAATAAATAATTATCATCTTTCTTATCGAGAATCGAAATGGTTTCAAAAGGCACTAAAAAATCATAAAAAGTCCGTTCAATCTCTTCATCTTTTTCAGTCAAGAAGAAAGATAACTCAAACGGTCGAAAGAACTCGTGTGTATAAAAAACAAGTTCATAAACATGCTCCCCTTCCGGAAGAAGAATCTCCATATGATAAATATCAATTCCAGCATAGGAGTCGCCATCGACAAGAAGAAGACCTTGAGGACGTGAAGTTAAAGCCCCACCATGGATCCCCGTTTCAACAGAAAGGTAGTACTTGCTTCCTATTTTCTTTTTTGGGGTTTGCAAGCGAAAACGAAAACGAAACCATTTTTCTTGTTCAGTAACAAGAAAAGGAACGAAAAACGGCTTAAAATCTTCAGAAAGATCTTTAGCCGATTTCACATTTGCAAATTGAATGTCTTCAATTCTCTTTTTGCTTAAATAACGCCATTCATTTAAGGCAGACACCATCGTCGAAAGATGTTCTTCTGTTTTTGGATTAAGCATAGAAACCCCCAATTTGATGAAAGAAAAATCAAGGCAGAGGAAGAGACCAAACGGCCTCTTCCTCAATGAAACGAATCAAATCATGCGTTTGCTGCACGATGTCCGATGATGCTGGAGACAAGCCACGTTCCTTCCGCAAACGATTCATGAGCGTCAACGACAAGGAAGAAACCTTTTCCAAAGGTGGCAACGTCAAGCGTTACTTCTATCCAAGCTTTCGAGGCTAAATTTGCTGCCACTCCAAAGTTTCCCCAATCATTCGTGTAATGGATCAAGTTCACATTTTTATCAAGAGGATTGTAAACGAAGAAAGAAATGGTCTCAAATCCAGTACAGTTCAAGCCCATTGGATAGAAATCTCCACCAGCTGAATTTGGGGTTTTAGCTGTTATAGCCCAAACAGTTCCTTTTTCCGGATCGGTTGCACTTACGATGGTTTCACTACTTCCAGTGTTTGCACCGCCTTTAAGCGCTCCTTCCGTGCCACCTTTAAGAAGGACAACTTCTTGAGGAAGAGCAGATTCAGATAAGCCGATTAAATTGGTAATGAGCCAAGTACCGTCTTTAGCGGAAGTGCTGTTAATGATAAAGAAGAAATTAGAACCATATGTGGCAGTATCTAACACAATCGTATTCCAAGATTTTGCTTTTAGCTCATATACCTTTTGATTTCCCCAACTTCCGTCATATAAAACGAGAGATGTGTCTCCTTCCAAAGGATTAAACACCTTGAAAGCAAGACTGTTACAAGAGGCTACATCCACCTTGTTGAAATGGAAATCTGCAGTACCCGCATTTGTCGGATTGACGGTGAAGACGCTGCCATATGTTGAATCAAACATGATCCCCGTTTTACCAGGATTTCCTGTGTCTCTTCCAGAGGCGATACCGCTTGCCCCAGCAAGAGGAGAAACAAGACTCTTTGCTTTGCTACACTTCTCGACGCAGGCACTTAATTTACTTGCATTCGCGACTTCGGCTTGTTCATTGCTTGAAAGTGTGTCGAAGAAATTTTTCACGGAAATAATTTGAACCATATCCCCTTCTGAAGCAATTTGTTCTGCCTCAGGAAGAGCGTTAATCAAATCTATCGCCAATAAAGGGTTAAATTCCTTAAGTTTGGCAACAAGCTGTTGTAGTTTCTCGGATTTAGTCACCGCATCCTTAACGGATTGGCGCGCCATCGTATATTCGTTATTGGCTTCTAAAATCGCATCGCGATAAGTTCCAAAATTCTCTTTCGTAAGATCTTCTGGAGCAGGCAAAGCGTTAATCTTAGCGTCAATTTTTCCCGATAAATCACCAATAATGGCCTCAATCTTAGCAAGACAAGCTTCTAATTTTTGAACGTTAGTTACTCTGGCTTTTGCGTCCTCAGATAAAGCGTCATATGAGGATTTCGCTTCTTTCACTTGAGACTCAGAAGAAAGATCCGTAATGGAATCTGCATTTGGGAGTTTATCAATCAAATCGATTGTATCCGCTGCTTTTTCGGCAAAATACGCATCCTCCGTAACGCCATAAAAGCCGGAAATAAGCCAGGTTCCTTTTGTGACTGGATGAGATTCATCTCCATCAAAATTTGGGCCAGCGCCATTCAAGACAAAGAAGACATCATCTTGGTCATAGAATTTCTCTACCGGAATTTCAATGATGCTCCAAGCGCTTGAGGCTGCACCTTGTTCCACCTGATATTCACCAGGTATTTGTTTCGTAACAACATTACCCCAATCGCTACGATAACAGGCAAGCATGTTCTGCCATGCATTCGTCGGATTATAAATGGCGAATCGTACCGCCTTAATACCATTGGTATTTAAGCTTCCAAACGGTTTAAAGGATGAAGCACCACTACTATGAGGTGTTTTAACCTTGAGGGCGAAAACATTTCCAAATTCGTCATTAATGGTATTTCTTGTAACAGAAACGTTTGTGTAATCACCTGGGGCAGGATCGGTTAAAAGCGTGTTGTCCATGGCACCATATAAGTTCTTGTATCCGCTCGTCAAGGAAACAAAGGAATCATATCGTGCTTTTTCTTCGCTGGTGAGTTTTTCTTTTTCACTTGTTGAAAGAGCTTCGTATATTTCTTTTGTGGATAAGAAACGGAAGATTTTTTCTTGGCTGTCTAAACCATCTCCTAAAGTGGACAGCATAGATCTAACAGCAAGAATTGATTTAGAAATTTCAGCCGCTTTTGCTAAGCAAGATTCAAGTTTACTTGCATTCGTAACAATGGCTTTTGCCTCATCAGGAAGTTCATCGAAAGCTTCTTTAGTCTTTTCGATTGCGTTAATTTGAGAATATTCATTCACCGCAGTTGCTTCTGGTAAAGATTCAATCAATGCGATGACAGGCTTAACAAGTTCCCCATAAATAGCGGTTGCCACTAATCCTTGAAGTTTTTCCTTATTGGTAACGAGTTTTTGAGCCTCTTCGCTAAGAGCGTCATAGGCTTCTTTTGCAGAAGAGATTGCAGCTTTATCTTCATCCGTGAGAGATTCCGAACCATTTGGAAGAGCGTCAATCATAGCAATGATTTCATCGGCGCACTTTTGGTTTGTAACGCCCAAGAATCCAGAGAAAAGCCAGCCATTGGATAAAGGTTGTTGAACGAGGAAATAGCCACCATTTGCATTGATTTTGCTCATTGGGATGCAAACTCTATTCCAACTTTGTGCTTTCAAAGTGTAGTAAGTTGAAATACCACTCCACCCTTGTCCGGTAGCGGAAATGAGTGTTCGATCTTCGGCAATCGGGTTATAGATATATACAATTACCTGATTGTAATCGGCCGCATTCTCGAGAGCACCGTAACGAAGCTCCATGATGTTTCCGGTTCCAACAGAAGAAACATTTAAGTGGATGCGAGAGCCAAAATCAGAGTCGTCCTCATTAAGCAAAGCACCGCTCCAATTATATCCTGAGCCCGAGGAGGTAATCATCGTAAACAAATCAGTTCCAGCGTTGAAAAGTAAGCCATATCCTTCTGCTTTTGCGATGCATTCGTTAAGCTTACTGACATTGTTAACAAGCGCCTTTTGGCTATCCGTTAACGCATCGTATATCCCTTTCACAGTAAGAACTTTAATAAATTCTTTTTCATCGGTAATTTCAGATGCGTTCGGCAAGGCGGCTATTTTTTCAATGACAGGATTTGCGATATCCTGATCAGTGATAGATTCCCCAATGGTCGCTTCTAATTGATCGATATAGAAGGCTCCTTCTTGGCCATCGGTTTCAAGTTCTAAAGTGACGCCGACAATAGAATCTTTATTTTTAAATCTTGTCACGGAATCCACATTAAAACTTAATTGGCTCCATTCATTCGTTTTCATCGATTGGCTTTCGCTTGTAAGCAAAGCTAAGTTGCCATTGGAAATAACCTTCAAATTAGCCTTAACGTCTTGAGATTTTGTGTTAAAAATCCAAACGCTAATGTTGCTAATAACACCCCAGTCTAAAATTGGAGCGTGGCTATGATCAACTCTTTGTAAAAGCTGTGGATTTCCACCTTTTTTATAATCATAAAATAAGCTGGAAGCACCTTCTTTTTTCTTATCCGATGTGATGGACATTTTCCCAACACTATCATAGCCGAGGTTTGTCTGCTTCATCGAATACATGTCTTCCGTGGTTTCAAAACCATTCAAAAGCACAACGTCACCGGTTTGGTAAGATGGCGCGATGGTTTCTGAAATTTCACTCGAAGACACCTCTTTTGAAGAGGATGCAGTTTCTTCTGTGTTAGCGCAGCCTGCTACGATAAAAGCCATAAGAGCGGCACTAGATAAAACATATTTTGGAGTTCTGTTCTTTTTCATATTTCTCTCCTTTATTCGGCGACCCGCATCGACAAATTGCAAATAGATATCTTTTGATTTGGAGCTAAGGATACTTCTCCTTTTTCGTTATAGACAACATTGTCAAAACTAACTTCCAAGGCAGAAATATCTTCGCGTTTTAAGCTCAATTGTTTTAAAAGGCTATCCGAAAGTACCATAGAGATTGTTCTCTTCTCTCCTTTTGATGCGTAATTACTGATTAATTGGGTTTTATAGCCCGTTTTATCGACGAGATTGATAATCATGTTAATTTCTTCGTCGCCTTCATTGGTATAGTCAAAATTGATCTCTTGGGTTTTTGCCAAATCCGTTGAAGATAAAGTGATTGCAGGACGGAAAATCTTAGTTTGAGATCCAATGTTTTCCCCTTTGTCTTTAAACTGAGGCTTCATCGTGGCTTTGTAAACGTTATCAGCAAAGGAAATTTCACTACCATCCGAAACCACAACCTTATTCGTATCGAAGGTTTTAATCGTTCCTGTTTTTTCGATTAGTTTATCTTCATTTTTCAAAGACAAAATACGATTCGCAAGTTCTTCTCTTGCTTCAAAGAGCAAACGATCCTGCTCGTAATAAATCGCTCCTTGGAAAATATCCGCATAAAGATCGTTAACCAAAGAAGAGAAAGAAACTTCAACGGAATGCTTCTTGGCATATTCATTAACTAAATTCTCATAGATGCAAAGCATGTCATAGTCATCCTGAGAATCACGATAGGAAAGCAAACGTAAGGAGGCAAATGGCGTTTTGGAATTATAGAATCTTCCTGGATAAACCAAATAACCATCACCTGGCACTTCTTCATAGCGGAGAGGGTTCTCATAAACATCTGTATAAACCTCCTCGCTCAAGCGGAATTGAGTTGCCATATTATAGGCATAATACAAATATCCGGTCAGTCCGAAGGCTTTCTCCATCCATCCAGAGGTCCTCATACCTAAAGTCGAGTCATCAATGTGGAAAGTTCCATATGGATAATTTGGACCCATGCAAGTGTACGCCCAAAGATTTCCATTTGCGTCTTTTTTGGCCGCGTCTTGATAACGTTGCAAAGTGGCTTCGTCATTGTAAACGCTGAAATAAGGGCAGAATGTAGCACCTAATGTACCAACCCATTTCGATTGATAATCAACATTCGTAAATACAGCAGGAATATTCAAAATATCTTGTTTTAGAGAAGCTTTTTTCTCAGGGGTTAATTCCGAGAAACTCGAATCCGTATCAATTCGTTTGGCCGCTTCTTCCAAAGTCTTATGATATTCCCCTTTCTTCCCAAAGAAAGTTTCTGATTGTTCTTCGGTGTGGTTAATATCCGCTTCATCATATGTCGAAGGATAGAAATAAGCCAGTTTAAGGTAATTATCGTCTCCTTTGGATTCTTTAGCTAAGCCAAGGATATAATCCACAACTTTGCTTGCTTCTGCAGTTAACTGGTCTCCTGAAAAAGCACGATAAGTTAAAGGGAAATCAAACGGGATCACGATGGAGTTGTAATTCATATTGGAATAAAGGCGTTTTGCTTCATTCACAACGTTCTCCGTCGTCCATTCATTTTTATCCTTAATGACATAAGTATTCACTTTATAATTGAGCATGAAATCAACATAAGATTGAACCATCTCATCACTAGAATCGTATTCTCCAGCAAGAAGTTGATTGCGATAAAGCAAGAAAGAGGATTGGAAAGTTCTTCTGCCTTCATAAGAGAAATCCCATACTTTAACAGAAACAGGAACTTCTTTTGTTTCCTTGCCGACAATCAAGAGAAAAGTGCCAGTGTAGGTACCTTCTGGAAGCCCTGTGGAGTCAAATTCCACTGTAACTCCTTGATTGCTCAAAGGTTGAATATAGTTTTCATCATTTTTGATTGCCGTATCCATAGGAAGCAACATATCCGGAATACTGTCCCCGGAGAAATAGTCTCTGTTTCCTGTATGTGTTTTGGCTACTTTAATATATTTTTGATGGAAAATTTGAACCTTCTCTTTAGCAAATTCAACACCATCTTTGTTTTTCAAAGTTCCATAAGCCAAGAAATAGGCTTTCTTTTCGTTACTAGACGAGGTGAGGATAAGCTGTGCGTCTTCTTTTTCGCCTTGATAAAGAGAAATATTAATTTCTCCAGGCATTTTTTCTAAAGAGTCGTTGCGGTCAGTGGCCATAACAACCTTGCGTGAGGAATAAGTACTCCAAACTTCAGGAAAAGAAGACGTTTGGTTGCTATCAGCGCTATTGGATATATTTGGGTTCGTATTCGAACAACCCGCTAAAAGCATGGATGCGGATAAGAGAAATAAAACTCTTGAAGTTGTGTTTTTCATGCTAGCTTCTCCTTATTTAACATATTGGCTACGGATAGAATTCCAATTTTGCTTAATGTAGGCTTGATTGGTCGCAATGATTTTTTCCGGAGTTTTTCCTTCCAAAATTTCATGTACCATATTTCCTGTCCCGTTGACGTAATAACGGTTTACTCCACCTAAGCAGAATACTTTAGCCTTAATACCAGAGCCATAATGGCAAACATGTCCTTCTCCCATGATGGTATTAATATTCTCACGGAATTGACTGACAGAAACGCCTTCCGTGGTATAGCCATTTGTTGGTTTTGCCGGTAACGTACCACCCTCCATTACTTTATAGTAGATATTGAGACCTTCATCGCTATAAACAAAGCGAAGGAAATCTTTAACGTTTTCAATTTGATCGGAATACGATGGAACGAGCATGTTGTGATCGTGTCCTCCGCGAATATAGGAAGCAGACTCTCTAGCATCTTTAACAATCGCTGCATCTTCTGTGGTTGTTCCTTCAGGCAAACTAGAAGAACGTCCATCCACGTAATCGACTAAAGCGCTTAGTTTCTTGTCGTTTTCTACTGGATTGTTCGCATCATAGTAAGACATCTTTTCAGAAAGAGCCGACACAATTGGGGTACAAATATAATCGATGTTGGATCCTTTGTAGTTTGAACCCATTTCCGTTTCAAGCCAGCTTCCATTCACACAAAAGAGAGCTTGATCGCGAAGGAAATATCCTTGCATCGAAGTAAATGGCAAGGTTTTTGAGGATTCATGTTGATAGCCTTTCTTTGAATCTAACAATGTTTGCAAGACTTCCAAAGATTTCACCATTCCGTCGTAGGAATAGATGTTATAAGTTTCTTGGCCAGAAGGGTCGCGTCCATTGAACCAATTTGCCATAGAGGCACTGCCTTCATATTGAGCAAACCAGATTGGGACGATCGTAGAATAATATTCATCTGAAAGACTGTAAATGAACGGGGCGGTTCCTTTCGATTTGACCTTATCACAAAGGGCAAACATTTCATTCGTCGTATTAGGAACATCTTCATCTTTTAAACCAAGTTTATTCCAAACGTTTAGATTACGAACGACACCCATAATATCGCTGCCCCATGGGAGGCCATAATATCTCCCGTCAATGTTGAAATAATTAGAGTATTTGCTATCCATTTTGGAAAGAACGGTTGCCCCGTTTTCACCCTCTAGAGGAGTGGTGTAAACATCGGTCAAATCCGCCAAGGCGCATGGATAGGTTTCTCCACGAACGTTGACAGCTCCGGAATAAACCATTTTGAAGTAATTTTTTGGACGGGTAACGAACAAATCTGTTGAGCTTGCTAAAGACTCCATCTCCGTTTGGATGGCCTCGATACCTGCTTGCCCTACCAATTCATGAATCTTAAAACCGACGCCCGTTTTTTTGTTGTAAGCGTCGCAAAGAGCTTTTAGCCAATCCGTGCCATTGCCAAGCTTAGCCACCACAATTTCAATGGTGCCTTTGCCCTCTTCAGCACTAAGGCCTCCGCCTTTGTTTCCGCCTTTAACGCAACCAGTTAAGCTTATTGCGCCAGCAAAGAACAAAATGAGAGAACGAAGTGATTTTTTCATAAATGAACCTCCTATTTTTTCTATTCTCATTTGATTTAACCTTTTAAACCGCCCAAGTAGACCTTTTCCATAATGGTGTTTTGAAAACAAAGGAAAAGGACCAAAATCGGCAAAAGAGATACCAATATTCCAGCGAAATAGGCTGGGACATTAGCGTTATATTTCGTAACCTCTCCATAAGCGTAAACGGCATAAGCCAAATTTGGATATTCATTCATATACAAAAGGGTGGATTCATAATCGTTCCAGCCAGAAATAAAATGCATAACGTAAAGAGCGGATGCACTTGGCAATGCCATTGGCAACATCACCTGGAAAAAGACCCGGAAATGACCAGCACCATCCACAAATGCAGCTTCGGCATATTCCCAAGAAAGAGATTTATAAAAGGAATACATATAGAAGAAATAACCGCCAAACAAAGAGATGGAAGTAATCAAAATCATCGGATTATTTAAAAGACTAAGATTCTCGAAGAGTCGGTAACTTGCAGCGGCCGAACCGTATAGAGGAAGAATCGAAACAAAAATGCCTAAGTTATAGATGAATCTCGTCAATTTATTTTTATAGAAAACCAAGATGTAACAAACCATCATAGAAGATCCGATCGAAAGAAGGCTGGATAAAACAGTTCTCCAAATGGAGTTCCATGTAATGGAAAGGAAAGTGCTGTGCGAGTCAATTTTCCCTAATTCTGTGAATGACGTTATCAATGCATCAAAAGAGGGTTCTTTTGGCCAAGAGAAAAGCCGTTTCGCAATTTGATCATCGATGAATGCCAATTGATTTTTTCTTAAGGCGATCAAAAAGGCAAAAACAAAGAAAAACAAAACGAAAATGACATAAAGGACAAACAAAACAAATGCGGTAATAAATACAGCACGTTGCGAAGGATCGCTTCCACCAAAATAATGACGGGTGTGGAGCGACGGCTTATGCAATCTTTTTCTTCCTAATTCCATAATTATTCCTCCTTATTCCCGCCAAAAACAACTCTTTTTACAACAAGAGCGAGTGGGAAAGAAACGGCTGTCATGCAAAGGCCAATGGCGCTAGCAAGATATAAATCTTGGTTGGCTCCCTGACCAGAAACAAGGGCATAGATGTAATAAGAAAGCGTCATTGTCTTGAAACTGCCTTGTGTGAAAGCGAGAATTGGTCCCGTTGTACCCAAAAATCCTGCAGCCAAAAGAATAAGCATCGTGGATAAGGTTGGCCAAATCGATGGAATAATGATATAAATCAGTTCTTGGAACCAGTTGACTCCATCTAATTCAGCCGCCTCAAGAACTTCCGTACTCAACGAATTCATGGCTCCGCCAAAGAGAACAATGTTTGAACCAAGGTTGAACATCAAACAATAAAATAAAATCGTGATGATTGCGGATGGCGATCCAGCTAAAGGTGCGACAAACGTACCTTTTGTAGCGCTAACTAAAGCATCCAAAGGGCCACCATCCCCTATCGCATATTTGAAGAGGGCAACCAAAGCCGAAGAACAAATAATCGTTGGCAAATAGAGAACGAAACGAAACAGTTTATATCCCAATATCTTTTTGTAAATAAAGTAAGACATCAAAATGGAGATTGGTATGCCCAAGAAAAGCCCTACACAGTTAAATAAAACAGTATTCAAAATGGCGTTTCCAAGAATATCCCCTTCTGATGTGGAAAATAGATTTCCAATTCGGTTGAAATTCTCGAACGTCCAAACCATTTCTTTCACGGTTCCATAACGCGGTCTTTGGAAGGCCATCAGAAAAGAATCGATGTTTACATATAAATAGAAAATACAAAAACAAATCGCTGGAATAATCAAAAATGAAAACATAAACAAGATTCGCGAAATTTTCTTTTTGTTGTTCTTGAAATAATTTTTAAGTCCTTTGTTTTTCTTCTTTCGAATTGGTGCCAACGTTGCGTCCATAATCGCTTTCCTCAACAATTATTAGATTTCAATATGAAAACAAACCTTGATCCAAAATTCCAACTCGTGGTGTTCTCAATTGACACTTATGAAGACCCTTCCGTTTGGGGGAGAGAAGGCCCTTATCATCAACATAATAGTTATGAATTTTTTTCCGTTAGAGATGGGTCTATGTCCTTGTTTTATCAAGATGAAGAGGGGAAAGAAGTTGAACTAATAGTTCCTCCAAAAGAAGTTTTAATCATTTCCCCTTACGCTACACATCACACTCAAGTTCATCCTCATCTATCAACTATAAAAATGGAAATTGCGATGGCGAATGGGGCGGATATTCGTTCTTATCTTTCTTCTTCACCTTATGTTTCTTGTTTCTCGGAAGCGAGTTTTTACCTGAAGGGAAACCAAAAGGCAATTGTTTTTGCCGATAATGGCAAAATCGACTTCCAAATGGAAAAAATGGGCGCTTTCGCCGGCCCATCTAACAATTGGGATGAAATCAAGAAAGCGAAATTCGAGCTTTCACTAAAAGAGCTTTTTCTTGAAATTATTTCTTCTCATGTCGTGCCATCTCAGTTTAAACAATACAACCTTCCACTCAAAAAGGCATTGGCTTATATCGAAAATAATTTCTATCGGCCACTATCCGTCGAAGAAATCGCAACAGCGGTAGGTATTTCTGCTTCCTATTTGCAAAATCTTTTCAAAGATGGCATTGGCCGAACCGTAAAAAAAGAACTGCAAAGAGTCCGCATTGAAAAAGCAAAACACATGCTTACATCAACAAACTATTCCATCGGAACTATTGCAATTCGCTCCGGATATCAATCTGTCCAAGATTTCAATTTGAATTTCAAAAGTATAACTGGCAAATCCCCAGGAGAATATAAACGCAACCAATACGGGGAAAACGATGCCCACTACTTCTCCACACCAACTGGTTATAACGAAAAAGATTATAAAAAGGAAAACAAAAACTAAAGATTGCGAACGCTCACGAAACCAGAATATAAATTAAAAGCGCTATCGAAAGGTGCATAAGGTAGGAGTTCTTCTTCTAGTTCCTCAATCTTTTCATTTCTTCCATCAATAAAGAGAGATAATCTTTCTTTGCACTCTTCCAGTCTTAAAATGAGGCCGCCTAAACGAACAGTTTGAACATCCCATCCGTAGGGACGATTAAAAAGAAACCATTCTTTCTGGAATTTCTTCTCGAATAAAGATAGTCTCTTCTGACATTTGGTATAAACAGGCAACAGCCCCCTCAATCCTTCTTTATCACCTTTTTGATAGAAGGTCCTTGTTTTTAGCCCCAAATCATACTTTAAAGACAAGAAAGAACATAAGGCTTCTTCTTTTTCAAATATCGGGAGAAAATCCTTTGCGATCATTTTCTTGGCTTTTTTAAGCTCTTTTCTCGCTTTTTCATAGTCAATCGCACCGACTGTTTCTAAAGTGCAATCTTTCCATCCTAAAAGGGGATCATTGTAGAAAAGGCTTTTCGAAGAAATTGACACATGAGAAAGAGTTGGATTCACTGGGGTTCGATTCGGCTCATCAAGAGTAAGGAAAGCATCATAAGACATCCCTGCTTTTTTATAAAAGGATTCTGCAATATTTTCCTTATCGTAAATTCCATCCAAAAAACAAGAAGCGGCAAACAAACCAGGCAAACAAGAAAAGGGACATACGTCATTTCCATCATCCCCCCAAATTGTGATCAAGACGGAATCAATGCCATTTTGAAGCACTGTGGGAAGCTGTTTTCTTAGAATTTCGATAGAGGCGTAATTTGCAGGCGCAAATCCAGCGAAATTTGTGATCGTCCCCGCAAAAGAAAGAGGGCGTTTCATACGCTTATGCTCCTCAATCATATGAGAGATGGTCTCTTTATCTGTCGTGAAATAGTCCCAATAACAAATTCGCATTCCATCAGGAATTTTCTCTAATACGCTTTGTGGCAATTTAACCTCTTTATCGTAATAAATGCCTTTATTTGCCAACTTAAAGAACATATCGCTCCACATTTCTGGCTCAAATCCTTCCTTTTTGCAAAGAGAATTCACCAAATTTAAATGTTCTAGAAGAAGATCGTAACGGTTCCGATATCCATGTTTATCAAGATATTTTCCTAACCCGACATGATGTGCTTCATCAAAGCCAATATTGATGTGTTTCGTCTTAAAAGCGAGACGTAACGCATGTATTAAACGTTTTAACAATAAAGTCGTTCTTTCTTCGCCTATAAGCAAAATATCATCAATATCTATTATCGAATCGTATTCTGGTATTTTCTTTAAATAACCGAAATGTCCAAGCATTTGGCAAGACGGAATTAATTCAATCCCCTTTTTCCTAGCGTATTCATCAAGGGATTGTAGTTCTTGGATTTTATAACCACCCCGAAGATAACCATAATAGGGTTCCTCAGGAATTTTTATCATGTCGTCTAATCCAAGTTCCAATGTGTCGTAACCAAAAAGAGACAAATAATCAATAAAAAGCCGTAAACTGTCTATTTTTAAATTAGCATTACCGCTTAGGCAAAGAAAAACACCTTTATTCATCTTCATTTACCCAACGAATCTCTCCTCCAGAGAGGGACAGATTTCTCTTTTTACCATTTTTATCAAAGAAAGAGGTTTGAACATCTTTGGTTGAATTATTTACGACTGCATACTGTTTGCTTTCAGGATAATAATGAACTTCCGTTTCCATGTTTGTCGAAAAACAAACGTGGATTTTTCCTTCTTTATGGGATGCCCATAAAATGGAACGATAAAGCACTCGAGCATTTTGAGAGGAATAGGGAAGGCCAGCTAAGTAAACCGAACGCCCTTCTCCAAAGGTATTGGCGGCCATAAAAACCTCACCTACATTTACCTTTCTTTCAAAACGAGGTGAGAAACGGATATCCAAAACATCCGTTCCATCCAAAGCGTAGACGTTTTTCTTTCCTTCACCATAGTCCATTTTCGAAATAAGGTCTTCGGTAATGAAATGTTCTTTCTTCTGAATGTTGTACTTATCTTTGGATAAGGTCAAAGATACTTCTTCATCCACACCAAGGACATCAGAAAGAGTGAACAATTTCCCTTCTTTTAGATAAGAGGTCGGCTCACCCACTCCAATGAATCCCTTGCCCTCAGCAACAAACTTGCGTACTTTCTCCTGAATAAAAGGGTCATTCCAGTTCTCACCACCAGAATACGCAGTATCGCGATCACCAACATTGAGCAAGACGTCAACATCTTCCGGGATTCCATTTTTCCGAATATCCTCGAATGAAATAAATTTCACACGAACAGGCAAGCCGCTCAAAGCTTCATAAACACCTTGATAACTGTAAACTTGTTGATACCACAATTCGTGAGCGACCATATGCGCCATCCAAGAACGTTTTGCGCCCCACGCATTCAAAATGGCAACGGTTGCAACGGAATAAGGCTTTTTCCCATAACAAGCATCGTGTATTTGGCGAAATTCATCACAAATCTCTCCAACGCGCGAGATGAATTTTGGAAATTTATCTGCAAGAGAAAGATATCCACCAAATCCCATTCTATCAAGTGGGCTTCTTAACAAAGCTCGACGAGCCGTATTCCAGTTCTTGTTCAGTTCCAAAATGGCGTTTTCTTCATTTCCTTCAAAAAAAGTATCAGGGAAAAAATAAGGTAAAAATCTTCCTTCATGGATTTTAACGTTCGGAATTTCCGCAAGCATACGTACGGTAACCCCTCCCCCAACGGATCCTACGACAGAATCCAAATTCATTTCTTTGAAATATTCGCCATAAGGCTCACCGCCAATCCAATCATCGCCCAAAAACATCATTGCTTCTTTGCCGTGTTCATGAACAATATCGATAAGGCATCTCATTGTTTCTGCCACAAACTTTGAGATAAAGTCCTGATAAGCCAAATATTTTTTGCTTGGAACTTGAAAAGGGTTGTTGTATGTTCCTCCACGGATAAAATCTTCCGCTGTCATTTCATATCCGTATTCTTTCTTAAATAATTCCAGCAGGGTGGGATTGGCAGAAAAACCATATCCAAACCAATCTACATATTTTTCCTTTCCTTTTTCGTTAAAAAGCAACGTAAATTGATAAAGGAAGGTGGTGAAACGAACAACATCGATTTCTGGATTATTTTTGCACCACTCCTCCATGTGTTTTTTGATATATTCGGCCGTAAACGGACATGCTGGGTCATATGTTTTTTGCTTCGGTATCGTCCAGCCATTCGTTAGATAGTTATAGATTTGAACGGGATGCCAAACTATCCTTGCCATAAAATTTACGGAATAAACATGGTAAGGGGTCGCGTTTTTGATAAGAATAGTTCCTCTTTTTGAATCAACGTCCCATCCTTTAATTTCCTTGCCTGTTGTTCTATCAAAGACTTGCCAATAGAAAAGATTCTCAAAATCGGGTTCAACCTCATCTTTCAAATAGCCTTTGGCCACTTCAATTTCTAAATGGTCATTAAAAGATGTAATCCATTGGCTGGATAAAAAAGCACGGATACTTTCTTCTTTGTGCTTTTCCGCCCAAGTGTTGTCCCCACGTACCACGAAATAAGTTTTATAGATTTTTTCAGCTAATTCATGTCCGTTTTCAGGAAGTTCCGTACCATCGCAATCGCGAATCGCGTCCGCTCCCCAAAGTTCAGCAATTCGTTTCGTTCCTTCGACAAAATGCGAATCCGAAGGAATCGTCACCATACCTTTTCTATTTTTCATAAAGCCTCCATTAAAAGCCGTTACGTTAATTTGAATCATAAAAGATAAGTAGTGAAAAAACAACTTACCTAAGCTCGTTAAACAATCGTTTTGTTGAAGATATTTCAAAAAATAGCAAAAAGAATACAGAGGCTGGTTTTCTTTGCATCGAGAACAGTGAGAATGGATTACCTTGTTCCAGTTTGCCTTCCTACCGCGATTATATTTATTCCCGCCCTATTTTGTTGGCTATGACAATCCTAACTACTTCGTTGAAATCTTCAAACGTCATGAAGGGTCAACTCCTTCCGTATTCCGTCGTAATCAAAATAACGCTCGTAATGCTCGATAAACCTGGTTTTAAATATGCCTTGGACATGTTTACGTGCGTCTCATTAATATTGGTAACAAGGGATTGCGGCTTTCAAAGTCCAAAAATATTTCATATTTCGTTAGAAGGCTCTTCTTCCTCCTTTAGAGCATACGGAATATAATCAAAGAAACGGGCGTGTTTTATTCACGCAAGACAAAGTTAAGGGAGAAAACATATAATGAAGAAAGCTACTTTAATTACAGGGGCTGGAAGCGGATTAGGCAAAGAATTCGCTTTGCTTTACGCATCTAAAGGGAACAATGTTGTATTAGTTGATATCAATAAAGACGCCATTGCTTCCGTAAAAGAAGAAATCCAGAAGAAATATCCGAATGTTGAAACATTCACTTTCACCGCAGATTTAAGCAAAGAAGACACTTATGCAGGAGTCCTTAATTTCACCAAAGAAAACGAACTTTTTATCAATAATCTTGTAAACTGCGCGGGCTTTGGAGATTGCAAAGACTTCAAAGACATGGAGGTTTATAAGCAGATTGCCATGACCAACGTCTGTTGCAACGCCCTCCTCTATTTCTCTCGAGTATATCTAGACGACATGCTTGCAAATAAAGAGGGACATATCATCAATGTATGTTCGATTGCTGGACTTTATCCAGGTCCATATATGTGCACCTATCACGCTGTGAAGGGCTATGTTTATAACTTATCCAGCGCAATATCTTTCGAATTAAGAAAAACCAACGTCAAATGCCTAACACTTTGCCCTGGACCATTTAATTCCAAATTCGTTGCTGAAGCTCATAACGATTTCACTTTCAAAAAGAAGAAACCGCTTGAAGCCAAAGAGGTGGCCCAAATTGGTTATACCCAATCCATGAAAGGAAAGGATTTCTATATCATCGGAAAAGGAAATCGCTTCCAATATTTCATGTCTCGTTTCGTAACGAGAAAAACCTTGCTAAAAACCAGTGCGAAGACCTTGAAGGCCAAGATCTAAAGAACACCTTTGTTATTTTAATTTAGACAACCACTTACGCACATTTTTACATCAGTTACAAAAAACTCTCCGTGATGTTTATCTCGGCAAGAGGTGATCGCCTTCCTTGCTAAATCGCCTTAAGAGAATCTTTATTAATTTTCATTTGATACGATCTCCATGATTTCAAATACCTTCTTTTCGATTTTCATCTGTTTTGCGTATTTAAATAATTTCATCTGATCTAGATAATTGCTTACGTATGTTTTTATTGCCTTTACAAAAATTTCTCCGTCATATTCATCTCTGTATTTGATTAAATCACAAATCGTTCGCTCTTTGTCATATGCACTCACTTTATTTCCAAACATTGTCTCAATCTCTGTAATTCCTAAAGCATAGAGTTCTTGGTTTGAAATGCTAGTGACCTTCAAGCATGGAAGAGAATTCTTTGATGGATGATATCCTTGGGGACATGTAACAGTCATATCATCTGGTATTCTGTCCGTTAAATGATGAAGATAAAGGGCGCTCATTCCCGAAAATATGTATTTTGGGTAACGCATCTGAAGCATGAAATAATCATCGACAGCATATTCATCGGAAGCATAGAATCCAGGAGCAATTTTTCTCAGATTGTTCTTCTTAACGAATTCGGAAAAAAACCAAGAAGGTATTCTTTCTTTATCAATGTCTTTGCGGGTCACAAATCCGTCATTCTTCTTGAAGATAGACTCGATTTTCTTGTAATTTGTTATTTCTTTCATTGAGAGTTGCAAGAATTTTGTGTAATCTGCAAGTCGCATATCCCTTTTCCGTTTCA
>CAVGNR010000017.1:0-36438 GCA_963630675.1 Escherichia coli
TGAAACGGAAAAGGGATATGCGACTTGCAGATTACACAAAATTCTTGCAACTCTCTTAAAACGAATATATATTTTAGTTAACTTCATACCATCAAAAGTATCTTTGTTATATTTGTGTTATATTATTTCAAACACAGGATAAGGTATGATCGTTTATTCAGGCACAAAAGATTCCTTTGGAAAAGATATTATCAACGGAGTAATAGCCCGGAAAATCGATACTCTTTTTAAACAATTCGGAATCACGCATGAAAGCGTTCAAGAATTCAACTCTTGGAAGAACTCTTTGCCACGCATGGCCACTATCATCGATGATAGAAGGATATCCGATAAAACACAGGTCGCCATTGAATATCAAATTCCTTTGACATCCAAACGCGTAGATTTCATGTTGGGTGGAAATGATGGTTTAAACGATAACGTCGTCATCGTTGAACTCAAACAGTGGGAATCTTGCAAAGCCACTTCGAGAGAAAACGTTGTCAAAGCATTTACGGGCGGAGCAGAAAGAGATGTAGCTCACCCCTCTCAACAAGCTTATTCTTATGCAAAACTCATTGAGAACTTCAATAAATCCGTTAGGGAAGAGAAAATTCACCTAATACCCTGTGCTTATTTGCATAACTATCGAGAAGAATACCGTTCTCAAATATGTAACCCGAAATATAAAGATGCCCTTAAAGACGCGCCTGTTTTCCTTGAAGAAAACGGAACGGACTTAAGGGAATTCCTAACTAGATACGTTTCTCACCCTTCCAAAAAGTCACTTTTTGAAATCATTGAGAATGGGAAACTAAAACCATCAAAATCATTGCAAGATAGCATAGGGTCCATCTTAAATGGAGCCAAAGAGTTTGAAATGATTGATGAACAACAAGTTGCATATGCGACCATTCTTAAACTCGTTGAAAACTCCATTGGAAAAGAGGAAAAGCACACCATCATCGTTCAAGGTGGAGCTGGAACAGGGAAATCTGTTATTGCCATCAATCTTTTGGCTAAAATGCTAAATAACGGCTATTCCAGCATATATGTGACAAAGAACTCTGCCCCTAGAGCAGCCTTCTCCTCTACCTTAACCAAAGGAAAACATACAATCTCCTACCTAAAGGGTTTGTTTAAAGGCTCTGGCTCTTTCTATGACGTTAAAAAGAACACCTATGATTGTATCCTTTGCGATGAAGCACACCGTTTAAATGCAAAATCCGGAATGTTTTCAAATCTTGGTGAAAACCAAGTAAAGGAAATCATTAACGCTTCAAAAATAAGCGTTTTCTTTATCGATGAGGATCAAATCGTAACCACGAAAGACATTGGTAGCATTCAAGAAATTAAGAAATGGGCGAATCAGCTAGGCAGCATTGTACATTCAGGAGATTCTTTAAAGCTCGTCTCTCAGTTCCGTTGCAATGGCTCGGATGGATATATCGCTTTCTTAGATAATTTATTAGAGATAAGAAAGACGGCAAACTACTCTTTTGAAATGGATTATGACATACGTGTTTTCTTTGATCCAAATGAAATGAGAGAAGCTTTAAGAAAAACAAATATCCATAACAAATCTCGCATGATTGCAGGATACTGTTACCCTTGGAATTCTAAAAACGATAAGACCCAGTATGATATTTTCCTAAAAAACAACTTCAAAGCCCAATGGAATTTTTCCACGACGGAGTTTGCTTTAAATGAAGACTCTTTTGAGCAGGTTGGCTGCATTCATTCAACCCAAGGCTTGGAATTCGAATACGTAGGTGTCATTATCGGTTTGGATATGCGCTATGAAAATGGCCATGTCATTACAGATAGAACAAAAAGAGCTAAATCAGACGCGACAATTAAAGGTTTAAAAGGCAACGAGCAACTCGGAGATAAAATCATCAGAGACACTTATAAAACATTATTATCAAGAGGGCAAAAAGGCTGTTTCATTTATTGTGAAGATGAGAAACTAGGCGAATACATTAAAGAAGCTCTTCAAAAAGCAAAAAAGGAATCTTTAGAATAGTAACTTGGCCATCAACAATAGGCAGTTTTAAGGGAGAGTTTGTTCAGGTTCAATAACGCTCTATATCAGTTCCCTTTTCCACGTTACAACTATGGCAAAGAGTTTGTAGATTGTCGTATGTCGATTTCCCTCCTTTTGATATTGGAACAATGTGATCAATTTCTAAATCATGTCTACTACCACATCTTTTGCAACGCTCTCCGTCTCTTCTAAATATGGCAAAACGCATACGGTTTGACACTTTTCCTCTTTCTACACGACATAAAGCGTCCCATATGCTCTTTACGCGATAAAAGTATCCGTCTTTTTGATTTATTAACCGAAGCAAATCAGAGATTTCTTTTGGTTCAAAAACTTCTGTTTTCGACTCTTTATACGTATTTTCCATGTCTCTTCTTTCCAAATAGATTGTAATAGAGAAAAACAGGGTTGGTTTCAAGAGGGTATCAGTTAGAATTTCGGACTCTAAATTTTGAAGATATTTCTTATTTTTCGGCAAAGAGTCTGTATCATACTCATTTTTAAAACACGTCTCATTTATTTCAGCTTCATATTCTCGCCATAGATGAATATTTGTCTGGCAATCTTTCATTGCTTTGCGTATGCCTTTTTCGTTATTCACTAGCACGTACACCAAATAATCTTCAAAAGAAACCGTATCATAACAAATCTCATTATCATAAGTATGCTCTTCATCAAAATCCGCAACGTCAAAGAAATGATAATGCTGATTTATTATCTTTAGTTGTTTTAATGCAATACTATGTTCCTGGATGAACTTCGTATATTTTTTCTTACGAAGATAACGAAAAAGCAAATAGCCAAAAGGACAGAACAAAACAAGCAGAACACAAACAAGTGTTATAAGCAAACCTAAATCTTCCACATGAGAATTTTAGCATAGAAAAAACCGCCTATCTTTTTTGGATAGACGGTTTTCTTACCTTTAAAGCGAATTAGGCTTTCTTTTCAGGAATGATGTTGAAGAAAGAGCCAACAGCAAGGATAACCATGCTGACGCAATACATAATGAAGGCAGGAGCGCCTGTATTCATAGCAGCAACAGCATATGGGTTAGACAAATCGAGTTGGGTAACCCATAAGGTACCAATCAAGTAGGTTCTTGCGTTCAAGACAAAGATGAAGCAAAGGCCAGCTAAGACGCCTGCCACCAAAAGTGGAAGATAAGAGATGAGCTTATTTCCAAATTTAAGGGAGAGGAAGTAGGATCCAACAATAGCTAAGATAGCAATGATGGAGAAGGCAATGATATATCCTAATTCATCGATGCTGAATCCAACATTCATCGAGCTCGCGATTGTAAGGAACATGGACACGAGGATAAGGAGTGCGGCAACAGCGTTAATATAGCAAGAGACGCCAAGTTTCTTTAAGAAATTCATATTATTTCTCCTCCTTTTTCTTGCCTTTATAGAAGGTTGTAAAGACAGCTCCGCCTAAGCTTAATGCAGCTAATGCAGCAGAAGCAGCAATAACAGAGATATAGGTTGCTCTCCACCAGGTCATATTTTTGACCATTTCGGTGTTGGCATTGACCATGTTCATGTAATTGCTTTGTGTTAAGACCCACAAATCACAATGGACAGCGTCTTTGACCTTGTTAAGTAAGACAGGATCGTTCTTGATGGTATCAGCGGAAACACCAATCTTTTCAAGACTCGAGGTAGAATCCCAAGAAGTGATACCAGCATAGAGGGCTTGGGTGAAGTAGTCAGTATCGTCTTCCAAGTCGGAAACGATGTAACCACGATATCCCCATTCTCCTCTTAAGATATCGGTTAATAAACCTTTGGAGCAAGTAACTTCGGTAGGACCAATCTTGGAGAAGCTGGTCATAACGCCTAATAAGCCAACGTCTTTCTCATCGGTGTCATACTTAGATGCTTCGAAAGCAATTTGGAAGGCTCTGAGTTCTAATTCACGAGCTTTTTGTTCGGTCATATAAGGAGAAACACCAGAACGGTTTGTTTCTTGATCGTTGAAAGCGAAGTGCTTTGGAGCAGCGATTAAGCCTTTGCTTAAAGCGCCAACGGAGTATTCCATACCCATATTTCCAGTTAAGATAGGATCTTCGGAATAGTATTCAAGGTTTCTTCCGTTATATCCATTACGATGGGTATTCATAGATGGACCCCAAAGGATTGGAAGACCAACGAAGAGAGCGTCATTACCCATCATTTCGCCTTGAGCATAAGCTAAGCGAGGATTGAAGGTAGCGGCCATAACAGGAGCGGATGGGAAGATGGTCATTTGATATTTTGCATTTGGATCATCTGCTGCAACAGCCCAAGCTGGTTTTTGATCGCCATATTCGTTTGCGGAGAGAGTCTTGAAAGCACGGTCACCAACGCCGTTAGGACCATTTTCGGTGAACTTACCACCGATAAATCCAACAGAGTTCATTGGGAGGTAGTCACGGTTTCCGTGGAGGATGAAGCTCATGGCTTCGGTAAGATCTAATTGATTTAAGAGCTTATCCCAATCTTCCCAATTATATGGAGCACCCTTTAAGTTCAAATAAGAAAGGTCGCCTTCTTGTCCGAATAAGATGGAAGAGGTGTCACCATCAGTAACAACATCATAAGTTCCACCATTGATGAGTTTAATCATCGCATCGGTCGCAATGAAACCTTTATATTCTTTAGGGAAAGTTCCATCCCAATCGTTACGAGAAAGATTGGTCATCTTTCCTTCTTCATAATGATTTGGGTCAGCTTCTTGAAGGGAGTTCTTCACTTGGACGCCAGATTTAGAGACATTGAATGTATCTTCGTCTCTTGTATCAACGTTATAAGTATATTTATAAGCTTTGGAAGAAATGCCTTCTTCGGTCATCTTATTATCGGCATTTGGAGTAACACCTTTCTTTGCAAAGATGTTATTAAGAGCTTCATGAGCACCATTACCGATGGCGAAATAATAATCGCCTGCATCCAAGATGTAGGAACCTTTGCCATCTTTTGCCTTGGAATCCCAGCTGGCGATATTTTGCATATCAACTTTGATCTCTAATGTTTGAGATTCGCCTGGTTCCAATTCTTCGGTCTTATCGAAGGCAAGTAATTGAATAGCGGATTTTTCCACTCCGCCAGCAATATAAGGAGCTTGTCCGTAAATTTGAACGGCATCTTTTCCTTTGACATTACCAGTGTTTGTGACTTTGACTTTGAAAGTCATAGTGAAGTCATGGCCCTTATGAGAGACCTTTGGAGCACCAACAATCGTTTGTTCGAAGGTGGTGTAGGATAAGCCATATCCAAATGGATAAGTGACTTCTTTGCTATATTCCCAAGATCCTTCAAAAGAGGAACCTTTGGAAGATCTTGCATTGCCAGAATTGGTCACATAATCGGCATAACGGGTTTCATAATAACGATAGCCGGTGTAAATGCCTTCTGCTTCAACAATGTATTTATTGCCAGAACCTTTGGCACGTTTCTTGAAAACGTCAGGGTCTTCGTTTCCATATTTATAGTCACCATAGTTCATCATAGCTGGAGCAGAGATGCTGCTGGAAGCATATGTATCGCTTAAGTGACCGGATGGAGTGATTTTACCATTAAGGATTTGAGCAACTGCTTTTGGAGCATAGTTTGCACCAATGCCCATCCAGAGAATGGCATCAACGCCATCATCTTTCTTTAAATCATCAATTTCCATTGGGTTAACGGCATTGATGATAACGACGACTTTGTCGCACTTTTCTTTTGCTAAAGCAAGGATTGCTTTTTCTTTAGCAGAAAGTTGCATTGGGTTGGTAATATCTTCAGCAGGATTCATTTGAGCTGGATTATTGATCCAGTCAACACCTTCAGAAGCGGCTCTGCCAAAAACAACAACGCCAACCTTGTTATATTCGTCAATGGATTGTAAGACGTTTTCGTTTTGTGCCTTTAAATCATCAACGCTTGCTTCTAAAGTTTCGAACGTTTTTAAACCAGCCATCATGCCATACGTGCCCATATATGGGAAGTCATTTTCAGCAAGTAAGGCGATTCTTCCGGTTTGCTTAGTTGCAATATAGTTTTCGTATGCTTCATTCAAAGTTGGGTTCACATCGAATCCCTCTTCTGCTAAAGCTTCGTCAAAATGGACTGTTTGGTTGTTTCCAGCGGCTCTATGTCCAATAAAGGCACCAGTGATTGTGGATGAAGAACGAACACCAAATAAAGAAACTTTGAGTTTGTTCTCACTGGATGTCGCTAAAGGTAAAGCAGCTTTCCCATCTTTCAAATTGTTCTTTAATAAGACGGTTCCCTCACCTTGAATTTGAACTGCCAAATCCTCATGGGCTTTGACAATCTTTGACGTATCGGCCTTACCATCGCTAGTAAGATACTTTTCGTCAGGGGTAAAAGCTTTGAATAACTCTCCATCCCCTTTTTGAACTAATTTCGTAGAATGGGTTCCAAAATAAGAGTCGATGGCATCCTTATTGGCCTCCAAAGTAAGACCAGTTGCAATGCCAAAGAGTAAAGTGGAACTAAATACGAAAGTTAATCCACGGCTCAAACGATTGAGTTTTGCCATAATTCCTCCTTGTTTGTAATCGCTTTCATTTTTGAAAGCACTAAATCATACTAACATTTTAGAACAAATTGCTAAAAAAGGACCAAATAAAAGAATTTGCAATATTTAAAGGTAATCTTTGCAATATTTAAACAACATTTGCTCAAAAAATAGGAATTTATAACTGCAAATAACAATTATTAATAATCCAAATAGCTTTTATGCCTTCAAAATCATCATAATCGGCAATTCCATTCTTAAGAAAAATAAGGGAGAAGAAACTATGCCATTCCCCTTATTTCTTTCATTTATTTTTAGCCTTCCTTTAATGGAAATTGCCTTCACGATCGAAATGCATCCAATCTTTGGGTCAAAAGACCACTGCCTAAGATATAGGTAGGAATAGCATTAGGAAAAATGGGAGACGGAGGAAAAGAAAATGAAGGTTCGTTTTTCTTCTTCCAGGAAAGATGTCAAAAAACGTTTTATTCTCCAGATGAAGTAAACCTAGATTTCAGTCTCAATTCTTTGATGAATGAAGAATGCACCACTTTCCAACAAACCCCATCATAAGGAGAGGTTCCTTTGTTAGTTATACCTGTCGTATCAAATGGTTTTAAAAACTCAAACACATAATTTCTTGCAACTCTCAAAAACAGAGAAAATGATTTTCCAATAGGTTGGAAAAGTTTAATAAAATGCATTTTTTATGGTTGGAAAAGTTTAGTTTTTTATCGTTTTTAGGGTTGGAAAAGTTTAGTTAAAAGTGTTACAAAGCGTTTTGTTCTTTCTAAAGTGGATAATAATTATTCCGTATTACGTTGCGAAAACGATTTTCTTTGGCTTAAAGACGCAGGAATAGCAATTCCAGTTTATAACGTTGATGAGCCAAAAATCCCTTTGTTGTTGAGCAAGAACAACAAACTATTAAAACTTTTTGCAAACGATGTTGGCTTACTTTGCTACCGTCTATTATCAACGTGCATACAAGAAAAAATATTAGCGCACGAAAAAGACATCAATTTTGGTGGGATCTTCGAGAACGTAGCTGCTCAAGAACTACTTTATCACGCATTTGATTACAATGCTCTTTTCTATTTCTCTAGCAAAAAACAAGGCAGGGTTGATTTTTTGATTACATACCAAGATGAGGTATTGCCTATTGAGATAAAATCCGGCAAAGACTATAAAAGCATTCCGCATTAAACACTTAATTTCAAACGAGAAATATGATATTGACCAAGCTCTAATTTTTGGTAATTGCAACGTAGAAGTTCGTGATAGAAAAACATACCTTCCTATTTATATGATCAATTTTTTAAGGAAACAAACCATCTAGACTAATACATGGGTCGCCTCTTTTAGTAAGTAAAAAAGAAAATGTCCTCTTTTCCTTTTTTAGAATGGAGGACCTTTCTTAGAAGAAATGCAAAGTCAATCAAAAAGAGGCGACCCATGTATTAATTCTCGTCTTTATAATTGACTTGAACAATGATGTCTTGGTTATGATCACCAAATCCTTTTCCAAAGACATTGATTCCTCCAACATAATGAGAATTTGGCTTCACACCAAAACGAAAAGAGAAAAAAGAAGCTCTACGCAAAATCTTTGGAATGCCAAGAAAATAATCTATTTACCCATAGCTAAGAGGAAGCAGTTCACTCCTTCTTTTTATGAAAAATAAGTAAAACCGGTATCAACATAGTCCTTGATTCAAACAAATATTTTTTACACAAAATTATTTGGGTCAAATTTTTTTGTGTTAAAATACTGATGGAGAAAAACTATGTTCATTGGTAGAAAAGAAGAAACATCTAAATTAAAAGAATTCTTAAATGGTGACACCTTTAAGGCAGGAATGATATATGGTAGGAGGCGCGTAGGGAAAACGGAAATCATTAAGCAAGTTTTGAAAGACGAGAAAGATTCTCTTATTTTGCATTGCGAATGTAAGAAAGTCCTTGATTCTATCAACTTATCTCTTTTAGAAAGAGAAACCAAAGCTGCCCTTCACTTGCCTGAATATGTCCATTTCTCTAATTTCGATGAATTATTTGAGTCTATATTCAATGAAGCAAAAAAACGGAAGATTATTTTCGTCATAGATGAATTTTCTTATTTGCCATTAGGAGGAGAAAATGGTGTTGATGCAAGTTTGGCACGAATAATTGATTTAGAAAAATCTGACCAACTGCATCTAAAGCTTCTCATATCCGGTTCTTATTGCGATCTCATGCAAGGGCTTATTGACAACAAATCACCTCTTCACGGTCGTTTCGATCTCATAGAAGAAATTCATGAATTTGATTATTATGATGCGGCGAAGTTTTTCCCAAGCTATTCCTCAGAAGAAAAATTTAAAGCCTATGCTGTTTTTGGCGGACTTCCATACGCTTTATCTTTATTAAATCCTGCAAAAAGTGTCGAGGAGAACATCAAAAAGTTATTTGGCGTAGACACTTCAGAAATGATTTTGCTTTGTCAAGAAATGACGGAAAATGAAAGTTCTAAGGTCTCCTTTCTCAACAGCGTTTTAAACCTAATTGCCACAGGCAAACACAAATTTAGCGATATTGTTGCTTCCCTTGGTAAATCTTCGAGGCCAGAATACGCTTTAGCGAAGGGAATCGGCTTACACTTCATCAAGAAAATTTTGCCTATCAATGACGAGGAAAATAAGAAACTCACCTTTTATGATTTCGACGATAATCTAATTTATTTTTATTATCGATACGTTTTTGCAAACGGATCTGCGCGTTCTTTTCTAGGCAAAGAACTCTTTTATAAAGAGATCATAGAAGAGGATTTCAACAAATATTATTTGCCAAAAATGTTTGAAAAAGTGAGTAAAGAATTTTTAATTCGAAAAAATCGTGCCGGCTTTATCAAACCGCCTTTCTTTAAAATAGGGACTTACAGTTTTAACGACGCTAAAGAAAAGAAAAACTATCAATTCGACGTTGTTACACAAGATAAGAAAGGCTTTATTTCCTATGAATGCAAATATGCAAAAAATCCTATAGATATGGAGGTTTTAAACGAGGAAATAAGACAAACATCAGCATCTCCTCTTCCATTTTATAATTTGGGTTTTATATCCAAAAACGGATTTTCCGCTAAAGAAAAGTACACAGGTAGAATTACCTATACTCTAGAAGACTTCTACGCTTCAAATTTAGAAACCATATAACGTTAAAGCAAATTACTTTAAAAAGATATTTTAGCGAATCAACGTTCCTTAAACGTTTTTCCCCATGCACAAACAAGTTTCTCTAAAGAATACGACGCATTCGCACTAGATGAACTTGGTAAAGAGATGACCGGAAGATTATCTTTTTTGTTCTCCATGTAATATTTGTATGCGGATTTGCCATTACATAAGACAACGTGGATTTTAGATTTCTTTAAGATGTTAGAAAGGTCAGTGGGTTTAGCATTTTGAATGCTAGAATCCGCTGCACCTTGGATTTCTAGACTTTCAATCGCATCATAAAGAGCAATTCCATGTTTCGTTAAAAACGTTTTCTTTTCCTCAATGGTTTGAGGGATATTCTCTTTAAAAATCCCTGCTAGAATTTTCCAAAAACGATTCTGTTTATGGCCATAATAAAAGCCTTCTTGTCTACTAACTGGACTAGGGAAACTTCCAAGAATCAAGATCTCACTATCTTGATCATAAAAAGGGCCAAAAGATGGGAGGGGAAGAAAGACACGTTTGTTTCAACTTGTTTTTTCATCTTTAAATTATAGAAAGGGGAAATCCGTTAGACCCATGTATGTATTTAGCGGTTCTGAATAGCGTCTATAGGTTTCTTATTCGCTAGCCTGATAACCGGGAGGAAGGAAGATATAAAGGCTGCAACAAGAGCCACTCCAAAGATAGCTAAAACAACCACTATATTCGGATTCATGACAGCGAATGTGATAAGCCCACTGTTAGCAAGTTCTAGATTCATTATGAAAGAGAGGGCAAAGGTGCAAATAACAGACAATAAGAAGTTAACAAGAGCAATAATGCAGGCTTCGGAATAGAAAATCTTAAACACGTCTGCACGTTTCGCACCCACCGCACGAAGAATACCAATTTCTCTCTTCTTATTGTTAATCGAAATAGATATGAAGTTATAGAAGAGAAGCATGCTAAATACGGCTAAGCCAATACCAACATAAAGGAAGATAGAAGAAAACATCATAAGCATGTTGCCAACGAATTCCACATAAGAAAGAGAATTATCATAGAAAGAGAAATACCAATCTCCTTCTTTCATAGTGTCGTAGTCGCTATTCTTTGCTTTCTCTAAGAAGAAATCCATGAAAGAGTCAACCGTTTTTGCATCATTTCCAAAAGTTACAAAAGAATAATAAGATGAAGAAGATGTCCCATTATTGGAGAGTACGCTTCCATTTATGTACTGCGCATCCTCTTTGGAAATACTCATCATAATAGCGCCATTCTCGCAATCTAAATCCACCCCTACCACCTTTAAAGGCATTGTAAAGTTATCTTCGTAGGTTAAAAGGGTTTCGAAAGGATCATGCTTTACTTTTTCTAGAAGGGTTTTCACTCCTTGCTTAATGTAAGCGTTCATTTCTTTCCCTTCCTCTATCTTGCTTTGATAGTTAAAAAGGAAAGATTTAACCGCTTCTTTCTTTGAGTTTTCATCCGTGATTTGCCCGACAGTTGTCGTCACGACATTTTGAAATGGAGTCGTGCCTTTGTATTTCTCATAGATTTCAACGTAATGATCATTTAGATACTTTGAAAGGAACTGATCATAGAAGTTCCGGTAATTGCCCAAAAAATCGCTTAGTTCTAAAGGGTATTTCTCATCAATTAAATCCTTATACGTTTTTATAACGGAAAGATAATAGGAATAATATTCTCCTGCTTTATCAACATTTTCTTCACCGAATAAGCCAGAAACAAACGTATCCACATAACGACTGAAAATCTGATATTTTTGTGATTCCGTGGCACCCGTGTAGTCAAATTTAGGATTTCCATGCTCATCATAAGTTGGATCAATGACTTGTAAAGAATAGGAATTTCCTCCCTCATTGATTTTCTTCACCAAATCAAGGTGGTTAGTAAAGAAATCACTGTATTTGTCGTATTTTGTCTTATAGGCTGCAGCTATTTTCGTCGCATCCTCACTCAAAGAGAAACGATCCAAATTCGATACTTCGTAAAGGTTATTCTCTCTTTTTTCTTCCGATTGATAAGCGCCAGGGAATACGAAATTATAGGTAGTAGCTTTCGCCCCATCTTCGGAATAAGTATAAAGGGCACCTAGAGAAAGCAAGGCTTCTCCTTTTGAAAGAGTCATAGGATGTGACTTATCAAAATAGACAAAATCCTGATGAGCTCGGAAATAACCAAAATCATTGATGGTCTCTTTTCCTTTCTCCGTGGAGAAATAGAAATCTTCTCCTGAAATTACAATCGATTCATCCGTTCCTTTTCCTTCTCCAACAAAAAGAGAGGAATGAAGAGATGGCCCATAACGTAAGGAATTCAAATCAGAATAGTTTTTATCGTTTTCAGCATAGCTTGTAGCGGTTCGATATTTTAACAATTTCGCTGGAAGTTTTGTGTCCACAATTCCTGAGATCGTTAAAGAAGGAACATCCGTGTATAAATTGGAATTGTAAGCGGTATTTAATTTCGAACCGATGATGTTTTCTTGGGTTACTTTATTTGCTTCAATCGAATCAAAATCATTCTTATCGCCAAAGCCAAAATCTTGGTAGGAATAATACTCATATAAAGTAATAAGGCATTCCGTATTATCTTTTGGCATTTTTCCATTCACGAGGGTGAAATCAAAATCATTCAGGAAAGAATCCGTAATAGGAACAATGGCTGAGAAGCTAGTCAAATGGAAACGATCATTTTGATCACTTGGTCTATTAAAACGGGAGTCCACTTCATTATTGTAAGAAAGATAAATATTGGCTCCTGTCTTATCTTCAATTTCCTTTACACGTTCTGAGGTATACCCCTTTCTTTTCCCACTTTCACTTAGAGAAAGGGTTACATAACGCATGTCATTTTTCGAAACAGTCGATGTTAAGGCGTCTTTCGTGCTAAAAAGAGAGGCGGTAAGGCTCATTCCAAACAAAGAAAAAGAAAAAGTTGAAAGTAAGATGGTCATTGCTAAACGGAATGGTTTCACTTTCATTGAACGGGCACCCATTTTTATGGCACGTCCTAAAGAGAATTTACTTTTAATTGATTCAAAAGAGTCATGACTCTCCACGATTTTATCTGCATCCGTGTTCACGAACTCTTCACGATTTCCATTTTTATCAATCTTCGCTTCTTGACGAATGCTTTCGTTAATATGAGGATCTCCGACAATAAAGACATCCCCTTTTCCTTTGGCGATGGTTTCGTTAATTAAAGGAAGGTCCTCTGCTGTTAATGGACGATTTCCATCAAGGCGAAGAATATTATCTCCAAGCAAAGTTAAGCCATCTTTGCCTACCTTAGAAAGACATAAGGTCTTGCTAACATCGAAAATCACTTTCCCATCTTTTAATTCAATAACACGGTCGCCATAACGTTCTGCAAAATCACGGTCATGAGAAACAACGACAACCAGTTTATCCTTTGAAAGTTTTTTCAAAGTATCAAATACCTGTTTCCCAGTATTGCTATCTAAAGCACCCGTTGGTTCATCAGCAAAGATGATTTTAGGTTCCTTTACTAAGGCTCTAGCAATCGCTACTCTTTGTTTTTGACCACCGGATAATTCATTCGGTTTCCTTTTGCCATAACCAGCTAAATCCACTTGCTCAAGAATCTTTTCCACTTCTTCGTCTGTTGCTTTTTTATGCTGAAGTTGAAGAGCTAAAGCAATATTCTCTTTTACATTAAAGTCGGATAGGATGTTGTATTCTTGAAAAATAAAGCCGAGGTACGTATTACGGTAAGAATCCATCTCTCCTTTAGAGAAATCCTTACTCGATTTCCCATCGATGATAATTTCACCTTCATCGGCAACATCCAAACCGCCCATTACATTTAATAAGGTAGATTTACCTGAGCCAGATTTCCCCAAAATAAAGACAAGTCCTTTCTCAGGGAATTTTAAAGAAATGTCGTTTAACGCATACACGGGTTCAGCCTTTTTAACACGATAGATACGTTTAAGATGTTTTACTTCTAACATAGGAGCACCTCGGTTCATCGTTATCATATGATAACGTCACCAATTTTATACAATTTTTTGAAAACATGAATAGAAACAAAAAAACAGTAAATATTTAAAGAAATAATTGAAATTTACATTTTTGTTTTTTAAATACTCGTATATTTCGCGAGGAAAAGTAATGAAAAAAGAAAAATTAATGATACTAGCATCCATCCTTTTGCTAGGTTCCTGCACCACAAACGGAGAAAGTTCTAGTGAAAAAGCAAGTTCAGAGGAAATCACATCATCGGATGCCGCCTCTTCCCTATCCAGCAAAAATAGCACGCCTGCAAATGCAAAATTCACCTTAGCAATGAACGGTGATTTACGTTTAAATCAAAGCCGTTCCATTTATGCCGTTCTTAAAGAAGGCGTTACAGGTAACGTTGTATTTGAATCTTCTGATCCTAACATCATCCGTGCTTCAAAGATGGATGGAATTAGCAATGAAGCTCTTTTGAGCGCCGTTAGTGAAGGCGAAGCCACCATTAATGCTTATTTAGAGGGAGAGGAAGACGTCATTGTCTCCAAAACTATCACCATTGCCCATGGTACAGCCTTATCTCAAGAAACCTTTAATAAATTAACCGGCTCCATGAAGGTGAGTTTAACGCAAACCCTATACGATTATGATAGCCAGCTGAAGCCTACTCTCCATGAACAATCCGACATCACCACTATCTATGAGGAAGTGAGTGATATGGATACTTATCACAACACAGACGCCTATCAAATCACCGTTAAAGATCACGCATCTCAAAAAGTTACTTATGAAAGAAAATATGTTCGTAATGGCATCCGTCTTGCCACCGAATACATCAATAAAGATAACGAAATAGGAAAGGCTACCCAATTCACTGAAGATGGTGATGAATTCAAATGGGTAAATTCCTATTATGAAAACTTATTTAAGTTTGAAGAGAACACAGATGCCGAAGCTTTAGTAACCGCTAACGATTTCGAAAGCTTTGACGGAGGAAAAAATTATTTCTATGTGGGGAAGAACATTTGGGCTACCACTTATTTAGCTTGTTCCCTTGTTCTTCAAGATATAACTCCAGATGAATTTGCTATAACCGTAGATGGTGATTCTTTAGGCGTCCATTTTGTTACCGATCCATTTGAAAAAGATGATGCAGCAACAAAGGGCGGACAAATCGTAGAAGGAAAGATCTCTGAAATCGGCACGGCAAAAATCGAACATGAAAAGCCATATGAGCACGAAGGGTATCAAGATGCTTTAGAAACAGCGAGAGCAGAAATTGCTGCTTCAAAAAACTACACCGCTACCTATTCCATCGATGGGGATGATGGAAAAACCACGTATACAATGATTTATACCGAGGACACGATTGAAGAGAAAATCGTTGATTCCACAGGAAAGATTCTTGCCCATGATGGAGCCCATAAAGACGGAACAGGATATTTCACTTATACCTATGACGATAAGACCTCAACTTTAAAGAAAACCAAGGATTATGTTGCAGGATGGGATTCCGTTAACCGTTATCCAACTTTTGATTTTGCCGTTGAAGTTCTTGGTCCAGAAACAAACGGAGTCTATAAATCCCGTGGAGACCATACTGGTTCGTTCCTCTCATATTGTTGGAGCCTACCAAGATATGCGACCTTTTATTCGGTGGATGGCGAGGTTGCTTTAACTTTAAAGGACGGTCATTTTGAAACAATGAAGGGAAAGCTAACCTCTTCTTCTTTAAACGATACAATCACATTCTCTGGCGAATACTCTAAAATCGGAAGCACAACTCTAAATTACGATTGGAGTAGCATTGAAGGCCAAACAGAACCAACCGATTATCCTTCTGTGTTACTCGCATCCTTAAAAGAATGGGGCGTAGACAAAGCTGTTCCATACCTCTATCCAACAAATACGGGATATAAAGATTCCACTGTCGCATGGGCTAGATGGAAAGACTTCTCTGGAAAAATGGATTCTAATTATTCAAAATACGTCGCATTCAAAACAAATGAATTTGAAACCAACGAACAAAGAGACGCCTATCTAACCAAATATAAAGAGCTTTTAGTCTCCCTTGGTTGGAAACTCACGGAAGAAAAAGATGAAAGCATGGAATATCCTTTCTATGTTGATCCAACAGGCGAATGGAAATTATCTGTTGGTGAGAATAAGAACTACTTCCAAGGCTCCTCAACAAAAGGCGTTCTTTTCACCATCACCAACAAATCAAATAAGCTTGCAACCCCTGCATCTTATTTTGATTGAACCAAGTTACAAGTCTATTTGTCTCATCTTGAAATCTCTTTCCACCAAAATACCCTTCGTTTTATTAAAAATAAAGGGCGTTTTTTCATAAAAATCTTATGATGATTTATCTTGCGGAAAACGAATGATAAAAATGATTATGAATGATAACGAATGATAAAAACAAATTGTAATGATAAATGAAAAGGAGGGAAGACATGGCAAATCCATATTCATTAACCTTCGGCATGGAGCCAAAGGAATATATCAAAAGGCCCGAGGACTTTCTCAATGTTCTAAACGCTTTCTCAGATGACAGCCCAGAAAACCGTTGTCTTATCATTACGGGAGTTAGAGGCAGCGGAAAAACCGTTTTTCTTTCCGAGTTATCAGATTATTACAAAAACAGAGAAAAGTGGCTGGTAATTGATTTAAATCCAGAAAGAGACATGTTAGAAAGTCTTGCTTCAAAAATATATGATGCCTCAAACTTAAAGCATTTGTTTTGTTTATTAGAAGTGAATTTAGTTTTCGGGGTTTAACATTTTCACTACATGGAGAGACGCCAGTCACAGATGTCGAAACTCTTCTACAACGAATGTTAGATAAATTGACCAAAAAAGGAATAGCGGTTCTTATTACCGTCGATGAAGCAACAAACAATCAATACATGAAAACATTTGCTCATACCTTTCAAGGTTTTTTACGATCGAAATTCAACGTTTTTCTTTTGATGACAGGTTTATATCAAAACGTTCAAGCTCTTCAAAATCAAAAAACGCTTACTTTCCTTTATCGTTCTAAAAAAATCACCCTCTCCCCGCTAAGCTTAGTGGCCATAGCCGATTCCTATGAGAAGAACCTTCTTATGGAACACAAGGAATCTATCAAAGCCGCAAAGGCGACTATGGGATATGCCTTTGCTTATCAAGTTTTGGGCCATTTACTTTATGAAGAGCCAAAAAGAAAGCTCACTTCCAAGGTGCTTTCAAATTACGATTTATATCTTTCGCAATTTGTTTACGAAAAAATCTATTCGGAGCTGTCGCAGAGAAGCATTGATTTTCTTAGCGCAATTAAAAACTTTAAGACGACAAGCGAGCTTGAGAAGAACTTTTTCAAAAACCATGGCGAATATAGTGTTTATCGTAAAGGCCTTATCGATCGCGGAATTCTTGATGGATCGAAGAGGGGCAAAATATCTTTTGCCTTGCCACGTTTTGACGTATTTTTACAAAACATGGAAGAATTTTATGGATAGCGAAATATTTTGATTTGCTCATATACTTTGACAATTAAAAAGAATCGTTTACGTTTCTAAAAAAACATTTTTGATAAGAAAATAGGAAAGCTATAGTTTTGTTTTCTCAAATGGTTTTTCAGTTCGTAAACTTCGTGTGTAACAATTTCATAAACGGCCGCGGCCATTTCAGCAACTAGGAGAATCAATCGAAACACTCGTAACGATAGAATTGCGTCTTTTTAAGAAACAACAGTCTGTCTATGGGTTTTCTTTTTATAAACGAAATATGTCAGGACCATGGCATAAATGGCCGCTACAAATTCAGCAACGTAGCTCCCCCACCATATGGCATCTATCCCGAAATAGTATCCAAACAAAAAGCAAGCCGGGAAAAGGATCGCAAGCAAACGAAGCCCTGTGATGATCATCGGGTGAACGCCATTCCCAAAGGCTTGAAGGACGCCATTGGAGAGGATGCATATCGATGCAAGAATAAAGGTTGGAGCAATAATCCGCGTTAAGATGACACCCGTATTGACCCATTCTTCATCAAGATTAAATAAGAGAAGTAATTCTTTTGGAACCGCTTCAAAAACAACAATTCCCAACAAAGCAATGATCGCACCATAAAGATAGCCCCACATAAGTGCGTCTTTTGCTCTTTTCTTATTCTCGTTTCCATAGTTATAGGCAATAATCGGAAGCATTGCATTCACGAGGCCATAAAGTGCCATGAAAACAAAGTTCTGTAATTTGAAATAAACGCCATATATGCCAACGAGCATATCTTGGGTTGCCCCACTTTGGCTAAAAAGAGACATAAACACAAGCTGGAAGACAAACGGTTGAAGACTTTGGAAAGCCTGAAGAATGATGCTAGGAAGACCAACACGAAGAATTTCTCCCATCATTGGAAAATCAAAGACGATATCTTTCTTATGAATCGTTATTTCTTTATTTACGAACAAAACCAAGAGGAATCCTACAACCATAGACACCATCTGCCCGATAATGGTTGCAATAGCGGCTCCTTCTACGCCCATATTCCAAACCAAAATGAAAATAGGATCCAAGATAATATTTACAACAGCACCAGATAGTTGCATCACCATGGCAAGATTTGTTTTACCTGTCGCGCATAGAGAACGTTCACTCACAAGCTGAAGAAGCTGTCCAAAAGAGAAAATAAAACAAAGGCCAAGATATTTAGCACCCATATCAATCACAGTTTGATCTTCTGTCATGCTTGAGAAATAGATTTTCCCAAAATAAATAGCTAAGCCAAAAGCGAGGAAAATAACATAAAAGAAAACCATCAAAAGATAACCATTGATGCAAGAGCGGGCAGCTTTATCACCCTTGCCTTCTCCAAGGGCTTTCGATAAAACGGAATTGACGCCAATTCCTGTGCCAATTGCCACTGCAACCAGTAACGTTTGCAAAGGATAAGCATATCCTAAAGCCGTAATGGCCTTCTCATTAAAAGGCGCTTCCATCATGCCGATGAAAATGCTGTCCACGATGTTATAGAGGGCACTTACCACCATCGAAAACATCATCGGAAGAGCCATCTTTAATAATAAAGTTGGGATTTTTTCAGATCCCATTCGATTTGTCTTTGCTGCACTTTCCATAAATAAAAAGCCTCCATGAATTCATTCATCGGGGCGAAAAGTAAGCAAAGCTTAGGAAAAATCCTCCGTTATTTTCGGCTATAGTTTAAAGATTGTTTGTCCAAAAATCAATTAAATCCACGAAAAGAAAATTCAAGTTTTTGATAGGTTTTTACTGGGCGAAAAAGAAAAATATTGCTTCCAGATTTGTTTAATTATTAAGGAAAGATAAGCCCAAGCAGCGATATATGTTGGATATACTCTGAATTCAATCTTGTTTTTCATAAAGCATGAGTCGAATCTATTGTAATACTATCTTTAGCAGCTTATTGATGAAAATCACCATAAACGCTGAACGTTTTGGATATTCAATGTAGCCTTATAATTTCATTTTTCGATATTTTCCTCAATCATGAGTTCGAATAGTATTTGTGATTGAGGGCCAAAGGGTAGCTCTTCCCCAATCCTTTGGGAAATCGATAGTCTTGCTGAAAGAGAAAATGCTGTCAACTTTGAATTTCTCTTCCTTTACAGACGGGCCTTTTGACGTAGGTCAAAGAATCGCCGTAGCCCTCCGCAAGAGCTTGTTGTGTTTTCCGATAGTTTTGATTCTGAGGGTCCTGACCTTACCATCGATCATTTGAGATCTGGCCAAATAGTAGATTGGTTTTTCTTGTTTCCGCCGATGTCGAGTTTCATACAACGGCATTAAACACCATAAGGCTGCAAACAATTCAAGAATATTTGACAAATAAAAACGGACCAACATTGGCTATTTGGCCGATTCTTCATAATGAATTTAATTTGTTTCTGCAAAGACCCGATAAGCCCAAACAGCGATATATGTTGGATATACTCTGAATTCAATATTGTTTTTCATAAAGCATGAGTCGAATCCGCTGTATTCCACAAAGACGAAACCCATTTCTTCAAACGCATTCGTCACTTCCTCACCGCTAGAAAGCATGCTCAATCCATAAATCTTGATTGAGGGATCCGAAACGTAGATAGAAATGACAATCGACTTCTCTTCTTCAAGAAAACAAAATTTGTAATTAACGCGTATCCCCCAAAAATCGATAGAGCCATTGGCATCTATCGCCGAAGAATATGCGGAATCCATATACGAAAAGTTATCATCCTCTCTATCGTATATGTTCCTTTCGTCTAAATCCTTGTATTCAACCACGTCGCCCACCCAATAATCCAAGGCCCAATCACTTGGCCTTATCATGGGGTCGACGTCAGCGCTCCTCGATTCGGAAGAGCTGGAGGAAACCACGGGATTGTGCTCATTGCAAGAAGGCAAAGTCACAGAAAAAATCGCCAACATGCCGACAATTATTCTCTTTTTCATTTTTGCTCACCTGCTTTCTAACACAGAGTATTCAATGGATAAACAGCATAATATCCCACAAACAGATTATAGTTATAGATTCCTTTGTAATCTCTATCACACGTCCTTGGGTCCATAATTATTTTATCGCTATAATCCTTGTTCATAACTTTCCCCGTTCCTGTCTTGTGCGACCAAGAACCATCAGAGTTTTGGCGGTACCAATGATAATCATACCCACGACGGTCTCCTGCGGAGTACTGATTGTCAATCGCAAAAGCGACCTTGTACATTCCTGTTGGGCATCGTTCCCAGCCATTGATTTCGGTAAAGCCAAATCCCAAAGCCTCAGCGTCTCCTCGAATTGCCGAAAGAACTTTATTGGTGTTAGGCAAATCATCCGCTTCGATTTCCATCTCGCAAGCTTGGCCAGGTTGCATTGCCTGAACCGTTCCTGTCGTTGGGTTTATCTGAGCGTTTAAGGCATAAGAATAGCAATTCAAACGATGCTGATAATCATCCCAGATTTCAGGTTGGTAATCCAATTCGGATCCCGACAAAGGCATCTTATATTTCGTTGTGTAAAACGACATTCTGCCAATGCAAATTCTGCCTCTGTTATTTTCAGAAGAATAGGTTCCATCGTAACGCGAATAGAATCTAACCCTATATGCCGGCTGAGAGAATTCAAGCTTGTAAATCCTTTTCTCGTTTCTATTCCTTGGCAACCCAGTCTCCTCAGACAGCAAGTCCAACACCGTGACCCATCTATCGCCTATGAATTGCTGTGCGACCGCTGTGCCATTGCTGTTCGAAAGTAATTCGTTGGACAGTTCTCGCCAATGGGATAGTTCAACATTTATCCTAGTTAAAGCAACACCAAAACGATACTCAATGAAAGCTTCGTTAACGCCTTTTTTTATTGGAGACATAACTATATCTTCATTATGAATGTACCCAACCCTATATCTTCTGGTCTCAAAAGTGAAACCGCGAACTGAATGAGACTGAAAATTCGTTTTCGTCGCATCATCGGTTGGATACTCATCCTCGAATCCATACTCGTTCGGGGCGACATATGGTTTATTCGTGTTAAAACCAGGTTTCTCAAATTCAGCCATACACCAATAATCGTCCCAATAATGATAAGAATCCGAGCCCAAAGTTATCAAAACATAGTATTTTTTCCCGGAGGTTTTAAAAAGAATCTGATCCCATTCGGATGAGGTTAAATCATATCGCCATCCAGAAAACTTTGTTTTTTGAAAAATCTTAATTTTATTTGAATCAAGTATTGCAAAATTAAGGTAAGGATTTTTATCTTCAATCCAGCGCTCCCTATAAAGCGATTTCCAAACAAAAGAGGGTTTGAGATCAATATTGTCTCCTAATTTCATTTCGATTTCTCGAGGAAAGATGAATGTTGATGCATCGCAGTCGTCTCCCCCATTTGAAGAGTGATATTTTGCTCTTATATTTTTTTGTGCATAAAAATCTAAGCCAATTGCGCAAACGATGTCCGTATACCCTAAATCCTTTAACGAGACGTGAGTAAGAGCAGTATTGTTCTCTTCATTTCTCCACCCTGGATGAACATTAATAGTCCACGTAATAGAATCATAATCATAGGCCACTACGGCGTGAGTGTTGGAAGAATTTGGTTGTTTTACAATCAAAATCATTGGCTTTCCGCCCCTAAGGTTTTCAGCGATTTTGTTTTTAATCGACGAGTCGCCAGAATTTTCATAAAAATTTATAACGGCTTCTTTTTCAGAATAATTTCTATATTTATGCATATAGGCATCCAACAAATCGCAAATGTTTTTGCCGCTTAGCCCAAGGTGCTCTTCGGCAAGGTCGAACAGCTTAAACTGAAAATAGTCTTCTTTCTTTTGAATCGCAATGTTCAAATACTCATCAAAACCATCATTCGGAAACAAGCCAGATGGTTCGAAGCGAATTCCGGGAGATTCCGTGTTTGTTGGAACTAAATCAAAATCAGCCGATTGTTGCCTCTCATATGAATAAGTGGAATCAACATCATACGAGTTAGGTATAATCGAATCATCCCAATAAGAATCGTAAAAAGACAAAAGCATCCCGATGGAAACATAGCCGCAAGACCCATAGAGATTATTCCCGAAATTTTCTCTAAGATTGTCAAAATAATAGGAAGCGTATCTGCTTTTGTTATAGATTTCGCTTTGACCATCCGAAACCAATTTATTGAACAAATCATCGGTGTGCCCATCACCCAAATAAGCGTTGGCAACTGCATTGCTTCCGTCCATTATTTCCTCTTGTGCAGGCACATTTGAAAATGATGAGAGTAAGAACAAAAAACCGCCTAAAATGAACATCCCCTTTTTCATGGTCGTTTTCCTTTCGTTTTGATTACAAAACCATTTTAAATAGAGGCTCTTTAAAAATCAATTTTATTCAAATGATACGAATTCTTTATTTCATATCCTTCGAGACGAAACATTCTTCCTTCCATCTTACGCAATAATGGCCATTGGTGTTTCTAAACCAATTCATCCCCTATTTTGATACACGTCTCCCCTATTTTTAAAAGAGAGATTAATCAAGCGTTTTAATCCAGGCATCCAAGCCTTCAAAACAGGTTTCGTCAACCTTAAAGGAATATTTAAATCCTTCAACGGTTTTCATCTTTCTAGATAGAGCAAAGTCGGTAATGTTCTTAATGGCTTCACCACTCCAACCATAATCACCAAAGGCAGCAAACTTTTTGCCAGTGAAGAACGGAATTGGTTTGCTAATGACCAAATCATAGAAAATTGGTAAAGCATCGTTTACAACGGTTGGTGTTCCAAAAAGAAGAGTTCCTGATGTTTTTATAGCCTCAAGAATGTTTGCTTTCTCTTCTTGGTAATTTAAAGCGTCAATATAAAAAGAAGAAACGTGTTTTCCTTCTTTAATAAGTTCATTTTCAATATGCTCTGCCATCTTTTTCGTATATCCATAGCAAGAGGCGTAGACCAATGTCACATGATTCTTATCAAGAGTAGGAAGAGCGTCTTTTGCCTCATTTTCAAAAGCGGTAATCACTTCTTTTACGTCTTTATCTATCACAGGACCATGCCCCGTTAAAATCATTGATACGTCTAAAGCGCGCACTCTTTCTATAGCTTGAAGAGCAAACGAAGCAAAAGGCGACATAATGCAATCGAAATAATAACGGAAAGATTCGTGGTATTCTTCCATGTTTGTCACTTTAGAGAAAAGAACGTCATCAAAAGCGTAATGTGTTCCGAAAGCGTCACAGGTAACCAACGCTTTCTCCTCTTGGATATAAGTGAAAAGAACATCTGGCCAATGGAGGAATAATCCGGATATAAATCGAAGAGTATACTCGCCAACCTTCAATTCTTTATTTGGAGTCATAGCAAGGCTTTTGAATGGAAAACGAAGAATGTTTTTTAAATTATTTAAGCCTGCTGGTGAAGCAATAATAACAATATCTGGATTCTTTTTAAGCAAAGCTTCAATCGCGCCAGAATGATCAGGCTCTGTGTGAGCTACAACGAGGTACTTGATGTCTTTAAAATCAATCAAATTTGATATATGGGTCAAGTATTCTTCCGAAAATCCTACTTTATTCCCTTCAAAAATAACCCCTCCTTCTTTTGTTTTAAGAAGGTAAGAATTATAAGATGTCCCATATTTTAGGGGCATTACACTGTCGAATATTTTTAAATCGTGGTCAATGCAACCAACATAATACAAATTATTTTTCAATTTGAGCGTTTTCATAACATTCACCTCACTCCATTATTCTAGCAAAATCTAAATTGAGTAATGAAAGCAACGCTTTTTAACGAAAGACAAACCAGAAAAGAATTTTCCTACAGGAATTCACCTTTCCCCTTTTTCTTCTTCCCTTTAATATTTACAAGAGGCGGTATTCATATGTTCACGAAAAAGAGCAAAACCAATCTAGAGGAAACATCTCTTCCTCTTGAAGAAAAAGACATTAAGAAAAGTGAAGAAATCAATGATCCTTCATTAAAGGAAGACTATGTTGAATTGAAACACGTTAATAAGGTTTATAACAAGAAAGTTCATGCCGTAATTGATTTCAATCTTAAAATCAGAAAAAAAGAATTCATCGTTTTTGTTGGCCCTTCTGGATGTGGTAAATCCACCACACTCCGTATGATTGCAGGCTTAGAAGACATCTCGAGCGGTGAGCTCTATATCAATGGTGAATACTGCAATGATCTCTCTCCGAAAGATAGAGACATCGCGATGGTTTTCCAAAGCTATTCTCTTTATCCGAACATGACCGTATATGACAATCTTGCTTTCTCTTTAAAAGTAAGGCACCTACCAAAAGAAGAAATCGATCAAAGAGTTAAATCGGCTGCAGAAATATTAGAAATAAAAGACTATCTAGAACGAAAACCAAAAGAACTTTCTGGTGGGCAAAGACAAAGGGTTGCTTTAGGAAGAGCAATCGTCAGAAATGCACGTTTGTTCTTAATGGATGAGCCTCTTTCCAACCTCGATGCAAAACTAAGAGTCACTATGCGTAGCGAAATCATTCGCCTCCATAAAGCAATCGGTTCCACAACGATTTACGTCACACATGATCAAACGGAAGCAATGACCATGGCTGATCGTATCGTCGTCATGAAGAAAGGCTATATTCAACAAGTTGGTTCACCTGTTGAAATCTATCGCCATCCAGCGAACTTGTTTGTCGCTAGTTTCATTGGCTCCCCTGCTATGAATGTCCTTGAAGGGACTTATGATAAGGGCACCATTACATTTAAAGACGGCAATAAAGTTCAATTATCCAAAGAAGAAATCGCCATTCATGATGAATTCTTTAAACAAGAATTGGTACGTCAAGAAAAATCCTTGCCTTTAGCAAAGGAGTTATTAAAGAAACAAATAGAGTTGAAATCCAAAAAGAAGAGACTCTTCAAAAAAGCGGAACCCATGATAGATATTGAGGAACATGAGTATATTAAAGCTCTCAAGGAACACATCCAGAATTTGCATAAAGTCTTAGAAAACGAAGCACATCCTATTTTATTTGGCATTCGTCCTGAAGATGTTATTCCTTCCAATGAAGAAAATTCCTTTACCTCCAAAGTCAGTTTCATTGAACTTCTTGGTGACCAGTATTATGTTCATTTCCGCTATGGCGAAAAAGAAATCTTATCGAAAGTGTCCTCTGAATTAGATATCAAAGAAGATGAGGATATAAGATTCAGCTTCCGCAAAAACAAGTTTCATCTCTTTGATATCTGGACGGAAAAATCTATTCTTTAAAGGGAATAGAAACGCATACGAATCCAATTCGTTCTTTCTTCGTTTGCTTTAATAAATAATCTATCTTTGTCTGACGGATTTATTTCCGGTTCAAAGACAAAACAAGAAAATTGTTTTTCTTTTCGCTTATTTAAACCAACTTCTCCAACAGGTGCGGAATCAAGATAAATCAGCCCATCCGGGAAAGAGGAATCTATCATCAGGCGTTGTTTATTCCCTTCGATAAATATCGGGTAAGATACATTCTTTAAATAATGGCCACAAACAGCAAGATTCTCTTTTTCAATATAGGTTTCTTTAAGTTGTTTTTCTTCTTTGAAATCGAAAGCCATTGTCACAGGAACGAAAGAAGAAATGCTTAAATCCTTATTCAAAATAGAAATCTTCTCTGCAGGAATTTTGGCTTTCAATTCCCGAATATCCTCTTCGGCAAAACAAAAATAAGAATGAAGGGAAAGCGAAGCATACGTATCTTCCCTTGGAATGATTTTATATTGAACAAAGATTTCCCCTGTTTCTTCTATTTCATAGTGAACAATGTATGTGGAATGGTTGCCATAAAAAGCTTCTTTTTCATCTACATCGAGATGAAATTCAATCATAAAATGACTTTCTTTTTCTTCGTAAATATAATCAAATTCTTGAAAAGATAAAGAATGTTCCCCACCATGGCAAATAACCCTGTCATTCGTTTTATATCTTCCCGCAATAGGGCCTAGCGTCTTGCCATAAAAGCCTTTGGAAGAAAGAAAACATCTTTTATCTAAAGGAGAGAATAACCATTCGTGTCCTAAAAAAGAATAAGAATAGATGGAGGCTCCACACGAAGAAAAACAAGCGCGAACCGTTTTGTTAGAAAAATTAAGGAAGGTGGAATGTCCTATTTTTTCGATTCTAATTCCCATTTTTTATCTGCTATATCACACACATCTCGAATGCATTCGTATTCTTTTGGATCATATGGTCTAAGATTTGGACGAACCAAATCGTGTTGCCATTTTGTGAAATCCCAATCTCTCCCCTTGCCTTTATCGTAGGCATCCCAAAGCCATTCCCATGGTTCTCTAGTTTGAGCTTTTCCTGTAACGAAACCCCAGTTAAAACAGCCAATATGATTCTTTTCAAAATAAGGGAATAAATCGAATACGTCATTATGGAAAATACGATGGAGCCATTCTGTATTAAATAATGGGCGATCATACATTTCTTCTAAGTTTTCTGTGACTTTCATGCAGTCAGGAGACTTGAGATAACAATGGTAAGAAATGACATCTGACATCTCAAGGGCTTTCACTTCGATTTCTCGATACGGCTTTAAGTTCTCGTCATAATTCCAACAGCATGCTGTTAATGGCTGAATTGGGTTGATTTCTCTTCCAAGTGCAAAAGCATTTTCTAGATAAGGATAAGACATCATTCCCCTTCTGGAATTGCCTGGCTCGTTGTACATATCCCATAAAAGAACCCTCGTATCGTTCTTATATTTCGTCATGATTTCGCGAATCATGTCATAAAAACAAATTTCGTATTTCTTTTCATCGATAATGTTATATCCCGGTTCATTCATGACTACATGAGGTGATTTCTTTCTTCCTCCATGGTAACCAAAATCAAACGTTTGAGGGCCATAAACAGGCCATGAATAATTTTGTTTTTGGACAACGCAGTCATTCCCAAAACAAATCATCACGTAAATAGAATTCTTATGGGCAATTTCTAAAATTTGCTCAATATGGGATAAATACGTGTCGTGTTGATCGATATAGAGTTCTAATTGCATTAAGATACGTATGGCATTAAAACCCCATTTATGAGCAAGGGAGAGTTCTCTTTCAATGGTTTCTTTTTGCGTTTCCCATCCATATTCTTGATAAAACTCAATTCGATGGTTCGCGCTGGAAGGAACGTAATTAAATCCTCGAATCCAAGGATAACGCGCATACCATTCTTTTGCTTTTTGCTTGTCCCATTTTTCCATTTTCTTTTGCTCCTTAAGAAAATTTTCTATTTTTCAATAAAATAGATAAAGACCAATTGGAAAGAAAAATTACCGAAAAAGTTTAGTCCGTCTTTCTTTTTTCTTCCTTAAAGACTATATTCAAAAAGATGATACAAGTATTAGTCGAAGAAAGATATCGGGACAACATTCGTTTTAAGGAAGCTTTCGAAGGCTTTAAGAATGCTGTTTTTGCACGAAAAGAATCTTATGTACTTTTAAAAGATCGGAATAAATTTGATGAATCCGAGCGAGTCCTTGTTGTTTTTGGCACCAGTTTGAATTGGATTGAGGAGGTGCTCTCCTTTTGTAGCAAAAGAAACATACACCCTCTTTTATTTGGCTTACGCCCAAAGTTTCATCTTCTTCCTTTTTCTTATCTTTCCAAAGACTATGTCACTTCTTTCTATTTACTAACGAATAAGATTATATCTACCTCAAAAACCAAACAAAGAATTGCCTTCGTTGGCTTTAATCCTTCTTCTCCACATGATCTCTTTAAAAGAGACGGTTTCTTACTCGCAACAAAAGAAAATAACGTAGACCATGTCTTCTTTGATAATCAAGGCGATTCCAGCAAATTAATTGATGAATTAATTTCAAAAGAAGACGACTTTGACGACATTGTCTTTGTAAATGATGATTTGCTTCTCTTATACATTTCAAAATCAACAAAAGCCCCTCAAAAAAACATGGCCGGTTTCGGTGGAAGCAAAATGAAGGAATATCTGCACATCCCTTATATCACCGGAAGCATTGATTATTTTGAAGCCGGCAAGGTTCTTGCTAATCTTTATTTCTTTTTAGCAAAACAAAAAGAAATTTATTCTGTCTCGGTCAAAATGCCTTTGAAATTATCTTGTTCCATCAATGAAGAAGCGCCTAGGTCTTATCCTAATGAGGAAGACATCGACTTCTATCACGATAAAGCCATCGAAGAAATCGATTCATTGAATGAAGCGTTACTAAATATGGATGAAACGGACAGGAATATTCTTGTCTTATTAGAGAATGGTGCAAAATACGAAACCATTGCAGACGCTTGCTATGTTTCTTTGAATACGGTCAAATACCGGATTAAGAAAATCATGCATATAACAAAACAAAAAAACAAAGCGGATTTGCTGGCGATTTTTAAAAAATACAAACTCGATTTCGTGCAGAAAGACTAAAAACATACCCTCTTTTCTGTTTCTTTTGGTCTTTTTTCATTTGCCTAGATTTTGAAAAATAATGGCGGATGGTAAAAATATGATCAAACGCGAAAAAATTAAGATTCCAACCTACGAAGTAGGAAAGCCAGAAGAACTACCAATGTTTTTTGAAAGAAGAAACTATCAAGGTGCAAGCGGAAAGGTTTATCCTCTTCCTTTCTCTTCGGCGATTTCCGATCAAAAATCTGACAAAGAATATGATGCCTATATCTTAGAAAACAAATATATCAAAGCAACTTTGCTCCCTGAAATCGGCGGAAAGGTTCATTCTATTCTTGATAAAACAAACAACTACGATGCCATTTATCATAACAAGGTCATTAAGCCTGCTATGGTTGGCTTATGTGGTCCATGGGTGTCCGGAGGAATTGAATTCAACTGGCCTCAACATCACCGCCCAACCACTTTCATGCCAGTAAAAAGTGAAGAAAAAGGTGAAACCGTCTACATGGGAGAATTTGACAATTTCTTTTCCATGCATGGCAGCGTTGGCATATCCATCAAAGAAGATAGGAACTATCTGAAAGCACACGTTATCGTTTATAACTCCACTCCATTCAGAAGAAGATTCATGTGGTGGGCAAATACCGCTGTGGAAATCAACCAGGAATACGCTGTCGTTTTTCCACCCGATGTATCTAGTGTCAATGATCACGATAGGCGTTGTGTCTTATCTTGGCCAATTGCAAAGGGAACTTATAAAACCGTCCGTCCTTGGAATTACGGAGAAGGCACAGATATCCACTATACGAAAAATATCATCGCCCCTACTTCGATGATGGTTTCTAAAGATGAATCCGACTTTGATTTTGTCTGTGGCTATGATCATAAAAAAGATGCTGGTGTGGCCATGATTGCTAACCACCATGTTGCACCAGGCAAAAAATTATGGATCTGGGGAAATTCACCATTTGCTTCAAAATGGTGCGAAAACCTAACCGACGATGGCAGTGAATATTGTGAATTAATGACCGGATGCTATACGGACAATCAGCCAGACTTCACGATGATTGAACCTTATGAGAAAAAAGAATTTGACCAATATTGGTATCCGATTAAAAAAATCGGAGAACCAAAAATGGCAACGCTAGATGCTGCTTTGAATTTCTATTTAGAAGGAAAGAAGCTCCATTTTGGTGTTTGCCCATCGGGGAACTTTCCTCGTTCCACTATTATCATTATCTCTTCAGAAAAGGAAATATTCCATAAGCAAGTAGATATTACGATTGAAAACCCTTATTTAGATGAAATCTCTTTTGAAGGAAAACTTTCTTCTATCGCAATGTTTGTTTACTCAGAAAATGGTGAACTACTTGTATCCTATAAGAACAATCTCAAAGAGCACACCCCTATCAAAGCAAGGGAAATCGCTCCACGTCCAAAAGATATCAAAACCAATGAAGAGCTATATTTACATGGCTATCATCTTTATCAATACAATCACTTCTCCTACAAAGCAACCGATTACTTCCTCGAAGCTTTAAGAAGAGATCCAACGGATATGCGTTGCAATGAAGCAATGGGCGATATCTCTCTTGATAATGCGCGCTTTGATTTGGCCAAAGAATACTATACAAAGGCAATAGAGAAATCCTTGCTACGTAATGCAAATCCAAAAGACGCCTCCGCATATTATGGAAGGGGAATTGCAAATCGTTACTTAGGATTAGACGAGGAAGCAGAGAATGATTTCTATCATGCTTCTTGGCAATACGCTACCCGTTCTAGTTCCAATTATGCTTTAGCAGGTCTTGCAAACAAGCGTGGGGATAAAAAAGAGGCCATTCGTTTATTAAACTCGTCTTTAGAAACCAACGCGAAGAATCCTTTGGCTATCTATATGCTAAGCCTATGCAATGATGATCCTGTGGCAAAAGAGAAAATCAATGAAATTGACCCTCTATTCTTTGCACCAAACGATCGCAATAGGGATTTGATTCTCATCCGAGAATTAATCAATTTCGGTTTCTTAAATGAAGCAATCAAAATCCTTAATGCAAGCAAGGAAGATCCGCTCATTGACTACTATCTCGCCTATATTCATAAACTTCTCAACGATGGGTTGGAAAAGAAATATATTGATTTAGCCGAAAAAGCAGACCCATATCTTTGTTTCCCGAATGACAATTTCGACGTGCTTGTTTTAGAAAACGCTAAGACCCCTATGTCAAATTACTATTTAGGATGCCTTTATTATCATCGCGATCAATACGAATTGGCTGCTTCCTTCTTTGAAAAAACGAATGAAGAAATTACCTATTACCCATCTCTTAGAAATCTTGCTCTTGCTTATTTTGATCATCTAAATAAGAAAGAGGAGGCATACACTCTCTTAAAGAAAGCGTTTGCTATCTCCCACAATGCCAGAATTCTATATGAACTTATCATGATGGAGACCTCATTAAACATTCCTTTAAAAGAGAGAGTCCATTTCATTGAAGAGAATATAGATCTAGCAAAAACAAGGGATGACATTCTCACAAAATATGTTTCCTATCTTGTTGATTTACAAGAATACGAGAAAGCAATCCAAATCTTAAAAACGCATAGTTTCCATACCTATGAAGGTGGGGAGGGCAATCTTACTTCTCTCCATTCCAATCTCTATTTCTTATTAGGAATGGAAGCATTTAAGAAAGAGAAATACACCCTTGCAAAAGAATATTTCTTAACGGGGCTTGATTATCCTCCAAATTATCACGAGACCATCACCGTTCACGCAGATAATTCTCATCTTTATTACGCTCTTGCCCTTGTAAATGAAAAACTAGGGCAAAAAGAAGAAGAAAAAGAATCGCTCTTAAAGGGAATCTCTTCCATCTCGGGAGCAAACATCAATTACTATTTCGCAAGCAAATGTTATGAAAAATTAGCTATGCCAGAAAAAGCAAAAGAGAAAATTGATCAATTAATGAATGCAAGTGTATCCCTCCTTGAAAATAAGGATCTAGATTCCTATTTCGGGGTTGGGGCTCCAACAAGGCTTCCATTTGCCTACGACATTCCAAGAGTCAACACAATCAAAGCCCTCGAATTAGAAATCTTCGCCTTGCTTGGAGAAAATAAAGCACAAGAAAGCAACGAAAAAATGAAAGAGTTAGAAAAACTAGACCTCTCATCGATTGTTCTAACCTTGTTAAGAGGACTATAAACAAAGGCCGTCTCTTCTCACTGAGGCGGCTTTTTCAATTCAATAAATTAAACGGGACTGAACTCGATACTGATGTGGGGTGATGTTTAAATATTTCTTAAACATACGAATCAACACCTGAGAATCAAGCAAACCCACTTCGTTAGAGATTTCCGCGATGCTTAAATTCGTTTGTATCAATAATTCTTGAGCTTTCTTTAAACGCTTTTTCGCGATGTATTGACTTACGGGCACGCCAATACATTCTTTAAATTTCTTCTCGAGATAAAATTTTGAGAGGCCCACTTCTTCAGCAATGCCATCTAGGGTTAATTTGTTTTGCAAATTATCCTCAATATACTCGGTTGCTTTTCGTATGGTTTCGGGCGTATATGCGATGAAAGTAGACATGGCATGCACGTGTTTTCGTAAGCGAAGTAACATCTCATAGATTTCAATCGAAGCAGTATATTCGTCATATCTCTTCTCTTTGATTGCTTCGTGTATTTTTTGAATTGTAGGTACAAACTGGATGCAATCATTAGGAACACGAATGATATTCCCTGTAATGCTTGATACATAAGAGAGAAATGGCTCTAAAGAAGGGCTTTGAAGATGAATATAAATCAGCTTCATTCCGTTTTTATCCGTCCACATCTCGTGCTCATCCATGCAATTGATAAAAATCAAATCATCTTTCTGAAAAGCATTCACTTTATTGTGATATTTGATAAAACCATGCCCCTCTAAACAATACGTAAGCATATAGGAATTATGCTCGCTTCGTTTTAAATAATGATTCTTACCATCTTCTTCATAGCCCGTAAAAATAATGCGAAAGAAAAGTCCTGAGCGATCCCGATCTAAAGAAACACGATACAAAGAATAATTCGGTGAGAAATCACGATTAAGAACTGCTTTCATAAACAAGAAATAAGAATTTCCTATTTCGATAATAACCCCTTAAAGAGAGATAGAAAAGATGGAAAAAGCAAGATTCCAGCCTAAAAACGAGAATCGTTTTCCTTTCTTTCTTGTCTTTTAAGATGAAAAATAAAAGCATATTTCCTTTTGTTTTTGTCTTTAAAGAATTTCATCCTAAAAACTACAATTAAGAAAATCAAATAAAGATTGGAGATAATATGAAGAAAAAACTCATATATTTGATGGGCCTGCCTCTTTTTGGGGTAGCGCTTGCACTTCCAAAAACAAGTGCCCTCATGGTTTTTGGCGATGAAGGGACGAAGAAAGACACAGATAACAGTTATCTTCTTTCTTATTACGATGACTTCAACGGAAGTCTAAAAGACGGCTGGTCTTATGTAAAAGGAGGCTCTTCTTACTCATATGTAGAAGGAGAAACACAAAAATACGGTTGGCTCTTTAATGGTCAAGATCACATCCAATACAAGAGAAACAACAATCCGACCGATTTCGGAAAATTCTTATATGGCGATTCCTCTTCTTCAAATTACGTTTTTGAATTAAAGGTGAGAGCTGATACGGAATTAACTGCTGGTCAATACGTCACCACGTATGGATCCGAATTAGGTAAGCATCTAACAATCAACTCCATGCTTCCTTTCTTTGTTCAAAATAGTGAACCTTCTTCCGCTTATCAAACCTTCTATGGCAGAGGTGTGTGTTTCACAAACTATGCTGTCGGCTTCTGGGAATATGACAATGAAGGAAAAGGGGCTTGGGCATCAAGCGCACGTTTAAACGTTAAATTAGGAAATGATTTCACTTGGGCGGATTGGCATAACGTCCGCGTTTTAGCTAACGAGGAAGTATGCAAATTATTTATCGATGAAACCCTCATTCTAGAAACCGCTCAATCTTCCTTCAAAAAAGCAACGGCAACCAGTGGCCCATGCGGTTTCAACGCAACGATTAACTCCGGTTATGATTCCTTGCATTATGACGACTTCAAATTCTATGAAGCCAACCCAAACTACACTACGAAAATAACACCAACCTCGACACTCGATTTATTAGACAAAACAAAGTTCACTAGCACGAATGCTAAAATGAACTATTCCAAGATTGGAAACAAGGTTGGCTTTTCCATTCCTACAGGTGGGGAATATGGCACTCAATTAACCACCATCAATCAAGAATATACGTCTTTTGATATGGATATTGCCGTTGATATGGACAATCAACTTGCTTTAAAAGGGACAACGGCAGAAGATAAAACGACAAAGCATCTTAGAGTTTCAGCTGAGTCAGGAATTGTTATTGGTGCAGCAAACGCTACTCTGAATAGCAATTACTACATGGTCTCAACGGAATTGATTCAAAGTAATTCCGCTTACGTAAATAAATCTAACATTTCTTTATATTCCTACACAAAGAAAGAAGGCGGAAGCAAAGCAACTCTAAATACACGTCAAACTTTAGCTAGTGTGTCAGGAACATCCCCTTATTTAAGATTGTCTTTAAAAGATAAAAAGCTTAGCGTCACGGTCTTTGCAAACAAAGCCGATTATGAAGCAAACAAAATAGCAAAAACTGTTTCGGATCTAGATGTAAGTGTTATTTCTGATGGCAACCATTTCGGATTCCGTTGCAATACTGGCGGAACAAATAAGTTCGTCTATGAAGCAGAAATCCTTTCTTTCTCTTCTTCCGATAAAGGTGCAGTTGAATATCCATCGAAAAATGTCGAAATCGCACCTGAAACAGTAGGTGGCCCTTATACCGTTACCATTCCAACATTAACAAACGGAGCGATCAAAGAAGGTGAAACCGTCATCACTTCGAACATCACCATGAATGCTCATGAGAATAAAACCTTAAAAATCATCCCAAATGAAGGTTATTCCATCTCACGTGTGCTTCTAAATGGCAAAAACATCGGCTCAAAAACAGAAATCAAAATTGAAAACATCACAAGAAACACAACAATTGACGTAGATTTCATCTCCTCTTCCTCTATTGATGTCTATTTAATTGCGGGCCAATCTAATGCCGCTGGCTATACACCAATAAACGGTTTATTTAAGTCATACACCTATGGCGAAAGTGTCAATCAATCCAAAGTGGATGAATACCAAAACGGATACGATAACATTTATTACTATGGCGCGACGAAGATAAACGATATCGCTAAAGGCAATATGGACATGGATATTGTCCGTATGGGTAATGGCAACGCCGCTTCCTTTATGGGCCCAGAATTAGGCTTTGCCGAATATTCTTCGCCAATCCTTGCTAGCCAAAATCAACGTGCAGCGCTCGTTAAGTACGCTATTGGTGGAACGGGATTCGCCAATTCCACAAGCGACACTGTCTCCACCTTTGGAAACTGGCTTTCCCCTACCTCCTTAGTGGAAGAAGAAAGCGAACTTGTTGAAAAATCCGGTCTCCTTTATAAGAATCTCTTAGAAGTCACGAAATCTAGCTTAACCGATTTGGTTAATCGTGGATTCCGCCCAGTCGTTAAAGGCTTAATGTGGTTCCAAGGATGTGCGGATGCAGGTTCTAAAACCATTTCCGAAAAATACGCCCATCATTTAACCAACTTAATCAACGATTTAAGAAAAGATGTTGCTGCTATAGAAACGGAATTGTCCTTAGATAAAGGCTATCTCCACGTTGTAGCAGGCAAAATCAACGACAATCTAACGAAATGTGAGTACGAAGGAATTGTCCGCGAGCAAACTCAACTCGTTTCAGAAACTCTTGATGGAGTCCGTATCATTGATACAAAGGGGATGATTGTTCCTGATGTTAATGATAATAACGATCCATGGCATTTCTCTAGCAAGGATATGTTGAAAATCGGAAACATGTTTGGACAAGCTTTGATGGAAGAAAACAATTATGTGACTCCTGAAACTTACACCATACGTTTTGAAGATGAAAATGGGAAACTCATCCATTCTGAGAACGTTAAGAAATGGTCTTCAATCAAGCTTCCTGAAACACCAACAAAAGAAGGATACTCCTTCCTTAAATGGGTGATGAAGGACGCAGATACTGAAATAAATTACAAAGATTATTCCGTCACATCCGATTTAACCCTTGTAGCAAAATTCCAAATCGTTCCAGCTTATGAAGAATACCTCTCCTTCCTTTCTTTGGTAAATTCCACCTTAAAACTTGAAGGCGAGAAAATTAAGAAGCCTACCTCTGAAGAATGGACTTCTTTGAAAAATGCATACGCCGCATTAGAAGAGAAATATCAAACAACCATTAAAAACGGAGCAGCCTTAAAAGATGGCAATGACCTTGAAAAAGCTCTCTTCCTTTATGATTCCGTCATAAATGAATTTGGTCCAGATGAATTTGAAAACTTCCTCTCCCGTCCAACTTCTTACGTTCCACCAACCCCTCCAACTCCACCAACTTCTGAAGATCCAGTCCCATCCACTTCCAAAGATCCAACTCCAAGTAGTTCAACCGAAACTTCTTCCAGCCAATCTTCCTCTTCCTTTGATATCGATGGGGATATGCAGATAGACCAAGGCGGAAGCAATACAGGTATCATCGTTGGTGTTAGCATTGCTGTTGCAACAGTCGCTATAGCTGGTGTGGGTATTGGCATCTATTTCTTCAAAAAGAGAAAATAGTCTTTCTTCCTTTCCAAGGGGCTGTTCGGAAACCTAAAAGGTGAATGACAGCCCTTTTCATTATGAAAAAGG
>CAVGNR010000018.1:0-36178 GCA_963630675.1 Escherichia coli
TGAAACGGAAAAGGGATATGCGACTTGCAGATTACACAAAATTCTTGCAACTCTCCAAAACAAATGAATCTCAAGCGTTTTTCTTTTTCCCCAAGAGATGTAAAATCATTACATGACACGCGTTATTTCAGTTGCAAATCAAAAAGGTGGAGTGGGGAAGACTACAACCGCCATCAACCTCTCTAGCGCTTTAGCACAAAACGGGAAAAAGGTCCTTCTTGTTGATTTTGATTCCCAAGGAAATGCAACACGTGGATTAGGCTTACAAGTTACCCAGATGCCTCTTACCGTTTTTGATGCTGTGACAAATTCGACGGATATTAATTTAATCATTAAACGTAGTAAAGTGAGTAATCTTGATATTGTTCCTGCCAATTTACGCTTAGCGTCTTTAGATACTTATGTTTCTTCACATAGCCTTCCAAAGCCTTTTTATCTTTTGAAGGATTGTTTATCCAAAATCAAAGAAAAGTATGATTTTATTTTGATTGATTGTCCTCCATCTTTGGGCCTACTTTGTCTGAACGCTTTGGTTGCATCCGATTCTGTTTTAATTCCTGTTCAATGTGAGTATTTTGCTATGGAAGCCGTTGCTTCAATTCTTTCTAGCATCACAAAGATTCAAAAGGACTATAACCCCTCTTTAAAGATTGAAGGCTTCCTTTTAACGATGTATGAGGCGAACACCTCCCTTTGCACTGAAGTGGCTCAACAAGTTAGAGGCCTTTTCAAAGAGAATACGTTCTTAACGAGTATCCCTAGAAATATTTCTATCCCTGAAGCAAGCGCTCATGGGGAAGCGGTTACAACTTATCGTCCTTCCGCAAAGGGGTCGGTCGCCTATTTTGCTTTAGCAAGAGAGATCCTTGATTATGCCAAAAAAGAAAGCTAATCCTTCATTAAAAGATCTTCTTAATCGTTATTCTCAGAACGACGTTATCGCGGAAATGGAACGCGAATATGCGTCTATTTCTTCTAAAAACATCCCTCTCTCTTCCATTGATGATAATCATGTTGTAAAAAGAGTTTCTTTTCCTAAGGAAATGGTTCGCTCTCTTGGCGAATCCCTTAAGGAGAAAGGGTTCTTTTCTCCTTTACTCGTACGTCCATCGGGAACTCATTATGAATTGATTCTCGGAAGAAAACGTTTTGTTGGTGCTAAAGAAGCCGGCTTAAAATACGTTCCTTGCATTATCCGCGATGTGTCTGATGAAGAGGTTCTCCTTACTTTGTTAGCGGATACCCGTGATCAAAGAGAAGGGAACGTTGTGGAGATGGCTCTTATTTTTGAAGCCCTTCAGGAAAAATATAAATACTCACAAAAAACCTTAGGAAAGGTAGCTCACCTTTCAAGAAGCCAAGTAACGAATATTCTTCGTCTTTTGCACCTTCCGGATGAAGTCTTAAAAGAGGTCATGCTAGGCACTCTATCCTATGGACACGCAAGAGCAATCGCGTCTTTATCGGATAAACGAATTTTGGATTTGGTGCATAAAATCCATAAAGAGCGCCTTTCTGTTCGCGAAACGGAATATCTTGCTAAACAAATACAAAATAACGAGAACCCCGTTCCTTCTTTGGAAAAAGCAAAAGAAAAATATCACGCCTCATCCATGGTAGTAAAAAAGAAATCCGTTACTTTGTATTTCTCGAGCGAAAAAGAAAGAAACGAATTTCTCTTAGAAAATGATTCAACGAAATAGAATGAATTTCTAACAAACTGCCTTACAAAAGATCCTTATATTTCTTTGTGTATATCTTTTTAACAAGAGTAACCAGCCCGATATAGCAAAGAATAATCACAGCTAATGCGATAAAGTAATAAGGTGTTAGAGCTGTTAATCCAAGCGTTTTTGCAAGTGGGGTATATGGAATGATGGTAAGCAAAACAATTCCTGCAAAAGTTAACGTAAACACTTGCCAACTTGCTTTGGATTGAATGAAGGGAATCTTTGGTGTTCGAATCATATGAATCACAAGTGTTTGGGTCCACATAGATTCGATAAACCAACCCGTTTGGAAGATGGATATAAACAACATCTTAACGGATGGATCTGAAATTTCATTCCAATTTTGGCCAACCATCATTGGGCAAATAAGGAAGAACATCACGAGATAAGTCGCAATATCAAAGATGGAACTAGTCGGTCCAAAGAAAAACATAAATTTCTTTAAACTCGATGCGTCCCATTTCCTGGGGATCTGAATGAACTCGTTATCTACGTTGTCCCAAGGTGTTGTAGTGCAAGAAATATCATAAATTAGATTCAACAAGATAAGTTGAATGGAACTCATCGGAAGAAAAGGCAAGAAGGCGCTAGCAATCAAAACAGAAAACATGTTTCCAAAGTTGCTTGAAGCGGTCATTTTGATGTACTTAATCGTATTTGCGTATGTTTTCCTTCCTTCGACGATTCCGTCTTTTAAAACATTCAAATCTTTTTCTAGCAAGATAACATCTGCGGATTCTTTGGCTACATCGACGGCTGTATCAACGGAAATGGCGACATCTGATGCTTTCATGGCGCTAGCGTCATTAATGCCATCCCCCATGTAGCCAACGGAATGACCGTTTTCTTTCAAACAAGTAATAACACGTGCTTTTTGTGATGGTGATAGTTTTGCAAATATCGATGTTTTTTCCGCTTTCTCTCTTAGTTCGGAACCATTCATTTTTTCGATTTCTGATCCAAGCAAAACATGGCTGCTATCAATGCCTACTTTATTGCAGATACATTTCGTGACTTTTTCGTTATCACCAGTAAGAATTTTTACTTCAATTCCATATTTTTTCAAAGAAGAAATGGCGCTCTTTGTGGATTCTTTTGGTGGATCAAGAAAGGCAAGATAACCAATTAGAACCATATCGGATTCATCGCATACAGAATATGCCGAATCTTTGTATGTAACATCTTTTTGAGCGACGGCAATTACTCTCATACCTTCTTCATTTAATTTCGAGACTTCCGTTTTTACGAAATTTTTTAATTCTTCACCTAATTCTTCGATCTTTCCATCGAATTCTACGTATTTGCAGCATTTGAGCATTTCTTCGACTGCGCCTTTGGTGATCATTTGCTTTTTGTTTGTTTTATCGGCAACAACAACGGACATTCTTCGACGATTGAAATCAAATGGTATTTCATCTATTTTGGTGTATTTTCCCTCCAAATCATTTCCAAATATCTCATGGAAACGATTGATAACGGCTTTATCCATGAGATTCTTTAGACCGGTTTGATAATAACTGTTTAACCATGCATGACGAAGGACGCGGTTATCTTCTTTACCATGAACGTCCATGTGTTTTTCAAGGACTACGTTATCTTGCGTTAAGGTTCCTGTTTTATCGGTACATAAAATATCTATAGAACCGAGATTTTGGATGGAATTTAAGTTTTTCACAATGACTTTCTTTTTGCTCATCGTCACCGATCCTTTTGCCAAATTCGTTGTCACAATCATAGGCAACATTTCTGGGGTTAAACCCACGGCAATGGAGACGGCAAATAACAATGCGTCTAGCCAATTCCCTTTTGTTAAGCCATTAACAAGGAAGACAAAAGGAACCATAAAGAGCATCAATTTGATAAGAAGCCAAGATACCTTAGAAATCCCTTTTTCAAAGGTTGTTTGAACCTTTTTTGTATCTAGTCCTTTAACGATATTTCCGAATAATGTATTTGTTCCTGTCGCAATAACAACGCCCATTCCCGAGCCAGAAATAACGTTACTTCCCATAAAGGAAAGGTTGGCATATTCCAAGACGCTCTTTTCTTCTTTTTCGGTGAAAGATATTTTCTCGACTGGTTCGCTTTCTCCCGTCAAAGAAGACTGAGAAACAAAGAGATCTTTTGAGGAAATAATGCGTAAATCAGCAGGAATCATATCCCCAGCAGAAAGAATGATGATGTCTCCAACGACTACTTCCGAAAGAGGAAGTTCCTCTTCCTTGTCTTCTCTTTTTACCAACGTCGTCGTATGAACCATATTCGCTAGTTTTTCTGCCGAATTGGAACTTCTGGTGTCTTGGACGAATTTTAGTGTTCCAGAAACGATGACCATTACCATAATAATGATGATAGTTACATAGTTTCTATCTTCTTTGGCTACAAAAACAACATCGGTAAAGGCAGAAACGATTGCCAGAACAAATAAAATCGCGGTGAATGGATTAATGTAAGATTCAACAAGCCTTTTAAAAACGGATTTTTTCTTAGCTTCGATAACGTTTCTTCCATAAAGAGAACGATTCGTTTCGATTTGTTCTTTAGATAAGCCATTTATGGACGAATTCAAATGCTTAATCGTGTTGTTATAGTCTGATTTTGCTGAATCGATAAGAATTTGGTTCTTTTTTAAGGAATCTTTTTTAATGACCTTTTTCATTTTTCGTACCTCCTATTTAAGAAAATGAAATAAGGTACGGAAAAGAGTTCACTTATGAATAAAGAAACATGGCGTGACGATGCATGTTTGATGATTCGTTTGGAATTGTATGTTTTCCGTACGTCGATTGTTACTACCGGCTATGTCCATACATCATCACCTCCTTAAAAGAAAAGCGCATACCCTAAAGCCGGATATGCGCATAAATCACAACGGAAAGATTGAAAAGATCTTACCTTATCCAGCTTGAGTTTTGACTCTATAAAGCGATGAAACTGCGTTATTCATGCCTTGATTCGACATTGACTATTCATACCTTCTCACGATGTCTCCATCGCTCCGCGGCAGCAGCCCGTATCTCTATAGGAGTCTCACTTATCTAGTGTTGTCCTTTCGGACGTTCACTATTGAAAGCCTTTAAAATTTACCTGTCAAGCAAAAAAGTTTCTCTTTCAATAAATGCTAGATTTTAAGCGGTGTTTGTTTTAATCGTTCCGTCTTCTAGCCTTTTGCCCAAAACTGAAAAACGTATCGTTTATGTGGATTTTTGCTTTTACTTCAAAGTCACTTCAATGTCTACTTCAAAGTCACTTCAAAGTAATCATGAAGTACTTCAAAGTCCCCAAAATGAATACATGTCCCCATTATTTTTTCTTATTCTTTTGTCTTTGAATAAAAGATTCTGGTGACCATCTTCCAAATAAGTAGGCTTATAAAAAAGCACGTATATCCATTGACAGTATAATAAGGAATGCTAAACTTTTAACGTACTTCAGGGTGACGTGAAATTCGTCAATTGGTGGTAAAGCCCACGAGCGTAAGCACGAACTGGTGTAATTCCAGTGCCAACGGTAAAGTCCGGATTGGAAGAAGGATATTGTTTTTTCCCCTGAAGATTTCTTCGGAGGTTTTCTTTTTATGGGTCAGTTTTGGAACTATTTTTCCATTGCGGCGATGATGATTTTTATCGTCGCTCTTATCGTGGTTTATAACCATTTTCATCCAAATCGTGAATTTAATTGGGTGAGATTTGTTGCACGTGTTGGCGTTTTTGCCGCTATTTCGACGATCTTATACACCGTTCCTATCTTTCAAATCAGCTTGCCATTCGTTCCTTCTTTTATGAGCCTTCATTTTGATGAAGTTCCAGCTATGATTGCTGGCTATGCCTATGGGCCTTTTGTTGGCGAAGCGGTTCTTCTTGTAAAAACCCTCATCAAACTTCCAATGACACATACGATGTGCGTTGGCGAGATAGCCGATTTTATTTTCTCAACTGCCTTTATTTTGCCTGCTACATGGATTTACAAAAAGATGAGGAACATGAAGGGCGTATTTATTGGTTTCGGTGTTTCTTCCATTATTCAAATTCTTGTCGCGATGACTCTTAATGTTTATTGGATTTTGCCATTCTATATGAATGTTATGGGTTTCCCGGCAAATCAACTTCTCCAGATGTGTCAAAAAGCCGTTCCATTCATTACGGATTTGGAATGGTCTTACGCTTTCTTTGGCGTCATGCCATTGAATGTCATAAAAGATATATCTGTCTTTGTTATCACTTTCTTGGTCTACCGCACAATTCGCAAAGCCCTTCATTGGGAAAATACCCCTTCAAAATAAAAGAAAACGACCCAATGGGTCGCTTCTTTTTTAAATAAGGTTCTTTAATTCTTATTCCGCGGCATGAGAAATTTCTTGTGTGGTTTGAGTTGGGGGAAATTCTTTTCGGAAGATCTTTCTTTCTGAGAGCAAGATCACAGGTATATAAATAATATCCACAATAGCCCAGCTTAATGGATAGGTGAAATAAAGCCAGAAGATGGTATGGAAATAATCCAAACGGAAAAGGGTATAAAGGAAGAGGATTCTGCTGCCCGTTACTCCAATTAAAGTGATTAAGGCTGGAGAAGTGGAACGTTTCATGCCTCTTAGATATTGCCCATCAACATCCATAAAGCCATCTAAGCAATAGGTAAGCATCATCAATACCAATCTTTCTTTACCTGCAGCAAGGGCGTTAGAACGATTCACGCCATTTCCGTCGGTGATAAAGATTCCAAGGACTTCCGATGGCCAAAGAAGAGTGATGAAGGTGCATGCGCCCCAGCTAATTAGCATCCAAACCATGGAATACCAGAAGATCTTACGAATATTTTCTTTCTTTCTTGCGCCATAGTTTTGGCCAACAAAAGAGACGCAGGTCATAGCGGCTGCATCGATAAACGCATACACGTATCCCTCAATTTGAGATGAAGCGGAAGCTCCGGCGACAATTTCCGTTTGGGAAATGAGCACTCCGTCGATCGTGTAATTTGTAATGGTGTATAAGCTAGATTGAATTAAAACGTTTGGAATGTTAAACCCTAAAGCCTGAACCCCAGCAGGCAAACCAATTTTGATGATGCTAAGAAGGGATTGCTTATCCATTTTCATCCCTTTCCAAGTAAGATGGACGTAACCATTCTTGTTAATCCATAACCACAAAACGGTAAGTATTGCCGAGACTGCTTCAGAAAGAACGGTCGCCCAAGCAACGCCAGAGACGTCCATATGGAAGAAGATAACGAAAATTAAATCGCAAGCGATATTCACGATTCCGGAAATAATAAGGATATATAAAGGTCTTCTCGAATCGCCTAAAGCTCTTAAACATTGAGAACCGAAGTTATAGACGAGGAGAAAAGGCGCTCCAATGAAATAGATTCCCAAATATTCGACGGATTTAGAGAAGATTTCTTCAGGAGTTCCCATTAATTTTAGAAGATAAGGAGCAAGGAAATAACCAGCAACGCCTACAACCAATCCAACAATCAAAGAAAAAACAAGGGAGGTGTGTAAGACATTCTCAGCAATATCTTTGTGATTGGCTCCTTTTGCGTTGCCTAAGGCGACATTTGCGCCAACGGCAATGGAAACGAAGAAAGAAACCAACAAATTGATTAAAGCAGAATTGCTTCCGACAGCGGACATGGAATTGCTTCCCCCGCCGAAATTGGCGACGGTATATAAGTCAACAGTCGTATAAAGCAGTTGCAAAATGGTTGTTAAAGCCATTGGAAGGGCAAAAAGAGGAATTTTCCAAAAAAGGTTTCCGGTTGTTAAATCCATTTCCTGGTAACGTTTTTTCTTTGTGATTTCCATAAGCTTCTTTTATATCTTCCCCCTCTAGAGCAAACGTTTGATATTGTAGCCTTTCTAAGTTTCTTTTCAACCGAATATAAGGAAAAGAAAAAAGCTCCCAAACAAATTGAGAGCTTAAATTCTATATCGAATTAGCGAGCGATGGCACCGACTGGGCAAGAAGCGATGACATCATCGATTGTTGCTTCATCAGCATCAGCGATAACGACAGATTTGCCATTGTCATCAAAAGCAAAGACATCAGGCATGCTGGAAATGCAAAGACCACATCCGATGCAAGCTTCTGCGTCAACTGTAACTTTAACCATATTAAAATCCTCCTATAAGGGTAAGCCTATTCTAAGCCAACAGTTTTTGAATGGAAATAGCAAAAAAAGTTTCGATTTTATTGTTAGTTTGATATAACTTTTTAAACAATGAATAGTCCTTACTTTTCGAATAAAAAAGGAAAAAAGGTTTGTCTGCTTTAATTTTTATCCACCTCCAAAATAACCCTTTTTTCATAATGAAAAAGACGCCTTTTTTAGTTAGAATAGTTGGGTATGAAAACCAGGATGGAGAAATATAAGAAATATCGGGAAAGAATTCTAAAAATCCCAGATGAGAAATTTGAGAATAAGAAAACTCGTCAAGTAGAGGTTTCAAAAGAAGAAATCCAAGCGGAAACTCCTTATACGGAATATCGCAAAAAAGAAATCCATATGTATTCTTTAAAGGGCTGTGTTCTTTTCCTCGCCATCATTCTTTTTATCTTGTTGTATTTATTTTGGGTGAGGATGTAACTATGGAACGTAATATTTCGATTGCCATTGATGGACCTGCAGCCGCAGGGAAGAGCACGGTTGCAAAAAGAGTCGCTCACGCTCTCGGCTTTACCTACATTGATACGGGAGCTATGTATCGTGCTGTAACCTATGCCGTTTTGAAAGCAGGGTTAGATCCTAAAAAGGAAGAGGACGCTGTAGCGGTTTTAGAAAATTTGGATATTGATTTAAGAGAAGATGGTAAAGTCTTTTGCAATAACGAAGACGTTACCAAATTAATTCGTAAAACGGATGTTTCTGGAAATGTAAGCTATATTGCCGCAATGAAACCGGTACGTCTTGCGTTAATTGAAATGCAACGCCATCTCGCGGAAAAAGAATCTGTCGTGATGGATGGAAGAGATATTGGCTCTTACGTTCTTCCTAATGCTGAAGTGAAGATTTTTCAAATCGCTTCGCCAGAAATTCGTGCAAAACGTCGTTATGATGAAGACCAAGAGAAGGGCATACTCGCTACATATGATGAGGTCTTAGATGAAGTTAAAAAGAGAGACTATATTGATTCGCATCGTGATTTTGACCCTCTTGTTGCAGCCGAGGATTCGATTTCGTTAGACACTTCTTCTATGAACGTTGAAGAAGTTGTGGATGCGATATTAAAGATTGTTAAAGAAAAAACAGGATTGGAGAGAAAAACATGTCATTAGGAACACTTGCTTTAGTGGGTTCCCCTTCCAGTGGGAAATCCACCATATTCAATCGTATTTTAGGAGAGAGAAAATCCATCGTTGAGCCAACCCCTGGTGTAACTAGAGATAGAATTTATGGCAAAGCAACATGGTTAACAAAAGAATTCACCATTATTGATACGGGTGGTATTGAGGTTGCAAACGCTCCTTTCCAAAAATCCATTCGTGCTCAAGTCGAAATTGCTTTAGAAGAAGCAGACGTGATTGCTTTTGTCGTCGATGGCAAAAAAGGCTTATCCGGAGATGACCGTTTCATCGCCAAAATGCTTTATAAAACCAACAAACCAAAGATTTTGTTGGTAAATAAAATCGATAATATCCAAGAAGTAGGCAACATGGCTGAGTTCTATCGTCTTGGTTTGGGTGACCCAGTTATTTGTTCTGGCGCTCATGGCATTGGTATTGGCGATTTTCTTGATAAAGTCATCAAAATGCTTCCGGAAAAAGAAGAAAAACAATATGGTGACGCTATCACTTTCTCCATTATTGGGCGTCCTAACGTCGGTAAATCCTCTTTGACCAATCGTCTTTTAAATTCCGAACGCGTTCTTGTTTCCAATATTGCTGGTACAACCCGAGATTCCGTGGACACGCCATTTACCTTCCATGATAAAAACTATGTTGTCATTGATACGGCTGGCCTTGTTAAAAGAGGAAGAATCTTTGAAGCAATCGACAAATACGCTGCTTTAAGAGCTCTTTCTTCCATTGAGCGTTCGGAAGTAGTCTTGCTTGTTATTGATGGCTCCGGCCCTCTTTTAGAACAAGATAAACATGTTCTTGGCTATGCAATGGACGCCAATAAGGCCGTCATTGTTGTCGTCAATAAATGGGACCAGGCAAAGAAAGCCAACAAACAGGATTTCACCAAAGAGATTCGCACTCAACTAAAGTTCCTTGATTATGCGCCTATCGTCTATACCTCTGCCTTAACGGGTGCAGGTGTGCAAGACCTATTGCCTTTAATCAATCATTGTTATGAAGCCTTCCATCGAAGAATACCAACGCCTGTCTTAAACGATATCATTCGCGATGCTCAGGATATGAATCCGACGCCGGAATTTAATCATGGTCGTTTAAAAATCGTTTTTGCCGAAGAAGTCGCTGTTTGCCCTCCAACTTTTGTAATGTTTTGTAACAATCCAAAAACGGCGCATTTCTCCTATACGCGTTATTTAGAGAATAGAATTCGTGACTCTTTCGATTTCGAAGGAACGCCTATTCGTATTATTTACCGCACCAGGAAATAACAAATTTTTACATTTATACATAAAATTCGACTTTTTCAATGCCTTTTTACAAAGTGTAGGTTTTATCGATATTTCGAGAATCAAAAAATCGAAAACATTCGATAGAATCTACTTTTTTGTTTCTTCTAGAGTAGAAAGCGCTTTCAGAAAATTATCAAAAATTGACTATCAAATGCAAAAAAGCACGATGTTATGTGAAGTTTTTTCTTGTAAAAAAAGATTTAGAGTGATAACTTTTAAGCAGAAAATTTAGCAAAAGGAGGATTTACCCATGAATAAAGCTGAATTAGTTGAAGCAGTTGCCGTTAAGAGCCAAGTCGCAAAGAGAGACGCAGAAGCCGTCATCGATGCCGTTTTCGAAGTTATTTCTGATGCCATCGCAAAAGGCGAAACCGTGAAAATCTCTGGATTTGGCATTTTCTCCAAGAAAGAACGTGCTGCCCGTGAAGGAACCAACCCATCTAGCGGTGCTAAGATTGAAATCCCAGCCAGCAACTCTGTTGGTTTCAAGGTTTCCAAAACCCTTAAAGAAAAACTCAACTAATTTCTCATTAGGAATTGAGATTTTGGCCATTCTTCGGAATGGTCTTTTTCTTTTCCCTATAGAGCTATGCTAAAATTCTTATTATGGAAGTAAAAATCTTTGACGAATTATCTGAAATCTATCTGAAACATGGTTATTCTCTCTATATTGTTGGAGGAACATCTCGCGATCTTCTTTTAAATAGGCCTTTCACCGATTTGGATTTTGTGACGGAGGCAACGCCTGAAGAAGAGAAAGCATTTCTTCAAGAGGCAAACTACGTCTTTGCAAAATACGGTTCTATCCGTTTAAAAAAAGATGGCTTAGAAGTGGATATTACGACCTTACGGAAAGAAAGTGATTATCTTGATCATCGTCATCCTGGAAAAATCGTCTTTGTTCGTGATTTAGAAACGGATTCTTTAAGACGAGATTTCACCATTAACGCCATTTATCTTGATAAAGATTACCAAATATTCGATTTCCATCATGGAAAAGACGATTTGGAAAAAAGAGTCATACGTTTTATCGGTGACCCCGACAAAAGAATTCAAGAAGATCCTTTACGAATCTGTCGAGCGGAACGTTTTGCCCGTTTGTTGAACTTTGAACTGGATAAAGAGACCCAAGAAGCTATTGAAAGAAACCGATATCTCTTAAAAGAAATAAAACCTGTTAAACTAGATGAAGAAGAAAAGAAAGGATGGATCAGAAAATGAATCAAGGAAACTCTTTAATCAATGCCGTAAGCTTTGAATATTTGTTGTTAGATTGTTATTCCAAACTTGGTTTAAGCGAAAAGGAACTTACTGTTTGTTTAATGATCGAGCACCTTTCAAAACAAGGGAACGCGTTCGTAAATTCGGACATGCTTGCCCTCAAAATGAATCTATCTACCAAAGAAATCGATGAAGCAATGTCTTCCTTGCTGCAAAAAGGTTTCCTTGTCTATGACCATGATGAAGACAATAAATTAACAATTTCTCTTTCTCCTTTAAAAGAAGAAGTGAAAAAAGAATTTGCTTTTTCCTTAACGAGGGAACAAACAAATTCCATGAATAAAGAAAGAGAAGGGGACATGACGAAACTCGTTTCTCTTTTTGAAGAGAAATTTGCCCGTACCTTAGCTCCATTAGAAATTTCAACCATCACGGATTGGCTTGATAGCGGTTATAGCTTAGAGAATATCAAGAATGCTTTGCTCGATGCCTTGAACCAAAATAAGAAGAACATCCGCGCCGTAAATAAGATACTTGTCAATAGAAGAAAACAAGACGATATTCAAAAAGAAGGCGCTTCCGCAGTAAGCGACCGTTGGGACAAGAGCGTGGAAGAAACCATTCAAGCCGCTAAAACCCTTTGGGGAAACCCTAATGACAAATAAAGAAAAAGACGTTATTTCTTTTTTGAAAGAAAAATATCCTGACGCGAAAGCCAGCCTTATTTTTCATAATCCTTTAGAATGCCTTATTGCTATTCTCTTATCCGCCCAAACAACGGATAAGTCAGTCAACCAAGTGACAGCTCCTCTCTTTGAAAGGTTTCCCACTTCAAAAGAGCTTGCTAAAGCCAGCGTGGAAGATATTGAAAACTGTATTCATTCCCTAGGGCTTTACCATAATAAAGCAAAAAATATCCACGCTTTAGCAACCATTCTTGAAGAAAAATACCAAGGACATATACCAATGAAGAAGAAAGAGCTCATGGAATTACCCGGTGTGGGGAATAAGACAGCAGGCGTTTTTCTTTTGGAAATGGGTGAAGAAACTTATTTTCCAGTGGACACTCATATTAAACGTATTTCCACCCGTCTTGAATATGCTAAAAAAGATATGGATCCGCTTGAAATTGAAAAAAGGCTGGAAAAGAAATTCCCTCAAGAAGAGTGGTCTTATCTTCATCACGCTTTCATATATTTTGGGAGGGATACTTGTAAAGCCATCCATCCTCTTTGTGAGAAATGCAAATTAGGTGAATATTGTTCCTATTTAAAGAAACATTCATCCACGACAGATAAATAATCTAGACGTGGAAGATATTTCTCTTTCACGAGGAAACCATTCTCTTTGATTTCTTTCACGGGAATGGATTCCCTTGGCTTTTCTCTATAAAAACGACAGACAAATTCCGCTGGAAGAAGATAGATTTCGCTTAGCGGAACAATTTCAATCAAAAAGAAGGCAATCGCGCCTAATTTCAATACCGCTTCAAGGTGTTCGATTTGTTGCTTAGGGATGTTTTTTAAAGGGAAAGCAGTCTTTGAATGAGTGCTTTTTGCTTCAAAATCAATGTATTTTCCTTTGTAGATGCCGTTATAGTCAGTGGTTGATGGCTCCTGGAAAAAGGCTTCCACGATTTTTGCACCATGGGAATAATCCACCTTCACAATGTTAATTGGAGTTGGTTTTTTGTGAATGACTGCAACGCCTTTGGATAAATAATAATCGTTGCTTTGATTGATCTCGTCTTCAAAACGCATGCCACGGTTTCCGGCTTGAATCTTAAGACGATATTTCTTATGTGGTGTTTTTTCTTTCTTTTCCTTTATAGTGGATACAGGGATCTTCACCCCAGCTGGGTAATGAATACTCATTTGAAAGTGTCCTCTAATAAAGCATCAAACATTTCAGGCGTAACGGTTTTCCCTTCGCTAAGCATATGAATGATTTCTTTGACGACAGGACGTGTTTTTGCTCCACAAAGAACGTTTTTATATTCCTTAATGAAGATTTCTTTTCCTTCTCTAGCAACTTTATATAGGTCTAGAAGATTTAAAGCGTCATATATTGCGTCATGAGCTTTGCCATCAAACTCTAAACCGAAGACTTTTAAATAGTTTGTTAAAGAATATGGATTTCCGTTTTGATCTTGAATGTAACGATCAAGGAGACGTTGCAAATCCAAGTGGTGACGATAGATATTTCTTGCATAAGAGGGATTCAAATCTCGATATTGAGCCATGGTGTTTTTCACAATGACCATATCGTGCTCTGAGAAAGTCACAAAACGACAGGAATCCCAGAATTTGCCAACGTATTTACGGAAAGAAGAAAGAACGGCAGGAAAATCTTCCCCTTCATTTCTTAATTTCTCATCGGTAATTCCCGTTAATTGGGCAACATGAAAGCCAACTTGATGTTTGGCTTTAACATAACGCTTAAAAGGAGCGTGAACTTTTTTAATAGAGCCGTCTTTATTGATCTCGGCTAAATAAGCGCCAATTTCGATCATTTCAGAAGTAAAGGAGGTAGCCTCAAGATCCATAAAGACTAAGGCATCGACGTTTTTTGTTTCTCTTAGGAAAATTTCCATAGATGAATTGTATCACTAATGAAAATAGAAAACTGCTAGGGGAAATAGGTTAAAGGCATCTTTTCTTTGAAAGAAAGATGTTTTCAATTTTTGTTGATTCAAATCTCTTTTTTCCTAAGAAAGCCTTTTGCATAGAAAAAATCTTGAAAAAGAATGGCATTTATCTTCCCTATTCGAAAACACTTCAATATAATTGAAGAGCGTTATGGCAGAGAAGAGATTGTTAACCGAAAAAGACATCTTGAATAAAAAATTCAAGAAAGACATCAAAGGATATGACGCTCAAGAAGTGGACTATTTCTTAGATCAAGTCATTAAGGATTACATTTCCTTCCAAAAAGAAGAAACTGCTCTTAACGCCGAGATTGCGACTTTAAGAAATCAAATTCACCAGGCGGAATTGAAAAACGACAAACCTGATGTTCTTGCTTTAAAGAAACGCATTCACGATCTTGAACTTGAAAATGCCAGTTACAAAAACAAATTAAGTGGCCTCAAAGCGGGAGATAAGATCAACGCCGAAAACGTTGATATCATCAAACGCATGCGTATGCTTGAGAATTTCATTTGGCAACTCGGCTTCGATCCCACCACGTTCAAGAAAAGAAATATGTAATCCGGTCCAGGCGATTGCTAGGAAACTAGAGGAAAGTCCATGCTCGCACAGTCTGCGATGGCTGTAGTGATTGCGCAAAGCCAATAAATAAGCTTTGGCACGTAGGAGTACGTGACGGCGGCGAATTAGCTCACGTAGTTAAGGAACCATAAAGTGCCACAGAGACGAGCTTGTTAGCGATAACAAGGTGAAACGTTGGTAAACCCCACAAGCGAGAAACCCAAATTTGGTAGGGGAAGAAGGGAAGACAAACTGAAGTTAACCCTTCCAGGGAAACCTGAGATTAATTATCGCCCTCGACAGAACATGGCTTATCGGACCGGATACTCACTAAGGAACAAATCTATGAATATACCTACAAAAATTACAACGGCAAGAATCGTATTAGTAGTTTGTTTACTATCTTTTTTGCTTGTCTTTGATTTTTTGCCAGAGAGTGTTTATCAACCAATTTATTTTGGCCCGAATGGCTCTATCAATCTCGTTTATTTTATTGCGATGATTGTTTTTGTGATTGCTTCTTGTACGGATTTTGTCGATGGATATTTAGCCAGAAAATGGCATCAGGTCACAGATTTAGGGAAATTTCTCGATCCTGTTGCGGATAAGCTTCTTGTAAATTCCATTTTGATTTATTTAGCGATTAGCCACTATGACAACATATCTATTCCTACCTTTGCCATTATTATCATGATTGCTCGTGATTTGGTTGTGGATGCCCTTCGTTTTGTGGCGGCAAGTAAAGGAATTGTCTTGGCCGCAAATATCTTTGGCAAACTAAAAACCGTTTTCCAAATGGTATCTATCCCTGTTGTTTTGTTAAACGGGTGGCCTTTCTCTTATTTTGATTATGGATGGAATCCTTATTTCCGTATCGCAAATATCCTTGTTTATCTAGCCACATTGATGTCTTTCTTATCGGGTGTTATTTATTTATGCCAAAACCTATCCGTATTTAAGGAGGAGAAGCATGATTAATCGCGATAAAGCAGAAAAAGTAATCAAAGCCTTTACCCAAGAGAAATTGACTCTTGGATCGGTAGAATCTTTAACGGCTGGATTATTTGCGTCTACTCTTTGTTCAATTCCTGGTGCAAGTAAAGTCTTCCGCGGAGGGCTTGTTACTTATGCCGCCGATTTAAAAACGAAGTTAGACAATGTTCCTGAAAGACTTATTCGTGAATATGGCGTCGTTTCTAGAGAAGTAGCGGATTCGATGGCTATTAACGGAAGAAAAACTTTGAATACAGATGTTTGTGTTTCCTTTACGGGGAATGCTGGACCTACGAAAGAGGAAGGCTTTGCTCCTGTTGGAAGAGTGAATATGTGTATTGCTACAAAATACGGCATCATCGAGATGCAACAAGATTTCGATCTTTCCCGCAATGAGATGAGAGAAGCTTGCGTGGATATGATGCTTGATCGTTTAATTGCAATTTTCGAAGATTAATTTTGTCCCTTTTTCTAAAAGGACGTCTATTTATAGTTGAGGAGAAAAAACATGGCAAAAAAAGAAACAGAACAACTCACTACGGGAAAAGATAAAGATGCTGCCTTAGAAGCGGCCTTACGTTCCATTGAAAAAGCCTATGGCAAGGGATCGGTCATGAGAATGGGAGAAAAACCCCACGTGAACGTAGACGTGATTCCTTCCGGGTCTTTGCTTTTAGATCAAGCGATTGGCATTGGAGGATATCCAAAAGGAAGAATTATTGAAATCTTTGGCCCAGAATCATCGGGTAAAACGACTTTGGCCTTACATGCGGTTAGCGAAGCGCAAAAGAAAGGCGGAAGAGCCGCTTATGTTGATGCTGAGCACGCCATCGATCCAGAATACGCCCAACATTTGGGGGTCAATATCGATGAACTTATTCTTTCGCAACCAGATTCCGGAGAACAAGCTTTAGAAATTGTGGAAATGTTAGCTGAAAGTGGAGCGATCGACGTGATTGTCGTGGATTCCGTTGCTGCGTTGGTCCCACAACAAGAACTTGATGGTGTCATGTCGGATAACCAAGTTGGCTTACAAGCAAGATTAATGTCTAAAGCCATGAGAAAGTTGGCTGGTATTCTTAGCAAAACAAATTGTTTGGTCATCTTCATTAACCAGCTTCGTGAAAAGGTTGGCGTAATGTATGGAAACCCAGAGACCACGACAGGTGGTAGAGCGCTTAAGTTCTACGCTTCCGTGCGTATTGATATTAGAAGACAAGACGCAATAAAGCTTGGCACAAATATTATTGGTAACTCTGTCCGTGTGAAAATCGTGAAAAACAAAGTGGCTCCGCCATTTAAGAGCTGTTCCATTGATATTATCTACGGTCAAGGAATCTCCAAAGAAGGGGAAACAGTTGATTTAGGCGTCCAGTTCGGTTTCATCCAAAAAACGGGAAACTGGTATGACATCAATGGCGAAAAAATTGGAAATGGCAGAGAAGCAGCAAAAGCTTACTTCCACGATAATCCAGAGAAGATGGAAGAAATTAACGCCAAAATCCGTGACGCTTTCAAAGGGGGAGAAACTCTTCCTGAAGAAGAGACGTCAGCTCAAGAATAAAATGTTGGGCCATCTTTCAAAGAGGTGGCCCTTTTCTTTTTCCTTAATAAATGATGAAAAGAAAGAACATTTTTCGTTTTCTGTCTTCTTTATTTTCTATTTAAACTTATAATGTATCTGTACTGATTTAGTACTGCCCATAGATTTTGGGAGTTTTATTATCGGGGAAACCCGTTCAAATAAATTTTTCTGAAAGAGCAAATATTTTGCCTTGTTTATGGGGAAGGCTTATTTTCAGTTAGAATAGGAGCATAAAAACATATGATTTTTCTACAATCAGGACTTCTTGATTGGTGGTGGCTATTAATTGTTGGTGTTGCCGCTCTTTTAATAGGCGCCGCTTTCCTTTTCCTTATTATGAATTTATTAGGAAAGGGCAAGATAACCTCCGCAACAAAAGAGTCTAAACAGATTCTTCGCGAAGCCGAAGTAAAGGCGGAACGCATTACCAAAAACGCTCAAATTGACGCTAAACAAACCACTTTTGAGATGAAACAACAAGCTCAAAACGAGATTCGTCAAATGAAGCAAGAAGCACAACTCCAACAATCCAAATTGGATGCTAGAGAAGATGCTATTGATGCTAGAGACAATGCTCTTTTAGCCAAAGAGAATGCTTTGGATCAAAAGAACGAAGTCTTAAATCGCAAAATTGCTGAAAACGACAAAAAGAGCAAAGAACTCGATGAGAAGATTGACGGGATTCTTTCCGAATTAGAAAAGGTTTCGGGCATGTCTGTTAAAGAGGCGCATGACGAAATCATGAAACGTGTCGAAAGCAAGATGCAAGTCGAAATTGCCCAATTCATTAAGAATGCTGAAGATGAAGCAAACGACACCGCCGAAGCAAAAGCTAGAGATCTTCTTTCCTTAGCTTGCGATAAATACGCTCAAGACGTTGTTACAGAACGTAGCGTCGCCGTCATTGCTCTTCCTACCGACGAATTAAAAGGCAGAATCATCGGCCGTGAAGGAAGAAATATCCGTGTATTAGAACAAACTCTCGGTGTTGACCTTGTTGTTGATGATACTCCAGAAGTTATCACCGTTTCTTGCTTTAACCCAATTCGTCGTGAGATTGCAAAACGTACTTTGGAAATCTTAGTTAAGGATGGAAGAATCCAACCTGGAAGAATCGAAGAAGTAGCTGCTAAATGCAAATCTGAAGTCGATAACGATTGCTTCAAAGCCGGACAAGATGCGGTTAACCGTTTAGGCTTAGTCCGTATGAACCGTGATTTGATTGCTCTTTTAGGCAAACTCAAATATCGTACTTCCTTTGGACAAAACGTCTTGGAACATTCTATCGAAGTTGGCTATCTTTGCGGAATTATGGCCGCAGAACTTGGCTTAGATCAAAACCTTGCCCGTCGTGCTGGACTTCTTCACGATATCGGTAAAGCCGTCGATTATGAACAAGAAGGAAGCCACGCTTCATTAGGCGCATCCCTTGCTCGTAAATATGGTGAAAATGAAGTGGTTATCAATTCCATCGAAGCGCATCATGGCGATGTCCCTTGCACAAGTGTTATTTCCCATCTTGTGATTGCAGCCGATACCTTAAGTGCTGCTCGTCCAGGCGCTAGAAGCGAAACTCTTGAAACCTATACCAAACGTATTACCCAACTCGAAGAAATCGCTAAAGAATTCGATGGTGTGCAACAAGCCTACGCCGTTCAAGCTGGACGTGAAATCCGCGTTATGGTCATTCCAGAGAAGGTTTCTGATGCCGAAGCCGTTAAAATGGCTCAGCAGATGCGTGAAAAGATTGAGAATACAATGACATATCCTGGAACTATTAAGGTTTCCATCATCCGCGAATATCGAGCGGTAGAAACGGCTAAATAATGCGTATTCTCTTTTATGGAGATATTGTTGGAAAGGTGGGTCGCAATGCGATCCATCTTTCTTTGCCTAGACTTGTCAATAAATATCAAATTGACTTTGTGATTGCCAATGGCGAAAACGCCTCCCATGGTAAAGGTTTGCTGGAAAAACATTACAAAGAATTGATTGATGATGGTGTTGATTGTCTTACTTTAGGAAACCACTGGCATTCAAAAGCTCAAATCGACTCCTATATCGATGAGGTAGATCAACTTGTCCGCCCTTTGAACCTCTTGAAATATCCTCATGGTGTTGGAAGTGCTCTATTTGATGTTGGAGGAGTTCCTATTCGTGTTACAAACATTCTTCTTCAATCTTTTATGACCGAGGAAGTGGAGCATCCTGTATCTTCTTTGAAAAAACTCTTACTCGAAGAAAATGAACCTTGTATTCATTTTGTGGATATTCATGGAGAATCTACCTCCGAAAAACAAATCTTCGCCTATGAATTCGAAGGGCTTGTGACGGCGATTGTTGGCACTCACACTCATGTTCAAACCAATGACGCAAGAATCCTTGAAGGCGGAACAGCCTATTTAAGTGATGTAGGAATGTGTGGAGATCCTGATGGAGTTATTGGCTTTGAAAGAAAATCTGTGATGAATAAAATTCTTGGCGGACAAACAGGTGCATTCCAAATCGATGAGAATGCGAAAATGATGGTGAATGCCTGTATAATCGATATAGACGATGACACGTTTGAAGCCACGAAAATTCAAACTATCCACCAAATTGTAGAAAGGTAATGATATGAGAAAAGTGATTTATGAAAATGTCGCCTCGCAAAAAGATGCGGCAAAACGTCCTGAAGTGGAACGTTCCCTTTCCCAAAACGAGGTTGCACCTATTTTAAAAAACTTTGCCCAAGGGAAACTTTTCTATATTCGAACATATGGTTGTCAGGCCAACGTTCGTGATGAAGAAATCATGGCTGGTTATCTTTCTAAGGCAGGTTTTAGCCGTACCGAAGATCCAAGAAAGGCCAATCTTGCAATCATTAACACCTGCGCCGTAAGAGAAAACGCGGAAGATAAAGTCTATGGTGAAATCGGCTCCTTTAAAGCAAATAAAGACCAGGATAAGGATTTCATGCTTGTCTTATCTGGCTGCGTTATGGACGAAAACGATGTTGCCCAAAAACTAATGCAAACCTACCCATGGATTACCTTGGTAATTGGCACTCACGATATTAGCAAATTGAATGAATTACTCGCCTCTTCCTTAGAGAAGAAGGCCTCTATTGTTTCCGTACGTTCCTTTGCTAGCGAAGTCGTAGAAAATATGCCTTCCGTTCGTTTAAATTCATCCCAAGCCTTCGTCAATATTTCTTATGGCTGTGATAAGTTTTGCACTTATTGCATTGTTCCTTACACACGTGGAAGAGAACGTTCCCGTAAAATGGAAGACATCGTTAAAGAATGCCAAGATTTAGTTGATAAAGGATATAAACAAATCACTTTGCTTGGCCAAAACGTAAATTCCTATGGCTTAGATTTCAAAGACGGGACGACATTTGCGAAGTTATTGAAAGCCGTCGCGGAAACAAACATCCCGCATCTTCGCTTCTTAACTTCTTATCCTTCTCAATTCACCGATGAAATGATTGATGTGATGGCTACTTATCCAAATATTGATCATTGGTTACATTTCCCTGTTCAATCAGGTTCTAGCAAAGTCCTCCAAAAGATGGGGAGAAGATACACAAGAGAAGAATATCTCGATGTTGTTCATAGAATTCGTGCCAAAATCCCAGATATCGCTTTGACCACGGATATCATTGTGGGCTTCCCTTATGAGACGGAAGAGGATTTCCAAGAAACCCTTTCTTTATGTAAGGAAGTCGGTTATTCTAGCGCTTTTACCTTTATTTATTCTCCACGTCCTGGAACACCAGCCGCGAAGATGGAACAAGTTCCACCAGAGGTATCTCACGAAAGATTCATGCGTTTAAAAGCACTTATCGATGAATTAACCGCTAAGTCTTCTGATGAATGCGTTGGTAAAGAATTTAACGTTCTTGTTGAAGGCCCATCAAAGAAAAATAAAGACGTGCTTTCGGGATATGCTCCAAATGGCAAATTAATTAATTTCCCTGGCCCAAGCTATTTAAGTGGCTGTACCGTTAAAGTGAAAGTCAATCGCTCGCAAGTTTATTCTCTTTTTGGTGAGATGGTGGAAGACCCACTTATTGCTAAGGCGAAAGATGTTGCCTTCCTTCTTCAAAGCTCGCCCCTTATTAGAGAATACCTTGCCTTAGATAAAGAGATTCAAAACGATCCAGAAATTCTTTCTATGGGCGAAGAATTAGTTGAGAAAAAGAAAAAACTGGCTTTATCTATCAATAACAAAGAAGAACACCTGAAAGCAAAAGAAGAATACGAAGACCTTTTGAAACGTATTCATAATCATCCTCTTTTGAATAATCATGATGCCTTAAAAGAAACGGTGGAAGGTGAGCTTCTCCTAGTGAGGAATCTTTTGAAATGATTCTTGTTCTCACTGGTCCAACAGGTACAGGCAAAAGCAAACTTGCGATTTCCTTAGCAAATAAAATCAATGGGGAAATTGTGAATGCGGATGCTTTTCAAGTGTATGAAAAACTAAAAATTGCAACCGCATCTCCCACAGAGGAAGAAAGAAAGAAGGCTCCTCATCATCTTTATAATTTCGTCCCTTTAACGGATAACTATGACATTTCTCGTTATCAAATAGACGCTAGAAAAACTCTCGAGGAGATTTTTTCTCGAAAGAAGACGCCTATTTTGGTTGGAGGAAGTGGCCTGTATATTCGTGCTGCTTTGTATGATTATGATTTATCGATTGACACTTCTTCGGTGGATATGTCTCCTTATGAAGAAAAAACAAATGAAGATTTGCATGCGATTTTAGAAAAATTAGATCCTGAAGAAGCAAAGAAAATCCCTTTTCAAAACCGAAGAAGGGTTCTAAGAGATATCGCTATATGTCTAGCGGCAAATGAAAGCAAGACCTCTCTTTTAGCAAAACAAAGCCATGAGCCGATTTATCCGACTTTGTTCTTTTCCTTATCCAAGGACAGAGAAGAACTTTATGAGCATCTTGATCAACGTGTTGAAAAGATGTTTCAAGAAGGTCTTTTAGAAGAAAGCTTGCCCCTAATTAAGGAATATGGGGAGAGTAGGGCCGCTTTCCAAGCCATAGGCGTGAAAGAATTGATTCCTTATATTCATCATGAGGCAACTCTTTCTCAAACCATCGATAAAATAAAATTAGACACACGTCATTACGTAAAAAGGCAAGAGACGTTTTTCCGCCATCAATTTCCTGTTCATTATGTTTCTAACGAAGAAGAGATTCTTTCTTTTTTAAGGGAATCGTCTTCCCTTTTAACAAAATAAGCCGTATCTTACTCTAGAGAAGTAAAATAGGAGGTCGTATATGAACCTTTTGAAGATTCAAGAAGTTGCTAAAAAAGCAAATATACCTGAAGAATATGTTGAACCATATGGTTTTTATAAGGCAAAAATTGATTACGCTTTATACGAGAAAATCAAAAACAATCCTACAGGAAAACTCGTTCTTGTTACGGCCATAACACCTACAAAAGCGGGAGAAGGAAAAACGACAATGTCTATTGCTTTGCAAGAAGGCTTTGGCAAAATCTCTCAACAAGCAATGCTTTGTCTTCGCGAACCTGCTCTAGGACCTGTCTTTGGAATTAAAGGCGGGGCAACAGGTGGAGGAAAGGCTTCTATCGCTCCTAGTGAGGATATCAATCTTCATTTCACTGGGGACATGCATGCATTAACCTCATCCATTAATCTTATTTCCGCTATCATTGATAACTCTATTTATCACGGAAATCCTTTGAATATCGATCCAACACGTGTCGTTTGGAAAAGAGCGATTGATATGAATGATCGTGCCCTTCGTCAAATTACCATCGGAGAAGGGGATAAGAAAGGAAGCCCTAGACAAGATGGCTTTGTGATTACGGTTGCTTCTGAAATGATGGCTATTCTTTGTCTTGCAAAGGATGAATTCGATTTCCACGAAAGATTATTAAAAATCATCGTAGCTTATAACAAAGAAGGAAAACCGATTACTGTTAAAGACCTTGATTGTTCGCATGCCGTTATGCGTTTAATGAAAGAGGCTTTAAAACCGAATTTGGTGCAAACAATAGAAGGGGAACCATGCCTTGTTCATGGCGGCCCGTTTGCGAACATTGCCCATGGTTGCAATTCCCTTCTTGCTACCCGTCTTGCCTTAAAATTATCTCCAATCGTTATTACTGAAGCAGGATTTGGCGCGGATTTAGGCGCTGAAAAATTCCTTGATATCGCTTGCCAAGAAGGAGAACTTCATGCGGATATGGCTGTTTTAGTCGCGACCATTCGCGCTCTTAAGATGCATGGCGGTCTTCCTTTTGAAGAACTTGCTTCAGAAAACGTAGACGCCTTAAAGAAAGGGCTCGTGAATCTCGAAAGACATGCAAGCAATCTTCAAAAATACGGCATACCTGTATTAATTGCCATCAATCATTTCTCTTCAGATACGGAGAAAGAGGTTGAAGCCCTCATCGATTGGTGCAAAGCAAAAGGATATGAATATTCTTTTGTAGATGCTTTCGAAAAAGGAGGAGAGGGTGCTATCGATTTGGCTAAGAAAGTCAAAGCCATGCTTGAAAATACAACCTCCAACTATCGCCCAATCTACAATAGAGATTCTTCTTTAAAAGAAAAAATCGAAACCATTTGCAAGGAAATCTATCACGCAGGATCGGTTGAATATTCTCCTTTGGCAGAAAAAGAGTTAACCCAGTATGCAAATATGGGTTTCTCGGATGCCTATATTTGTATGGCAAAAACACCGAATTCTCTTAGTGATGATCCCAAACTATTAGGTGCTCCAGAAGGATTCCCAATCCATATTCGTGAAATAAATCTCTCCGCAGGTGCCAATTTCGTTGTTCCTTTAACAGGATCGATTATGACAATGCCAGGCCTTCCAAAAGAACCTGCTGCGATCAAAATGGAAAAAGAACCATGGTAATTACTCAATACGATTTATTTGATGAGGTGGAGATGAAAAAAGCTCACCCCTGTGTTCATCATTCAAAACGTTTTCAAATTGTTCGTCTTGGAGCGGACATTAAAATCAAGTGTCTCGGATGTGGCAATATCATCATGATTGACCGTGATAAATTCAACCATTCTTTGAAAAAAGTTATTGGTCCAATAAACGAAAAGAAATAAAAATGGCATTTTTCTAAAAACCCCGTCTTCTTATAAGTGGGGTGAAAAATGTTTCGAGCAATTTCTTTAAGTAAAAGTTATGGCAAAGGTGAAAAAAGAGTCTTTGCTTTAAAGGATGTTTCTTTCTCTTTACCTGAAAAAGGACTTTTTGCAATCGTTGGAAAGTCGGGATCAGGGAAATCGACCTTATTAAATCTTCTTTCTTGCGCGGAAGAAAAGACGGATGGTGAACTCTTCTACGCCGAAGAAGACTTAAGCAAATTAAAAGGAAAGAAATTAGAAAACTATCGTCGTTTTGTCTGTTCCTTTATTTATCAACATTTTGAATTATTGGAAGAATTCTCTTCTTTTGAGAACGTTGTTCTTCCTCTTAAAATTCGTGGAGAAAACGAAAAAGAAAGCAAAAAGAAAGGGGAGGAGCTTTTTCGCATTTTTCACTTAGAGAGTTTAAAGGATAAAAAAGTCTCTTTGCTTTCCGGAGGAGAAAAGCAAAGGATTGCTTTCTTACGCGCTATTATTACCGAACCCAAGGTTATTTTTGCGGATGAGCCAACGGGCGCTTTAGATAAGCAAAACGAAAAATTCTTAATGGAGGCGTTGAAAAAGATTTCCCAAAGCACTTTGGTTTTGTTCGTGACGCATAATGAAAAACTCGTCGAAGAATATGCGGATGATTATCTTCGTCTTGAAGATGGGAAACTATTAAAAAGTATTGATAAACCATCCTCCTCTTTAGAAAAGATCCCTCTAAAGAAAAAGAAACGAAGTTCCTGGTTCACAAAATTGATTTTTCATAACTATAAAAAGAATTTGGCTAAAAATATTCTCTCTTTTTTAAGCGGTTTTATAGGTTATTTATCTTTGCTCATAGGTTTTGGTTTTTATGCAGGAAGCGAATCTTCCTTAAAAAACGAGCGAGGACATACCCTCAATTATCTTCAAGCAAGTCTTTCAAAACAGGTTCGTTATGAAAATGAAGAATCCCCTCTTTCTTTGATAAGAAGTGAAAAACCTTCTCTTCAAGAAGCAAAAGATTTCTTCCGTGATTTCCCTTCTGTATCCTTTGAGAATGATTATTCGTATTTCTTTCCTTCTTACCATTCTTTCACTTTGAACGGCTTCTCTTTTGAAAGCGTGAATTTCATTCCTTTAAAAGACATTACTCTTCGTGATAGAAGCATCCCCTTTTTATCAAAAGGAGAATTACCTTCGGGGAATTCTTTGAATTATTGTTTGGTGAATGAAGAGTTTGAAGAACTTGTGCAAAAGAATCCTATTGGGAAAAGACTGAAGGCAAGTAACACGGTAACTCTTTCAAGAGGAGAGAAAGTGGATAGCCTATCTTTGGATTTCTCTTTCCTTATTCTTGGCGTAGTGAAAGAATTTTCCTTTTTAAATACGCCAAAAGTCTTCTTTTCTTTTCCTTCTTTTGAAAGAGCATTAAAAGAAAAAGAATTAGAGAATCTTTCGATGAATGTAGGGGAATTTTTAGAAACCGAAGACAGGAATTCCGCTTATTATTCTTATGCTTATCAAATCTTCTTTAATGAAGAAGACGCTTCTCGCTTAGAGAAATTCTCCCAAGACTTAGCGAAAGAGGAGGGTGAGTTTGTAATTACATCTTCCTCTTTTACCATCAATTCTTCTTTTCAAAATTTATATGAAGCGTTCTCTTCTTCTTTGCTTCCGTTTGCCTTTATCGAAGTAATAGGCGTAGCCTTTATTTTATCTTCCTTAACGTATCATTCTTTTTTAGAAAGAAGAAAACAGGCTGCCATTTTAACTTCCTTAGGATCTAGCAAGAGAGATATTGAAAAAATCTATGAATCAGAACCTCTCTTAACAAGTTTGTTGAGCGTGGTTTTTGCTTTGCTTCTTTCTTATCCAGCAAGTTTAATAGCATCTAGATATCTTGAAAAACGGGTAGGCATATCTTCTTTAGTTCGTATTCCGTATATGTCTTATTTAGGAATTCTTTTCTTTCCGATTCTTCTTCTTTTGATTTTTTCTCTTTTGATCGCGTTTATAAGCGGTTTTATCCCTTTGTGGGTGTCAAGAAAAAGAAATTTGTTAGAGGAGCTTAGAGACGAATGAGATGCCTAGAAATATCTAATCTTTATAAAAGTTACGGGAAACAAAAACTCTTTGATGGAGCATCTTTCTCTTTTCCCGATAAAGGGCTTTTCTTTATCGTTGGCGATTCTGGAACAGGGAAATCTACCTTATTTGAAATTCTTTCTGGCGTCGATATTGACTACACGGGTGACGTCTTTTTCTATGGCAAAGCCTTTCAAGATTTAAGAGAAGAGGAAAGAAATGACATACGTCTTATGGATTTTGGCTTTATTCGTCAAAACTATGATTTGTTGGAACTAGAGAGCGTTCTTGAAAATGTAATGTTGCCAATATCGGGGACACAAAAGAAGAAGCTTAGGAAAAGAAAAGCGTTAGAAACTTTAGAGTTTTTAGGAATAGAAGATAAATGGAACCAGACCGTGAACACTCTTTCAGGAGGGGAAAAACAAAGAGTGGCTATTGCAAGAGCCTTAGCCAACGATCCCAAGGTTATTCTTGCGGATGAGCCAACAGGAGCCTTAGATAAGAAAAATAGCGAGGACGTGTATCGAATATTGAAAGAAACTTCTAAAAAATGTCTGGTTATTATCGTTTCTCATGATTTGGATGCAGCAAACCGTTATGGGGATGAGGTTCTGACTCTTTCGGAAGGAAAAATCTCTTCAGAAAAGAAAGATAATCCCATAATGGAGAAACATTCTTTCGTGAGTTTCCTTCCTCCGAAAAAAGAAAAGATATCCTGGAATCCTTTCCTTTGGATAAAACACGCCGTTCATTTATTCCAGGCGAAGAAAATTCGTAGTCTTCTTACTGTTTCCATCGTTTCTTTTTCTTTGCTTGCACTTGGTCTTTCTTTATATGTTCAAAGAGACCTTCAAAAAGAATTAAACAACGCTTTTGGAGAGTGGAGTGGTTCCAAGGGAATCGTTATGGAAAGTAACAGCAAGAACGAGCAAACTTTCCAACGGATTATTTCTGCGAATGAAAAAGAAATCATTTCCTTAAAAAACGAATATCCAAACGAAATAAAAGATTATGGTGTCAGTTATTTTTGCTCCTATGAGAATTATTTTAAAGATGAGAATGAGTTCTATTTCGATTCTTTTGGCAAGAAAAGTAAGATTCCTGCATTGGGAGTAAGAAACATTAACGAATACCGTTGGTTAGATGAACTTCCTCTAGAAAAAAGCATTTATCCAGAAAGACCTAAGGTCATGGAGAATGAACAAATCGTCTTATCTTTACCGTATCCCTCCATGGTAAGCATGTGTCTTGCTTTGCATATTGAACGTTCCTATATCTCCCTAGGAAAGTATCTACTAGAAAAGCCCTTGGAGATTCTTCTTGAAACGGCAAATAATTCTTGGGGATATTCTGATGTGCAATTGTTTTCCCTTGTTGGCGTTTTGGAAGAAAATAGCCCAACCATATATCAGTTAAACCATTTTTGGAATGAATACGTTCTCGAGGATTGCATGGGCTTTCCTACAAGTGATGAAGAAGCTTCCTCTTTACCTTGGCTTCTTAGAAAGACTTACTATATTTTGCCTAGAAAAGATGAAGAATCTTTTTTTAATAAAGCAAGAGAAGGGAAGACATTAGACCAATTTGTCTTCGAAAGAGATTCCTACAATTTTGATCAAACGCATAACGAAAAGAATAAAAGCTCTTCGAGCAGACGTCTTTATGTTTTTCAAGCGGATAAACAATCTCTTTCTTATCTAGACATAAAGGGGATTGCAGAACGTTTTCGTCTTTCAAGTTATTCCGTTTTTGGCGAAGCCTCTTATCTTTCCATTCCTGGCGCGATGGTGTCAGGATTTGTAAATCCGTTCTTCTTGGGCAATTCTCAAGAAAAAATTCTTTCCTTATCTGAGGGAATGAGCAAAACGGAAAAGAATAAGCCTTATTCCGATTTGGTTTTGCCAGAGGACGTTTCCTTTGGACAATATTTGTATCGAAGAGATAAGGCGTTAACGATTTCCAGCGATTTTTCCAATTTGGTGAAAGGCAAAAAACCTACACATAGCAACGAGATATGCCTCTCTGAGAAACTCTTTCATAAATTCAAAGAAAAAGAAACGCTTTATTGTGCAGGCGTTGTTTCAAATAAAGACAAAGGGGATTTCATTGAAAACGATTTTCGAATAGGAAAGCTTGTTGTGGTAGGCATCCTAAAAGGGGAAGAAGAAACGATATATGTTACACCAAATTGGTCGATTGATTATTGGAGAGACGAATTGGGAATGAGCTCGTTTTCCTTAGAAGCTAAAAGCGTCGTTTTCCATTGTAGTTCTTCTAAAGCAAAGGAAATTCTTCCTTCTCTTTCAGCTTCGTATCCATCGATGCGTTTTACCGATCCTTCTTTGACCATCGAATCTTCTATCAAGAAGGTGATTGATTACGTTCAAATAATTCTCCGTTTTGCAAGTCTTCTTACTCTTATGACAGCAGGCTTCCTTTTCCTAACCAACACCTTGCTTTTATCTTTCGAAAATAAGAAAGAGGCAAGGTTATTTTTTGAACTTGGAATAAGAAGAACCACGATTGTGGACGCTTTTGGAAGCAACTTACTTTTGATGGGCTCTTTGTCTTTCTTCATTGCTGTTTCGTCATTAATAAGTGTGGAATTTACCCTTCATAAAACGTTGGAAGAGAATTTTGGAAAATCTTCTTCTTTCTTCCAACTCGACCTTTATCCTGCCGTTTTTATGTGTTTTTTCTTATTTTTTGGTATTTTCGTTTCTACTTTGTTTTTACATTTTTGGATTCAGCATAAAGATTTCTCTAGAAAATGCGACTTTTAGTCAATTATAAAAAACTTCACTATTTGTTATTTGCTTTGGCTCAAAGGTGATAAAATTAAACACGGTCTTTCATGATGAATAGGCCAGGAAGGTTAGGTAAATATGAAGGGAACAGTCAAAAAGTTCTTCAAGGATAAAGGCTTCGGCTTCATCCACGGAGAAGATGGAAAAGACTACTTCTTCCATTATAGTGCTATCCAAATGGATAACTACAAGACTGCTGAAGTCGGTGAAAACGTTGAATTTGAACCAGCTGAATCAGATCGTGGCTTACGCGCTAATAGTGTTAAGAAAATAGACTAACCGATTTGAGTTTTAGTCTCGAAGCGTCATTTCTTAGAGCAATCTTAGAAGTGGCGCTTTTTCTTCGTTTCAATTCCCTAGGCTTAGAGATATAATCTCTAGCGTAAAAAAGGAAGTTATTTGATATGTCATTAAAAGCTGGGATTGTTGGCCTTCCTAATGTTGGCAAATCCACCCTATTCAACGCCATTACCAATTCACATGTTTTGGCGGAAAATTATCCATTTGCTACCATTGACCCAAATAGTGGAGTCGTTGTTGTGCCAGATGAACGTTTGGATTATCTTTGTTCGAAATACAATCCAAAGAAAAAAGTAAACGCTACTTTTGAATTCTATGATATCGCTGGTTTGGTAAAAGGCGCTTCCAAAGGTGAAGGCTTAGGAAACCAATTTTTAGCCGCTATTAGAGAATGCGATGCTATCGTGGAGGTCGTTCGTTGCTTTGAAAACGCGAACGTTGTTCGTTATAACGACGATCCTGTAAACCCTAAGAATGATATTGATGTCATCAATTTGGAACTTTCGATGTCTGATTTAGAGTCTGTTAATAACCGTATTGGAAAACAAGAAAGCAAAGCAAGAATCACCAAAGACAAGACTGCTTTGTATGAAATGCCAATCCTTCTTGCTCTTAAGGAGACTTTGGAACAGGGGACACCTGCTAGATTAACCAAAGACCTTTCCCAAGAACAGATGGATTATGCAAGAAAGAATTTCTTCTTGCTCACCTTAAAACCAATCCTTTATGTCGCAAATGTCGCGGAAGATGATTACGGAGATTTGTCCAATTGCGCAAACTATCAGGCTGTTAAAGAAATTGCTGACCAAGAAAACGCAGTTTGCATCCCTCTTTCTTGCGAAATTGAATATGAAATCTCTCAATTATCTTCTCCTGAAGAGAAACAAGAATTCTTAGAGACTCTTGGGGTGAAAGAATCAGGACTCGATCGTTTGGTAAAGGCTTCTTATAAATTATTGAATCTTTCCACCTTCCTTACTTGTGGAGTGGATGAATGCCGTGCTTGGACCTTCCATAATGGAATGCTAGCCCCTCAATGTGCTGGTATTATTCATACCGATTTTGAAAAGGGCTTCATTAAAGCAGAAGTCTATCCATTTGAAGAATTTAAGAAAATGGGCGATTCCTTGACTGCTGACACCTTTATTGGAAATGGCAGTGTAGGCGACCGCATTGAACAAATGATTCGTGAAGCTGGCAAAATTCGTTCAGAAGGAAAAGAATACGTGATGAAAGATGGCGATGTCGTCTTCTTCCGTTTCAATGTTACGAAAAAATAAAATATGAGAATTGGCTACGGAGAAGACATACACGCTCTAAAAAGTGGCAGGAAACTCATTCTTGGCGGAGTTCATATCCCTTACGAATTCGGCTTGGACGGGCATTCTGATGCCGATGTGGTTTATCACGCATTAAGTGATGCTCTTCTAGGCTCTTTAGCCTTGGGGGATATTGGGAAATATTTTCCACCAACGGATGAAAGCATTACGGGAATTTCTTCAAGTATTATTGTTTCTTCTTGTTACAAAATGCTTCAAGAAAAGGGGTATCACGTCGTGAATGTTGATATTTCCATTCTCGCTGAAAAACCTCATTTAGCGGAATACATCCTTCAAATGAGAGAAAATATAGCCCATCTTCTTCAAACAGAAATGGATAACGTTTCTGTAAAAGCCATGACAAACGAAGGCTTTGATGCAATTGGAGCAAAAAAAGCCATCAAAGCTGTTGCTGTTACATTAATTGATAAGGAGTAAATATGACAAACGAAAAGGAGCTACAAACTATTCTTGCCGCAAGCGCAAAAGAAATCGGCTTGGATGTGAAACCCGAAGAAATTACCATCGAACAAACAAAGGACAAAGCGCATGGTGATTATGCAACAAATCTAGCGATGAAATCCGCTAAAGCGTTGCATAAAGCCCCAAAAGCCATCGCAGAAGAATTACTAAAACACATCTCTTCTCCAAAGATTTCAAAGGTTGAGATAGCGGGCCCAGGCTTTATTAACTTTTTCCTCAAAGCGGATTCTTTGAATTCCATCGTAACTACCATCCTTGAAGAAGGGGAGCATTATGGCGATGGCGAGAAAAAAGATGTCCGTATCAATGTGGAATTTGTTTCTGCAAACCCAACAGGCGACCTCCATTTAGGACATACAAGAGGAGCGGCTCTTGGTGATTCTATTTCCAATCTCTATGCAAAAGCGGGGTATGATGTCACAAGAGAATATTATGTGAACGACTGTGGTAACCAAGTAGAACATCTTGGCCATTCGATCCGTGAAAGATATCACGAATTATATGGGGAAACTCCAAATTTCGGAGATGATGACTACCATGGTGTCGATTTAATTAAAATCGCCGAATCCATTAAAGAAGAATATGGCGATAAATATCTTGAAGATAATCAAGAATCTCATGATTTCTTTATCCGTTATGGCATTGATAAAGAGTTAGGCAAAATCAAAAAAGACATGGCTGATTTCGGCGTTCATTTTGATCGTTTCTCTTTTGAATCCGATATCCGTAAAGGAAACACCATTACCGATACAATCGAAGAGCTTCGTCAAAAAGGATACGTCTATGAAAAAGACGGCGCGACGTATTTAAAAACGACGGCTTTCTTAGATGATAAAGATAGACCAATTATCAAGCAGGATGGGAAATATACCTATTTCATGCCAGATATTTGCTATCACTATAATAAACTTTCTCGTGGCTATAACCTTCTTATCGATTGCCTTGGCGCTGACCATTTTGGCTATTTGAACCGTATGAGAAGCGCTCTCATGATGCAGGGCTATTCCAAAGACGTTATTGATTTTGAAATTTATCAAATCGTTAAGGTTTATAAAGATGGTGAAGAAGTCAAAATGTCTAAACGTACTGGTAAAGGCATCACGCACCGTGAATTGGTTGGTGAAGTGGGCAAGGACGCTGTCCGCTATTTCTTCTGTGAAAGAAGTTCGGACGCTCATTTAGACTTCGATATGAATCTTGCTACATCTAAGAGCAAAGAAAATCCTGTTTATTACGCTCAATACGCTTACGCTCGTTGTGTTTCCTTATTAGAAATGGGCAAAGATATTGGCATTGATTCTAGCGCAAAATGCCTCACAAATGAGAAAGAAGGAAACATTTTAAAACATCTTTCCGTTTTTCCTAGTATGATTATTACCGCAGCCAATGCAAGAGCCCCTTATAAAGTCGCGGGTTATATTCATGAATTAGCACGTCTCATTCACGAATATTATGCAAGCAATCGTATCATCGATAGAGATGATATCGCCTTGACTTCTTCCCGTTTGGCTCTTGTGAAAGCCTGTCAAATCGTCCTCAAAAACGCCTTAGCCTTGCTTGGGGTAAGTGCACCAGAAAAGATGTAAAGGAGAAACATATGGACAAACAAAGCATGATCGATGTTGCTTACGCAATCATCAAAAAAGAAGGAAAAATCTTCACCTTTAAAGAACTCTATAACGAAGTTGCCTTAAACCTCGAAATGGATGATGCAACCAAAATAAAGAACATCGGAGAATTCTACACTCAACTCACCGTCGATGGACGTTTTGTCGCTCTTGGCGATAATACCTGGGACTTAAGAGAAAGACACACCTATGAAAAGTCCCATGATGAATCCATCAACGAAGTCTATAAGGAAGTTGAAGATGATTCTGATGTCGATGCGGTAGACAAGCAAGAAGAAAAAGAATACAACGCTGAAATCGAAGGCAAAGAAATTGTTGAAGATGATAGCGATGAAGAAACTTCTAGCGACGCCGACTCTGAAGACGATGAAACAGTCAAATACACTGACGAAGACGTTTCTACTCTAATTGGTAAATAAGCAAACAAAAAATGAAAAGGGACCGTTAAGAAATGAAAAAACTTAACAGCCCCTTTTTCTTACCTCAAAAACTTATTTAGTTTCTTCTTTGCAAAGGAAATATCTTTTATTCACTCTAATGACACGAACTTCTTGAACCTCTGGATCAAGAGTGAGGATGGTAACGGGTCTCTTGTATTCGTTTTCAACTTCTTTGTCGTTTTCCTTCTCTTTGATTTTTAAGCTAACAAGATCGTTTTCGTCTTGTTTCTTAGAAACCACATAGAAAAACTTAGGCAATTCTTTATCTTTGTCTTCTGGTTCGATAACAAGAATGGAGCTAAAAGGAATGTCGTTATCTTTTAATTCTCCATACAATTCCACGTGGGTTTCATCGAGGATTTTTCCATATTTGGATATTCCTCCGAAAGCGGAATCGTCTTCGTAAATGCTAAATTTTCGGGCGTTCTTTGTATAAGCGCTCTCTAATTTTGACTCTCTATTTGCGTCACTGATATTTTTCCCCACTTTGTGGAAAAACTTGGTAAAACCGTTTTCTTTTTTCTCTTCAGGCATTCCTTTTTCCTTCTTTCCCCTTCATTATAGGGCAAAAAATATAAAGAAAGTTTCAATAAAAGGGGAAATTTTCCAAGAATTGAGTAAAATATTGCAGTTATGAAACTGTTTGTCTTTGATGTTGACGGAACTTTAGTACATGATGGTGGAGAAATCTCTCAACCGGTTAGGGAAAATATCCAACATCGATTAGATATGGGCGACGCGATTGCGATTGCCTCAGGACGTCCCTTTATTGGCATTAACAAATATCTCTCTTTATTTAAAGGAGAAAATCGTTTTGCGATTGGCTCAAATGGTGCAATCCTTCAGGATTCTTCTGGAAACGTTCTTAAACGTAACGGATTAGAATTCAAAGATCTATTTTCTATTAGAGACGAATACCCCCAAATTGAAAAAGAAGGCGGGGCTATCTATGCCTATGATAAAAACGGAGAAGTGATTGCCCTTTCTTCCTCTATTTGGACGGATGATGAAGTGAAATATAACGGAGTATCTGTGAGTCTTATTGATGAACATAGTTTTCCAGAAAACGAAATTATTTTGAAAGTCATGGTTGCAGCCCCTTCTAGCCTTATTTCCCCTTTACAAATATCTAAAAATGATAAGAAACGATATAATATTGTTAAGTCTGACCCTAGATATCTAGAGTTTATGAATCCTTTGGCGGATAAAACGACAGGCGTCCTTTATCTTGAAGAAAAATTAGGTATCAAGAAAGAAGACATTTACACGTTTGGAGACGAACAAAACGATCTTCGAATGCTTGAAGATTTCCAAGGAATTGCCATGGGAAACGCAATCGATGCTTGCAAAGAAAAAGCAAAATTCGTAACCAAAACCGTTTATGAAGATGGAATCGCTTATGCGTTTAACGAATATATCAAATAATAAGGAGAAGAATATGTACGAAAAAGAACTTAAAAAAATGATTGAAGCCGCAAAGAAAGCTCAAGAATGGATTCTTGATGTCTATCATACCGACTTTGAAGTAGTCACAAAGGAAGATAATTCCCCTGTTACGAATGCTGACAAAGGAGCCGATAAAATCATCCGTGATATGTTATCCAAAGCCTTCCCAGACTATGGTTTCTTAACCGAGGAAAGCAAGGATACTAAAGAAAGACTCACCAAAGAATATATCTTTGTTATTGATCCAGTCGATGGAACAAAGGAATTCGTTTCTAGAAATGGCCAATTCACTACAAATATCGCCCTTGTTCATAAACATGAAGTAGTGGCAGGCGTTATTAATATCCCAATGCTTGATATCGTTTATTTCGCCAGCAAGGGAGACGGAGCATATAAGCTAAAGAATGGCGGGGAGAAGATCAAGATTCACGTTAGTGATAGAACAGATAATCTTCGCGCTGTCCGCTCTTGCTCCTTCTTTAACGAAAAAGAAAAGAACATTTATGAAAAACATCCAGAACTATACGCTTCTATAAATCCATTGGGCGCTGCTATGAAATTCTGTTTCATCGCTGATGGTCAAGCGGACATCTCTTATCGTTGCTCCGCTGGAACCAAAGAATGGGATGTTGCAGCAGGTGATATCATCCTCACTGAAGCGGGAGGAGTTATGCTTGTCCCACCAGAGATGAAAGAGATGACTTATAACCGTGAAGATGTCTATAATCGTCAAGGTTATGTGACAGCAAACAAAAAAGAGAACATTCATTATTAAAAAAGTGGCTTAGGCCACTTTTATTCTTTTTTAGGTTCCTCTGCTGGAGTTTCCATCTCTTTTTCTTTTCTTGCTAGATATTCATTCATTACATCTTCAGGGAGATTCATTGACGCATCACAGCGAATAACGCCAGGAACTTCCTCCATTAAAATGATCTCTACGCCTTGAGAAATATCGGCATCGGCATATAAACAGCCATTACACGCTCCAACCATTCGAACATATACGGCTCCATCTTTGAAACCGATATATTCAATATCGCCACCTTCTCTTTTTAAGAAAGGACGAACTTTATCTAACACTTCTTCTATTTGTTTATCGATTGCTTCTTCTGCCATAACGGAAACTATTCTAGTTTCTAGGTTAGATTATCGCAAGGAATATAACTTATAATTTTGAGTTTCCCCATTTTTAACAATGCCTAGAGAAATAAATAGCGTTTTTGAATA
>CAVGNR010000019.1:0-18766 GCA_963630675.1 Escherichia coli
GGGCCCGGCAAGCAATAGCTTTCATGCCAAATTACACAAACTTATTGTCACTCCCGACCATTTTCTTCTAGCATTTTTCTTTCGTTTTTTTCAACGCCTTTTAATCTTTTAAAACCAATTTATTTGCTATTATTCAAAGGTAATTCCTGATTTGCTGTTTGTATTTTAATTGCCTTGTTCAAAAAATGTCCCCAAGCGTCTCTTTTCCTTTAAAACGGTTTTCCTTTTTTACCATCTTTTGTTTTCTAAATTAGAAAAACACTAGAATTGCTATAATTGTCTTTATCGGAGATAAAAGACATGGAACAACTTACGAAAACTTGGGTCGCTATCGGCGATTCTTTTACTTATATTGATGCTCATATTGATGAAAGTGGCAATCGAATCCAAAAAGGGTATTTAACAAGAACGAGAGAAAAGCTTCCTTTTAAAACCGAACTGATTAATTTAGGGATCAATGGAGGAAAAACAAGAGAGTGGCGTGAAGTAGAACTTCCTAGGGGAGATTTCTATACCATTCTTTTAGGAACCAACGATTGGTGGACTGGACTCTACAAAATCGGTGATAAAGAAGACTTTCTTCAGGAAAGAGAAGAAGAAACCGTTCTAGGAAACTTAGGAATATTAGTTCGACGAATTCAGAAAATAAATCCTACCGCAAAGATTTTTATAATGAATCCTGTGGAAAGAGGGACGTTTGTTTATGTTTTTGATTGGACAAACCGCGCTCTCGATAGCACACACGAAAGAAATGGGGTTTATCTAAAAGACGTTTCAAAGGCAATTTATGAATGTGCTAGAGGAGAGAACATAATTCCAATTAATTTGCACGATAGACTCCCTTTTACCCCAGAGAACGTTATGAAGTTTTATCGCGTTAAAAAAGATGGAAAGATATGTGATTTATCTTTTGAAGAATTCCATGCTGATCCATTTAGCATGAAGATGGAAGTCTATCCTTACCCTCTCGAAGCAATGAGATATATGTGTGATGGTCTCCATCCAAATGATTTAGGATATGAAATGATCGCGGATATATTGGCAGAAGAAATTATTAAGAATTTATAATTTTTAACAAATATAAGCAACCCATGTAGTCGAATTTGACTAAAAAGAAAACATGTGACAGCGCTGTGTCACATGTTTTTTAATGGGCAATTATTGATTTTTCTTAAGAGAATCTTTGGCAATGATTTCGTCCCATTCCTTGAAGTCTTCCTCAGATGGAACAAAGACATAAGGAATGTTTCTTCCGATTTCGTTATAATCGAAGCCGTTTCCAACAAGATACTTATTCTCTTTGATGACTTTGCCAACATAGTCGATTTTCACTTCAGCCTCACGTCTTGCTGGTTTATCGACAAAGGCTGCAACCTTAATGGCTTTAGGATTCTTTGTAGCAAGGAATTCTTCTAAGTATTTCATGGAGATGCCTGTGTCCACTACATCTTCAACGATGACGATGGTTCTATTCTCTGGATCAAAAGACATATCTTTTAATAAATTGACTTTTCCCGTTGTAGAGGTTCCATCGTAAGAAGAAATATGAATGTAATCCACGATAACAGGGATATTGACATATTTCATCATTCCAATAAGGAAGGTCATAGCGCCTTTCATGACGCAAAGGAGGATTGGTCTCTTCTCCTCGTTTTTGAGTGATTGCGAAATCTCTTCTCCTACTTTTTTGTAGCATGCCTCGATTTCTTGGGCATCCATGACTATTTCGTGCATTGTCTTCTCCTTTAAAAGTTTAACAACATTGCTTCTTTTTTAACGCTAAAACATTCTCGATTATTTCGCCACAAGTTTTTGTTTTTTCTTTTCATGAAAACGTTTTCATAATTTTCTTCTTCCATTGGCTCTTGTTTTAGAGTGACAATATTAACGTCGAAAAGACATTGTTCGTATAATTGCCGGATTGGCGGAAAGTTTCTACGTTGGACCTTAATCCAACACTATGAACAAGTGAAACATATCATTGGGACATTTTTCACGTTTTGCTCTCGAAACTTCTTTCCAATTCTCAAACAAGGACTAGGAACAAAAAGGAGAACACATGAAAAAGTGTATTAAATTAGCCGCTCTTTCTCTTGTCGCTTTTGCCACACTTGCTGGCTGCGACAACAGCAACAACAATGACCAATTAACCGTCGGTCTCATCGCCTTACATGATGAAAATTCCACTTATGACAAGAACTTCATTGACGCTTTCAATGCTGCTTGTAAAGCAGAAGGCGTAAAAGGTCTTCTTAAAACCGGCGTTCCTGAAACAACCGCCGCTTACGATAAAGCGACCGACTTAGTTGAGAGCGGATGCAAATTTGTTTTCGCTGATTCTTTTGGTCACGAAGATCACATCATCAAAGCCGCAAAAGAGAATCCAGATGTTCAATTCTCCCACGCTAGTGGTAATAAAGCTCATACTGCTAATGTTGCCAATTTTCATAACGCTTTCGCTTCTATTTATGAAGGACGTTATCTTGCTGGCGTTGCCGCTGGCATGAAACTCCAATCTATGATTGAAGCAAACCCATCTACTAGCAAGAAGATCGGCTATATTGGTGCCTACACCTATGCTGAGGTTATTTCCGGTTATACTTCTTACTTCTTAGGCGTTCGTTCTATCGTTTCTGATGTCACCATGGATGTCACCTTCACTGGTTCTTGGTATGACGAGGCCGCGGAAAAGAGCGCTGCTGAAACCTTAATTTCCAAAGGTTGCAGCATCATCTCCCAACACGCTGACTCTTGGGGTGCGCCTACTGCTTGTGAAACTGCAAACGTTCCTAATATTTCCTATAACGGTTCTACCGAATCCCGTTGCCCAAATACCTTCGTTATTTCTTCTAAGATTAACTGGGAACCTTATTTCCGTTATTGCTTCCAACAAATTAAAGAAGGCAAATCCATCGACACTGATTGGACTGGCGAATTAGGAAACACTCTTTATGATGGTTCTGTCGCTTTAAGCGAAGCTGGAAAGAAAGGTGCCGTTAGCGGAACCGAAACTAAATTAAACGAAGTCGCTGGCAAATTAAGAGATGGATCCCTCAAAGTGTTCGACACTTCTACCTTCACCGTGAGCGGAGAAAACGTTAAAGCTAGCATGAAAGTCGATGCTCAAGGTCATTTAGCCTCCTATAAAGCCGATGTCAATTTTGATGAAGCCTACACCCCTGATACCGAAGTTATCGAAACCAAGAATGGTAAGACCTATCTTGCCGAAAGCGAAAAACGTTCTGCCCCTTATTTCGATATTCAAATCGATGGCATCACTTTGTTGAATTCTAAATTCTAATTTATTCGACTTAAGGCCCAAGGGATTTTCTCCCTTGGGCTTTCTATTTTTAGGAGGCGAGATGGTGAAAGAAAGAGAAATTAGCGTTAGCATGCGTGGCATTTCCAAAACCTTTGGAAGTGTGAGAGCCAATCATAATGTGAATCTCGATGTCTATAAAGGTGAAATCCTTGCTCTTTTAGGCGAGAACGGAAGTGGCAAAACCACATTGATGAATATGCTTTCGGGCATTTATTTTCCTGACGAAGGAGAAATCCGTATCAATGGCGAATTAGTAAAGATTTCCTCTCCTAAAGACGCTTATCATTACCACATTGGCATGATCCATCAACATTTCAAGCTAATTGAGGCGTTTAATTCCGTTGAAAATATCGTTTTGGGCATCAAGCCAAGTGTCTCTTTCTGGGAGAAATGTAAATATTTTTTCACCAACTTCTACAAGAAAAAAGAAAATAGAGCAGAAAGAGAATTAGACGAATCTTCTCCAAAAGACGCAAAAAAGAAAGTGCAGGAGATTTGTGACAAATACGGTTTTCAATTGAATTTGAACAAAAAAGTCTACGATATGTCCGTTTCGGAAAAACAGACATTGGAAATTGTTAAATCCATCTACCGTGGTGCGGATATTTTAATTCTTGATGAGCCTACTGCTGTTCTTACCCCAATTGAAAGCGAGCGTCTTTTTTCCGTTATTCGCAATATGAAAAAAGATGGCAAATCCATCATTATCATCACACACAAGATGAACGAAGTTTTGAGTGTTTCCGATCGAGTTGCCGTCCTTCGTAAAGGAGAATGCATTGGAGATGTTCTTACCAAAAACGCGAACGAATCTTTATTAACAGAAATGATGGTTGGTGAGAAAGTTGAACTTTCTATCGATAGAAAAGAAGTAAAGAATCCAGCAGATCGTCTTTCTATTGAAGGGCTAACTTGCAAAAACGAAGACGGAAGAGAAGTGTTGCATGATGTTTCTTTCGTTGCACGAAGCGGCGAGATTCTTGGTGTTGCAGGCATTTCAGGATCAGGACAAAAAGAGCTTCTTGAAGCTATTGCAGGTTTAACAAAAGAAGAAAAAGGCGAAATTACCTACATCAATCCAAAAGGTGAGAGAGTGAATTTGAAAGATAAGTCCCCTGCTCAAATTCGTAATATGGGGGTGCGTTTAGCCTTCGTTCCAGAAGATCGTTTGGGAATGGGCTTAGTTGGCAATATGGACCTTATCGATAACATGATGTTACGTTCTTACAAAAAGGGGAAAACTTCCTTTTTAGATAGAAAAAGTCCAAGAGATTTAGCAAATAAGGTTGTAGACGAATTAAATGTCAGCACGCCTAGCATCCACACCTCCGTCCGTAAATTATCCGGTGGCAACGTTCAAAAGGTGCTCGTTGGAAGAGAAATTGCTTCAGTGCCTAAAGTTTTAATGGTCGCTTATCCAACAAGAGGCTTAGATATTAACTCTTCCTATATGATTTATCATTTATTAAATGAGCAAAAAGAGAATGGTGCGGCTATTCTTTATGTTGGAGAAGATTTAGACGTTTTATTAGCGATTAGCGATCGTATTCTCGTTTTAGGTGATGGAGAGGTACGTGGCATTCTTGATGCAAGAAAAACAAACAAATCGGAAGTTGGTCTTTTGATGACAAAGAAAAACATGGAGGATATCCAACATGAATAAATTATCTTCTTGGAAAAAGGAATTTCCTTTCCATATCACAAAAAGAAGCGACATTTGTTGGTGGAAGAGCCTCCTTGCTCGTTTTGGGGCTGTTCTCTTTGGAATGGTTTTGCTCTGCCTCCTTTTATTAATATTCGTTGGAGCAAATCCTATCGCTGTTTTAGAAAAATTATTTCAAGGCTGTTTCTCTTCCCCTCGAAGAATCTGGATTACTTTCCGCGATACAGCACTTGTTTTAACGGTTGCCTTAGCTTTGGTTCCTGCCTTTAAGATGAAATTCTGGAACTTAGGTGGAAATGGACAAATCTTGATGGGTGATTTAATGGCCATCGTTTGCATGTTCTATATGGGGAGGGCCAATTGTCCCGATTGGGCAATTATTCTTGTCTCCTTCCTCTCTAGTATCTTAGCTGGAATGATTTGGGCTTTAATCCCCGCCATCTTTAAAGCATTTTTTAATACAAACGAGTCTTTATTCACGTTGATGATGAATTATATTGCAGCCGGTTTGGTTTCTGTCTTCCTTAGTGCCGTAGTTACTTCAGGATCTGGCACTTTAAGCATTCAAGAAAAAGGACAGTTCCCACAAATTGCTGGAAATAATTATCTTCTTTCGATTCTTGTTTCCATCGTGGTTTTAGCGGCTATCTTTGTGTATCTTCGTTTCTCTAAGCGTGGATATGAATTAGAAGTCGTCGGAGAATCTAGAAATACGGCTAAATATATCGGTATTAACGTGAAGAAGGTCATTCTTAGAACAATGGCTCTTAGTGGAGCTCTTTGTGGACTCGTCGGTTTCTTATTTGCTTCTTCTATCGATCACACCATTACAGCAGAGTCAGCAAGAAACCTTGGATTTACTGCTATTATGGTAGCGTGGCTTGCAAAATTTAATCCTTTAGCAATGTTTGGAACAGCATTCTTGGTTGCCTTCTTAGACAATGGTATGTCCAGCGTCCAGACAGCTTTCTCTATTACGAATGATTCCATTGGGGAAATCGCTATTGGTTTAGTGTATTTCTGCATCATCGCTGTCGAGTTCTTCATCTCTTATAAGATCGTGAAAAAACACGTTAATACAAGCGCAAAAGAGACAGCAAAAGCGCTTGCTAACGTTAACGAAGAAAAGGAAGGAGGCAAATAAGCATGATGTTCTTTGATTCCTTATTACCTGCCGCAATCTCCATCGCAACCGTTTTCCTTTTTGGCTGCATTGGTGAGATTATCACCGAAAAAGCAGGGCACTTGAATTTGGGTATCCCTGGCGTAATGTGTTTTGGCACATTAGGAGGATGCGTTGGCGTTTCTCTTTTTATGAACGCATATTCTTCCAACCCTGAAAACGCGCCTTATTTCTTATTGCTTTTATCTGGTCTTGTTTTTAGTGCTCTTTTCTCCGCTATTGCCGGTTTGATTTATGGCGTGTTAACGGTTAGCTTACGTTGTAACCAAAACGTTACCGGTTTGGTTTTGACCACTTTTGGTGGAGGAATTGCGGACTATTTCATGTCCAGCGTAGATAAAACATATTTCTCTCAAGCAAGTAAGATTCTTTCCTCGTATCCTCTCTGGGCAGATAACTTAGGTGCTTTCGGAAAAATTTTCTTTGCTCACGGTTTCTTGGTTTATTTTGCAATCGTTATTGCCATTTTGACCGCCGTCATTTTGAAAAAAACCAGAATCGGATTAAATCTTCGTTCCGTTGGTGAAAATCCAGCGGCTGCGGATGCGGATGGCGTAAACGTTAATGCCTACAAATATAGCGCCATTTTAACAGGTTCGATTATCGCTGGTTTTAGTGGCTTGTTCTATGTTATGGACTATGTTGGTGGTTCTTGGGAGAATAGCTCCACCATTCAAGCGTTTGGATGGTTAGCAATCGCCCTTGTTATCTTCGTGGTTTGGAAACCATCCTTAGCTATTCTTGGCTCCATTCTCTTCGGATTCCTTTATATTCTTCCTTATAAGATTTCAGGTATTACTTTCGTCACCATGCAAGCCTTCAAAATAATTCCTTATATCGTCACTGTTGTTGTCTTGGTTCTTACGAGTATTATTGGTAAAAAGAGCGTTCAACCACCAGAGAGTCTTGGTCTTCCTTATTTCCGTGAAGATCGTTAATGTATCTTCTTTAAATAGAAATAAGACTATAGGAAGGCTTAAATGCCTTCTTTTTTGTAAAAATATTTTTCGATAGATTAAGCTGTCGTTTTGAAAGGGAATGTCCTAGCACTTCTGCTTATGGCATATTAATTGGCAGTAAAAGTAAGGACATCCCCTGCTTTTTCCTAACTATATAGCAAAAACTTTTCTAGTGTGAAATTAACACAAATCTATTTATCATAAATTGTTTTGTGTTATTTTTCTTCCAAATTATAGATATCGTCTAAGGAGTAACAATCCATTCCTTCAGGCTTTATCTCAAAACCATTCTTGGAGAAGAAACCATATCGAGTAAATGGAATTTTTCTTTCCTTGCAATCGTGGATTTCTTTTTCCATTGTTTGTTGGCTAAGAGGATGAGATAAATACTTGCATTCGTAATTTTCATACCCCTCTTTTGAATTCGTAACCACGTCGAATTCAAGGTTCTTCTTTCCTTTTGGATCATAATAAGCAAAGTGACCAATATTATTAAACAAAGGTTGATTAAGCCCCATGCGGTTTCGTCGGATAAGATATTCCTTAGAAAGTTTCTCAAATTGATGAGGTAGGTAATTCTGTAAGAAAGAATCTCGAATCAAATCGTAGACCTTTTCCTCACTCATATAGGTTCGCTCAGTCTGTATTTCGTAAAGAAAATCAAAATAGAATTCAAGTAAGGAATCACAAAGATAATAGGAGCCTTTTCGTTCCGAATTCAAATTAATCGGAGTCAACCTTTGAATGATTTTCTCATCCAGTAATTTGTTTAATGCATACACCGCTTTGGAAGCCCCCTTCCCAGGGAGAGCTTCATTTAAATCCGAATAGGAATGTTTCCCTTGCGCAATCAGGGAAACAATACGGAAAGATCGTTCATCTTTCATGATTTCCTTCAAAGTCGTGTTTTGTAATTCATTTTCGAAAAAGGATCCAATCGGAATGAACTTCTCAATTAGGTTTTCTTTCAAGGTTTTGTTGAAATCGAGGTTATCTAAATAATAGGGAATGCCCCCAAAGACTGCATAAAACTCAAACTTCTTTTCTGGAGATAAATCCCCCATCCATTTGGCAGCATCCCAATAGTCAAAAGGTTCAATATGCAAAATCTCGTTGAAACGACCATATAATGGAGAAGGGTCATCAATAATCTCCTGCATTTTCCCAAAGGAAGAGCCACTTAAAATGATATTAAGATGGGAATCCTTTTGATATCGGTCAATAACAGTTTGTAACTCGCTATTAAGTTCGTCTCGGTCTTCTAGCAAAAAAGGATATTCATCTAGCGCAAGAACCATAGGGGTTTCTTTAGCTTTAATGAAAAGAAAAGAAAGCAAGTCCGTAATGGACTTAAAATCAAGATACTCTTCATTTAATGCCGCTTTGACCTTATTTTTCAATAATTCAAAATTCTTTTGATAACCCGCACGGTCCAAAGCCACAAAAGAAATAACAGTGCCAGCGAACCCCTCTAACACTTTTGCAATCAACGCACTTTTGCCAACACGTCTTCTTCCATAAAGAGCCACAACCGACCCATAAGGACGATTGAGGGAATCAGATAAACGTTTTAATTCTTTTTCTCTACCGATAAATTTCATAACGTTGTCTCCTATACTGGTTATAACAAAGTTTAACACAAATTGATTTATGATAAATTGTTTTGTGTTATTTCAAATGGAAATGAAGCTAACGAAAACATAGAACGGCATAAGCCCAAGCAAACAAATTATGGAAAAAGGACCAGGGTCTCTTCTTTTTGAGGAATGAACTTGGCAGGCCTAACAAACAAAGACGCTCATCACAAACTTATTGTCGTTCCCTATCATTTTTTGATTGAATGATTTTTTATCATATTAAAAAAGGAGTTTTTTATGACAGCTGAAGAGTTAAAAATAATGCAAGAAAGAAACAAAGCGTATGCAACCCGAATCGAATTCTTACGAAGATTTGCGAAAGGCTTATATAGAACATGCCTCGTTCTTTCTATACTTGGAATTGTATCCATGTGTATTGCTGCCCTCGCAGCAGAAATCGCATATTTGTTGTTAGGCGTGTTAGGCTTCGCATTACTAATCCTTGTTTCTTATATAGGATACGTGCATACCCTAGTTCGTTTAGATCACGCTGAAGCGGCTGAGCTTACTTTAAAAGAAATCCAGGACTATAAATACAAAGACATCATTATTCAAGACAATAATTCGCCCGTAGAAACTGAACCGTCTGCTCCATCCTCAGAGGAAAACGTCGAAGAGGGCGAGCCTTCCGAAAACGAAAATCACGACGATGTCAAAGGCGTTCTCCCAGAAGATGCTCCTACAAATAACGAAAACGAAAATTTAGAGCAAAAATAAGCATTAGAATCCGCTAAAAATGGCGGTGCTAAATCATAAAAAGGGGTGAACGAAAACCACTTTTTTCGTCAAATAAAATTTGAAAGAACTATTCTTTCGTCTTGGAAATGATTCCTATGATGTCCTCACCATAGGAAACAGCCTTCTTTTCGCCGAATCCAGATATCTTAAGAAGCTCTTCTTTTGTGTTTGGTTTTTTAGAAACAATATCATTCAGTTGAGCATTATTAAAAATATAATAAGCAGGCAAATGAAGCTCTTCCGCTTTCTTGAAACGGTATTTCTTTAAAGCGGCGATCAACTTTTGATCAGAAGAGGAAACTGATACAGGGATCTCTTCTTTTTGAGGAACGTAGCTATCTCCATTAACGATTTTAAGAACATCTTCACCAAAATATTGATATTTCTTTTCCGTAAATCCTTCGATTTCAAGAAGCTCCGCTTTATTAGTTGGCAAAGAGGTAATGATTCCTTCCAGAATTTGATTATCAAATATTCTATAGGGTTGGGTTTTCCATTTCTCTGCTTTTTGGACACGATATTGTTTTAACTCTTTTAAAAGCTTGTCATCATTCAGCTTTTCGGATGTGTTTTTATCATCGATAAAGCCACTTTCTTGAGCCTTGCTCGTTTCTTCCACTACCTCTTTATCGGCTAGTTTTAAATGCAAAGAGGCAACGTAATCGACTGGTCTAGGTGTATCGTTCTCTTTAAGAGCTTCAGCAATGTTGAGTAATTTATCATCAGAAACATCAATGTCTGCATGCTTATTCATAAGCTGAAGGATTTTCACGTTCAGTTGGTCATATTTCACAATGCTGTTTTTAATAGAAGAAGGCGCAAAAGTCTTATTGACAATGCAACGGTCATTTGAAATAACAACAATAGGTTCAATCGGATAGTTTCTAGGCAATTTGTTGTCATTAAAGAATGTGTTTAAAACAGAAAGGTGAATTTCGTTTTGATGAATTGGGCTATAAATACCGACGGTTTTATAGACCTTGCCATCTTTTGTTTTTAGGATACGGGTGAAATTGCCTTCGGAGTCGATTTTAATATCACCGGAAAGACATTTGGATTCAAGAATGAAACCGCAATTTCTTGTAAGAACAATAAAATCCATTTGAGATTGTTCCGCGGATTTATCAAACAAAGTAATATCATGAAGAATAAGGCATGGTTTAGAGAGGTGCTTTAACTCATACATGACGCGTTTTTCACCGTCTAAGCCAATCATGGAGGCTTTCATTTGATTCTCAACGATATCTTTTTGATCATCTCCAACCTTGCCTAAAAGAGAATTGAGTTTCTCTAATTCCGACATATCCACGTCTTTAACGACTTGTGGTTCTTTAATCTTACTGTGTGTGAACAAATCTAAAAATCCCATGGGTTTTCTCCGCTCCAACCGAAATTATATCAGAATTAAGCTTATAAGAGAAATTGGCATTAGAAGAGCGTCAGCTGTTCATGGGTATCGTCCTCTTTGTAACCTTCAATTAGTTTCTTAAGAAATTCATAATCTTTAGAGAAAGAGTTTGGAAGACGAATGAGTTTGATACCGTGTTCCTCACAGATTTTCATTTTGCGTTTATCACTTTCGATACGTTTAGCGTCAGAATAATGTTCCCCTCCGTCAAATTCGAAAGCAAAACATGGTTTGAATCCGCCTAAAACTCCACGTTCATATATGACTGAGTCAAATTCCATCTGGGAGTTTGGATATTCTTCAAATAACTCTTTAATAGGAAGGTTGCGCACCACTTTAAGTCTTTTCTTTATGGAAACAATTTGTTCAATCGTTTCGTAAAATTCATCTTCCGTAATGGAGCCGTTCGACTTCCCGATGGTTAAGGAATCATTTTCGGAAGGAATAACTTCGACCGTACCTTTGCTTTTGCAATAACGGATAAGTTCATTCCATACGGAGTCGCCTGTTTTTGTGTTTTTTAGTTTTTCTTCATCGCCAAAAACAAGGAGTTTCTTTTTCGCACGAGAAACTGCGACGTTAGCAATTTCCCCATGGGAATTGAGCCATTTTATAGTTCTTGGGGAGGTAAAAGAGGAGACCCCTGTAGCAATTATGATGGTGTTTTTCTCTGCGCCTTGAACGCTGTGAATGGTGGCGGTCTTTACTTCTTTTACGCCATTTTTGATTAGCAAATCATTGATGAGTTTAGCTTGATTTACAAACGGAGTGATGATTGCACAATCACTGATATCGTTCTTTTTACAATAGGAGACGACATTCTTTGCTTCTTCATAGTTCTGATTCTTAACAGGCGTGCGTACATGATTGTCACTATCAATAAAAGAAACGTTCCCTTCCTCTAAAGATGGGGAAACAACAAGCTTATTATGATAGAAATATTGGTTATTAAAATTGATGATCCTTTTGCCACAACGATAATGATTTCTTAAAAGAACGCGATTGGTGACTTTATCCGCCGCTTTCATGGTTGAGAGAATGGAGTTTGCAAGATAATCATAGGTGTCAGAGATTTGAAACTCTTTCTTAAGATCTTCGTTGGTATTTTCGTCTAACGTAATCACAGGATTCAATTGATCTTCATCCCCCACAAGAAGAAGACTTTTCGCACGAGAAATAGGTATAAGAGAATGAGCAATATCCGCTTGCCCTGCTTCATCCATAATTAGAAGATCAAAGAAAACGTCTCCATCACCCAATCTTGACGCAGATATATTGGTTGTGAATATCAATGGGAAGACATCTAAAAGAAGTTCAAGATTTTCATTACAAGAAAGGAAAGAATTAAATTTCATTGCCCTTTCACGAGGATCTTCTATTAAAACAATTTCATGAAGGACATCGTATTTTGGAGAATGAAGTTTAGCAAGGTGTTTCAAAGAGGAACAATAGAGATATTTCAAAGCGTCTTTGTCCTCTTTTAAAGAAACGAAGTGGGAAATGATATCTTTTTCACTAACATAAGGAATCTCTTGGATTTGTTTTTGAAGCAAGGGTTTTTGTTTCTTTATAATGGAACTTCTAGCACCTATCTTTTCTACTTTCTCTAAGAATACGAGATTCTCCTCTGCAACACGGCGTTTCTGGAAATTAGTCAAAGCGATAACCGCTTCTCTGTTTTTGCTAAGCACTTTCTTTCTTAAGATTTCAAGCTCATTCACGGAGAGGTCGTTTTCTTCGTCTTCTATTTGAAACGCCTCACGTATTTGGAGAGTCGTTTCCTCTATTTTGTTTATGTTTCCTAAGCGTAAGAAAGGGAAGGGAATCTTATGGTTATCGTAGGAAAAGAACAGCTTTTCTACAATCCCGTCTAATGGACGATTGTTGTTTGTTGAAATAAGAACGGTTTTCTTTGCAAAGAAAGCGGAGAGTATCGTATTAAAAATAGTTTGAGTCTTGCCTGTTCCTGGAGGCCCTTGGACATAGGTGACTTTGTTTTTTAAAGCGCTGTAAATCAGCAAAGCTTGATCCACATTCACCCTATCGTCGAAAAGAACGATATTAGGAAGAACGTGCCCATTGTTAGAAAGGCTGGAATTGCCAAAGAAAGCTTTTAGAGGAGCGTTTAATGTATTCTCATTCCATCTTGTTTCGATCTTGCCAAAAAGTTCTGCAAGATTGAGTTGAAAATCTCTTTGAAGGCAAAAGAAGTCAGGACGTGTATCAATTTTCTCAAAAGAAGAGATACCTTGTCGAAGAATTTCAAGAGTTCCCTCGAAGTCATTTATGAGGGATTCCTTGAATTCAGAAGCGTTTAATTCGGTATATGCATATAAAGAATGTTTCACCCCTTCGATAAGGAAAGACTGATTGATTTTTAAACCACCTTTGATTTTTATCTTTTTGTCTTTCGGAGAGAAAAAGATATTTTGATAGGCAACAATATATTTCTTAGGTCCATCATCAATAGAAAGACGGGAAAGAGCCAGTTCTGATTTTTTATTTTCCCACTCGTTTAAATCCTGTCGAATTACATAACGGACAAGTTGATGAATCTGTGCGTCATTTAATTCCAGCTCTTTTTCTTTTTCAAGCGTGGAGGCATCTATTCCTTTAACCATCGCATAATCTTTAATGTAAGGGTCCGAATCCGCTTCGCAGCATTTCTCTAAATATTGAAGAATGTTGTTATTGAAATTTTCAAACTTTAGCCAAGAAAAGTCTTTCAAGTGATCGTTGATTTTCTTTACTAAATTTTCGTTATATTTTCCTGTGGTAAAGGAAAGGACTTTAGCATCTAATATTCTTTCGTAAGCTAAAGTTAAATCAATTGTGTCCGTCCCTTTGAATTCATTAAAAACAGTTACAAACAATCTTTTCTTTTCTGGGTCAATGTCGTTCACAAAGCACCAAAAAGACGTGTTTCTCTTTTCTTTAAGAGAATCATAGACGACGTGAAGCCATTTTCCTTCCTTAATAGAAAGAGAAATTTCTCTAGCAATCACGTTCTCCTTTGCTTTGTCTTGTTTCATATTGTCCCCATATCGGTAATATGATATCAATCTAATTGCTATTTTGGGAATTTATTTCATGGGATGAGGTAGAAAACAGTCACAAAAATATCTTTTATTGCAAAAGGTAACAAAAACATTCGGTTGTTATTTATTTTTCTATATGTTTTTAGAATTCGTTTTTTAATAATGTGCCGGTTTCCCTAAAATCTTTGGAATGAAATTGTGCGTTTTTCGATTTCTAAAAGTGTTGTTTTAAAGGGGATTCTTCGACCTGGCCACGTCTTTTTCTCGTTGTTTTTTCAAAGTGAAAAATAACTGTTATTTTGAACCACTAAGCCACTTGCTTTATGGATAATGAAATACGTTTCCTTGGAATATCTATTCCGATAACCTTTACTTTAACGATTTGGCCAAGTTCAAGTTCATCACTTGGATGCTTAATAAAATGGTCTGCTATTTCAGAAATATGGACCAAGCCGTCTTGATGAACGCCAATATCCACAAAAGCGCCAAAATCAGACAAATTACGAACCGTACCGTTTAGAATCACGCCAACCTGTAAATCTTTTATATCTTTTACTTTGTTATCTAATTCTGCACTTATGGCTTTTTCACGAGGGTCTCTTCCTGGTTTCTTTAATTCTTCAATGATATCTTTCAAGGTATACTCACCAACACCAAGTTCTTTAGAAAGAGATGGGATATCCATAGGATAATTGAGTTTTATATTGGCTTTTTCTGTCCCTAAATCAGATAAGGAAATGCCTAATTTCTTTAAAAGCGCATAGGTTGCCTCATAATCTTTTGGATGCACAGCACTACGTTCTAGAGGATTCTCATTTTCGACACGAAGGAAGCCAGCTGCGTCTAAGAATGTCTTTTGCCCAAAGCCTTTTACTTTAAGTAAGTCTTTTCTTTCTTTAAAGGAGCCATGTTCATCTCGGTAAGCAACGATGGCTTTCGCACTTCTTTCGTTTAAACCAGAAACGTATTTTAAAAGAGAGGATGAAGCAGTATTTAACCATACCCCTACTTCATTTACGGCATCGATAGTAGTATCGCCTAAAGTTTGTTTCAGGCGGTTCTCATCCATATCGTGTTGATACTGACCAACTCCAATGGATTCTGGTGGGATTTTAACGAGTTCCGCCATCGGGTCAAGAAGTCTTCTTGCTAAGGAAACGGAGGATCTTTCTTCAATGTCCATATTTGGGAATTCTTGAATGGCTAAAGGAGAAGCGCTATAAACGGAAGCGCCTGACTCATTCACGATAACGATATGGACGTTTTCAAGATTATTTTTCTTTAAAAAATTCTCTAAAAAGGACTGACTTTCTCTGCTTGCGGTTCCATTCCCTAAAGCAATGTAATCAAATCCGTATTTTTGGAATAGGGAAAGAAGCTTTCCTTCCGCTTCCCTTTCTTTTCCAACTGTTGGATAGATAATTCCTGTGGCTAAGACTTGCCCATTAGAATCAATAAGAGCCAACTTACAGCCATTTTTATATCCAGGATCAAAGCCAAGGATTTGTTTCCCTTTTAAAGGGGAGGCAAGCAAAAGTTGTTTCAAGTTTTTTGAAAAGAGCACAAGCGAGGAATCTTCCGCTTTCTCAAATAATTCTTTGGTGATTTCATTCTCTAATGATGAGCCTGTTAAACGATTGTAGGAATCTTCCACCGTTTTTTCTAAATAAGAAGAGAAAGGAGAATCCCTATAAATGATTTTTCTTTCGATATGGTGACAAATGGTAAGTTCATCATATGCAAAAGAATAAGAAAGCTTCTTTTCTTTCTTGGCGCGTAACAAAGCTAAAATCTGATAGGACTTGATACGGGATACAGGGCAATCAAAATTATTGTAATTCTGATATTTGTTCTCCGTATCTTCTTTGGTTTGTTTGACTTTAATTTTGCCAGTTTTATAGACGTATTCTTTAGCGAAAAGATAAAAATCAGGGTTGTCTGAAATATTCTCAGCAAGTATATCCATTGCACCTTGAAGAGCATCTTCTTCGCTAGGAACATCTTTATTAATAAAAGAAGACGCATATTTCTTTAAAGAAGAAAGATCCCCTTGCTGTTTCAAAAGATAGGTTGCTAAAGGTTCTAATCCTCTTTCTTTAGCAATGGATCCTCTTGTTTTTCTTTTTGGCTTATAAGGGCGGTAAATCGTCTCTAAAAGAGATAAACTCGTACATGTCTCCACTCTTTCTTTGAGTTCGGGTGTTAATTTGCCTTGTTCCTCAATGGAAGAAAGGACGGTTTTCTTTCTCTCTTCTAGTTTTTCGAATTTCTCTTTTTCTTCAACAAAAGAACGTAAAACGACATCGGAAAGATTCCCGGTTTCTTCTTTTTTATAACGGGCAATAAAAGGAACGGTTGCGCCTTCCTCTAAAAGACGAAGGGTAGCTTCCACTTGTTTGGGTGAAATGTTTAAAGTCCTAGATAAATATTGAATAATTTCCATAGTGAAAATGATACTAAACCTCTAGGGAATAGACTATGTCATAATTATGACTTTTTAATGCTAAAATACTTGAAAATTAGGAATGGAAAAGAAGATCGCCATATGTTGGAACCGGCCAATTCTCTTTGGAAACGAGTAGCTCTGCTTCATCGACAGATTTTCTAAGAACGGCCATTTCTTCTTTGAGTTTTGTTGCAGCAAAGAAAGCGTGTTCTTTTTCTTCTCCATTCTTTCTTGCGTCCTCTTTAATGAAAGAATCTAGACGTTTTAAGGAAGAGCAAGTGTCATTAAGGACTTTTTCCAAAGCGGTTTTTTCTTCAGAAACGACCATGAATTCGTCTTTATAGAAACCATCTAATTGAACAATTTCTCTTAACGCTTTATGAATGGCTGGTAAGTAAAGTTTATGAACCATGCGGGACATGGTTTTCGCTTCAATAACCGCCTTCGAATGATAGTCTTGGTATTTAATCGCTTCACGAGAATCAATTTCCGCCTCAGTGAAGATACGGCTACTGACTAAAAGGTCACGATTTTCTTTGCGGTCTAAGGCTGCGATTGCTTCAGGTGTGCTTCTAAGATTTGCAAGTCCACGCTTCTCCGCTTCTTTTTCCCACTCTTTGGAATAACCATTTCCATTGAAGATGATGCGCTTATGCTTTTGAATGGTTTCTTTAATCCATTCTCTCGCCGCTTTTTCTTTATCTTCCGCCTTCTCCATCAAGGAAGCTGCTTCGTTAAGCCCTTCCCCTAACACTGCATTCAAATAAGTGTTTGGTTCGGCAATATTTTGTTCGCTTCCGACCATACGGAATTCAAAGCGATTGCTAGTAAAGGCAAACGGAGAGGTTCTATTACGGTCTGCATCGTCTTTCAAGACGGTTGGTAAACCTTTGCTACCTGTAATCTTTTCGGCAGAACGTTTACAGCAACTTGTCGCGTTTGCTGTTTCACCTTCAAGGAGTTTTGTTAAATGATCGCCAAGATAGATACTGACGATTGCTGGAGGGGCTTCATTGGCGCCTAAACGGAAATCATTGCCATAAGAAGCGACAGACTCTCTTAAAAGATCCGCGTGCATATCTACCCCACGAATGACGGCGGCCATGAAAATCAAGAAAAGAAGATTGTTTTCGGGGTCTTTTCCTGGAGAAAAGAAATTGATACCAGTATCTGTTCCGACAGACCAGTTGTTATGTTTGCCAGAGCCATTAATTCCTTCGAATGGTTTCTCTTCAAGAAGGCAAATCATGCCATGATGTTTCGCAATACGTTTAAGAAGTCTCATCACCAACTGGTTCTGATCAGCCGCTAAAGAAGAGGGAGCATAAATACAAGCAAGCTCATGTTGAGATTGGGCAACTTCATTATGTTCCGTTTTAGCAGGAATCCCCAACTTCCAGAGAACGTCGTTGACTTCCTTCATATAGGAAGAAATTTTTTCTCTAATTGGACCAAAATAATGGTCATCTAATTCCTGACCCTTTGGAGCGCTCACCCCAAAAAGGGTGCGACCCGTATATACAAGATCCTTTCTTTTTAAATATTCTTCTCTTTCGACAAGGAAATATTCTTGCTCCGCGCCAGCATAGGAATAAACACGTTGAGCGGTTGTGTCGCCTAAAAGGCGTAAGACACGCAAGGCGGAATCAGAAAGATATTCTTCAGAACGAAGAAGAGGAGTTTTACCATCAAGAGCTTCACCATTATAACTGCAGAAAGCAGTAGGAATATAAAGCACAGCGCCATCTTCATCGTCCTCTAAAACAAAGGCTGGGCTTTGCGCGTCCCAAACGGTGTAGCCTCTTGCTTCAAAGGTAGCACGAAGTCCACCAGAAGGGAAAGAAGACGCGTCTGGTTCCCCTTTAATTAATTCGTTCCCCTTGAAATCATACGTGACTTCACCGAGAGCATTTGGTTTCCCGATAAAGGCGTCATGTTTCTCAGCGGATAAGCCGTTTAAAGGCTGAAACCAATGGGTATAATGAGTTGCTCCTTTTGAAAGAGCCCATTTTAACATTCCTGAAGCGATTTCATCCGCATAAGCGTGATCGAGTTCTTTTCTCTCCTCGATTGCCTCCTTTAAAGCGAGATAGGCTTCATTAGAAAGAAATTCTTTCCTTGCTTTATCGTTAAAGACATTCGTACCAAACAACGAAATAACATCGGATTTGTTTTTGCTCATGGATGTGACCTCTTAGGAAATATTTTGGATGTATTTTCTTACATCCCATGGTTCTTTATTTTCGCTTATTTAGAGAAAATGTACATAAAAATTTAGGGAAATTTAAAACTTTTTTGCTATGAAGACATTGCAAAAGGGAGTGACAATAAGTTTGTGTAATTTGGCATGAAAGCTATTGCTTGCCGGGCCC
>CAVGNR010000020.1:0-16705 GCA_963630675.1 Escherichia coli
TGAAACGGAAAAGGGATATGCGACTTGCAGATTACACAAAATTCTTGCAACTCTCTTGCAAAATGAATTTGTATTAAAAAACCGGTTTTAACCGGTTTTGCAACAAATTAAATGCGAGGTTCCTATTAATGCTTTTTATCACAAAGCATAACAATTCCAGCAACAAGACTAACAAAAAGCAAAGAGCATACTTTGAATCCTGTACTAAGTTTTTCGCCTCTTTTGATTGCGTTGAAGTAATGAACTGTCATCGGAATGCACCAGATCAATGGAATCAAATAACAAATAGCCCCAGATACGCAGCCAAGGATCATAAACACCTTTGCAACCGTAGTTAGTGTTTCAGAATCTGAATCACTAAAAGTCTCTTTCGAGTACACCTGGCATCCACATTTTGGGCATACAACAGCCTCATCAACAACCTCATTTCCACAATGAGAACAATATTTCATATTTTCCCCTCTTCTCTTTGTTTTTTATTTTATCCCCCTCCAATCAGCTTTCAACTATTCCTTGTTCTTTTATTGAATGTGTATCCCATATTGCTATGCGCATTGTTAGCCTAAAAGCAATAAAATGAATACATATGAGTTTTACCTTCATTTCTACTACAAAAAGAGAAACAGGCCAGCTGGAATTGGCTTATCTTCAAGTGGATGATAGCCTAAAGTTTTTAAAAGAAGAAGTTCTTCCTTTTGAAACAAATGATGAGAAAATCCATAAGCTTTTAACCAACCAAGAAACGGGAATTGTCGCTTGGCAAGGATACGAAGATTGCCGCCTTTTATTAGATGAGTATAAGAAAATTGATGTTGAACCCTTTGATTTTCAGCTCTTTGATGTTCGATACATGCTTAACGTCATTGAAGAAGATGATGACGAATACGAACTAGAGGCCTTTATCCCTCTATCTCTTCAAAAGAAAGAAACTCATTCCTATCCATTAAAAAGATGTTATTTCATTTTATATGCGTTAAAAAACATTCTATTTTCGTTAGGAGATAATTTTGAAAACTTCCTCAAAAGAAACGATTTCGAATCCTGTTTCTATTATTCCCTCGATGCATATTTTGGAATCAATCCGAAAGAAATCTATAATTCTCAATTAGCCGTAAAAGAACTTCTAGAAAAAAATATCCAGCATTATGTGTTTTTTGATTTCGAATGTGCAAATTGCTTAGATAAAATAGGCAAAATCTGTGAAATAGGCGCATTGATAACAGACGCATCCTTTAATATCGTCAAGGAAATCCATCATCCAATTAATCCAAATAGCGAGTTTCATCTTCTTTCTAGTGACAAAATGCATGGTCTTCATCTTTTTTGGGAGGCAAATGATTATGAAGTGTATCGTAAAGCCCCTACTCTCCCTTATTTCTATGGTGAATTTAAAACGTTGTTTTCCGACGAAAAAGCCATGTATGTAGGCCACGCTGTTGATAACGATATTTCCTTTCTTTACACAGATTTGAAAAGAAATGGCTTAGAAGAGTTCTCCGTTCATGCGATTGACACCCAAAGAATGTATCGAAAATTAATCGATAAAACGAGTAAAAAGAGTATTAGTTTAGAAAACGCATTAATTGCTTTGCTTGGCGAAGAAGAACTTCAGAAATACACCCCTCACAAATCTTTAGATGATGCAAAAATGACGCTTGCGGTATTCAGAGCCATCTTAGAAAAATCTGAAATGACCATAGCTGAAATCTTAACCATGTTCCCACGTTGTTTAAGAAGTACGGAGCAAATTGATCTTTCTTTTGCATTAAAGGAAGCGAGTTATACGTTTCCTCTTCCTTATAATTCCGCCTCTATTGTCTTATCTTCACCGGAAGATCTTTATTGTGGCTACACAGCAGAAAACACGAGCGAGAGAATCTATCTAGAAGCCTGCCGTGATGATTTTGAAAAATCTAGGATTAAAACATACCAAGGAAGAAGATATTTCTTTCAAAATTTTATTAAAAAGCAAAATGCTTATGAAGTGGAAAAATTAATATCGAAAGTGAAAGAAAAAGACGGGGTACTTGTGAATAATCCTCTCTATGCAGATGTAATCGTTTATGAAAAATCGATAGATATAAAGCAAGTTGCTCATAAGAAAAGCATCTCTATAAAGGATTTGCTTTCTTAAATAAAAAGAGCGGGGACGTGTATCAATATTCAATTGAAAAATTCGTTTTTCTTATCGCGAGAAAGAAGAGACTGAGCAATTTCTTTCGCACCTTTGTTACGAATAATAATTTCGTGAACCCCGTAAATAATTGGCATATCAATCTGATATTTGTCGCAAAGTTCTTTCGCTGCATTCAAAGAAAGTATGCCTTCAACTACCATGCCCACTTTGTTCACTGCTTCCTGAGGAGTAAAGCCTTGTCCAATATAATTGCCCGCTTGGTTGTTACGGCTGTGTTTGCTTGTGCAAGTAACAACAAGATCGCCTAATCCAGCTAAGCCAGAGAAAGTGTTTGAATCACATCCCATTGCGACACCCAGTTTTCTTAATTCATGCACGCCTCTGGTGATTAAAGCAGCTTTGGCATTATCGCCAAAACCAAGTCCATCGGAAATGCCGCAGGCAATTGCAATGATGTTCTTAAAAGCGCCGCAAAGCTCACAGCCTTTTCTATCCTCGTTTGTATAAACACGGAAAGAATCCCCATGGAAGATTTCTTGTGCTCTCTTCGCGTTTTCCATGTTTTTACAAGCTGCAACAATGCAAGTCGGCAAAGAAAGTACTACTTCCTCAGCATGGGTTGGCCCAGTTAAAGCAACCACTTCATTCTTAATCTTTAATACGTCTTCAATGATTTCAGAGGTCGTAAGTAAGCTATTTCCTTCAACGCCTTTGGCTAAATCAATAATTAATTGGCCATGATAATAAGGTTTTATTTGTTCCGCTGTTTTTCGAATATAGGTAGAAGGAGTTGCAAAAACAATGACCTCAGAATCTTTAAGACATGTATCTAAATCAGAAGAAAAGATGATTCTAGATGAAAGGATGGCTCCAGGAAGATTCTTATGTAGATGCGTCGAATTCAATAAATCCGCTTGTTCTTTCCGATGAGAATAACAAAAAACATCCTTGCCTTTTAATGCCAAAAGATTCGAGATTGCACTTCCCCAAGTTCCACTTCCTAAAACACAAATTTTCATCATTCTCCTCCGTTTCACCTTTAATTAACTACATGTCTCTCTTCTTTTTAAGAATAGAGAGTTTTTGATTTAACTTCTTATAGACGTGTTCAACAACCCATTTCTCTGTTGAAAGAGTATACACATCCTCTAAATTAGCCCAACGCAAGTCAGAATTCTCGTCCTCTTTAATAATGAGCCTATCTTTTTCATCTTCTTGAAGAAGATAAGTTAAGTTTAGATGTAAATGAGAAGGGACATACACTCCTTTTCGATAATGGGCATCAACTGTAAGAATCTCTAAAGAGAAGATTTTTCTATCGTTTAACACCTGAAAATGAGAGAGACCGCTTTCTTCTTTTGCCTCTTTTAAAGCAACTTTCAAGCAATCGACTTCCCCGTCATTATGCCCACCAAGCCAGCTCCATGACTGAAAAATCTTGTGATAGCAAAGAAGGACTTTGTCCCAATCTTTATTCACAATCCAACAAGAAGAAGTAACGTGGCAGATTTGATTCTCCCTACTAAAGATGTTTTCCTCTGTTTTTAAAGCACGGAGGATGACTTCTTTATCCGCTTTCTCTTCTTCGTTGGAGGGAATAAATCCCTTAATTTGTTCAATTAATTCTTCCTTAGTCATTTGGTAGGCCTTCAAGATTATTAGCAAGCTCTTGCATCTTTAGAAAAACATTAGCTAGTGGAAAACCATCCACCAAAGTATGGGATACGGTGATATTCAAAGTAAGATGATACGTCCCGTCATCATGTTTCTTGTATTTATCCCAAAGAATACGAGGAACGGATAGATTGTCATGGTCCCCCGATGGAGTTGGATGTCGGAAAGAAAGAACACTTAATAGAGGTAAGCAGGAAGCAAAAATAACATTTGGTTCATTACATAGAGGTGAAAGATCCAACTGATCATTTGGATTCAACTTCTTCGCTTTATCATTTAATTCAACTACTTCTTTATAAAAAGCAGGGAAGTCTTCATTGAAAAGGCAGCCAACATTGCTATAAACGCCAGACTCTCCCATTACCGTCCAGGTTGGATGGATTTGATCGTAGTAATAAATATGGCCCTTTACTTCCCGAAGATGAAGTTCATATACGGAATTGATGGCTTTTGTTAAAAGATAAAGGAAAACCGAAAAGAAAGAGATACGTTTCTCTTCTTTGTATTTAACGATATTCGTTACATCGATATCGACATCTAGACCATAGCTAGGATCAGGGAATTTAGAGAAATGGAAATATTGATTTCTTTTCTTGTATGTTTTTAAATTGATTTCCGTTCTCATTCAATCATTCCTTTCATTTTTAGCTCTTGGAAAAGGTGCTCTTTAGCCAAGGGGTCTTTCTTTAAATCCCATTTATCAACATCAATATCGATGAGAGAATCCTTGGGATAGCTTTTTCTCATCATTTCGTCATATCCATCATAAAGGAAACGATAATAAGAGATCAGTTCTTCTCCCATTTCAAAAGAACGGCCTCTGCTTTGAATACGTTTTAGAACTGTTTCAAAAGAACCGTGAAGATAAACAAGTACCGTCTTCTTTCCTTTGGAATTCTCTTGAAGGGCTTGCAAAATTTCTTTAAAGAAAGAATCGTATATCTTCATTTCCATCTCACTGATATTGCCTAATTCAAAATTCTTTTTTGCAAAATAACGGTCCTCAAAAATACTACGATCAAGCACAGCATTCTCTTCCTTTAAAGCTTCACGAATGGTATGAAATCTAGCACGCAAGAAAGATAATTGAAGAAGAAAAGGATAACGTTTTCTTTCTTTTTCTTCTGGCGTGGCTTTATAGAATAAAGGCAGAATTTCATTTCCTTTTACCGTTTCAAAAAAAGAAGGTAAAGAAAGCTCTTCTTCTAGCATCTTTGTCGTCGTTGTTTTTCCGATTCCAATCATTCCGCCTACAACTATCATTTCCGAACCTCTGAATCTTTTAGATTATCTACTCTTCCGTTTTTCTTTTCCATAGGAAACATTCTTCGTAAGAAAAAACCAAGACCATGTCTTTTCTTTTTAAAATTCTTATGTAAAAAAATAAAAAAGTTCTAAAAAGGATTTTCACTTATCGCTATAATAATATTCCAAGGACAAAAGAAAGTTCCTATTAAAACAAACAAGACTCATAAGAAGCAATTGTGTTTTTAATAGAAACTGGTCCGAATTCATACACTAGGAGGACATACAAGTATGAAAAAATCAGCCCTATTTGTCTTAGGCGCTTCTATCCTCACACTCGCTTCTTGCGGAGACAACACGAGCTCCAAAGAAAGTAACGGTGGCGAAACCACGAAAACCGTTAAAGTCGCTTTAGTCACAGACTCTGGCACGCTTAACGATCACAACTTCAACCAAACATCTTGGGAAGCCGTTAACGCATGGGCCGTCGAAAATGGTGGCGGAACCGTTAAAGATCAAATCGTTAGCAACGGAAACGTTTTGACCAAGTATTATCAACCAACTGCCGTCGGTGGAGACTTCACCACAACCGAAAGAGTCGCCGCTATTAAGGCAGCTGCTGACTGGGGTGCGAATTTCATCGTTCTTCCTGGTTACTTATTCCAACCAGTCGTCAAACAAGTTCAAGCCAATGCTAAATACAAAGACATTCATTTCCTTGCTTTGGACTGCGTTAACCAAGACAGCGATAATGGATATGCCGAATATACTCTTCAAAAGAACGTCTCTATGACTCAATACCACGAAGAGCAAGCTGGCTTTATGGCCGGTTATGGCGCCGTTAAAGAAGGTTTAAGAAACTTAGGCTTCATCGGTGGTATGGCAGTTCCAGCCGTTGTTCGTTATGGCTATGGCTATATCCAAGGTGCTGAAAAAGCTGCAACCGAACTTAATCTCGCAGACAATGCGATTAAGATGCAATATTACTATGCTGGCGCTTTTGCTTCTACCCCTGAAGCAACCAACTTTGCTACCAGCTGGTATAACGCAGGAACCGAAAGTATCTTCGCTTGTGGTGGTGCCGTCTATAACTCCGTAACCACTGCTCTTTCCGGATTATCCAACAAGACTGGAAAAACCTGGATCGGTGTCGATACCAACCAACACGCTGATACTTCCATCAAACCAGAAGGTACAAGAGAATTACTTCTTACTTCCGCTATGAAAGGCTTAGGAGAATCCATCAAATCTGCTTTGACCGATTGGAAGAATAATGGCTATAAGAATTTCTCTGACAAACTCGCTGGCAAGATCGAAAATCTTGGAATTAACGAGGATGCGGTTGCCCTTCCAACTCCAGAAGTAACTGGTGACGCTGATTGCTGGGGTTTCAAGAACTTCACAATCGATAACTATAAGACTTTGGTTAGCCAAATGAAGGCTGGAAATATCACCATTTCCGCCGCCACCGATGCGAAACCAACCGTCAAAAAAGTTCAAGTCACCTACAACAACGCAGACAACTAAATTGTCTATAATGAGGGGGTCTTTATGGCCCCCTTTCCTTCAAAAAGGAGTTTTTTATATGGAAGAAAACGTTCTTGAGCTGCGACATATTTGCAAATATTTCCCTGGCATTAAAGCAAATGACGACGTTTCTTTGACGCTAAGAAAAGGAGAAATACACGCACTCTTAGGCGAAAATGGCGCAGGAAAATCCACTTTGATGTCCATGGTCTCTGGCTTATATGAACCAGATTCTGGTGAAATATTGCTCAATGGTGAAAAAGTTTCTATCAAAGACCCGCATGAAGCTTGCAAATTAGGAATTGGCATGGTCCACCAACATTTCATGCTTGTAGGCGTTTTTTCAGCATTGGAAAACATCATTCTTGGTGAAGAACCAACTGGCCTTTTTGGCTTTATTAAACCAATAGAGGCTCGCAAAAAATTAGAGAGCCTTTGCGAAAAATATAATTTCCATATTGATTTGGACGAAAAAATCGATGACATGTCAGTAGGTGAACAACAAAAAGTCGAAATTCTGAAGATGCTTTTCCGTGATTCCAACATCTTAATTTTTGATGAACCTACAGCCGTTTTGACACCTCAAGAAATCGACGACTTAATGGTTTCGATGAAGAATTTGGCAAAAGAAGGAAAGTCGATTCTCTTTATTTCACATAAATTAAACGAAATCATGGCTGTCTCTGATCGTGTTAGCGTCTTAAGAAAAGGAAAATGCGTTGAAACGCTCAACACAAAAGATACGACAGAGGAACAGCTTTCCCGTTTAATGGTCGGAAGAGACGTTCAACTTGTCGTTCAAAAGACGGAAGCAAAACCAGGCGCGGATATTCTTACCATCCGTAATTTGACCGTTTTTAACCAAGAAAAAGGAAAAGATACCGTTAATAACGTTTCTCTTTCTGTTCGTCAGGGAGAAATCGTTTGTTTAGCTGGAATTGAAGGCAATGGACAAAGCGATTTAATCTACGCCTTAACGGGTATTTGCAAAGCAAAGTCTGGTGAGATTATCCTTCATAACGTCAAGAACCCCCACTATAACGAAAAGAAAAAAGAAGAATGCAAACAAGCTGGCAAAGAATATAAGGAAGAGCCTTATATCGATGCCCATTTAGAAAAATTAAGCATTAGAAAGAGAGCTTTGGCGGGTCTTTCTCATATTCCTGAAGATCGCCACAAATATGGTTTAGCCTTAGACTTCTCTTTACAAGATAACCTTGTTTTGCAACGTTATTTTGAAAAACCATATTCTATTTTTGGCGTAAGAAATAAAAAAGCCATTCGTGAATACGCTCAAAAATTGATTGAGCAATACGACATTCGCTCTTCTTTAGGAGCAAGTACAACAGTCCGCTCAATGTCGGGCGGTAATCAGCAAAAAGCTATCATCGGACGTCAATTAGATTTGGGTTCTCCTCTTTTAATTGCCGTATCCCCTACACGTGGTTTGGATGTTGGTGCGATTGAGAAAATCCATAATCAACTTATCGAGAGCAGAGACTCGGGAAAAGCCGTTCTCCTTGTTTCTCTAGAATTAGAAGAAGTCATGAACGTTTCTGACCGTATTCTTGTAATGCATAATGGCAAAATTGTTGCGAATTTAAACCCAAAGAAGACAACGGTCGAGGAAATCGGCCTTTATATGTCAGGTGCAAAAGTGCAAGAAGGGTTGGGAGAATAATATGAAAAAATTTAAAGAATCCATGAAAGCCTTCTTCGCTAAGGTTGGTGCTTTCTTCAAAAAAGTCGGTTCCTTCCTAAACAAATACGTTTGGCATTATCTCCGTTATGTTTTCGTCCCGATTGCAAAATTCTTTTCTTGGCTTTTCCATTTCCGGGCAGCAAGATCCGTTATCAGTTCGATTATTTGCGTCTTTATCGGTATCTTTGTAGGCTTCATCGTCATGCTTATTCGTGATCCAGCAAACTGTTTCGCTGGATTAAACGTCCTTCTATCTTCTGGTTTCCAAGGAATGTCAGAAGGTGATTTTGACGCAATATCTCACGTCATTGGCACTTTAACTCCAATGATTTTGGCCGGTATTTCCATTTCTTTTGCTTTTAAGCTTGGTTTATTTAACATTGGCATTACAGGCCAATTAACCATGGGGGCCTTCCTTTCTTTGATTTTCTCTTTCATGGGTATGCCTTGGTACGTCTGTTTGTTAGTCGGCATGCTTGGAGGGGCTTTTATTGGTTTCCTTTCTGGCTTCTTGAAAGCGAAATTCAACGTCAATGAAGTCCTTTCTGGCATCATGTTTAACTGGATTGTCTATTATCTTTGTGGTTTGATTGGCGACTATTTACCAAAAGAATGGATCGACGCTTCAAATAAAACTCAGCTTGCCAAAATGGCACAAAACGGAAGACTTCCAGCCCTTTTCTCTGAATACACAGCCGATGGATACATCAATCCGGCTTATTACAATGTAACGGCTGGTATTTTTATCGCGATTGTAATTGCCGTATTCATTTGGTTTATTTTGAAATACACCAAATTCGGTTTTGAACTAAAACTTTGCGGCTCAAATAAGTTTGCAGCGAAATACGCCGGTATTAATCAAAACTCTAACATCATTCTTTCTTTGGTAATTTCTGGTGCAATCGCTGGAATTTGTGGATATATGGTCTTTGCCACTCCTTCTCCTAAAGGATTTACCTTTGGAGCATTAGATGGGGTTATGCTGTCAGATGGATTTAACGGAATATCCGTTGCTTTAATCGGTCAAACCGATCCAATCGGATGTATTTTCTCCTCTTTCTTCCTTGCCTATATCAACGAAGGGCAAACACAAATCGTTAATGTCTCTATCCTTTATTCCAAGTATTACATGGAGTTAATTAAGGCGGTAATCATCTATGTTGCTTCATTTAGCGCTTTTATCGCTTATCTCATTAGGAACGCCAATGAAAAGAGCAAAGGACAAATCGACGCTAGTTTCAAAGAACTATACCGTTCCAAAAAGGAGGAAACCGTATGAACTTACTCATTTTAGAAGGCATAAGCATCAGCCCTTATGTTTGGGGAACGCTCATTTTCTCCTTCATTGTATTTGGTGTTGGTTTCACCCTTGGAGGCTTTGGCGGAATGTTTTCTGAATGTTCTGGTATTATCAACATTGCTTTAGACGGTTCTATGTTATTAGGAGCATTCTCTGGTCTTCTTGTTTGCTCGCAAATCGGAGACGCTTTGAAAGGAAATGAATTACTAAACAACTGGGCTTTCGTTAATTTCATATATTTGATAGGCCTTTTTGTTTGCGTGATAGTTGCTTTTGCTTTCTCTTTCTTGCTTTCTTTTGTTTCGATTCGTTTGAAAGCAGATCAAACCATTGTAGGCACTGCCTTAAATAGTCTTGTAGCTGCTATTGTCTTGATTGGTAACACAATTCATCGTGCGGCCGATCTTCCGGAAATGGACGTTTCCATGTTCTATAACGTCATGCTTTATAAATTTGAGGACATGGATTTCTTTAATGGCATGTTCTCTAATTTAAACATAACCATTATCGTTGGAATTATTTTGATTGTTGTTTTGACATTGATTATGAACAAGACGAGATTGGGTTTAAGAATCCGTGCCTGTGGTGAAAATCCAGCTGCTGCTGATTCTGTCGGCATAAAAGTCAATAAGATGAGATATATTGGCACTGCTATCGGCTCTGTTTCCGCTGCAATTGGCGGTTATATCATCTTCACTTGCTTACGTTTAGGTGAATGGACCCTAACTTCCGGGGTCTTCGGTTATGGCTTCTTGGTATTAGCAATTGAAATTCTTGGAAACTGGAAAGCGAAAAACATCACTTTCGCCGCTCTATTCTTTGCTTTATTCACTTCCCTTGGAACCTTCATGACAACGGCATTCTCAGGCGGAGTGAAAGCCTTCTATAATTCCAAAGCCTTCTATTGCATGTTGCCATATTTATTAGCGGTTCTTTCCCTTATCTTCTTCTCTAAAAAGAGTCATGCTCCGAAAGCGGAAGGAATTCCTTACGACAAGTCAGCTCGTTAAAAAGAGCCAACCCCTGTATTTGTTTTCAAAAGAATTTGCGTTCTCTTAAGGCTAAGGGAACGCTTTTCATATATAATAGAATAACTTGAAAAAGAGGATTTCCTATTATGTATCAAGAACTTCAAAAAGGATGGCTTGAGGTTATTACTGGGCCTATGTTCGCTGGAAAAAGCGAAGAATTAATTCGTCGTGTAAAGACCCTTTCTTATACCAAGATGAAAATCATTGCTTTCAAACCAGCGATTGATGATCGTTATGATAAAACAGCCATTGCTTCCCATGATGGAGCCAAATATGAGGCTTATGCCATTAAAAACGCACAATCTATTTTAGAGTTGGTTAAAGAGGACACCCAAGTCGTTGCCATCGATGAGATTCAATTTTTTGATATGAGCATCGTTAAGATTTGCGAAGAATTAGCGGATAGAGGCATTCGAGTGATTGCCGCGGGATTAGATTTGGATTTCAAAGGAGAGCCTTTTGGTCCAATGCCAGAGCTTTTAGCAAGAGCCGAATTCGTGACAAAACTTTCTGCTGTCTGCACAGTATGTGGATGTGCCGCGACAAGAACCCAACGTTTAATCGATGGCAAGCCTGCCGATTTCAATGATCCAATCATTAAGGTTGGTGCAAAAGAGAATTACGAAGCTCGTTGTAGAAAGCATCATATCGTCCCTAACAAACCAAAGTTCTAATTTATCTTGTTCGTTTAAGAGCCTTATGGCTCTTTTTCTATATCATTTTTTGATAAGCATTTAAAAAAGTAGGGCAGACATTCTTTTATGCTTATAAAATAAGAGGGTGAACCTCGGTGAGTTTTTAAAAAAACGTAGATTAGAATTAAATCTCTCTTTGGCAAATGTTGGAGAGGCAATTTCTTATACCCCTCAGGCCATTTCCCGTTTTGAGAAAGGGCAAGTTAGAGTAGACATTTGCCTTTTAGCCGATTTAGCTAAAGTGTTACGTTGCAACGTCTCCTCTTTTTTCACGTTGGTCTTGGTAGAGAAAAATGATGACTTCCGAGAATTTGAGACTGCTTCTTTTGCAAAGGCCCTCTACTTTTATCGTGAAAAGGGGCTCTACACCCAAGCATCTCTTGCGAAGAAATTAAATGTTTCTAAAACAAGGATTTCAAAATGGGAAAAAGACGAGAGTTTACCTAGCATAGAAGAGTTTAAATCTCTATGTGAAGTTTTAAATGTCGATTATGAAATACTTTATTTTGGTAAGGTTCCCGAGATCCTTCCCCAAAACCTTAAAAAGCAAAAGATTTCCTTTTCTAATAAGCTCCTTTTTGGAAACTCCATATTCTGCCTTCTTTTGGCTTTGGGTGTTTCCACTGGTTTTGCTGTTTATGGAGCAAGCTCTTCTAAGAGCAATAACCTAAACTCTATTTCTTCAAATAGAGACCTAAGCCAATACGCTAAAGTAACTTACCATTATGATTTGCTTAATTTAGATCACGTGGAATTAGTCCTCAAAGGAGAACACGCTCCTTCTCCTTCTTTAAAGGAAGAAGGTTATCTTTTGAAAGGATATTTTTATCAAGACAAAAAATTTGATTTCTCTTCACCAATCATGAACGATATTACCCTCATTGGTAAACTAGAAATAAAAACCTATGATGTTTATTTCATGTCTTTTGACTCTCAAAGAGTTATCGATCATCAAAAGATAGAATTCAAAAAAGACGCCACTCCTCCTGAGGCTGAAGTTGTTCCTGGATATCAGTTTGTTTCTTGGGGGAATTATCAATGCATTACAAGAGAGACATTCGTTTATCCTCAATATGAAAAATTAGAAGATATCACCGTTCATCTTGATCCGGATGGAGGAGATTTAGGTGATAAGAGCAATACCATCAACCAATATAGCCAAGACATGTATGATTCTTTGCCAAAACCAACAAAGAAAGGCTATACCTTCCAATATTGGGAATATCAAGGTGAGGAATTCTTAAAAACCACTCCTATTTCCAATGAAATCGTCTATCTTAAAGCCTTTTATAAGGCAAACACCTATACAATCACTTTCGCTCAAACGTCTCTACCACCAAAAGAAATAGCCTATGGTCAAACAATTGAGTGGGAGGATATGCCTCAGATCGATCCTTTAAGTGGCTCAAAAATCGCAGATTGGACATATAACAATGAATTACTTACCTACCCATTCACTTATTCCTATGATTTTAATATTGTCGTCTATCCAAACTTTGAGACTGTTGGTTACACCTATAACGAAAATGAAGACGGAACATTAACCCTCGTTAAAGTAAAGAACACAGAAGAAGAACCAGTCATTATTCCATCAGAGGTTCAAGGGAAAAGAATTTCCAAAATAGCCAACTCCTGTCTTGTTAACGACGGAAAAGTACCTCAAATCACATTCCTCTCTCAACAAGTTGAAATAGAAGATGGCGCTTTCCAAAACCTTCCTAATTTGAAGAAAGTGGAATTTGAAAACATTACAAGCAGCTCCGTTTTTGCACCTAATATTTTTGTGAATTGCCCGAATGTGACTTCCTTAACGATTGGTGAAGCAAAAACCCCTAGTGGAGAGCCTTATTATTTAAAAGACTATGGTTTACAAGGAAATGAGACTTTCAAACTAACGTTCAATTCTTCTTTTAAGAACATTCCCGAAAAATTTAATGAAGGATTTGGAAAAATACACACCATCGTCCTTGGTGATTCTATCCAAAGGGTTGGTTTCGGCTGTATTCATACTTATGACATTGGTTTGAAAGAGTTTTACCCAGGCTTATCTTTAAAGGAATTAGAGATTGCCTTACCTGATTTGGACCAAAATATTCTTCAATTTAATTCCCCAATCAAATTCACGCTTGAAGGAGAGCATAAAGGCAAGGTGAAGCAATTCATTCTTTCCCAAGGTAGAACTTTAAAGAACTTAAAGGGATTTACGGCAAACACCTTTAAATCCTTCGGAGAAACAAAATTCATCAACGAAACTCTTATCGCTAGCAAAGAAGTTCATTTAGGAAAGAATGTCTCCGTTTATAACACCGACACGTTATTTACCAATCTAGACGAAACAGGAATTGATATTACTTTCTATGGCACAAAAACAATACCATCAGGTATTTCTAACATCCATTTTTATGTTGGAACGGGCGAAGAAAGAATCCATTTTAATAACGATATCACTTACGAAGAAATCGAAACCGGAGGATCCTCTGGAGATTTAGGCTACGAAGAAATCATCGGTGATGGCGAGAAATGATTAGAAACTCGTCTAGTTTCTACTTTGAATGAAGTCTGCGATGTATTTATAAGTATTAGATTTCTCACAATATGAGGTGTTCGTTTTTTCGAACGCTTCTTTTAAGACATCAAAAGTGTCTGTTTTAAGATTGGCCTTCTTCTTACCATTAACGAGATTCATTTTTTGAGTATAGACAGACCAGGAAGTCGTCCACCAGCCAGTTACCGACGCCTTATAGGTCCACATCGTCCAAGAATAGCCTCTTTTCTCATACATGGATAATTGCTTTTGCCAGGCTTCTTTATCTTCAAAGAAGGTGAATTCTCCAACGAAATAAGGAACTTCATAATCATGTCCCCAGTTATGAAGCTCGTGATAGCTATTAAAAAGCCAATAAGGGACTTTATTTGCGTTCCAGTTATAGAAATGAGTTTCGTATTGGACATTCTCCCAACCATAGTCTTTTGGATTAGTGAAATTATTAAAGCTCCACACTCCTTCAATGGTGATGACGTGTTGATCGTCTACTGAACGGATAGCTTTATAAATCTGGTCAAATACTGGAGCGCATATTTTCATGTTTGTGCCGGAATTAGGATTATCGAAATCAGCACATGGCTCATTCATAATGTCATAGGTAGCAATGCTTTCGCCTAATTCTCTAGCCGTTCTCGTATAGTGTTCCGCAACATATTTCCATAAATCCGCTGTGGCATCCTGGCATTCTTTCTTTTTCCAAAGATCAGCAGCTTCCATGTTGCCTGAATGTTCATATCCATTTTGCCCTCCTACCGTTCCATGAAGGTCAAGGACGCAGTAAAGATCATATTTTTTGCAATTGCTGACAAATTCATCTAGATAAGAGAACGCTTCTGTTTCTTCTTTACGCACAAATTGGCCGTTCTTTTCCTCTAAAATATCACGCCAATAGAAAGGAAGACGGATCGTGTTTAAACCCATATCTTTCACGTTCTTAAAATCTGTTTCGCTAAACCAATTATGACGATAGATATCAATTAATTCCTTTCTTTGTTCGTCATTCAAATTCGGGTTGGCTTTGAAGCCTTCGATGCTCTTTTCCATTGGAAGAGTAGGATAAGTTGGCAAATTATCGTGGTCATAGATAACATTCCCTTCTTCATCTAATTTTTCACCGATGCTAAAAGGAGAGAGCCAACCTTCAGAAACAAGAAGATTCCCAGCATTAACTCCCCTAAGAAGAAGGTAATTACCATCTTTATCGTAAAGAGCTTTCCCTCTTGTTTGGACAAGGTTGGTTTGGTTATCAATCGTAGAATCTTTTGAGACGTTTGTTTTACGCCCTGCTGACATGCCTGCAACAATGCCAACGAAAGCACAACAAGAAAGAATGATTCCTCCTAAAGCAGATAAGGAAATAATTAAAATCTTCTTTTTCTTTTTCATACAAAGCTCCATTTTTATCTTAGCAACATCATTATATCATTTCGAAAATAAGGCTATACCCTATTCACGAAACAATAACAAAAGAAGCTTCGAAAGAAGATTAAAGGCGATGACCACAGCGATAACAATAAGATGAACTGCCATCGTTTTCCGCTTTACAGTTTGGACAAATAGTTTTTGTTCTGATCTTCTCACCGCATTTTGAGCAATAAATAGAACCAGGTTGATTCATGTGGTGGCAATAATTACATTCCACGCCACCCACTTCTTTATGCTCAAAAGAATAATCTTGTTTACGGTCAAAAGAATAATCTTGATACGGGGCTTCAGCTGTTTGTTTTGTAACGTTCTTTTTTGAGGAAGCCAAAACAATCGCAGCCATAACCACCATTATGAGGAACGATAATCCGAAAAAGGAGAAAAAGACTCCAATAATGATAAGTGGGGAAAAGCCAAAATAGTCTTCATTTGCCATTTGGGCTATCCCAAGAGAAATAAGGACAATGCCTAAAATGAGAAATAATGTCCCTACGGTTATGAAAACACCGCGCGTTTTCTTGTTAGCAAGATCGACTTGCTTACGGTTTTTGGATCGAATCATGTTCTTGCCCCCTTTAAATATAACAAGGGGCGATTAAGAGTAAAAGAATTAATCCGAAAAAGTGATGTCAGCTAAAGAATAGCAGTCATTCGTTTTATTATAAAGAATTTCGAAAGGTAGATTCGCTTCGATAAGGAAACAACGAATATCCGCAAGATATCTAGCGAAAGTAAGGCTATTAATGCCGCAATCGCATAAAATTTCGGACTTACGAATCGTCTTTTGGGTATAAAGACGATAGAAAATAATCAAAACAACTTCACTTTTGCTCATAGCATTCTCATATGGATTTACCATACGCTCCAAGGGATTTGAGTTAGTTGTTTTCTCGAGATTCACTAACACAATTATTGTCTATGAGATATTCATTTTTTGATATTAACATCCCCTTCATTTTTTAAACAAACCTGAATATTTAGCGTATTTTTTGTTGAATTCACTAAAAATATGTCACCCATGTAGCAATTTTCAAAAAAGAAAAGCCTTGCAATCAACAAGGCTCATTATTTGTTTCCGTTTAACTCTTTTTGATGCATCTCCCGCATCCCTTCAACGGTGTCACATATTTCTTTGAAGGAACAGGTCCTGCAATCCATCTTCAAGGTTTTCAAGATGTGATCGAAGGTGACGGTAATCCCTTCTGCCTCTTTTTCAAAAGCAAGGAGTTTCTTATAGTCAAATGAAGGATCGGTAATAAAGATTTGCTTTACGTAACGTAATCTCTTTTCCTTTTTGTATTCTTCTAAGAAAGACATACCAATATCTTTGATAGAGATTCCTTTTTCAACGGCCTCTTTTGATACACGTCTGATAGAGGTAACATAAAAACAACCAAAAAAGGGAAAATAAAATTCACCAATTT
>CAVGNR010000021.1:0-16695 GCA_963630675.1 Escherichia coli
GGGCCCGGCAAGCAATAGCTTTCATGCCAAATTACACAAACTTATTGTCACTCCCTGTAATGGTCGCCGTTGTAGTTGACCGTGTGCGTGCCGGATATGGCGTGCGTGGCGGCAAGCTCCCCGCCGTGGTAGATGTGGAGCTTGCCGTCAGACTCTTTATAACTGACCGTTTTGCTGATAAGATTTGGGGGCACGGAATACTTGGCCCCCTTGTAGTCTATTGCGAACGTAGATGGCACCTTGCAAGAACGCATCTCGTCTTCGTAGGAATCCAGGATCCTATCCACTGGCAGCGGGAGCAGGTATTCTTTTTCTTTCCCGAACAATAGTATCGGCGGCATGTTCGTGCCGGTGTTTTTCTGCCTGTTTATGTCTCGGTTCAGCATCTCGATGAGCTTGATGATGTGGTCCCTGTCCCTGACTTTCCCGTCATAGGATTGGAGCCATTGGGCATATTTGTTGGACACCTCGTCCTTCCCCTTCGTCTGCGGCGACCTGACCCTGCACAGCCTCAGCTTGACCCCGAGATCCTTGAAGAACTGGGACACCGACGGATGGACGGATCTGCCTCCGCGGCCGTCGACCGCGACGACGGCGGACACATCGCCCGTGAGGACATCCTTGGTGGCCCCGTCCACCTTCTTGAAGAAATACACGAGGCACCTCTTGAAATCCGCCTCGCCCTTGAATTCGCTGTACTCGAACGAGTGGAACCTCGAATACCCAAGGGTTGCGCTGAACAGGTTGAACGCAATTACTTCGCCTTCCACGGTGGCCAGCTTTATCCCCTCGACCCAGTCTACCTGCAGCTGCTCTCCCGGATCGGTTTCGTAAAGCGGGTGCGGCGTTCCGCACCTGGCTTTCACGGATAGCTTGTTTTTCCTGACGAAATGCTTGAAGTTGTCGTATGAGCACTTGATCCCCCTCTCGTTCCTGAGATACCAGTATGCCCCCTTTATGCTGGTTCGGGGATGGGAGAGGAGCCCGACGATATCGTCGGTATGGGTGTCCAGTTCCTAAGGCCTCTTCTTCCTTTCCTTCTTTTCCTCCCCGTCGTACATTTTCTTTATCGTATGTCTGTCCTTGCCATAAGAGCGGGCAAGGTCGCTGAAGTTTGGTTTGATGTCCATCGTTCTAAACATGCTCAAGGTACCTATTAAGTTGTCTTCCATAATCGCTCCTTAGAAGCGCATTATAGAATATTCCCCAAATTGGTGAATGTTATATTCCCTTTTTTGGTTAAATATAGATTACCTCTATCACCGTGTTCTTCGAGGAGGAGAACATCAACACCATGACCATGGACGGGGAACTGCTTCTCACAATCCTTTCATCCGTCGCCCAACAGGAAGTCCACAACACATCGGAGCACGTGAAAAAAGGGCTTAAGATGAAGATGCAGAGGGGCGAATTGATCGGATTCCAAGGGTGCCTTGGATACGATTACGACCCAAAGACGAAGGAAATCAGGGTCAATCCAGAAGAAGCCAAAACCATCAAATACATCTTCAAAAGGTATGTTGAGGGAGTCGGCGCCACCGTCATCGCCAGGGAACTGACCGAGCTTGGTTACACGACGAAGAAAGGCGACCTCAATTGGGGGCTCAGCGCCATCATTGGGATCATCAAGAACGAGAAATACAAAGGCGACATCCTTCTGGGGAAGACGTACACGGTCGACCCGATATCGAAAAGAAGGCTGAAGAACTTCGGTGAAAGCGACAAGTTCTACATCGAAGGGCACCATGAAGCCATCGTCCCAGCGGAGACGTTCGATTTGGCCAATAAAATCAGGGAGCAGAGAGCATGCCCGAGAAGGGGATGCAACCAGTATAACGACAAGACCAGGGAAAGGATCACGAGAGCCTATTCCTTCTCTAGCATCCTCCAATGCGGCTTCTGCGGTCAGAATCTGACGAGAAGGACGAAAGAAGGCAAGAAAGACGGGCCGAAGATTTGCGTATGGCAGTGCATATCGTCCACCAAAAAGGGAAAATCGATGTGTCCGCATAGCCTCGCCGTCGATGAGGCGCTCTTGCAAAAAGCCTTCTTGGAAGCCATCAACAGGCTCGTCGGCAAAGACGGGAATAGCAACATGAAGGACTTTCTCTCTAGTGTCGAGACCGCATTGCTATCGGAATCATTCGAAACAAAGATAGCCGACACGAAGGCCAAGATAGCGGAGCTCGAGAAGAAAAAGGACAACATCCTTGAACTAAGGATGAGCGGAGTCGTCAGCCAAGAGGACTGCGAGAGCAAATACAAGATTATCAATCAGGAGCTTGATCTGAGAAGATCGGAGCTCAATGACTACAACGGCAGGCAGGATAACCAAGGCGAGGTGAAGGCGAGGCTGAAGAGCTTCAGGGAAACCATCCTCTCGCATGAAGGCATCGATTGCTTCAGCGAGGATATTCTGGAATCCACGGTTGATAAGATCATCGTCGGAGGGATGGACGAGAATGGGAAACCGGACTCGCACCGATTGAACTTCGTCTTCAAATCAGAGCTGAGCCACAGGGATTTCATAGGGAAATTCGATGCCTCGAAAGCGGTGAGGATCGGAGAGTTCGACTGCGACTACGACCATTGCATATTCGAGAAGGGCCCATCAGGGGAAAGAAGGAAGCTCTTGCTTAAGAAGGTTCACGTCGTCATCAGTGTGAACATAGGAGGATATGAGAATGAAGACAGAATACAGATCGATTAGCATGTACCTCACACCGTTGGAATCCGAGGTGTCTCAGATGAGGATCACCGAGGAATGCAATGAGATGGCGGAGGACGGATGGACTCTATGCCAATCCAATATCATCGACGAATGCAACATCATGCTGATATTCAAGAGAAACTAAACATGGGAACAAGTCTCCGCAATGGGGGACTTTTTCTATATTCTTGATAGTTGGTGAATAAATGGAAAAGATATGGCTCATTTGTTATAATAAAACCAAGAGGACTAGGACTCTTCTAGAAGTCATAGTTATAGCGCAATTGATGGTTTAGCAAGAACACTATTTGTGCATTAATTTCTTTCATTTGAAATTATGTTTATCTGTACTTTAGTTTCAAAAAATGGGGGTGATAGTCATGATTAATTCTTTAGACTCGGTGGTTGAGAACGATTCAATTTGGGATTTGCATATCCACACTTGTAAATGTCCAAAGGGCTCGAGCGATTTTGTTAAATTAAGCGTTGATAAATACGTCTCGTCTTTGGCGAATATTTTTAAAAACCATCCTGATTTAAAAATGATTAGTTTTACTGATCATAATAGGATTAATGACGAAGTGTACAAGGCGTTTGAAGCGTGTAAAACAGGGATCAAACTCATCGTCGGTGTTGAAGTTGATGTCTATTTAACCTCAAGCGATGTGGAAGAAAAAGTTTATAAGCATATCATTTTTTACTTCGACGATGAAAAGTTTGATATGGATGCTGATTCCAAAAGAATAAATGAATATCTTCAAGAAAAAACAGATTCAAAAGGAGCGGTTCTACTTCATGAGTTTCTTGATTTTCTTATAACGGAAATAAAAAAGCCTTTTTTGCTAAGCCCTCATTTTATGAAGCAAAGAAAAAGAGGTATTGAGTACAATTGGGATGAAGATGAAACTAAGAAAAATATAGATAAATACATTGACCAAATGTGCTGCTTTTGGGAGACGTCAAATAACACCAACATACAAAGGGCGATTGACCTTTTAAAAGAATTCGATAAAGGAGATAGAGTATCGGTTATTTCGTTTTCTGATTCTAATAATTTTGAAAAACTTAGAAATTATTTAGACAATCCATGTCAATATTTCCATTCTCTGCCTACATTTAATGGACTAAGGCTTGCTGGATCTGATTGCAGACGAATTTCCTTTTCTAAAAAAGTTGTTACTCGAAATGATAAGGCCTGTTGCCTAGGCAAGATTACACAAGGCGATGACAACGTTGTTTATCTTAGCTCTGGTCTAAATTCAATTGTTGGTGGAAGAGGAAGCGGAAAAAGCTTGTTTCTTGATGGAATAGCACTGTTTTTAAATCGCGATAAAGTCCAGAGCATTTTCAAAGAACAATCCGATGATAGGGTCGACTACTTGGATAAACTTCAAGTCAAAGCTTTTGATATGAATGGATGTGATTTGGCGAACCACTCATTTCATTTTGATTATTACAACCAGGGCTTCGCACAGGAATTGTTCAAGAAAAATAGTGACTTGATGACGTCACAATACTTCAAAGAAAAGTTTGATGGATTGAAGAATTTTGATACAGCCTCAACTAAAGCAAACATTTTAGAGGAAATTAAATGTGATGCATTTGTGTCCGGCTCGTTCGAGAACATTACTTCATTGGCGACTAAGGTTATAAAAATCAACGACGGCAAATGTGAGATTAAATTCAAGAAAATGAAGAAGGGCAATGATGCCTTGACATACAAAGACTTCAAAGATGTTTATGATTATCTGTGCAAAAAGAAGTTCATTCCTGATCAACTCAAAAACAACGAGAATATAAAGATAGCCTTCGGCAATTTAGTTGAAGCCGTTTATAAAGAGACGCATGATCTTAATGTCAATCTTATACATGAAAATGTTGAATGGATGATTTCGGATAAATATAAAGCGATTTTGAATTCTCATAATGCCCAAAAGAAACAAAAATGTGATGTGGTTAACTTATTAAAAGAGTCCATAAAGCAAAAACTTAGCAAAATTAATAAGCGTGTCCAACTTGTCAATCATATTGTCAAAGCCGCTTGTATGGAGTTTTCTGATAAAGATGATACGGACAGTAAAGGATACAACGGAAGAAAGTTTATATTTCAAAGAAGGCTCGACTGCGAGAATCTTCTAAAATATTTGCACCGTATGTTTGCTATTTACTTTGATGCGAACAAACTTAAGAAATTTAATGCGACAAAAAAAGAATTCTCAGATTTACGCTCGATGATAGATGCGTATTGCTTTCATTCTGATGAGGTTATTTCCGATTCAAAAAGTTCAGATGATTTAGATAAGGAATTAGAAAACCTAGAATCTTACAAAATAGAAGTGATTGATGAAATTCTTGTGAAGGATGGCTTAGCAATTAATAACTTGAAAAACATGTCTCCAGGAACGAGGGCAAATCTTCTTTTAGAATATATAGTATTCAACGAGAGCGATAAGCCTCTTTTGATTGATCAACCAGAAGACAATATTGACAACGAAACAATATATAATCAATTAACAACTTGGTTTTCTGCGTTAAAGAAGAAGCGTCAAGTAATCGTAGTGACGCACGACGCAAATATAGTCATAAATTCCGATTCTGAAAACGTTATACTGTGCAGTCAAAAGTCAAATGATGTTTTTGACTATAAGTCTAGCGCATTGGAATATGGAGACACTTTGGATGATATTTCCGTACTTTTAGATGGCGGAAGACAGGCAATAGAAAGGAGACTTTTGAAATATGGACAATCAGATTCGAATCAAATACAAAGGTAACATTGTTGCTACTCTGAACTCAGATACGCCGCTATTAGATGAATTGGTTAAATTCATAATTGAAACTAAAAACATTGTTTTAGATGAAATCAAATGCGAATGCGATGAAGATAATTTTGATTGCTCTTATTTTGAGCAAGCGATTAAGGATGTTGTCGTAGATGAACTTGATAAGCTAAAGATCGATGAGGAAAGTTATAATCAAGCGATTTCTAAAGTGAAAAATATTTAGAATTTTTTATGATTGCGCCAACGATTTATAGAAAAACAACCAAGGGCATTGCGTGTTATTGATACTGCTTTACAATATAAAGACATTAGCTTTTGCGTTGGATGAAAAAAGACTAGACGGCGAGCTTTATTTTGGCGTAATTCGATATGGCATAAAGTTCACTAAGTATGTAGATGATTATTGAAAAAATGGACTTTCATGGTAAAATATGGACATTGGATGGCATAAATGGCACGAAAGTCCAAAAATGAGGTGATAAAATGAATTCCGACGATATTAAAAAGATAGCTTTGCAGTACCTCAGAGAATGCAAGCTCGAATCCGACTGCATCGAGTACAAAAAATCCCATCTCCAGAGAGATAGCATCTTGAAGACGATGTGCGCTTTCTCGAACAACCTCATGAACAGGAATCTGTCCATGATCTTGGTGGGCGTAGAAGAGCACAAAGAGCCCGAATCGAAAGGCACGCCGATAAGGCCGATCCTCGGATATGACGAGAGCCAGATCGAGACCGTGGAGAATTCCTTGAAATCCCTGATTGGATTCATAAAGCCTAAAGTAAATTACGCGATGACGCACGCCGAAATCGACGGCCGCTTCTTCGTCGTTTTCGCATTCTCGAACAACAACATCGGTCCATACGAGGTCCTTGAGAAGGCTGAAAAGGACAAAACCATCAATCTCAAAAGAGGCAGGTACGTTCGCGTTGAAAGAGACTCTCGGCTCGCTTCCATCAAAGAGGAATTCGAGCTTCTTAAGAAGTTCTCAGACTACCATTTCACGGAAGAATATTCTAACGTTGCCACCATCGATGACCTCGACGTTGACTATATAAGGGAATACCTCAACGCATCCACCGACCGGGAAAACACCAAGAACCTGTCCAAACAGGATATGGCGGAGCATATGGGGCTTGTTGATGTTGAAACGGGCATGGTGAAGAATTTCGCTTTGCTCATGTTCTCCAGAAGTCCGGAAAAATTCATCCCTTATTCCTACGTCGAGCTGATTCACAAAAGCGCCTCGGGCGAATCGGTGATGTCCTCCAAGGAGTTCAGAGGGCCTATTTGGAAGCAACTCAGGAACGCCATGGACGAGATCAATAATGCCTATTTGAAATCCCTGACTCTCCGCGTGAAAGACGACCTCAAAAGCGAGACCATATACAATTACCCGTATTCCGCGGTCGAAGAGCTTTTGACGAATGCCATCGTGCATAAGAACTACGAAAACCCTAGAAGCGTCCAAGTATATGTCTATGATGACTCCATTGTGATAACCAACTACAACAAGCCGATTCCACCAATAACAATACAAGACCTAAACACGAAAGATTCCTTCCCAAACAGGATGTATGAGAACCCCTCTATCCGTGAGATGTTCAGATCTCTCGATCTCATCGAGTCTTTCGGCTCTGGGGTTGGCAAAGCGAAACGCGCCATGGTTGAGAACGGAAGCGATGGCATCCATTATCAGGAATACGACGAGAACATCGACATCACATCCGTCATGATACCGATAAGCACGAAGTACCTTCAATATTCCTATAAGGCAATGGATTTGGCTACGAATGATCAAAATTTGGACTTTGAAGGCCAAAACACTACCTCGAATGATCAAAATTTGGACTTTGAAGGCCAAAACACTACCTCGAAAGACCAAAATTTGGACTTTGGTGGCGAGAGGATAAAGATTAATAGCGTGGACGCGATAGGCATCATCAACAAATCAACGTATTCCAATTCCATCAGGAAAACACTGACCGCCATCTTTGATCGTTTCTTCAACGAAGAGTTCAGCCGGGCGACATTGTGTCTTACCTCAACGCCTCGAAGTCGGCTAGCACTAATTACATCAGCTACCTCCAAAATCTAAATGTGGTGGAGAAGGTGAAAGGCAAATACAGGTTCAGATAATCAGCTCAAAACAAGCAAATCGAATGTATTTGATTGCGCATCCGATACGACTTACCTCGTATTCACCATCCAGTAGACATATGAAAAATCACACGTCAGTGGACATGTCTATTCCGTAGCCTACCTCGGTTTCGTAAACATGTGTTTCATGTGGGAACGATGCATGTTGAGACGGTGGTGTTGCTGAGTAGGAAAAACGGCTGAAAAGAGCCGAAAATCGATAAAAATTGACGGATTTCCTACTTCTCAAAAAAGCGGGAAATCCTCTTTTTTGTTGCAAAAATGGGTTAAGTGGCGGTAAAGCGGTAAAAAATAGGGCTTTACTCGTATGGAGAAATAGGTCGACTTCAAAAATGAACACCCAACCTATCTAGTATCAAAATGGGGATAGGTGACCGGTATGTTTACACGATGGTAGAAATAGGTGAAAAAGCCCTTATTCATGGGCTTTTATTGAAATCGAACGTTTCCTCGTTTTTTTTGCGTTTTCGGAGCATGTTGCAACCACACAGCCAATCTGGAAAACCGATTTTCGGCCTGAAAACGGGCAAAAACAGGGGGTATAGTGCAGTAGTCAAGATTTTGTAGATGTGCCTCCCTATGTCTTTTCTCCTTCGCTGTGCCTCTGCTTTTGGCCTCCTTATGACAATTTGATCCGTGCTGTTTATAAACACGATTAGAGTTTTTTAGACTACCAGCCCACCTTTGCGTTCTAATGCTTTCCGCATTGTCAGCCTTCCCCTAAGCAATCCTGGCCTTTTCTATAGTTATCTTTGAATGTTTTGACTGTTCTTTTTCCCCACAATCGAAGGGGAACAAAACGGCACATGATAAGGGACATGATATTGTTTTTATAGGGAACATGAAGTAAAATACATATGCGTGGAGGTTCTGCCATGAGAAAGCTCGAAGATTTAGTTGGTGCAGACATTTTTGAAAATAAAGAATGCGAATATAAGCTTCACTTGGAAACCAGCGAGGACAAGGTAGAAAAATGGGCTAAGACGCTCGTTGGCTATGCTAATACATGCGGTGGATATGTTTTGGTAGGCGTTTCCAATAAAAAAGACATTGTGGGTATAGATGGAGATGAACTTGACCAAACAAAGATATTGGTCCTCAAAATCATAAACAGGCATATATTCCCCCATATCCAAGTATCTTTTTCGGTTTTCCCGTGCGGAGAAGGTAAATATATTCTCGCCATTTGGACGGATTATTTGAACGAGATGGTCATATTCAAGTCTGGCGATTATAGTGAGAAGGTTTACATAAGGGAAGATGGTTCCACCTTGCCTGCGACTATAAATCAGATTCTTTCAATGGGGAAAAGAAAATTTGGTATGGATGGCCAATTGCTGAATGAACAATATGAGGTGAAAAGATTCTCCAAATTCATTAAGCTGGCAATGCTGTATAGAAAAGACGGGGAAAAGCCAACGGAAAAGATGCTCATAAGCAAAGAAATCATAGGTCAGGATGGAAGAATAACCGAAGGGCTAGAAATGTTCTCTGATGCCTTTGATAGCGATGAGACGCTGGCTGTATGTCGGCTTTGGAATGGATTCGACAAAGGAAGCAATGAGGTAATCGACAAAAAGGAATTTAAAGGATGTCTTTGCGAGGTGTTTACCAACATTATGGATTTCGTTAGCAGGAATAGCAGAAGCGGATTCGTTAAAAACGATGACGGATCAAGGCTCGACACATTCTCATATCCTGAAATTGCCCTGAGGGAAGCTGTCGTCAATGCCCTGGCTCACAGGGATTACTCAATCGAGGGGACACAGGTCGATGTGGATATTTTCAAGGACAGGCTCGTCATCACTTCTCCGGGCGGGTGGCTCCTCCCCAAAAAGCCTGACGAATATAGCCTTGATTCGATACCATCTGTTAGGAGGAATAAAACAATATGCCGTTGTTTTGAGATGGCTGGATTAATGGAAAGGAGCGGAAGCGGCCTCAGGAAGATATACAACGTATACAAGAAGCTGAAATTCAAGGAACCTCAACTGAATGATCAACACGATTATTTCCTGATCACCCTATACGATATGCTGGGTGAAAAGAATAATAGTGTGATTATCAATGGTAAGTATGATGAAGCGATATTGGCTTTCTGTAATGGTGTCGCTCACTCTAGGGAAGAAATTCAAGCCCACATAGGGTATAAGAGTAGAAGCCATTTTACGTCTGATGTATTAAAGCCGCTGCTAGAAGCCGGCACCTTGAAAACGACCACGAATAGCAAATCAAAACACACAAAATATATAGCGACGATCAAGATAGACTGATGCCTAAATGTTTTTGCAAGGAACATGATGGGAACATGAGGAACATGATTAAAAAGTTCAACTTTGAATATATCATTGATATATTTGCTACATAAAAGGTTTTCCTTGAGGGATAACATCTATCCACCAACACTATCAACGTGTGTCATTATTGCCAGTTGCACAGTCATGTTTTGACTGTGGTAGATATGTTCATTCTGTAGTATGCCACGTATGGGTAGACCCGTTCTTTGTCTCCATGTTATGCATGTTGAGACGGTGGTGTTGCTTAGTCGCAAAAATGGCTGAAAATAGCCAAAAATCATAAAAAACGGAAGGATTTCCTACTTTGCAAAAATGTGGGAAATCCTCTTTTTTGTTGCGAAAATCGTTCAAAACGCGGTAAAGCGGTAAAAATAAGGCCTTTACTAGTATGGGGAAACAAATCCACTCTCAAAATGAACACCCATCCTACCTCGTAACGACACGGGAACAGGTGACGGGTATCTGTACACGATGGAAGGAACAGGTGGAAAAGCCCGTATTTATCGGCATTTTCGGAAATTCGCGATTTACTCATTTTTTGCGTTTTAGGAATACAGTGCAACCACACACCCAACCTGGGAAACCAATTTTCGTCCTAAAAAGGGCAAAAATGGGGGTATTGTTTGATTTTCAAGGCCGAAAGCGCAAGGAAATTTGTCTCTTTTTGCGTGAATTTATAAAGAAAACATGCTCATAAAGGTTAAATTGGGATGAGGACCGATTTTTTCATCTTTTTATTTAGATCGATACCAGTAAAAATAAAGTGAAACCACATAAATGCAACGAAAAAAAATACGTTGTATTTGCAACGCTTTTGCTTATAATTATTCACTAGTGGAGGCATTGAATATTATGAAAGAAACTAGGTTCTTAGAATTTAAATCGGATATTTCAAATTCATTCTTAAAGACGGTCAGCGCCTATTCTAACATTGGCACAGGAACAATTCGCTTCGGATACGATGATAATGGTGTTGCCTCTGGATTAAAAGGTGATTTGAGGCAAATTTGCCTAGACTTGGAAAATAAAATCAACGATTCCATTCATCCTAAACCAAATTATCGGTTTGAATGTAATTTCAGCAATAACACAATCGATTTGTTTGTGTATGAAGGAATGTTTAAACCTTATCTATATAAAGCAAAAGCGTATAAGAGGAATGATTCCTCGACAATAGAAATGGATTCTTTGGAACTTCACAGGGCGATTCTTGAGGGACAGAATCTATCGTTTGAGCAACTGGACGTTGAAGGAGATTTGAGCTTTGAATCGTTTGCCAAGAAGATGTACAGCATTTTGAAAATCGATGTGAATCATGACGTTTTGAAAACGCTTGGCCTAATTAACGATAACGGAAAATTCAACAAAGCGGCGCTGATTGTGTCGGATAACAATAACTTGGCCGGAGTTGACATCGTCAAATTTGGGGACACTATCAGTCAAATAAAGGATAGGATCACTATCAGTCATGCATCCATCTTCGATATGTTTGATGCCGCATACGATATGTATAAAAAGTATTATGTCTATGAAGAGATCGACGGCCTGAACCGAAAGGTGGTTAATCTCATTCCTGAAAACGCTTTTAGGGAGGCGTTAGCTAACGCATTAGTACATAGGGCATGGGATGACGTCCCCAATGTAAGGATTTCGATGTATGAAGACAGGATAGAAATCACCTCCCCTGGCGGATTGCTCCACTCTATCAGCAAAGAGGAGTATCTGGATGGCCAAGTCTCAAAACCAAGAAACCCAATTATCGCAAACATCTTTTTTAGGCTGCGTTACATCGAAATGTTCGGAACGGGGATTTTGCGTATAAAACAAATTTATCAAAATGCGACTTTCAAACCTGATTTCAGAGTATTTGAAAACAGCATATCCGTTGTCTTGCCATCATTTTCCATAAAACCTATGATGACATTAGATGAAAAGAAAGTCGTTGATTATTTAGCAAAAGGGATTCAGGCCTCTAGTAATGACTTAACTAATATTACGGGATTTTCCAAGGATAAGGTGTTGCGATTGCTTAAATCTTTGTCCAATAAAGGATATGTCAAGGTTTCTGGAGTTGGCAAATCTACAAAATATAGCGTATAGAAATTGTTATATTTTCATCTCGCCATGGTTGAAAAGTATCGGCGCGTTTTCGCGGATTTCCGATTTTAAACACCATTTCTCTTTTCAAATTTTCTTTTGGACCTTTTGCGTGTAACTAGTCGATTCTTATTCTATGAGAACTATGAATTTACCTATATGTTTTTGATTGCAACAGGGGATTGGCGTGTTCCAAAGGGAGATACTCGAGACCACAGTCGACAAGATCATCGTCGGAGGTTTTGACTCCAATGGCAGCCCCGACCCTCATAGATTAAACTTCATCTTCAAATGCGGCGTTAACGATAGAGACTACATCGGGAAATTCGACGTGAATAACGCCGTCAAGCTCACGGAGTTCGAATGCGAGTACCCTCATTTCGTCTTCGAGAAGACAGAGACAGGCTCGAAGAGGAAGAGAATGGTCAAGTCGGTTCACGTCATCGTGAGCCTGAACATGGAAGGAGAACGCAGAATCGATGGAACACAAGGCGATTAATCTGTTCCTTTACCCGCTTTCGTCCGAGGTTTCCCAGCAGAGGATTGCGAATGAAATCAACAGGATGAAGGAACGAGGCTGGGAATATGTCGAGTCGAAGATCGTAGACGACTGCAACATCATGCTGACGTTCAAAAGATGATATTTAAGACAAGGAGGGCGCGTTCCTCCTTTTTTGAATGGCAAAAACAGGCTGTTGAATATCAATTTCTCTTTACCTTTTCGACAAAACGCAGCTGCCGTGTGAGAAAATTTCCGATTTCGGACATTGTGTGGTAGAATATTTTGGACAAAGAAACGGGGCTTGCATGAAGAAGAAACTTTCATTGAAGAAATTCTTATCGCGAAGGCTTGCGGGGGGGGGTATTACTATTAAGTAATCTCTCTCTGGTTTCGATAGGCTTCTCAGCCTGGAGCATAGGCGCCGTGACTGCCGGCGAGGCGGAAATCAACGTCAGTGTTGCCGACCTGATTGATTTGAACCAGTATTTTCTATTCGTCGATTCCCCGACAATTTTCGAATACACAAGTAACGGATTGGTAAAGGACCATGCGATTAGTTCGGCAACCTTGGACGGCTATATAGAAATTCCTTTTCGCATCGACGTAAAAGGCGGAAAGATTAGAGAACATTTGTCCAGCGACTGCACTGGTTTTAATTTGGGAACAATTTTGGTCGACAGGAACCAAAATTTAGAGTTGTTTTCCGTTTGCTCGGCAACTGAAGTTAAATTGGCGGTTTCGAATTCGACAAACGCTTTTTCTGACACGGATTACACCATCGTCTCTCAATCGAATACGACTGCAAACAAAGAATTGAGCTCTAGCTTCGATTTATCTACATTCCCGTATTTGGACGAATCGTTGGTCTATTTTTCTGTTAAATACAAGATCAATTTCAACGTCGCTGACTTTAAGAAAGACGTTTATGACAAATTGAGCAATGGCTCTTTCCGTTTCTCCTTCAAGGCCGGGGGGATTTTCGACAATGAATAAACCAAAAAGATTGCCGTTGTTCTTGTCTACATCATCCTTGTTGGCATACGTCGGCTATGGAAGCTGGGTGTTCAGCACGTTCAAGGAAAGCAATGAGTTTGCCACCAAACCGGCGCGCGAGGTTTGCTACATCAAGAACTCGAAGGGAACCACCCGTTATACATCTTTGGACTATGCGCTCAAGATAGCCGAGGGTAACGGCGTAAAGGACGAGATTTTCGTTTTACCTCAAGACGGCACCTCCGCCTGCCAAGCGGTCCAAGTCAAAGAGTCGCACACATTAAAGAGCGGCGATTCCCTTAAACTTCCATATGAAAACGAGACGACCAAGCCAAGCGATTTTACTGGAAGTTCGGTCATAGACAGCTCTCAGGGAAACGTCAATACATATAGGAGATCCTTGGTCGAGATGGTCAATGGCTCTAAATTGACCATCGAGAGTGGGGGATCCCTAATTGTCGGTGGTGTCTTTAACACGAAGGGCGTTACAGGTAAATACGCCGAAATAGCCATGGATTCCGATTCCTCAATTACTTGCAATGGTACCATGGAAGTCTACGGATATATCAAAGAGAAGACATCCACCGCGAAATTCTCTTCGAAAACTGACAGGAAGGAATTGAACGAAAATGATCTGGGTCGCTACGTCGAATTCGGATCCACGGGCTCCTTGACATGCCCTTTGGCTATAAAAGACGCGTCATCAGGAGGCGTTATGACCAGCCTTAACGAGTCAGGAGTATGCCCGACGAATGAGTTCAACATCCAATCCATCCAAGCCTATACAACTTTTAAATACGGTTCTAAAGCGGTGGCGTTAGCGCGAATGAGTGCCGCGGGCCAAACGATGGAGAAACAATGCGGTTTCGTCGGCAAAGACGGCCCCACAAGCAAAGCGGAGGAGAACTGCGTCTTCTATCTGAAATCCGGAAGCTCCCTCTCGATGGAGTATGTCCCGGCTCACCCTGGGATAACTCAGCCAGACGCTAATGCCGATTACTCTAAATACGTGCTTAGCGGTCAGGTGAATCTTGGCAGCCTTTATCTGGATGTCACAGTTACGACAATCGACACAACCCAATACTACTTCCCCTTATCTTATCTCATGAATTTGTATATCGAGAATGGCGGCGAGTTCACTGTCGATCATCGGCTGAAGATCTACCCAGGTTCTTCTTTGACAATCAAAAAGGGCGGGATACTTAACCTAAATTCCGATTTAGTCATTTACACTTGCGCTGATTTGGCGAATTTCGACTCCTCCTCCTCGTTTTACTATCCAGTTTCTAGGATAAGTGTTGACGGCAAACTCATCGACAATGGTCTCTTCAATGTTTCCGCCACGGGTCATCTTGGAGGAAACGTTTCACATACGAATTTTGGTGGATCCTCGGCCGATTTCTCCAAGGCTGACGCTTCAAACCTAATCGCCACATCGACAGAAGGGACGAAGAAGGTGGCCGTCAACAAGCAAGCGACTGGTATTTTCAAAACGTCCCATGGATTCAAGGAGTCGCTAATCGCTGCGAAGCAGGTTATCACGTCAGCAGAGGAAAACGGTGCTTTTTATTGGAACGGCAAATATGAAACGACAGTAAAAATTTCCGTCCAGCTCACCAAGGAATACGACAACAACGTTTACGGCTACACGATTAGCTACGCCGATGATGCTAACGGAGCCAATTCCGCCGCTCTGTCCGCGGAGAATTCGACCGACATCAAGTCCTATCAGATTAGTAACCAGAAATTTGTCAGGTTCCAAACCAAACGCACCGCCGGTATCCAAGTCGATTTTGGCGATGGCGTGAGAAAGGACATCGACCAGTCCATCTGGTACGAGGTCGGAGATGACGATATCCATGTTTACATCACTCCATTTGAAGGCGTGAGCGTCGATATCACGACCACCGGAAACAGCGGCTCAGGCCATGTGGAATACACCCTTTATGAGTCTGAAACCCAGAATGGGACTTTTGAACAAATTGGGTACAACAACACAGGCGATCTCAAAGTGAATGTAATAAAGGGCCGCTACTTTAAATTTAAGACTAAGTCTAACTATTTATACTGGTTTACAACCAAAACGGTCCTAAAGGATGGTAAAAAAGTGGGTGTCCATGGTAAAGAGAATTCCAAATCTTCATCAGATGAAGCTCTCGGAAATAACATCGTTTATTTGGCGGACGGAAATTATCATTTTGATTTTGGCTGGAACTATGAGAAGCCATGCATTATCGAGGGCACGAAAATTCTCTTGGCTAACGGAAAGTCAAAGAAAGTAGAAGAATTGGAGAGGAACGATTGCCTCCTTGCATTCGACCATGAAAAGGGAGACTTGGTCTCTGCAGAGCTGTTCTTCAATTATCACCAGAACGAAAACAACATTGTTACCGCTCCTATACTGCGACTTGTCTTTGAAAACGATACGGAAATTTGCATCCACGTCGACCATGGTTTTTTCGATTTGACTTTGGGTAAATACGTTTACATTAACAAAGACAATTACCTGAGCTTCATCGGGCATGACTTCGTGACCGTCGATTGTGAGAAGTTGGGGAGGGCTAGGTTGGTTGCTGGAAGTGTTTCAATCAGGACGGTTCGCGTGTACTCACCAGTATCCGTCTATCACCTCAATGTCATCACCAATGGTCTTCTATCCATCACAGGAGAAATCGAGGGGTGGTTCAACTATTTCGATTATGATTCTTCTCTTAAATATGATTCCGCCAAGATGGATAGGGATATTAGGAGATACGGGCTTTACGTCTATGATGACTTTAAGGATTATATCCGTAAGGAGATTTTCGACCTGCTTCCTATACCATATCTGAAAGTATCCGTTGGCAAAGGCCTCACCACGAAAGAAAAGATCATCGGAGTAATGAAGAAATACCTTAGCTTCATGTGATGCTTTTGTATGCCCTGGTGTTTTGAGTACATTGTCGGTGATGTTCTTGAAGAGAGAAAAAGATTAAAAGAGCGCAACCAATACGACCATAGTTCACCGTTTTTGCCAGTTGCATAGTCATGTTTGGAATGTGGTGGACCTGTTCCTCCCGCACTGCGCCTCGTATTGGTAGACCTGTTCTTTGCGTCTGATAAAGTAAATATATTTTTTACCATTTTAGGGAAAATATCCTTCGCCAATGCC
>CAVGNR010000022.1:0-12136 GCA_963630675.1 Escherichia coli
ACCGCTCTCGCCCGCATAGCAGGCGGTTCTAGGTTGTCCCTATCGGTCCACATAAGAGAAAAGCGACTCCGTTTTAGAGCCGCTTATTTGATAAATGGTTTATCGCTTATTTCTCATCCTTCATGGTGGGGAAGAGAAGAACTTCACGGATGGTTGGTTGTTCGGTAAGCAACATGCAAAGACGGTCAATACCAACACCGATGCCTCCAGCCGGTTGCATACCGTATTCCATTGCTTCAAGGAAACTGTAGTCGATGACGTTTGCTTCATCATCTCCTCTATCTCTAGCAGCCATTTGGGCTTGGAAACGTTCCATTTGGTCAAATGGATTATTAAGTTCAGAATAAGCATTTCCGAATTCAAAGCCCCCGATAAAGAGTTCAAAACGATCAACAAAACGTGGATCTTCCGTCTTCTTCGTTAATGGGGACACTTCGATTGGATAGGTTGTAATAAATGTTGGCTGAATCAAGGTTGGTTCAACAAACTCATCAAAGAAGGCTTGCATGATATATCCCGTAGAGTTCCATGCTTTCTCGAGTGGGACTTTATGTTCTTTAGCAAGCTCCACCGCTTTTTCAAATGGAATATCTTCATTGAAATCAATGCCAGTCTTCTCTTTGATGGCTTCGGCCATGGTAATAACCTTGAAAGGTTTAGCAAGGTTAATCTTATTGCCATTCCAATCGTATTCTTCTTTGCCAACGACTTTATCGGCAACATAATGCATCATGCCTTCTACCCAGGCCATCATGTCTCTTAAATCGCCATACGCTTGGTAAAGCTCGATGGTCGTGAATTCTGGGTTATGGCGGTTATCCATACCTTCGTTACGGAAGATACGGCCAATTTCATAGACACGGTCAATTCCGCCAATCATGCATTTCTTGAGGTTAAGTTCGGTTGCAATACGAAGATAGAAATCTTTGTCTAAAGCATTATGATGGGTGATAAATGGTCTTGCGTTTGCTCCACCTGCAATTGGAGAAAGAACTGGGGTCTCCACTTCAGTGAAGCCTAAGGAATCGCAATAATCACGGATACCTTTGACAATAGCTGGGCGGAGAATGGCGGTTCTTCTGCTGGTGTCGTTGATGATAAGGTCAAGATAACGACGACGGCAACGGTCTTCCAAATCAGTTAAGCCATGGTATTTCTCTGCCAAAGGTTTTAAGCATTTAGAGAGATGAGTGAATTTGCTACAACGGATCGTTAATTCCCCAGTGCGAGATTTCATTAAGGTTCCTTGTACACCACAAATATCACCAACGTCTTCGAGCTTGAAGACTTTGTAGTTATCTTCGCCAACAACGTTTTTACCAATCCAAACTTGGATGGTTCCAAATTCGTCTTTGACGTTAAAGAAAGCGGCTTTACCCATATCACGGATAGCCATGATACGTCCGGCAATGTCCACATGGACTTCTTTGGCGGAAAGTTCTTCCGCTTCAATATCTCCATAATCTTTACGGATATCACGGATTTGGTTTTTCCAATCGTATTTTTGACCAAATGGGTCAACACCTAATTCTTTATACTTTGGAAGCTTAGCACGTCTTGCTAATTCTTGGTCTGTTAATTTCTCTTCCATATTATCGTTTCCTTCCTCTTATAAAACATGGATAGTTTAACGCGAATAAAGCGTTATTGCACCTTTTATAGAAGAGATAATGTTACCTAATAAAAAATGTAGACCCACAAAAGTAACGCCAAATCAAAGTTAAAAAATTCATGCAGTTCTTGGCGTTTTAAAATTGTTGATGCTGAATTATGAAATCTATCTCCAAATCACCAAATTCTTTTTAAATACGTTTCTCTTTCGTATAAATGTTTCATGAATCAAATTCCTATCTGAATGTAACCGTGAAAATTCATAGTTAATAGATATTTTTTAAGTTTTCTTGTCTTTTTTCTATTAACTTACACTTTTAGAAACCGTTCTCTTCACCATCTAGAAGCAAGATAAACTTGACCATATGGTGTGGGATGGATCTTTTACGCCCTTGAAAATCAACGATTCTATTGATGAGTCCACAAGTAATAAGGGCTTTGCATTTTATTCCTGTTAAAAACTCGACAAGATGATTTTTTCATCTTTCATTAAGCGAAAAGTCTCATATAGTTCTCTTCTCAATATAGAAATCGCTTTTAATCATCATTAAATCTAAACGTTCTGCCGTTTGATGTTCTCCAAGATGCGTCAAATCGGAATGTAAAAAAGAAATAGCCCACCAATTTAAAGTTAAAGTGGATTTAAAAGTTTCAAAACGTCGGATATAATTCCTTCATTTCGTCGGTTTTGTTTGTTTCAAAACGTCGGTTTCGTTGTTTACTTCTTTGGCTTTTTGAAGATTTGGCAGTCAGGGATCTTTCTATATATGCGGATTCAATTCAAGCGAAATTAAAGCATTATCGCGATAGCTCAGGTAGAGAGGTAGACACTATTGTAGAACTAAGAAACGGAAACTATGCCGCGATTGAAATCAAAATCTATAGTGATGAAAATATAAAAGACGCGTTCGCTTCTTTAAAGAAATTTGAGAAAGCCTTAAAACAGGATGGGTTAAAGCTCCCTCAATTCAAGATGGTTCTCACTAGCCATGGTCCTTGTTACCGTAAAGATGGAATATATGTCGTGCCAATCACAATGCTAAAAGATTAGTAACGTTTCACCTCTATAAGCAAAACAACGCATAAAGTGGAACGGACTTAATGCCATTTTCGTAACCAAAATTTTTAGAAGATAACCGAATAGAATATTTTGGTGAGTATTTTTCAACGTAAACTCTTAAACTTTTAGCGCGAACATTGTCCGCAGATTTAACCTCAAGAGGAATGGCAGAGTCGTCTTTTCTTAGAACAAAATCCACTTCTGCCTTGCCATTAGATTCCCAATAGTTTAAGCGATAGCCACATGATACAAGTTGTTCTGCAACATAATTTTCTGCCAAAAGGCCTCTTGCCTTATCGGATATTGCACTTTCGACAAGAATATCTTGAGGCATAATTCCAGATTTGAAGCAAAGAAGTCCAACGTCAGAATAATAAATCTTGAATGTATCTAGCTGTTCATACAAAGCAAGCGGCAATTTCCCTTCATTCACTTTAACGTTTTCCAAGACCACATTTGCGGCCTTAAGCCATTGAAGGGACAGTTCATAATCTTTCGCACGGGCGTTACTTTTAATTGCGGCGTAAATGAACTTTGTGTTCTCTTTTGCCAATTGAGATGGAAGAGTATTGAAAATGGCTATGCTTTTGATGGTTTCGTTTGGCGAAGCATACTTCGTCATATCAGCGATATAAGAATCGGAAATATTAGCCTGCATCGAACGTACGGAATCAAAATCATTTGTGTCAAAAAAGTTTTTAATGACCGCTGGATAACCGCCAATAACCAAATATTTTCTATAAAGATCCAATGCGAGTTGATGATAAACCTCGGGAAGAGGAGAAAAAGCAGTGTAAGATTCGCGTATTTTTTCTATCAATGCATCATTATTGTTCGCCAATAAGAACTCTTCAAAAGAAAGAGGAAACATAGTTAACATATTTACCTTTCCGACAGGGAAAGAGAAGTTTCCTCTGTCAATACTGAGACCTAAAAGGCTTCCAGCAGCGACGATATGATATTCATTCGCTTCTTCCGCAAAATATTTCAAAGATGTCAAAGCTCTTTCGGATGCTTGTATCTCGTCAAAAATAATCAAAGTCTTGCCCGGCAATATCGTTTGTTTTGTATAGGCTGAGATCTCTTGGATGATACGCCTAGGATTTAAATCGGGGGAAAAGATTTTAATAAGCGTTTCTGCATCCCCTTCAAAATGTAAATAAACAACATTTTCATAATACGTCTTACCAAAATCTAATAACGTATACGTTTTACCGACTTGCCTTGCACCCTTTAACAAAAGCGGTTTACGCTGTTGCGATTTTTTCCATTCTAGAAGCGAATTCATTATTAAACGTCTCATTGTTTATGCTCCTAACCTAATATTATTATATCTTATTGTCCATAAATTGGTAGTTATTAATACATTTTAACGTTCCTAAATATGTAGTTTCATAACACTTTTTGGAATGAATAAGAAATCATGAATCTTTTCATTAACGTTTTTCTTTAGAAAGATATCCAAGCAAAGCAGATGGATCGTAAGTGGAATCCATTTTCATCCGTTTCTGAAGATAATGTTTCATTCGTTGCTTTTTCTTTGCTGGAATTCTCATAGATATTTTCCCATTAGAATTCATACGGAAATAGAAACCTAAATATTCAAAGTCTTCTTTTAAAGACACAATTCTTGTTTTTAGATTATATGCAAGGAATCTTTCCCTAATATGTCTAGAAACACAACATTTGATGCAATTTTGTGTCCCTTCACAAAAGTTCGTATGCCTTAAGTTATAACGAAATAATATCTATTATTAGATCGATAGCCTTTTTGATTTGTTAATAAATTAGTTTTCTGATAAGCGAAAACGAGCATGAAGAAAAATGGTTTATAAGAGCGTAACTATACCTCCGGCCAGCTCAATTCATTTCAACGATGAAGGCAAAAAAGGAGTAGTCAAAAGTTGAATTGTCATATGTGCTAGTATGAAACTGGCAGCAAGACATCCAATCCACCATTAATGAAATATGGCATCGCTCATTCCATTCAAACTTTTGTTTATTGAAGTGAAGTTTCTTTTGAAATTGGTTTTGTCCCTTGTTCTGTCATTTTTGGAGCAAGTCTGTTCATTGAATCAAAACATTTGCTATGGCAAAAGGGATAAATATAGTAATCTATTCTCTAATCTTAGGATATTGTTTTTGGATGATGTTTAATCCGTCAAAATTCCAAATACTTTCATCAAACTTAAGAAGTGAGACAAAGAAATCTTTGTTAATCAGTGAAGCCTTTTTAACTTCCGCTACCTTACTTGCCGAATTGTAATACTTGTATGCGCCGCTTTCGTTTGGAACGAGTGAAACGCAATTGGTAGCCACACCCTCTTTTTTGGAGAAATCATAGAAGAAGCCTTGATTCTGAACACCAGCGTCGATGCAATTTGTCGAGTTTTTGGCACCCCAGTATGAAGACTCACCTGTGCTGATGCAATTGGTCAAATTTCTGACTCCGCCCCAGGCGTACATTGATGACCCATAATTGCTAGAATTGGAGACATCAATTTGAATATTTGTAGCTTCACTCGAAGGTGTGATAAAACTATTCAAGCTATCTAAATAATTTTGCAGATTGCTTGCGCTTAAACCAATGGCAAGTTTTTTAGAAGAATTATCCATGCTGCCTGAACCAATGCAAATCGCGGTGTTTAAAATGCCATTCGTATTTTGGTAGTTAGATGAATTTTCGCCCTTAGAGGATATATTCATGCCATCAATTTTTATACAATAGTTCAGCTTGTCATATATAGAATTGATGTTATTTATCAAGAATTGGTTATTAAGTGAATATATATTATCACTCGTAGATGAATAAGTATTGTTTACCAAGATTTGCGTCTGTCCAAAGAAAAAAGACTTTTTATAAGAGCTGTTGAATTGTAACGAATCGAGCGCCGCCAAATTCTTCCCGTAAAAAAGACAAATTTGTTTAGAATCTGAATCGTAAGTTAGGTAGTTTTGACCGGCATTATCATAACGTTTGCTTTCGGCAATAAATTCATTTATATAAGTTCCAACAAAAAGGCCAAATTTCTGCGATAGAGAACCGTTGAAAGAATTATCAAAGAGTATACTTTCTACATTTACTTTGAAAAACTCGTTAAGATAACCTCTATAAGAGTCGATTTCCTTGCCTATCGAGTTTCCCTTAACGCACCCGATCAAACCACCACTAACGTTCCATGTTCCGGAAGACTTTGCCCCATAGAAATCGATGTTCTTGATGGTCGCTTTTCTGGAGATAGTCCCGAAGAAGCCGCCATACTCACCTTTTCCGTTCACCAAATTAACGTTAGATAACTTATGACCCCCGCCGTCGAAAACCCCGCTGAAATCCTCAATCGGGGACATATCGACGCCGTCGAAATCGAGATCCTTTGTTATGCGATAATTGCCGGTCGTAGAATCAGAGTTGGACATCGCAAGGATTTGATAAATACTGTTAATTTCGGTGTAGAATTTCGCATTCAAGATGATGTCTGAGTCAAAATCCAATGCAGCCAAGGACGCGCCCGTTGCGTCGGTCAATTGCGTCTCGCCATAGAACCATCCTTGGAACGTTGCTTCAGTGGATGCCGATGGAACCGGCAACATGAATCTGTCGCCTGCATTCAGCTTAGCAGTTTTATATGAGCAGCTCCCCAACGAGGAATCGACGCTCAGTGTTACAGTTACTTCCTTTTTATTCCATTTTGCGGTTAGCGTGCAGTCGTCTTTAATTGTCCATTTCCCTGTATCCGCTATCTTCCCGCTTCCGTAATACCACCCGTCGAATATCTGATGTTTTTTTGTTGGGGTAGGCAACGAGTACGTGCTCCCGTACTCGATTGTCGTCTTGTTGTAGGAAACGTCGCCACCATTTGCGTCCAACATAACATTGATGTTCGCTGATTTGTAATGAGCAACGATCGTGCAACTTGTTCGAAAAACGTAAGTGTTGATGTCGATTGGCGAGCCGTTCAAATACCAGCCGTCGAAAACGTAACCTTGCCTTTTTGGCTCCGCCACCTCTATATAGGAATTCGGACGGCATTTTATCGGGTTCATCACGTCTCCGCCGTTCGTGTCGATTGTAATCGTAATGTCATCGGCGAGATCTCCGTTAGCCAAAGCCTTGAGCCAATCGGCCTCCGTTCCTTTGTAGTCAGGATGCTCCTCGCAATAAATCTCATAAGCCGACTTGCCAGCATCCCCTTTCGCACCAGTATCGCCCTTTGCTCCCGTAGATCCAGTTTCACCTTGGTCTCCTTTGGGGCCTTGCAATCCTGTATCACCCTTATCGCCTTTGTCGCCTTTCTCACCTTGAGGGCCTTGGGCGCCGGTATCACCCTTATCGCCTTTGTCGCCCTTATCTCCTTTATCCCCTTTGGGGCCTTTGGCTTTGACGCCGGTGTCGGCGCCCGAAATCCACCAATTACCATTTGAGCCGATATATGGTGTGTCCCCATTCGTTCCGTTGGTAACGGTGAACTCATATTTATTGCCATTGTTCAATGTGACCTCATAGGTATCGACGTTGCCGTCGGATGATTTCTTTTGAATTGAGGAGATAGAGACAGCGGTTGCTTTCACTCCCGTGTCAGTGCCATTTATGTACCAATCACCATTATCGCCTATCGTAGGCGTTTTTCCATCCTTGCCATCCTTTCCATCCTTGCCATCGGCGACAGCAAAGGTAAACGTCGATCCATCAGAAAAAGTGATTGTGTAAGTCTTTTGCTTTCCATCGGTTGATGTCAATTCTATTGATACGATGCCATTCCCTTTCGCGAGTACGCCTGTATCAGTATTGCCAACCCACCAATCTCCGTTTTTGCCTATGTATGGCGAGGCGCCATCTTTTCCCTCGGCCTTTACACCGGTGTCCACATCGTCTATCCACCAATTACCGTTTGCTCCTATTGTCGGTGTGGATCCATTGGCGCCGGTATCGCCTTTGTCTCCTTTATCGCCTTTATCGCCTTGAGAGCCTTGGGCAGTACACCCAGTGTCAACACCGTCGACAAACCAATGCCCGTTATCGCCAATAGTAATGCTCGGGGTATGCCCATCCTTGCCAGGTACGCCTTGCGCACCCTGAGAGCCATCCTTTCCGTTAGTGACGACGAAAGAGCTTGTAGCGCCATCGGAATATTTGATGAGGTAAGTGTCGACACCATCGACGGAGCTCGCCTTCGTTACGCTGACAATAGAAACGCCATCCTTGCCAGCATCGCCTTTTTCCCCTTTATCTCCCTTGTCTCCTTTTGGCCCTTGGCCAGCGATGCCCGTGTCTTTGTTTCCGATCCACCAATTTCCATTAGACCCGATAAACGGCGTGTCACCATCCTCACCTTTTGCTCCAGTATCTCCATGCGCCTCGACACCAGTATCGGTATCGCCAATCCACCAGTTCCCATTAGAGCCAATATATGGTGTCTCGCCGTTCTTACCGTCGGAACCATTTAGGCCAGGAACACCTTGCTCACCAGCATCGCCCTTATCACCTTTCGGACCTTGCAATGAGCATCCCGAGAGTATCCCAAGCATTATCAAAGAAGATAATGCGACCATCAAATTCTTCCTACTTTTCTTCATTTTCTTTATCCTCTTTAGAAATTGTTATTTCTTTTGTGTTTTCATTGAAATCAATCTCAAAAACTTCCCCTTTCAAAACAAAGTTTTCTTGTATTTCTGCTCTTTCAACAAAAGGCATGTTTTCATAGTCTTTTAAGGAAAGATGACAATACCTTCCTCTATCATTAACCACATAGGAGCATCCTATTTTGTTGGTTAAAATCAGTTTCCAATGTCCATCATCGTTTTTTCCAAAGGCAATCGTATTTCTTACGCCATTTTCATCCATCACAAAAAGTTGAGGAGCCTCCTCAATCGCTTTTGCGCAATTTGTCTTTTTCCCACTTATATAGGATCCGATTACGAGACCCATCAAAGAAAAGCAGGTAAGACTCTCGAAAACTTTAATCACATCAAAGCCGCTAACCATCTCCCCAGGAGTCCAAGAACCATTAATCAAAGACAAAGAGTTCAATAAAGCAGCAAGAAAATCGCCACCCGTTTGGCAAAAGAAAATGCAAAAAGACAACAAAAATACTTCAAAAATAGAATAAAACGCCAATTCAACACGATTGAACATGTTTAAGTCAGATAGTTTTTTCTTATCGATGATGTCTTTAACGAAGGAAATCATAATTTCCATGGAACGTGAAATAAAGTGAACCCCCGTTAAGAAAAGAAACCACTCTAAAAACAGACTATTTGGAGCAAAGTGAAAAAGAAGCATCAAAACCATCCCAAAGAGTCCGGAAAAGAATATATTTTCAACATTAAAGCACTTGATTATTTTTGACCTTAAGTTATCTTCTTTTTTAAAGCCGAAAAGAAAATTTTTGCATACATAAGTAAAACAATAATCTGGCGAAAATAAGACGCAATCCAGCTGAAATAGCCAAAAGACTTTTATTTCACTATCTCTTTCTTCTGAATTGATATCCTTTTTTAAAACTGTAATTTGTTTTTTAGCGATCAAATATGTTGTAAGAGACTTAACAAGAAACGTACTTGCAGCATAAAAAAAGGTCGAAATAAACAAAATGCATGGGCAAACACGACTTTTACGAGCCAAATAAAGGAAGGAAAGTATAATCAAAAATGAAATTATAAGAGTCAAAAACGAACTGAAAAAAATCTCTTTTATTTTTTTAAATATCTCTTTATTCTTGCGTTCTTTAAAATACACAGTAACACGCAAAGCTAAAACCGGCAAAAAGAAAGTCCCAAGAATAATTGCAGCAAAAGCTAAAAAATTCATGGTAGGAAGCCTTACCTTCCTTCTTCATTCTTCGTCTCATCTTCCTGTTTATCCGTTGAATTATCTTTTTGCTTTTTTAACGATGGATTATATCTTTTAGAAAAAAGCAAGATCCCGATAAAAACCAGAAGAGTTGCAGAAATGGCGCCCACTAAAGCATAAAGCGCAGGATAAAGCCAAAAACACTGATCGCTTATTCCTTGCAAGAACATAACGCTATATACCAAAATTTTCATATTGGCCCCCTATTTAATATGGATTTTACCCCCGTCCGAATTTGTCAACACCCTGCTTGTTGGGGCAGTTTCCTAATTCGTTAAGCCTTAATTCTTTCTTTTTTTCTCTATTCAAAAAGGGTCTTCTATCAAATCGTTTCCAGTTGAAACGTGTGCGTCCAAGAGCTTTTCGAATATTCTTAAAACAATGCCGGTTATAACTCTTTCCTTATCGCCTTTTACTCTAAAATGCGCTTCGTTTTAAAATCTTAATAACCTATTATCATTTTTTAATTGTTTATATCTTTCATTCATCTCTTTTATGCTATTTCATTATCATGAAATCGTATTTTTGGTGCAGATAACGGCTATGGTTTGGGCCTTGTTTTATGCCTTCGAAAAACGAAGTTTTCTCATTAACATTAAAACCTAGGAATATCCAATTAAACATTAAAAGAAAACGCTTTTAAGCAAAACGTACTCCAGTTGGAAAAAGTATGAAAGAGTAGGAAAGAATAGAAAAAGTATAAATCAAAGAAACCATAGTTTATTAACATTGTCTTTGAAAAGAACCTGTCGAACACTTCTAAATGGACAAACTAAAAGTCCTTTATGTTCTTGTTTTGCTTTAAATCAACTTATAGCCTTGAATGAGACTGATTTGTAACACGACTAAGTTATAATCCTAAACAACCGATTAGTACGTTGAGAATGCTTATTGTGTCTTTTAGGTATTTTCAATTGCTATAAATTGTCTTTTTGGGCGTTTTCTGATGCCATAAATTGCACAAAATGGAACGTCAACAGGACACATCCTTTTTTCCTAAAACAAAAACAAGGTAATATGGCAATGTCAATATTTCATTTTCATACCCAATGTTATAATCACCGAATTTAATCAGCCGAGTAATACCATAATGTTCAGGGTGCGCCATGACAGTTTTGCTTGATTTGGTATTTCCTGTTTTTGCTTTAGCTTCAATCAACGTAGACACGCCATGATAGGCAATCACGAAGTCGATTTGAAGGCCACCTTCTTTTGCAAAATAGAACGTTTGAATGTCCGCCTTATATAAAGAGTCTGCAACCGCCGCTTCAAAAACGTCGCCTTTATTCATCCCCAATTTTTCCTGCATTAATGAATTTAATGAATCAAAGCCACATAAAGTGATCATCATCCCGATATCCGAATAATAAAGTTTGAAATCAGAATTGATTTTTCTTATCGCTAGAGGCAAAGATGGGTTTTCCACATTGTTCACCTTAAAAACAACGTTTGCGTTCAAAAGATAATCAACTGCATCATTTCTCTGATAGCTGTTCCCGTTTATTCTTGAAAGCACAAATCTCTTATTGTCCGTTAAAGAAAAAGCTAGTGTCAGATCAAAAGCCTTCTGAATTCTAGATATTTCAGTGACTGTATATAGGGGATTTCCACCATAATCAACACGTTTAGCCGGGTCTCCTTTGATATCAAAAATAAGACTTTCGTTTTTCTTATAAACAACTCCGAAGTTATTCGAAGTCAAATATAGGCTAACAGTTTCTGGATAGCCTCCAACACACATATATTCTTTGAAAAGAGTTTTCATTTTTTCATGAATCGCGGAAGGAATCGGTTTTTTTTCTTTGAGATAATTCAATAGCTCACTCACTTGTTCTTCTGAATAGCCAGACGCCCAAAGGAATTCTTCAAAATCCATTGTTTTCATGCAAAAAACATCTTCAGCACCATTTGGCAAGGGTGTATTTGCGTTTCTTTGCTGCTTTAAATTCAAACCGATATAAGAGCCACTGGCAATAACTTCAAATCTGCCATCTTCTTTAAAACTTTTTAACGCTAGGCGAGCACGCGGGCAGTCTTGAATTTCATCTAAAAGGAAAATTGTCTTTCCCGGCTCATAATGAAAGTCTTTAAATTGAAAGGAAAGCTTTTTAATAATTTCATTTACGTCTAAAGAGCCATCAAAAGCATTCATAGCTTCTGGATTCGTCCAAAAATTAATCGAATTAACATGTTGAAAATGAGTATTAGCGAACTCTTGAATACTCCTGGATTTTCCGCACTGTCTTATCCCGTAAACCAGGGCAGGCGAATGTCCTTGCGTCTGGTACCAATCAAGAAGAATTGTGTCAATTTTCCTTTTTAAATACTTGCTCATATTTGTATTTTTATTTTATTTACGCTCTTATATTAAGTCAATCAAAATCTATCCGCACCAAAAAAGGGGGTGAGTTTTATATTGTTACGCACCAAAAATTGGGGTGAGTTTTGCTATAACTTGCACCAATTTTCATTACTCTAAAATTTAAAACAGGCTTTCTATCGATGTTTTATATTTTATTTATGTTATGAATTATATTTTTTATGTAAATAGTCAATTAAAAATAAAAATCCGCGTCTTCAAGGCGCGGTTTTTCGATCTGGCCTATAAGGCCGGT
>CAVGNR010000023.1:0-12017 GCA_963630675.1 Escherichia coli
ACCGCTCTCGCCCGCATAGCAGGCGGTTCTAGGTTGTCCCTATCGGTCCACATAAAAGAAAAGCTACCATAACAGGTAGCTCATTCTTTCATGTGTTTTAGGCAGCAAGTGGGTCAACTCTTAAGAAGGTGATGCCTGCCATAAGGCTTTCGCCTACACGACACCACATTTTAAGGGTTTCGTTGTAGTAGGTATTTCCACTTCCTAATGGGTATCCTTCTGTTTTAAGGACAAAGCCATTTTCTGTTAAGCGTTCAATAAATTGAGGCATATAGGTAGCAGAAACAGTGTCATCTTCTAAGGAAGAGGCTGCCGCAAAGGTGGTGTTATAGAGTTTCACCCAATTATAGGCATAGCCATACTTTGGATATTCATCGTAGTTATCCACAATACCCCAATTCCCTTCGATTTCCTTGTTATAAAGGAATGGTAATTGGCTGGCTACATCTTCACCAAAGCTGCTAGCTAAAGTGGTATATACTTCTTTTGCACCATCTTTCCATGTCTTTGGTTCAACCCAATCGGTCAAGGTAGAGAAGTCCACGTCCGTTGGAGCGTTGGTTTCGTTCCATTTGCTGAATTCAACATGTTCCTTTCCTTTGTAGATATCTTCTCCGTTAAATTCGTATTCAATACGATCAAGGACTGTGATATCTCCATAGGCGCCTTTCCCTATTCCAGTGGTTAATTTCAAGGAAGATGGGATGATATTCTTAACATTATCTCCACCTAAGATATGGGAAGAGATGTCTTTTACTTCTTCACGTAATTGATAAACGTTTTTAGAAGTAGTTTCGTCTTTCTTCACTTGGTTAAAGAGAAGAGGAGAGACATCCATATTAAGTAACGTTCCAAAGGATTTTGTTTGGAAGGTAGCATAGGAAGAATAGGCAACCCCATCCTCTCCTACCTTAAATGGAATGACTGTATCACCATTTGTATAGTCGCGCGATTTGCAGTAATACCCATAACGAATATGGATTGGATCGCCAGCAGAACCTTCAGAGGTATCTACGGATTCTTCATCAAAGAGGATGGTATCCATGTAATAGTTTGAAGAAGAAGTATCGTGCTTAAAAGCGGTAATGGTGGTCTTGTAATTGTTAGAAGAAGTGTCTGTTTGAACGGTTGCAGTAAAAGTATTCGTTAACCCAGAAGTGCTATAAACGTTCCAGAGAGCTTTCTTCATTTCCACCTGCTCATCATAACCTGCATCACCATAACTTGCTGATGCAGCCGTTTTGATTTCCTTTAACTCGGCTGTTTCTTGGAAAGTAACTGTGACATCGAAATACATCGTTTTGCCATAGGTATCTTTACGAATTGGTGTCTTAGCATGTAAGGAAACAATCTTACCTTCACTTACTGTTAATTCCACTAATTTGACTTCACCGACATCGAAGTTTGCAATATCGTTCACTAATTTTCTTCCTTTGTAACCAAAATAGGTATAGACATCGGAACCTTCCGTGGTACGGAAAGAGGCTTTTTCAAGCACAGAAGATGGAGTTAGAACTTCCTCTTCCCATTTCTTTCCAGTATCCGTGGAGACTACTTTATTCTCTGCGGATAAATACGTATCGAAAGCATTTCCATTCTCACCTTTCTTTAAAGAGGAGAAAGTAGTGGACTCAACGCCTTTTGTCTTTCTTCGAATTTGTCTTTCAGTAGGTGTGTAAACAACTTGATCTTCTTGTTCAACAACATCGGCTTCTTGGCCTTCATAGCTATAGATGACTTTAGCCGTATAGGCACCTGTATCGCCTAAGGAAGCAAGTAAGGTATCATCTAAAGCTTTTGCTGGTAGGGCATAAGAAGCTAAGAAAGAATCCAAAGTTGTTTCTTTGGTTCCACCCACTAATTTCATATAAGCGTGGAGGCTGTCAATGGTAGCAGTATCGTCATCACTTCCTAAGAAATTAGGAGAGAAAGCGAATTCCAATTCATCTTTGGCATCGTTTAAGGAGAATTTCACGGCAGCCATGCTTCCAGCAAGGGAGCTTGCACCAACTAAATATGCAAAGGCTTGGATAAGCGTGGTATTTTTCGAATAGTAATAGTTGTAATTCAATTGAATGTCACTTGCTTGTAGGCTCTTTAAAGCATCCACTAACGGATTCAACGTCTTTGTATCTTTAATAGGAAGAGTTTCTTTCGTCTCAGGATTGGTATAAGATACAGCATTTTCTACCACAGGGGCAGCCTTGCTAGAGAAGTTATAAAGGATGGTTCCTTCTCCATCATAGGAAGGTAAAGCAAGATATCCCGCATCGGCATAATCGTAATAAATATATTTGTCCGTATATTCAGTGAGATATGTTTTTGTAGTAGCAGTTTCGCCAACGCTCACCATCTCACTAATCGTGAAATTTGTACTTTCAGCTGCTTGCTTAATTAAATTGAAGACATCTTCCGCTTTATAATCTGGACTTGGATCTTCAAAAGACGTTTCGCTCTTGCTGGTATCTGGATTTACAGACACATCCTGACTCCCATTTACAGATGAGTTAGGAAGACTCGAACTAGGATCTCCGCATGAAGCTAATAACATAGCAAGCGAGACCACTAACAATTTTGAACTTTTTTTCATTAGGAATACCTCGAATATGGATTAATGTAAGGAAAGAACAAAAAATTTCAAGAATAAAAGAGAAAAAACACCTTTTATTTTTAAAAATCATCGAAAAAACCCTTCTCATAGAAGAAAATCAATGAAAAAGGGCTATGACAATTCTATTTTTCAAGCAAAGCAGAATGAAGAATATAGTCTGCCGTTGAAGTGTTTGTTGCAATCGGTATATCGACTAATGTAGCAATTCTTAATAAAGCTTTCACGTCTGGATCATGAGGTTGAGCTTGTAAAGGGTCCCATAAGAAAATCACAATATCGATTTCTTTTTCGGCGATTTTCGCACCAATTTCAAGATCGCCGCCAAGGGGGCCGGATAAATATCCTTTTACTTTTAGACCAGTAGCTTCAGAAATAAGTCTAGATGTAGTGCCTGTCCCACATAAAGAGAAATGAGAAAGGACTTCCTTATTCTCTTTAGCCCAGCGAATAATTTCTGGTTTCTTATTATCGTGCGCAATTAAAGCAATTGTTTTCATATGTTATTCCTTGTTTATAACCTAGCTATTTATTTAGCCATAGCAATAGTAACATAAATCATTATTTTTGAAGTCATTCAAACAACAAATTGTCGTTTCTTACAACATCGTGCAACATTTTGCATTGTCTTACAACATCAAACAACACTCTGCAACACAAAACCACAAATTGGTTTTATCGTATTTCAAAACGTTACTTTGCTTTTTATTTGCATTTTAGCCATTTCTTACTTTGCTTTTTATTGGCGTTCATTAAAACATAGAGGGTTGAAAGCAATGTAACTTCGCATCAAAAGAAATATAAAGCGAAGTAATTTTTTTAAAAGCGAAGTACATTTCCCTAAAAACGAAGTTACTTCGTTTCAAACGTTGTTTTTTATTCTGTTTCAAGCAACACCCTCTCTTTGGTTTGGAGCTTTAATAACGCTTTAGCGAAACTGCTTTTCGTTAAACGAAGCTTGCCGTTTTGTTGGGTGAGGGTGCAATGAATGATAGGAGGGTAATCTTCACCTAAGTCTTCCGAAGAAAATTTCCCTAGAGGCATGTTGGAAGAAGAGTGGGGGACGGAGCCAAAAATAACGCCTGCATATTTGTCTTTTCTTCCTTTTGTGGATTGCACAAGCTTTCCACCTTTCATTTTAATTTTGTCGTAATCATTTAAGACGACAAACTGTTTCTCGAAAAAGCCAAATTTTTCAACCAACTCTTTAAACGCGTCTCTTTCATGTAAGAAAGGATCGTCCCCAATTACAATGATTTTCTTCTCAGTCGGGGATTTTTTCTTTTTCTTAATGCTCTTTATGACCTCAATTTGCTCATCCACATCATTCTTTTTCGCCTTTTTTGCAAAACGATGGGCAACCTTGCTCATTTCCTCTTCAGAGAGTGGAGGGTTGAAACTATCTATTGCGTCAACCTTATCCTGAAGGGTGTCTAGAGTTGCAACATTATCCGATTGAATGGAACCTATTTTGGCATAAGGGAAGAAAACAATATTGCTTACCGGATAATCCTTGCCAAGCATTTGTTGAAGGATGATGATGTTATTTTGATTTTTAAGAACAGGGTTTGGCTTGGTTTTTTCGCTACCGTTCTCATTGATTTTCTTCCAAGTTGTGGAGGTAGGATCTCCTTCAAGTTTCCCTTTCCAGTTACGGATATCCATGCAAATAAGGGAGTGGGGTCCGATAAGGAAATAACTAACAAATGTGCTAGGTATCTCCTTTTTCAATTGAATGTCTTTTAAGACGATGAAACCTTTTGCTTCTAAAAGCTCAAAATTCAATTCAATTGCTTTCTCTTGAAGAGCGGCTATCCATTTTTCTAGCCTTGCAATCAGTCTCTCTTTTAGCTTCTTGAATAAGTGTAATCTTGCCATATTTTTTTCTTTCTCCTTTCTATAACAAGACAATCAAGAGAAAGAAAAAGCCCATCGATCGATGGGACTATGTATGTAACTAAGATTTCTTTGTGCCCATCGTTTTACACTGGAGCACCTTACCTAATGATTTAATTAGGCAGGTTGCTGAAGGGTCATAGAGTGTAATCTCTCGCCTTCTCTTGATATGTACGTCATTATTATTTTCCTAAAAGAGAAGAAAGACAAGGGGCAATTGTTTCAACATGAACTGGAGCAAAAAATGAATTGTAGTTTTTGCCCTAAAAAAATGGGTGTAGTAAGTAGCATTTAGATATTACAAATTATCTTAAATAATCTTCATTTAGAAGGAACTCAACTGCTCCAATTGTTTCAATGCCTTTTTCATCTCTTCTTAATTTAATAGGATCCCTAACAACAAGGATTTTTTTATTAAAGTCACTAATTTTGCTTATTGATTCTTTTTCTCTAAAATATGCTTCTTGTGAACTAAGCGAAAATGCAGATTGGATATAATATTTTTCGCTGCCTCTTGTTGCTATAAAATCAACCTCACGTTGTTTTCTAACATAATTCCGATTTTTATTTGGCTCATTTGTTTCAACAACTCCAACGTCCACATTAAATCCGCGATATATAAGCTCATTATAAATAGTATTTTCTAGTGAAAAACCATCATCGGAATGCAAAAAATTCAACAGTGCATTTCTTAAACCTAAGTCAGAAAAATAATATTTGTATTGGGCTCCTATCTTTGCCTTGCCTTTAATGTCGTATCTTTCTGCTTTTTTAATCAAGAAACAGTCTATAAACGAATTAATATATTTTTGGACTGTTTCATCATCAATTTTTTGTTTTTTCACACTTTCGAAATAATTAGATATATTGTTTGAATTAATTAATTGTCCAACGCAGCTTGAAAGAACACCAAGCACTTCTCTAACTGCCTCTTCATTTCTAAAACCTTTTCTTTCTATAACATCTTTTATGTATGTTTTTTTAATCAATCCTAATAAATACTCTTCTTTACCTGCGTCAGTTTTTTCATATAATGAAAGTGGCATTCCACCATGGAACATGTATTCATTTAATGCTGCTTCTGGTTCTAAATTGGTGGCATCAAGGAACTCTTTGAAGGAAAGTGGTTCGATTTTAATCTCCGTTTCTTTGTTTCTTAACTCTGTAGCAATATCGCTTGATAACATTTTTGAATTACTGCCAGTAACATAAACATCTAAATTTTTCTTTTTCGATAAACCAAGCACTACATTAACAAATGAAATAACATCCTCGTCATTGTCATTCGCCTTAACATGTTCGCCATTTGTTAAATTTGGATTAAGAATTTTATATACGTGTTGTATTTCATCAATGATAATATAAACAACACCATTTTTATCTTTCGAGATATCCAAAACATAATCATACAAATACAAAGGATCCCAGTATTTATAATTCAAAGCATCTTCTAAATCTATATAGAGAATATTGCCTGGATTAACACCGTTTTTTTCTAAGTATTCTCTATAAATTTTATCTAGCAAATAAGACTTTCCACATCTTCGTATTCCAGTAATGACTTTAGGAAATCCGTTTTCTTTTGATTTTATTAATTGATTAAGATATTTATCTCTGGCGAATGTCATTGTCAATTCTCCTTTTTTGCAAAAACTTGCATTTTTTTCGATTACATTATACTAACTTTGAACTTTGGTCTCAACGAAATGACAAACAAAATGTCGTTATGACGTTATTTGTTTCCGATTAATTATCCTTAAGCATTCAATCGGGAGATCAACAGTATGAAGAAACTGAACAGCAAATACGTCGAATCGATCGTCAAAAAAGCAGCAGAGGGCAAAATCGTCGCGGTTCACGAGGAAAAACTCTGGAACACGGTCCAAATTGAGAAAAGGCAGGAGACAAGGGATGCAAAAAGAAAGGTTGGAAGGCCAGTATGGAAGCCGGGGCCAAATCACCCGTGGAAAAGAATGGTGATCTCAAACAAGAAATACCATGGAAACAAATAACGTCATAGCGACAGGGGCAATTGTGTGTAATTGTCCCGTGATTTGCTTTGCTTTAAGAGCAATTTATTTCATAAAAACATCGCCATGTAATGTGGGATTGTCTCTTTAACACCGGATGTTCCTATATTGCCTTCAACAATTTTATAGGCAATAGATGGCTTATATGTTTCGATAAATCTATTTAGTGATTTTGTTGCAGTATTCCCAGCCTTCACCTCTAAAGGAATAACTTCTCCATTCTTTTCAATAAGGAATTCTAATTCGTTAGAATCATCGGGCTTATAGTAATAAAGTGCATATCCTTTTTTCACTAGAGTTTCCGCGATGATATTTTCGTAAATTCCTCCCTTAGCATTCCCTTTGATTGTGTTTTCTAGAATCGCTTTCTTGGTTTCGAATCCATACATGGCGCATAATAAACCAGTATCATTGATGTATAACTTAAATTGATTATCATCAGAATTCGCCATCAATGGCAAATAGGGTTCGTGAACGTTATAACATGGATTAACAATATTAGAATCTTTTAGCCATTGAATGCTTCCACCGTATTTTTTGCTTGTTTGGCCTTTTTCGACTGTAGAGTATTGAAATTTTTTAATTTCTTTGGCGAGCTGCTTCGGGATAGCATCATAACATTGACGTACTTTGATTTTTTCTGATCCTTTTGCACGTTTCGAAATGTCAAAACGATAGTTTTCTAAGATTTTATCTTGCAAAGCACTAACCTTCGTAAAATCATGATTAGTAACATAATTAGCAACAACCTCAGGCATTCCGCCGACAACCATATATTCACGAAATAGTGCTTCATATTTTTCATTGATCGAGAAAGGAACTTTCTCTTTCTTGTCAAAAAGCTCTCTCAAATATGGAATTGCATTTTCATATCCTTCAGCCCATAGAAATTCTTCAAAATCAAGCGAATACATTGTAAGAAATGTTTCATATCCAGTGGGGACAGATTCCGGTTCCTCGGTGTTTTCATCCGCATCTTCACCATATGTCAGTCCTAAAAGACTACCAGAAGTAATAACATCAAACCTGCCGTCTTCAGCAAGAAATTTCAAAGCGGTCCGAGCATTTCCACAAGCTTGAATTTCATCTAAGAATATCAAGGTGTTCCCTTCAATCAAATTCGCCCCATTTATCATCGCAGTCATTCTTTTATAGATTGACTCTGCGTCCAATGTCCCAGTAAAAATTTGTTTCAATTCTTGATTTTTGATGAAATTAATTTCAATGAAACTTTTATATTCTTTTTTTCCAAAATAACGAACAAGGTAAGTTTTTCCAACTTGTCTTGCTCCTTTGACCATTAGGCAGTCATTCTTATGTGTGTTTTTCCATTCGACAAGTTCTTGATACGCTTTTCTTTTTAACATAAGAATCCTCCAAATGTTAATCTTACATACATTATAAACATTTTATCGTATTTTTTAATCAAAAAGGAATAGAATCGGATATTGATTTTTAGTAAAAAGGAATAGAATCTGATATTGCTTTGCTCAAAAAAGGAATAAAATCGGCACTTTTATGATTGAAATAATTCTGTTTTCCGAGAGTTGCAAGAAAGTGTGTGTTTGAGTTTTTAAAACCATGGTTCTCTATATCTTTTATATATGAATCAGAAATAGAAAACACACTTTTATTACAAACCCGAATAATGAATGAGAGATCCTAAATAATCGTTTCTTTTAAAAAACGTGTAATTGTTGCACGTAATTCAATTGAAAAATGTGCATTGATTGCACATAATTTAATTGTAAGGAGATTTTTCTAATGAAACGTTCAATTGAAGAAAAGCTTATTAAATGGAAGAACGACCCCTTCCGCAAACCATTATTACTAAATGGGGCAAGGCAAGTTGGAAAGACATATGTCATAAAAAAAATATTTGGTCCAAGCAATTTTAAGCGTGTTATATATGTCGACTTCCGTTCAGACGCTCAAATTAGAAAATTCGTTAAGAATCACCCATCCGCAAAGGAAATCATTCAGTACATTTCCTTGAACTTTGAGACAGCAATTGACAAAGACACGTTGCTTTTCTTTGATGAAATACAGGAAGCGGTGCAAATACTTACCGCAGCAAAGTATTTTGCTCAAGATTATAAGAACGTCTCTGTTATCATGGCTGGTTCATTAGTTCGCGTTAAGCTAAAACAAATTGAAACAGAAAAAGACGGTAGAAGCGTCCTTTTGGATCCTGAAATAAGCAAAGAAAACCAAGATGGCCATAACAATTTTCTTTTCCCGGTTGGCAAAATTGAGGAACTAGATATCTATCCGATGACTTTCGATGAGTTTTTACTCGCATATAAACCATCTTTCTATCAATTCTTAAAGGATTCATTCAATACGAAAGCCACATTGAATGCAGAATATCATCAAATGGCCATGGACTATTTTTATGATTATCTAAAAATAGGCGGAATGCCTGAAGTCGTAGATATTTTCATTCAATCCGGCTCTCCTTTATATGCTCAAGAGAAATTGCGAACAATCTTTGATAATTATCTTTCGGATATGGGGCTCTATCAGATTTCAAGTCAAACAATTGCTCGAAGCAGGATAGTTTTTAGCAATGTATATAATCAATTAAGCAAAGAGAACAAAAACTTTAAGATCTCCGTTATCGAAGAAGGGAAAAGGTTCAGGGACTATATGTCTTCCTTCGATTGGCTAGAAATCGCTAGACTCATTTATAAATGTTCTCAGGTAAAGGAAAGAGTTACTTTGCCTTTACGTGCCGATTCAGAATCTTTGTTCCGGATATATTTACCAGACTGTGGGCTATTCACCATTGAATCTGGAATTAACTTAGCTTCCTTCAACGAGTCGTTAAAAACAAATACATTATCAGGAATCTTTATGGAGAATTTCGTCGCAGAAGAACTACGTGCAAGAAATATCGATCTATTCTACTGGAAGGGTAAGACGTCTTCGGAATTTGAGTTTCTTTTAAATGTGAATAACGTCGTTGTCCCAATGGATGTTAAAAAGAACAGAGGGACATTAAATTCCTTGGCTGTTTATCAAACGTTCAATCAATATAAATACTCCATAAAAGTATCTCAAAACAAATACGGTTTCGATAAGGAAAACGGAATATATACCATTCCATTCTATTACTTGCCTTTCTTGTTGAACGAATATATCGAAAAAGGTGAAGTAATAAGCAAGTAGCATTATTAATGATTCGTTATACAAAGTGATGAAATACGAGTTTTATTAATTTAAATCGAATAGAAAATGCAATAAGCAAAAAGTAAAGCTAAAAATACATCTATTCTTCATAGAAACCTGCCGCTTGATTAATTTTCTTAAAATAAGCATCGTCTTCATCTTTTAACGCTCTAAGCAAAGAAAGAATGTTGCTTCCTGGAAGATGATAATAATCCTCGTCAAGTTCTTCTAAGTTTTTTAACAAATCGTCATAACAATAGGTCCCATAAACATACGAATCTTTCATCATATCTAATTGCCATTCTTTTGCCGCGTATGTTTTATGCATGTTTGGCCAGTACTTTTCCAATAATGTGGAATTGTTTGCTTTAATTGTACTTGTAATGGCTACTTTTTTAAGGCAATCACAGCCTAGCAAAAAGATTTGAAGAATATTAGGATTCGTACAAATGCTAACAGCTTTTGCGCATCTCTTTTCTCCTAGAATAGCAATGAGGCCATTGAGCACGTGATTGTACGTTGAATTCACTTCATTCATTTTATTATCAACATCATATACAGCTAAAACGCAGTCGACGTCTTCGCGTGAAATGTAGTTTTGATAATAAGGTGCAACATTGCCATAGCCATGAGCGTTTTTAATGATCAATTCAAAATGTTCATTCAAGCCCAGTTCATTAACTATTTCAAAGAAACACTCTTCTTCATTGCCTTCCACAATGAGGCATATTTTATATTTGTTTTGCCTCATGTTTTTTCCTTTCGTTTTTAATTCGAATCAGATCGTCCATGAAATCCGGCGATGGAAGCTTTTCAAAATCTCCAGCATTATATCGTTTTAAAAGATCGCCACCCGACCTTGGTCCTCCTTCAGAAACGGTAGCGTCCTTTAGGCAATAGGCAGACGCTTCAACCATGTTCCTGCGAATGAAACAAATCTGGTCTTTTCGAAGCAGCATCTTACATCCAATAAGCATCAAATCATGAGCGGTAAAAAGCAATTGTGCCCCATCGTTTAAAAGATTATTGAATGTGGAAACAATCGATTTTGTAATCAAATAATGGAGACCATTATCCATTTCATCCATGATCAAGATCTTTTTCTCTTTAATAGCGTCATATATGTAAGCTGCAACAGCTTCAACCTTTTTGGTTCCTGTTGAATCAAATAAGACGGACGGAACTTCAACATTCCCATATTTGGTAAACAAGTGAAACATATCCATATCCTTAGAGTCTCTTAATGTTTTCTCTGAAATCTCAGCATCATTGCTTTTCAAAAGAACTGGAACTTCGTTATAACGGAAACCTTGAATAGAAATATCCGCATTCTTGACGAAAGAAGAGATGAATTGTTTTTTGTTTTCATCGCTCCCCTTAAGAGATTCAATTGTTTTTTCGATAGGGATATTAAACATATTCACTACAATAAGAGAGGAAGAAAAATCTTCTAATGCTTTCTTATATTTTGTGAGTTTCTGAAACATAGGGGAGTCCATTTCTACAGCAAAAAGGAATGGATATTTTGAGGAAACAAAAGAAAGGAATGCGGATTTGTCTTCGTTTAAAATATACAAAGATTTCTTCTCATAGTCTTTCTCGAAAATCGTTTTACTTTGAACGTTGTTACTTTCATAGTAACGAATGGAAGCCATCTTTTCGTAAACAAAACGAGACGAAGAAGAATCATAGTGAAATTCATAGGAGAGCCAACCCATATCGTCTTCATTATTGAAGGTTATTTTGACACGGGTAAGAGGTGCATCACGAAAAGGAGCGCGATTCATTTCAAAAGAAACGTCTCCTGCTGTTACTTTTTTGATTGTTTTGAAAAGAGAGCAAATGTTTGATTTTCCAGAGTTGTTCGGACCATAAATAGCCATCGTTTTCAAGACGTTACGATTATCAAGTTGATAGGAATTAGACATCAGGGTTTTGGTACGTTTATCCGCCAAAAAAGAAAAAGTGTTCGTTCCCTTGAACAAACGATAATTGTTAAAAGTTAGTTCCAATAGCATAGGTGTTTCCTTCCTTTACCAAGAATATTTTATTAATAATTATGTTGTTATGCAATATTTTTGCATATATACATAAATTATAAGATTCAATTGATTTCGCACCACACAACAACCATAATAATTTTGCATTGTAAGACAACACTGCTACGTTCAAATAAGCATATTGCTACAAGGTTCTCCATTGGAGAATGACCATTAGGTCGCTTAGATAGCCAGTACTTCTGGCTATTTTTGTTATCAGGTGAATTTACCGTTCAAGTGCAACGTTTCTAGGCAAAAATAAAAACTCATATC
>CAVGNR010000024.1:0-11869 GCA_963630675.1 Escherichia coli
AAATTGGTGAATTTTATTTTCCCTTTTTTGGTTGTTTTTATGTTACCTCTATCAGCGTCCAACCTATGCACGTGGAGACTATCACGTTGCTCTGTCGAAAAGACGTAAAAAAAGCTAAAAATCGAGAGTTTTGACCGATTCAAAAAGGTTGAGACTCTTTTTTCTTTGCCGAAAATTGGCTCGGATTCTTCCAAAAGCGAAGAAAAACGGCTTTTACTAGTATGGGGAAACGTATCACTCATTTAACATTGCTTTTAGGACATGAAATTGGCTTTCATGAAACCGTTAAAACAAAGCATAATGATATAGAGACTTTAAATTAAAAATGTGCCAGAAAAGCGATGCTAAGATGACACCTATCAAAGCGAAATTTTATCCGAGGTCAGAAACAACCAGAATTCGCGGCAGTGCAATTTGGACAAGCGTCACAGCAACTCAACAACATCGCGCATCTTAATAGCATCTGATACATTGAAAGATCAGGGCCGAACAAAACATGGTATTGGAAATCCATGGACTAGTAGAATATTGAGAGTCGGAGATGCTTTTTGAAGCCGTTTGTTGATAAAGATAAAGGGATTCCCTTGGAAAAATCTTGGTGTGTCGTTTCAAAATAGCTTTATATAATGCGTTGGAACTCAACACTGGCACTCGATGTGGCACTCAATCGCTTTCTATCTGCTTTTCTAAGTACTTTTCTATGCACCTTTCTCTTTACTTCTATGTTGGATGCGATGAAAAATCTTTGGGAGACGATAGTTTGAAATCCTTTTTCTAATATTGACGTTGGATAAATTGGATTTATTACCCCGGGGTGATAAAACTTAGTGGGGTGATAAAATGGATTTTAAGAGGCTGCTTGAGAAGCTCATGGCTGACGGAATGACTTGGCATTTCTGTTCATTACGTCGAATAGTAATCAAGAGTAATGATATTGGAATGATGCGTATGACACTGCTTTTGAAGATAAAAAAGCCCGTTGTTCTTTCTTATTCCGGTTTCCTTATCATACGGTTGTTCGATTTGCTTTGGGAAAAGCAAGGATTGGATTTTGATGATATTTTCGTTGATCCGATCGAAAAAGAAAAACAAAGGGTTGCTGCAATCCTGAGCAAGGGGAATCTAGGCATTAGAGAACTGCAAAGAGAATCCGTGTTTAAAAGCAGAGCCTATTTTATAGAACGAGTTATTAATCCGTTGATCGATAATATGACAAAAGAAAGAATTGGAAATAGCAAATCAAGGAATTCCTTCTTTAGATTAAGAAAGAGCAATGATAGATAAGGCTTCTCCATCAAAAGGGTCATTGCAAAGAAGAAAAACTTCCAAGTATTACAAGAAAGGGAATCGCAGCATATTAAGGAGTGCCTCTTAGGGGTGTCCAAAGATATTGGAATACGATGGATTCAATTCGATATGTTGGAAGCGGAAAATCCGGGCATTGGGAGATAAAGTAAGACTAAAAGAGGAAAACAAAAACGCTGAAAATTCTCTTGGCCGATGCTATGAAAAAACATATCTACTCCATCGTCTTCTAATGAGGTAGTTGCCTTTTATCTGTTGCACTGTCAGTCATATAGGTCTACAAAAGAGGTTGACTTCATAACTTTGGTTGTTTTTGGGAAATGTTTTTCGAGGATGAATTATGCACCTCGTATTGTACCTCGGCAAAGCGAGAACATATGGGAAACATGGATAAAAGGCCTAAAATTAAAAAAATAGGCGTTTTGTAATGATTTTTCATAGTATTTTCTAGGTAGGAATAAAAATTTTCGCTTGTGGAACCCATCGCAAAGAATAGCAAGAATGAATTTGCCCGGACGTACCAAAAACAGTCCTTCTTATGACTCTGATTTGCATTTTGGACATATTACTTTTATATAACCAATTCTTCTCGCTCTACATCTTTGTAAAATTCAATTGTTTTCGCTCTAAGATTCAGATTCCTAGACTTATATCTCGCCGCCAACCATGATACACCACACGGTTTTAAATAAAAAAGATGCCTGTCACTAGGAAAGACACCTCTCTTTTTCCGACATAGATATTTACATCTATTTTAATAATTCCTGTTCTATTCTAAGGACATCTGGAAAAATCAACTTTGCCCCTTTTCTCTGCAATGCTAAAACTTTTCCTGCTTTATCCTTTAACTCCTTTTCTAATCTACCATTGACACGAACTGGTATATTGGCAACAGAGTCCAGGTACTCATTTTTCATATATTTTTCTGTAATTGGGCACATATTTTGAATCAAAAATGCCTTCTCATGACCAAGCACTACTCCAAAAACAATTGTATCGCACCTATGATATTTTTGTATTTTCTTATTATAGATTCCTTTAAATTTAGAAGTCTGTGATGAAAATGGTATCATCCAAAACAACTTCGTATTACTATCCTGGAATGCATAAAAGCATGGTCTATCATGTAACTGTCCATTTACCGTTTCCTTATTATGCATCAAATAAGAATCTGGAAAATCCTTAAAGTATTGATCATCAATATAATAAAAATGTCCTATTTCCATTTTTTCTCCTATTATCAAAAAGAGGCCCTGTCCTCTCGAACAGAACCTCAAAACATTTGAACTCGATTTTATTTGAGTTGCATATCGAGTAGCAACAAACATTTGAACTCGACCTTATTTGAGTTGCATATCGAGTAGCAACAAACATTTGCAATAATCTCTTACTGCACTTAAAGTGTGCATTCAAATGTGCTGCCTGTCAAGGCCAAATATAAGTTCATGTGATTATACCGTTATTTGTTTCCACCTAATTGCTTTTGGTACATATTGTTCATATCGAAGGGGAATCGTTATGAACGACATGGGCAGCAGCCACGTCGAATCGATAATCAAAAAAGCCTTGGACGGCAGCATGACCACCAAGCACGCCGCAAGGAAGCTTGCAATCAGCAGGCAATACGTGAATAGGCTAAAGAAGCAATACCTGGCAAAGGGAATCAAGGCCTTTGACCACGGTAACAAAGGGAAAGGAAGGACGTGGAAGACCGATCCCGGCACTGAGACAAAAATCATTGAGCTGTACAGCGGGAAGTATTTGAAATGTACCCCTAATCCTGGACGAAACTGGAAAGGGAATTTTTCATGAAATACGGTTGAAATTCAAACTTGACTGCGTTCTCAAGCATGAAGAGGGGAGGCGAGATTTCGTTCCTGCCGCAAGAAAAACTTTTTAAATCGATTATTGCAACAACGAAAGGATCAAAGGCAAAACAAAATGGATGCCCCCTTCAAAATCCGGGGGAAGCATCCATGTCAAGCTTATGATATGATCCAACTAACTTGTCCAGCTTATTGGGTACACATCAGAATAAGTAAATGTGCTTTTTGTGTACTTTAGAGCAGACTATTAAATGAACTTTGGAATGAACTATTGATTGAACTTTAGAATGAACTTTTATATTTAAAAATAGTGAAAAAATAGTGAAATAATAATGAAATATTGAAGCCTGAAAAGCAATAATTTCCGGGCTTTTTTCATATCAGAGGCATATTCAAATTTGAGTGGCAGCCCTAAGCTGAAAATAGCTTTTGGTGATTTTTTCTATCTGAGTGTGAGCAAGTAGAGATTTGTTTAAGTAACTTCGTTTATGGGTATATGTCCTCGCTTGAAATCGAAGCAGTGTGATGTAATTATATTGTTTAGAAATTGTAACAAACGAATTTAACTTAGATGTTTCTCCTCGTTTTTGTTGGTTCGGCCATGACTGGCGTTATTAATTTCTTGAGCGAGAAAGGAGACTTTTTCATGAAAGAAAAAGTGAAGAAATGGTGGTCGGATTTCAAACAATTCGACTGGAAGATGTATTTGGCACTTTGTTTATTAGCTTTGGTGCCTGCTATCTATCAAACAATTATTACAAAGCTAATTACCTCAACCGCTAATCCAGGCGCTCTAGACATAGTGGGGCAAATGGAGTGGTTTGATCTCATTGATGAAACCATCTGTGCCTTCTTAATCGTGCCTATGTATTCAGTACTATCTAAGGCACACAAAAGAGAAGACTTTAACAAAGTAGTATTTAAATTAGGAATTATAGTCATAGGTCTATACGCTTTGTTCTCATTAGGAACGTTCTCTTATGGCATCCATATTGTTTCTTATATGAATCCTAATGAAATTGATGTCGGAGCGGCTTATCGATATCTATCTTTAGAAACAATCGCATTCATGATTGGAATTATCTTCAGCTATGTGAATGTCGTATTCTTAGTTATTGATAAATCCAGATATATGTATGCCTTCTTGGTGGTCAAAATCCTCTTGGCGTTACTCTCAGACTTTGCCTTAGTTCCTAGTATGGGAATTGATGGCATTGCCGTAAGTAATATCATTGCTAACACCATTATGGGTGGTTTAGGCATAGCAATACTTATTGTTATCAAACAATTAAGACCAGGAAAGTTTAATAAAGATGACCTTCCTCATTTAAAAGATTGGGGAAGAATTGGCTTATTCGCCGGTGGCCAACAATTCTTAGATAACATCATTTATGCATTAATGATTGTTAGAATGGTTAATGCCGTTTCAGAATCTGGCAATTACTGGGTATCAAACAACTTCATATGGGGATGGCTTTTAATTCCAATTACCTGTATGGTGGAAATCATTAGAAAAGATACGGGAGAAAATGGCTATAAATTAAAACAGCTCAATTATTATTCATTAACTGTTTTTGTCATTATTATTTGGTTTAGCCTAATTCCTACATATCAATGGTTCTTTGGAACAGTAGAAGGACTAGATAATCCTGGTTATATATTTGAAATAGTTTTAAAGAATTTGGGCTTCTATGTGGCCTATGCATTTTCTCAAATACCAGATGCTATATTTGTTGGTATGGGCAAGACGAAATACAACGCGATTAACTCGTTGATCTGCAATATTGTCTATTACGGAATATGGTTCATCCTCTATCAAACAAAAGCAGTAACTATGTCTATGGATATGATTATCGTTATGTTTGGTGTTGGGAATGTTGTCCACTGGGCAGTATCACTCGTTGAAGAGAAAGTGTTCCTGAGGATGGAACTTAAGAAACAACAAACCATCTAGTTAACGTTTTAAAAGGAAAAAACAAAAACCGCTTTTTACTCAAAAACTACTGCATTTCCTGGGTATTTAGCGGTTTTTCTATTAGCAGAGAACAACTTTATGGTGGAGATGCCCTGGCTTAAATGGTCGGTTAACCTCAACATTTCCTTCAAGAATAGAAAGCTTTTGAGCAATTTCTTTTCTCTTAGGTTTTAATACGTTCGCGATATTGCCTATCTAGGATATCTATTTCTATGTCGCTAAAAGCAGCATGGTGAAGAAACGAAAAAAGATTCAATAATTAGCATTTTCATCATGTCAAAATTGCAGCCTCACTCAAAGAACCCTTGTGATTGTTTTTTCTATGAATAAAATAATGTTGCAGGAATTTACATACATGTTTTATGTAGTTATTGGTTTATTTACGTTATAATTGAACGGTCAATTCTATTTTTTGGTGAACTAATTCGCGAACTCGGTTATTTAAAAATTCGCCGTTAAAGTTAATATTGTTTGAGAAAGGGGCATCCGTATATGACACTCGGACAAAAATTGAAGAAGTTAAGAACTGAAAAAGACTTAACTCAGAAGAATCTAGCGGATCAATTGAACGTCACTTTTCAAACTGTCAGTAAATGGGAAAGTGATATAAACGAACCTGACATTGCGACATTAAAGGAATTGGCCAAATTCTATGGTTGTACTTATGACTACCTTCTAAATGAAGAAGAGGAAGAACCAAAAGAAGAAGTTACTACTGAAGAAACAGTAACGGCTCCAACTCCAACTGAAGTCGTCACTAAGACAATCGTTATTCATCAAAATGAGGCACACGTATGTGCAAGGTGTGGTAAAGATATTCCTGAAAACGAACTCGTTTCTGAAGATGTCACTAAGAAAGAAAGACATGGTAGAGTAACAAGAACGGTAAGTGTTGGGCAAACCTATTACCACAAATCTTGTTTAGAAGAAATTAAAAAGAAAAGAGCGGAAGAAGAATGCAGAGCCAAAATTGCTAAAGCATCATTAAGCAAAAAGAAGTGCTTTGGCTGGGGAATTCCTGCTGGAGTAGTGACTTTTGGTATCGCTTTAGCCTTATTCCTAACTCATACCGATGCAGTTCATCCTGTTCTTGGAGTTTTATATAGCGTTTTGATTGGATACGGAATGTTTGCAATGCTTTATTGCATTCTTTCTGGTTCCTATATTGGTGATGTATTTGTCTGGTGCGCTGGATTATCCATCAAATTCCCTGGACTTATATTTAGTTGGGATTTAGACGGATTTGCATGGCTAATTGCAATGAAGATATTATTTGCGATACTTGGCTTCTTCATAGGTGTATTTGCATTATTATTTGCAATAGCTATATCAGCGATATTAGGCGGAATATCGTTTCCGTTTGTATTAATCCATAATATTCATACTGATTATGAAGATGCTTTTTAAGGAGGCAATTTAAATGAAGAAGAAAGTGTTATTCTTGATCCCTGCGTTGCTAGGAATGTTCTTAACAGCATGTGGCGGGGGAGGAGGTTCATCAACACCAAGTGATAATCCTGGTGGAGGAAGCGAACCTGGGTATCCAGCAAAAACTGATTTTACCGGTGTTGAATTTGCAAGTGCTTCTTATGTTTATGATGGACAACCTCACATTCTTGCTGAAGTGACAGGTGCTCCCGAAAACACAACCATTACCTATACAGGAAGAAGCGAACAAACTAATGTCGGTACATATAATGCCTCTGCTAAATTGGTTAAAGAAGGCTATAACGATAAAACGTTAAACGCTTCTTTAACTATTACTCCGGCGACATTTACTGGTTATACATATGAAAATATGATGGCGCGGAGCACATTAATGACATTCAATTAGTAGGTATACTCCCTCAAGGAACAACAACTACTGAAACTGTTAAAAATTCAAACAACGAAACAGTTACAAGTGCTATTGATGTCGGTACTTATACATACACATGTATCGTTTCTAATAGCAATTACAATACTTTGACATTAAACGCTACTTTGACAATTAAGGCACAAAAGAAAGATATGCCTGTATTTGTATCGAGTGATGACACAGTGTATTTCGCTAATGGATTACACAATAGTTACTTATATTCATTAAGTGACGGAGAACTTAAGTTAATCGATTATTCTTCTCCAAAAGAATTTAATAAGTATAGTTCATCTTCAGCTTTATTTATCGCTGGTTCTACATTACTTAACTCAGTTAAACAGGTTAGAGATGGCTCTTCTAGTGTCTTATATACAGATAGCAACATCGATGATTTTGTTAAATACAGTGATAATGTCTATTACTATTCAAACAACGCTTTAAAATCTGCTAAATCTGGTATCTATAAGGTAGATACTACAGATTCAAGCAATGAACCAGTCGTTACTAAAGTATTTGAAGGTAGGAATGATAATTTAGCCATCTACGGCGGTAATCTCTACTTCACAAATGGTAATGACCACAATTATTTATATAAGATGAATCTTTCAACAAACGCTACTTCAATAGTAATGAAAGAAAAAGTTCACGAATTCACAATCAATAACAATAAACTCTATTGCACAGTTAATGGCTTATTAAATGACTATATTGGTTATTTAGATTTATCCAGTTCCTTAACAACACTAACCAAATTAACAAATGCTGCTGGTGAATTCTTAACTGTTAAGAATGGATATTTATATTACAACTACACTGATCTATTCTCCGCTATCGATGATTCAGTCAAAGGTGTTTGGAGAATCAGCACAAGTGGTGGTGAACCAACACAATTATTAGCTGATGATGGTGTTAATGGCTTTGATGTCGAATCATCTTCTTCTCTAGTTTATATTGATTCGACCAATTTACATTTATACCGCTATAACACATCCACAAAAGCCACAACAGACTTATTAGATGGATTCGTGGCTCCTGAATCAACACCTTTAAATACTGGCGGTCAAACAATCTCTTTGGGCACAAAAACTTATTATTTAAATATGTATGCTGGCAAGACTTTGTATTGCTATGATGAATCTTCAAAGAAGAGCTCCCAATTAACAACAAACAAAGTTGAAGATTTCTATATCTATAATGGCATTATGTATTTCAACCAAGTCACAATGTTAACTAATAACGATTTATACGCAGTTAACTTAACGATTGGTGGTGAAGCTGAAAAACTGAATTCCAACGATGTTAGAAACATGACAAGTGACGGAACGTATTTATACGCAACTCATTATAACTGGGCTGGTGCTGCTGGCGGTATGTCCAGAATGAAACTTGATGGTAGTGAATATGTTAAGTTCTCTGAAGTCAATGGTGCTAAAAACTTAACTGTTAGAGATGGTAAACTTTATTACATCAATTGTGCTACCGGCCAAGACAATGGTTATATTGAATATGTCACGTTAAGCGACATTACATCCACAACTGAAGGATTAAGCGGAACGAGATTGTCTAAAAATATCAAAAACGTTAAACAATTCGCATTTGACGAAAATAGCATCTTCTATATCTATAACGGCACAATTGAAAATTCCGTAAGAAGAACCGATTTCACATCATTAGGTGAAGGAACAAAACTTGCTTCCAGTAAGACTAATCCAAACGAAATCTTATTAAGTGGCGATTATGTCTACTACTATTCATTCGCTGTTACAGCTGCAAGTAGTGCTGGATTCTATAGGGTTAGTAAGAACGCGACTGCTGACGGAAGCCAAGAACTATTAGTGAGCTATGCTTCAAAATATTATGGATCTAACTTATCCATCTCAGATTCCGGCAACTTATATTTCTTAAATTACATTCCAAAATTAGTACTTGGTGACGCCCATTTCTATCAAATCAAATTGAGCACAAAAGCAGTTACAAAAATTAACTAAATAATACAAAAAAGACTAGCAATTCTGCCGTATATTGGTGAAAAGCTAGTCTTTTAATATGCCTTGCTAAGACAACTCTATAATGCGGGCGCTCGGGGTTGAATGATCGATCAACTTCAACGTTTCCTTCAAGAACAAAAAATTTCTGAGCAATCTCTTTCCTCTTGGCTTTTAATTCGCCCACCGTGGTATTTTTATCCGCTGCAATAGCTTTTCAGTATGCTCATCGTTAGTAATGAATATCTTGATTTTGCTTAGATTCATCACAAAAGGCTTTTCCCCTCTGATTATGCTCTGAATATGGTCGATATGTTCTCTCCACATTGTGTCTCGTGTTGGTAGACCTGTTCCTTGCATCAAATCTATGCACATTGAATCCATTGCATCATTAGAATCTAAATAATTGCCTATTAAGGGTACAAAAAATTAAAAAAACAACAAAAGATACCTGGAAAACGCATTTATCTGTATAATGTCATTATCAAAGGTACGCTATATGAAAGAGAAAATTTATATTAGAGAAAAGTATTTAACAAAGATTAGACCCTTTTATCATAGCGATATTGTAAAAGTGATTACAGGCATTAGAAGATGTGGTAAATCGTTTTTGATGAAATCCATAATTAACGAATTAGTCAAAACCGCAACCACTCCGGACAGAATCATTTATTTACCTTTAGACAAAAAAGGATTCAAGAATATCAAAACTCCTCAACAACTTGAAGAAAGAATAGAATCCTACATAAAAGATGGCGATTTTTATTATCTTTTTATCGATGAAGTACAAAATGTTAAAGGCTTCGAGTCCGTTGTTTTGTCATATCAAGAAGAAGGATATTCGGTGTTTTTGACTGGATCAAATTCTTACTTATTAAGTGATGAGATTTCTACAAAATTAACAGGACGTTATTTAACATTTGAAACATATCCTTTAGATTTTGAAGAATATGTTGAAATGAAAAAGTTTTTAGGCAGGGAAATAAACGAAGATGTCTATAAAGAATTTGATGAATTCATTTTAAATGGCGGCTTTCCAAAAACATTAGAATTTGATTCCTTATCTGCCCGCCAGTTCTATACAAGAGAAGTAACAAAAGAGATTTTTAAAAAAGATGTAAAAAGCAGAAACCGAGTTTCGAGCGTCGCTGTTTTTGAAAAAGTTCAAAATTTTGTTTTGAACAACTATTCGTCTCCCATAACAATTTCAAACATAGTGAATGAATTAGCAAAAGGCGGAATTAAGACAAAGCCGAATACAGTTAGAAAATACATTAGGTATCTAGAGAGTGCAAAAATTATATATGAGTGCAATAGATTTGATTTGAAGAGCAAAAAGTCTCTTAAAAATGAAAACAAATATTATTTAGCAGATCTTTCACTTTATTTCTCTTTGAATACCGATAATCAACTTAATTATGGGCCATCTTTGGAAAATATCATCTATTTGTATCTTGTGAGTCATAACTACCAAGTAAGTGTTGGAAAGATAGGGAACCTTGAATGTGATTTTATCGTTAGAAGTGAAAATCAAAATTATGCATATATTCAAGTAACTTACACTTTGCAAGGTGAAGATGCAAAAGCAACAAACAAAATTAAAGAAAGAGAATATAAGCCTTTTAGAAATATCCGCAATGGATACCCACGGTACATTATTTCTTTAGATAGATTTAGGGACCAGCAAGAAGGCGTAAAACACCTAAACGCGATTGATTTTATGCTCGGCAAAGAAAAACTAGATGTATGACATTTATAAAGGCACCATTTGTCATTCAAAATATGCTTCCTTCTTTAACAAACGTCACGCAAAATTCAATGAGAACATATTTAATAAATTAAACATGCAACCACAGGAAAGGTATTCTATTGTTTTGCTGATAGAAGGCGTTATTAATTGATTATTTATGATTCTTTGGTTACACTAAAAATGTAAATAGGTAGTATAAATGAATCAAAATTTCAATAAACTAGATAAATTGATGGAGACTGGTGATGGAAGCATATCCAGGAAAGACGCCCTCGCAAACGGTGTGCCTCCAGCTACTTTCACTAGGTATGTCTGCTTGAACCAACTTGTCAAGATAAGACGTGGGGTGTATGCGAAAACGGAAGGGGCCGTCGACGACCTCTACCAATTTCAAAGAAGATATCCGAAGATTGTCTATTCTGGCATAACTGCCCTTTATCTTCTAGGACTAACAGACAGAATTCCCGACTTGATGGAATTCACTGTGGTGAAAGGATACAGGGTAAGAAAAGAAAGCGCAGGATCACAAGCCATCTGTCATATTGAGAACAACGCCGAACTCTTTGACATGGGAAATGTCAACTCTAAAACTATATTCGGAAATATTGTCACCTGTTTCTCCAAAGAGAAAATGGTCGTTGAAATGATACGGAAGAGAGATGAATATGATTCAGAGTTGTTTCTCAAGACATTGAAAACTTTCTTGAAAGGGACAGACAAGCAGATGAATTTCCTTTTCGAATATGCGAGGATGAGAAAGATAGAAGAGAAGGTATATAGGATTCTAGAGGCGATGGATTATGGGAATTAACAAAGATTCTCTCTACAAGGATATTTAATATAGCAAAGGAAAAGGAGATAAGCGTCAACGTCGTCTATTTTAGGCATTTCTTCGACCATTTCCTGAAGCAGCTTTTTCACTTTCCTCTTATGTGGATAAGTTCGCCTTCGAAGACGGATTATCTGTGTTAGTTAACGTTGCAAACGTTTTATAAATAACAAAAATTGCCACGATACCTACAAAATATCAATGTTATAGTGCACGAAGTGGAAGACAATTACTTCAATTATATAAACTTGCAAAAACACATTAAAAAAATAAAGTGCAAATGAAAGGGGAGTGACAATAAGTTTGTGTAATTTGGCATGAAAGCTATTGCTTGCCGGGCC
>CAVGNR010000025.1:0-9894 GCA_963630675.1 Escherichia coli
TGATATGAGTTTTTATTTTTGCCTAGAAACGTTGCACTTGAACGGTAAATTCACCGAAAGAAAAAAAGACTCCGAGGAAATCTCGGAGTCTCTAAAGGCAATCAGTATTCCTTATTTTGCGCCAAGGATGTGGCCATATAAGCCAGCAAGGCGGACATATTGGGAAGTGAAGCTGTATTCGTTATCGTACCAAGCGACGACTTTGACGAATTTCTTTCCTTCTGGGGTTTCAACGATCATCGTGAGGGTTGCATCGAAGATGGAACCATAGGTGTTACCAAGGATATCGCTGGAGACGATTTCGTCTTCGTTATATCCAAGGATGCCTTTGAGTTCGCCTTCAGAAGCTTCCTTCATAGCAGCATTGATTTGCTCGACGGTGACGTTTTGATCCTTTAATTCAATGGTGCAATCGCAAAGGGAACCATCAGTGACTGGAACACGGATAGCGTTACCATTTAAGCGGCCATTGAGTTCAGGGATGACTTTGCCAATAGCTTTTGCAGCACCCGTTGTGGTTGGAACAATGTTAGCAGCTGCGGCACGTCCTCTACGGAGGTTGTTACCAGCAAGGTCAAGGATTCTTTGATCGTTGGTGTAAGCATGAACGGTGGTCATGGTTCCGCCAACAACGCCGAACTTGTCGTTAAGGACTTTCATAACTGGGGCTAAGCAGTTGGTTGTGCAAGAAGCGCCAGAGATGATGGTTTGATCGGCGGTTAATTTGTCAGTATTGACGCCATAGACATAAGTTGGGATGTCTTTGGAGGAAGATGGAGCAGAGATGATAACACCTTTGGCACCATTGTGAAGATGGACATCACCATCTTCGTGGCTCTTAAGACGGCCAGTGCATTCTAAGACGATATCAACGCCATATTTGCCCCATTCGAGTTCTTTTGGATCTTTCTTTCCGAGAACTGGAATCTTGTGTCCTTGGAAGATGATGTTATTCTCGTCAGCAGAGATTTCATCTTTGTGCCAAGAGCGATGAGTGGAATCGTACTTTAAAAGATAAGCAAGAGTTTTGGCATCAACCAAATCGTTGATGGCAACAACTTCAAATTCGCCACTTTCATAAGCGCGGCGGAACGCGAGACGGCCGATTCTGCCGAATCCGTTAATAGCTAGTTTAATTGACATGTTACTTTATGTCCTCCTTTTTAAACTGCGGCTGTATTATAGCAAAGCTAAAAGAGAAAATAAAAGGGATATTGGTATTGATAAATCGATATTGCCTTTTTCCGATTTGTAGGTGCGCTTCTTATTCTTTTTTGTTTTCTTTTTGCGCGATCTTATATTGTTCTGTCAAATAACGGAATAAGTGATTGATGTTACTTCGCGAAACCGTTGTATTTAGTTCCTGAGAAAGAAGATGAGCAAGTTCATTCAAAGAAGCGTCTGGATGTTCTAAACGAAGTTTCATTAAGGCTTTCAGCTTTTCGTTTCCGATTCCATCCCAGCCGAGTTTATTCACAAAATAATGAATTTGTTCCATTTGAATCTCTGAAGACTTTAGGGTTTTAGCGTAATTGGCGGTATCCAAATTGCTCAAACGGTTTGTAACGTTGGCAAAATCTCTTTCTACGCGAACGTTTTCAAACTCTAAGCAGCAGGACTTCGCATTCAAAAGAATCAAGAAATCGGAAATCTCATCACTTCTTTTTAAATAAACGACATAATGGTTCCTTCTTTGAATCATTTTGGCATTAAAAGAATGGAAGGGATAATGCGTTAGAAGCTTTTGTATCCATTTCGCAAAAGAAGGATCCGTAAAGGATAGTTCTAAATGATAAGAAGAAGATTTTGGGCTATTAATGGAGCCTTTAGCAAGAAAAGTTCCAGTAAGATAAGCCGCAATCTGTTTTTGATTCATGACCAAGTTTTTTGGATTCTCAATAGAAAAGAAGTCAATCCCTAGGTCATTTAGAATATCTTCCGGTTCTTTTTCCAATAACACATGGTAAACAATACGTTTTAAAAAACCTGCGGATCGAGTGTAGGCAAAACGAGCATTTATGCCATAAAGATCATGAAGGTATTGGTAAATGGCTTTAGCGATAGAGGAAGATTCCGAAGAAATGTCCAAACGTTCATTGCCCTCTCTTAAAGAAAGGTATCCATTCAAGCGGATAAAAGAAGAAAGCAAAGAACGTTTTTCTTCGTCGTCTCTTTCCGAACGAGCGCTTTCTTCTTTTACTTTCTCGGCAAAAGATATTCCTTCTCTTTTTTTCATTTGGCGTTTCTCTTAAGGGAATGAAGATAAGAAAGAATACCTGTGGAAGCGATAGCGCCATCGCTTGCCGCGGTTACTACCTGTCTTAAACGTTTTTTCACGATATCCCCTGCCGCAAAAAGACCAGGAATATTGCTCATGTTCTTATCATCTACAACAATAAAGCCTTTTTCCATAAGGACAGGCAAAGTGGAAAGAAATTGAATTGCGCTTTTCTCCCCCACAAAAGGAAAAACCATGTTGGTTTCTAATACATGTTCTTCCTCTTTTGAAGAATAACGAATGGAAGTGACACGGAAATCTCCTTGAATAGAAAGGATTTTTGAAGAAGGCAAGTAGGTTACGTTATCTTTTTCTTTCAGCTTTTTCAAAAGGGTTTCATCCCCTTGATACGTTTCATTCGGGTATAAAAGATAAAGGCGTTTCACAATGTTAGCTAAATAAAAGCCTTCTTCGAGAACACGGTCCCCATTTCCGTAAATGACGGCTACCTTATTCTTTAAAAGAGGGCCATCACATGTCGCACAATAGGACACCCCTTTACCGAAAAATTCTTTTTCTCCAGGAATCGTTGGGATGTTCGCTAAACCAGTAGCAACCAACACCGCTTTGCAACGTATCTCTTCTTTATTCGTTGAAATGATATACGTATCCCCTTCTTTTTGAATTTGTTCAACTCCAAGGGTTTCGATTTTTGCTCCAGCATCATAAGCGGATTTTAAAAGGTTTGTTGCTAAGGAGAAACCATCTTGATGGGGAAGGCCTGGATAATTATCCACTTCCGAGATATTCAAAAGTTTACCACCCGGGGCACTCTTTTCTAGCCAAAGGAAGGAGGCGTTAGCTCGTTTTAAATATAAAGCAGCCGTAATCCCAGCAGGACCTGCGCCAACGATTACAACATCTGTCTCACGCATATGTCTTCTCCTCCTCTTTTTCTAGAATCCTCGTGTCTCTTAGATAAATTAAGGCAATGGCAAGAGCCATAAAGGCAAACGCAGCAGAAAGAACGAATCCGTAGGAAAGATTTATATATAGTTTCTCATCAAAATGATTCACATTTTTCCCAAAAAGGTAAAGCAGGGTTCCAACGAATGAGAGAATGGTTCCGCCTAAAAGGCAATAATATCCTTTTTTCTTGTTCTTCTTCAAAATGAAATAAGAGACAACAAAAACGAGTGTTGCAACAGACAAAATGATAAATGCAGCTAAGAAAAGAGGGGTTTCTCCTTTCGAAATAAGTTGATATCCTCCATAAGAATGGATCTCCCCTTCACCATCACGCATCGAAGAAGTCGTTAAAGATGGTAAGAGAGGGAAAAGAAAGGTTGGTAAAAGAAGAGCGGCCGATACAAGAGGGAAGAAATCTCCCTTTTTGTTATTCATATAGTAATCATGCAAATGGGCGGCAACAATGATGATAACGCCTATCAAAACATAGATAAGGGAGTTACATATGCTCCAAGCATTATCCGTACCCATATTGAAGTTACTATCACGGAAAGGCTCTAAGATAAAACGAACAAGACCATACCATAAGAAATAGCAGCCAACTCTATCTCCTTTGGATGTCCATTTTTTCAAAAGAAGACCGACCACGTATTGAATAAAGAAATATCCGATGATAGAAAGAACGCTTTCAATCAAAAAGAGAGGGACGTATATCATTCCCGGCCCCGCAGTGAGAGAAGAAGAGCTAGAAGTAGAGATATGCATTTGCTCAACTAACCACGTAGGAAGCCAGCGGAAATAATCTACTGATACAGCACGACCATAAACCTCATTGTTAAAGAAATTTCCCCAACGTCCAATAGCCTGCCCGATTAAAACGGTTGGAACCACTTCATCAACTGCCCATCTAGCATCTATTCCTTTTTTGGAATACTTGGCCATTAAAGCACCCACAAGGATGCCAAAGAAAGCCCCGCCTAAGATGGTTAAACCGCCATTCCAAATTTCAAAAACGTGATAGAACTCACGATGAGCAAATTCCCTAGACCAGTTGCCCACAACATACCAAACACGGGCACCAAGAATACCGGCAGGAAAAGCGACGACAAAAATCATTTCGAGAAGACCGTGCTTATGATAACGACGGTACATTCTTTGATCGGAGAGGAAAAGACACATCAAGGCGCCAAGAAGAATCACAATGCCATAGAAAGCAATATGAAAGCCCTCGGCTTTATTTTTAGAGGTGGTAATTACAAAACCATCATTATTAATCGCAAAACCATTTGGAAGAGGGTAGTAAATATAATTCGCTAATCCCTCAGACCACATCCAAAAGGAGAAAAAGAGAAAAGGGATGGAGACATAGTAGAGAATTCGAACCCATTTCTTTTGATTCTCGTTGATATTCTCTTTCGCAAGATGAATCCAAAAGGAAGGAATGAAAACAGCAAGAGCCCCTCCGAAAAAGAAAGAGCCAATCAATGTTAAAACATAATTCCCAACATAATTGATGCTTTCGCCTTCATAAACGCCAGTTGTATGTTTCGTTATACTCGCCCATTCAGGATGAAGGAGAAAGATAGAAAGAAAAAGAAGAGTGAAGCCAACGGCACTTCCGATAGCGTAAATTGCATAACGTATGACCTCTTTTTTCTCTAAACGAACAAGAATGGAATTTTTGCAAAAAGAATAAGTGTCTTTAATCAAAAACGAAAAGCTTGCAGCAATGAGTAAAATCCCGAGGACAAGAGCGATTATTCCGAAAATGTTCATGAACGTTTCTCCTTATTCATATTGATTGTTCTTTTTTGCTTTTTCAAGCAAAGGCTTAAGATATTTCCCAGTGTAACTATCAGGATTGTCTGCAATTTCTTCAGGAGTGCCTGTTGCAACGACATTTCCTCCTCTATATCCACCTTCTGGGCCGATATCGATGATGTAATCAGCCACCTTAATCATATCGAGGTTGTGTTCGATTACAATAACGGTATCGCCATGATCAACGAGATTTTCAAGAACGTGGATTAAACGTTTGACATCATCCGTATGAAGCCCTGTGGTTGGTTCATCGAGAATATAAACGGTTTTCCCAGTTGGACGTTTTTGAAGTTCATTCGCTAATTTAACACGTTGAGCCTCTCCACCTGATAAAGTTGTAGCAGGTTGTCCAAGCTTAATATAGCCAAGACCTACATCATTTAACGCTTTGATTCTTCGATAAATGATGGGGCGGTTTTCAAAGAAATGCATCGCTTCTTCCACACGCATTTCTAATACGTCATAGATATTTTTGCCTTTGTAATAACAAGAGAGGGTTTCTTGGTTATAACGTTTGCCGTCGCATTCATCACATTTCACATAAACGTCTGGCAAGAAATTCATCGAAACGCAAGTAACCCCTGCTCCTTGGCATTTCTCGCATCGTCCACCAGGAACGTTGAAAGAGAATCTTCCTTTGTCAAACCCTCTTTCTTTTGCTTCATTTGTCTCAGCAAAAAGAGCACGAATGTCATCGAATAGTTTGATATATGTCGCAGGATTGGAACGAGGGGTTCTGCCAATTGGTTGTTGATCAACATTAACGACTTTGTCTACGTATTGAAGGCCGGTAACGCTCTTATAGGGACCTGGGGTGCAATCTTCTTTGTTAATTTTCTTAGCCAAAATCTTTTCCAACGTTTCGTTAATAAGCGAAGATTTTCCCGAGCCAGAAACCCCTGTGACAAGGATGAGCTTTCCTAAAGGGAAATCCACATCAATGTTCTTTAGATTATGGCAAGAACACCCTTTTAAAGAAATCTTTTTGCCATTGCCTTTTCTTCTGTTTTTTGGAATTGGAATAAATTTTCTTCCGGCAAGATAATCTCCAGTTATTGAAGAAGGATTCTCCATAACCTCTTCTGGCGTTCCGGAAGCAACCACTTCTCCACCATGAACCCCCGCTCCTGGGCCAATATCCACAAGATAATCTGCTTGACGCATCGTATCTTCATCATGTTCCACGACAATAAGAGTGTTTCCTAAATCTCTCATTTCTTTCATGGTATGAATGAGTTTGTCATTATCTCTTTGGTGAAGCCCAATGGAAGGCTCATCTAAAACATAGAGGACACCTGATAGTTTAGAGCCAATTTGGGTGGCTAAACGAATACGTTGAGCCTCTCCTCCAGAAAGAGTCATTGCCAAACGGTCCAGCGTTAAATAATCAATTCCAACATCGGCTAAAAATTGAGCACGATTTTCAATTTCTTGCAAAACAAGACGAGCAATAGCCATCTCATTTTCATTTAGCTTGGTACGTGTGTCATGAATCCAAAGAATTAATTTATCAATTGTTAATTTGGTGACTTGATAGATATTTAATCCATTCACTAAAACAGAAAGAGCTTCTTTGCTTAAACGAGCACCATGGCAAGTTTCACAAACGGTATCCTTCATAAAGGATTCATAGAAAGGCAGCATCCATTTTGATGTCGATTCGCGATATCGTCTTTCGATAAAGGTTTTAATTCCTTCGACATACCCTCTCTTATGGGTCACGTTCCCACTCGCGCTAGTTAATGTATGGTCCAATGGTTTATCAGACCCATATAGCAATATTTGTTTTTGTTTCGAAGTCAAATCTTCATACGGAACATCTAAAGGTATCTTATAAGCGTCTAAAAGGTATTTGAATTCCTGCCATTCCAAATTAGTCGTGTTAACCGTGTTTTTAAAATAACGGATAGCGCCTTGGGAGATGCTTTTGCTTGGGTCAGGGATTAATAAACCTTCGCTCACGGAACGAGATATACCTAAGCCATGGCAAGTTGGACAAGAGCCTTGTGGAGCGTTGAAAGAGAATAAACGTGGTTCAAGTTTTGGCACAGAAAAACCACATATTGGGCACGTATGATTGCTAGAAATAAGTTTTTCGCCATTTTCCGTATAGAGAATGACATAACCATGCCCGTAATTGAGAGCAAGATCGATATCTTCTGCCACACGAGAACGGATATCATTACGGACAACCAAACGATCGATAACGATATCGATGTCGTGTCTTTTATTTTTATCGAGTTCTTTGACTTCTTCAATAAGAAGGAACTCCCCATCGATACGGACACGGGCGAATCCAGCTTTCTTAATGTTTTCAATAACATCTTTATGCCAGCCTTTTTCATGTTTAACAACAGGCGCAAGAATCTGAAGCTTGCCGCCTTCTGGATAAGCAAGCACCATATCCGTCATCTTAGCAGGCGAAAAAGCAATAATTGGCACATGATGTTCTGGACAATAAGGAACACCGATTCGACCATATAAAAGACGAAGAAAATCGTATATTTCCGTAACCGTTCCAACCGTGGAACGAGGATTATGGGAAGTCGTTTTTTGATCAATAGAAATAGCAGGAGAAAGCCCATCGATAGAATCTACATCCGGTTTATCGACCCCGCCAAGGAATTGGCGAGCGTATGGAGAAAGGGATTCGACATATCTTCTTTGCCCTTCCGCATAAATGGTGTCAAAAGCTAAGGTGGATTTGCCTGAACCACTTAAACCGGTGAAAACCGTTAACGTCTCTTTTGGGATGGTGACATCAATGTTTTTAAGATTATTTTCTCTTGCGCCTTTAACGATAATATATTTTCTGCTATCCATAACGTTAGAATTATATTCTAAATACTTTTTTAATTCATTATGCACGCTTTTAATATGCTTTTTTCAATGCGAAAAAGAGGACAAATGGATATAATAGAAAGCGCTCGGGACGTAGCACAGCTTGGTAGTGCACTTGGTTAGGGACCAAGGGGTCATGGGTTCAAATCCCATCGTTCCGACCAGAAAGATTGAAATATGCCTCAGTTTTCTGAGGGATATTTTTATTTTTTATCCGTTAAGCCCGCTCCAATTTGAAGCAAGAAATCATTGGCTTTTCTCACCCATGTGCCTACCGTATCAGATAGCTCATCATAGGCGCTTAAAGAGGTTTGAGTATTGATATCGCATGTAGACAGCCCATGTCCCCCTTTAGGGAACAAGACGAATTCATTTGGAACATGGTAAGAATCCAATTTCTTTTTAAGGGCTTCCGCATTGGTGTGAGGATTTACGCAACTATCCTCTTCAGTTGTCCAAATAAATGACGGTAAAAAGTCTTCTCTTGCTCTATTGAGGATGGAGAAAGCCGCTTTATTTGGAAAATCCTCTCCAAGAAGGTTCTTAATGGTTCCTCCATTCGTATCTTCCGTTAAAGCGGGGTAAGAGAAGATTGCCGCTTTCGCATGGGCCCCGCATTTATCAAGCGGATAAAAAAGTTCTCTTTCTTCTTTTTGTAAGGAACATAGCATGCCAGCTAAATGCCCTCCAGCAGAGAAACCGCATAAAGTAATCTTATTTGGATCGGAATAAAAATCCTTGGCTTTCTTATAGAGATACGTTAAAGCCATCATAGCTTCAATAAGCATCGTTGGATAACGATTCTTTGGAGCTACAGAATATTCCAAATAGAAACAATTGAATCCGTATTTTAGAAAGGAAACACATACAGGGGTCGCCTCTCTTTGAGAAACAAAGGTATAGGAGCCGCCTGGAAAGATAAGCATCATTGGACGGAGACGTTTCTTGTTAATTTCTAAATCCCCATCGGTTTCTTTATCAAAAAAGATGCCGTGAAGGATTCCTTTAGCAGCCTTATTTGGTTTAGGCCAGTTGAAGTATTTGTAAAGGTCAATATTGGTTACTTTCATATATGTCCCCCTTATTTTTCACTTATAAGTAAAATTAAAGACATTTTTTCTTCCGAAGTCAAAGACGCTTTATTCTCTTTGATGCAGTTTGCAATCTTTTCGTATGGCTCGCTTTTCTTTTCGATGCCAAGAAGATAATCGGAAGTTACCCCTAGGACTTCTGCAATCTTTCCAATGATTTCAATATGCGGGGTTCTTGCTCCTGAAACATATTTGCATATAGCCGCCTCAGAAATTCCTGTTTTCAAAGAAAGCTGTCGTTGGGAAAGGCCTTTTTCTTTCATCTTTGCCTTTAATCTTGCATGCAAACTTTCTTCCATGCCTACATTATAAAAGAAAAAGTCTCCCATTAAAGAGAGACGATTTTTGAAATGATTATTTGACCGTCCAAACACTCACCGTTAAAGGAGAGACGGATGCGTACACGGTGAAACTTTTCTTTTCATCTAATTTAGAGATTATTTTGTATTCTTTTAAATCTCCAATTAAAGCGGGCACTACCACCGTTCCTGTTATTTTATCTGTCACAAGTTCGTAACTTGGTCCTGGCGCAGAGTCTTCATGACGATTGTAAGAAAGCAAGTTCGAACCAGAACATCTCGTATAATCGTCATATAAATCAAGCGAATACCCGTATTTCTTGGCAAATAAAGCAGTTTCTTCCTTACTAAAGGCATTCCAATCATTAAAGAAGATGGCTCCATCTTCATAATGCCAACTAGGCATCGTAAAACGAGGCTTCAATACGTCGATATTCGTTGGAGTGTCAAGATAGGTGATCAATTGAGCCGTTTTTGTTTCACCCTCTTTAATCTCATAATCGTCTAAATTTGCAGTCTCTCCTTGTGAACATGATCCTAAAAATGTAGCACTTAGCAAAGCCAGCAAACCGTTTTTAATAATTTTTTTGTTCATTTTAGGAGAGTTGCAAGAATTTTGTGTAATCTGCAAGTCGCATATCCCTTTTCCGTTTCA
>CAVGNR010000026.1:0-6598 GCA_963630675.1 Escherichia coli
CAGAACTGATGCTCGAAGCTATCTCGAGGTGTTGCACTTAAAATTACAATTTACACTTTCTTTTCTATCCTTATAATCTCTGATTATGAAGAAACGAATTCTTGCATTATTACCATTATTCCTATTATGTTCCTGCACAAAAACAAATAACTCAGGAGAGACTCTTTTTGACACAAAATGGGCTTTTGGTACAGGAATGAGTCTTACTTTGACCGGTTCTAGCAAAGAAGTATTTAATCATGTCTTTCAAATCTTTGAGGATTATAGCAATTTGAGTGACGCTTACAATTCTCGCGCCGATGAGAATTTTAAGCCGATTGTTAATCTTGCTTTTATTAATCAAGATTCCAATGAAGGAAAAGAAATAGAGGTGGATGAGCGTCTTGCTTCTATGCTGGAATTTGGTTTACAGATGCAAGAGAAAACTTCTTATATCATTGATAACAAAGAGGAATATTATTTCGATCCCCTTATTGGAAACCTTGCGACTCTTTGGAAGAATTTCCTTGAGACGAAGGATGCTCCATTGCCAGATGATTCTATAATTCAGCAACTTTTAGAAGAAAGAAAGGCTTCTTCTTACGAGGTCCATGGGAATATCGTAAAAAGAACAGGAAAAGCGAAAATTGATGTTGGTGCTTTTGCTAAAGGCTATGCCGTAAAGATAGCTCAAGATTATTTAAGGGAACAAGGCGTAAAAAACTATTTCATCAATGGGGGTTCTTCCTCAATGGCTATTGGTTTTTATAATGATACGAAACCATACAAGATATCTATTAAAAGTCTTCGTTCTGCTGGATATTCTGAAGCCTATTTCCTTTGCTCGGATACAGGGGTAGGAACTTCTGGCATTTCCGAACAAGCAAAGGAATATTTAGGAAAAGAATATTCCCACATTGTCGATCCAAGAACGGGAAGTGGCCTTGCGAAAAACGATACGGTATCTATTCTTTGTGATAATCCTGCCTATGCGGATGTTTTAAGCACAGCAATCTTTGTGGGAGGGGAAGAAGCGGCAAAAGCCTTGCAAAAGAACTTCTCTTTTGAATATATGATTTATGATGGAACGAAGGTTGTTTCTTCTGAAGGAATGCATTTTGTTTTGGAGAAATAATGAAGATAAAAGATTTTTTCAAAAAACATCTTGGCGATGGGATACTCGGCCTTTTGCTTGTTTCTTTGTCCACGTCTTTATTGGCCTATTATCTTATTCCTCGTAAAGAAGAAGGAGAAAAATACGCCAACATCTATCACCAAAACGATCTTCTTTATGAAAAGATTCTTTTGAGTGGCGAAGACCATTCTTACCCTATACATATTGATAAAGATAAAGAACATGTGAACATGGTAGTGGAGCTAAAAGACCATAAAATCGGTATTACCAGTAGCAATTGTTCTAATCAATATTGTGTTCACCAAGGCTTTATAGACTCGACGATGCAGTCTCTTATTTGCGCGCCTAATGAAGTTCGCGTGACGATTTATTCTTTGATTCCAACGCATGATTCGGAGATTGAGATATGAAGAGGCATTATTCCATTCATAAAATAGCGTTTCTTTCGATCATGCTCGCTCTGGCGATTGTTTTGGGCTACGCCGAGTCTTTCATTCCTTCTTGGGTGCCTGGAGTGAAACTTGGTTTAGCTAATCTTGTTATTCTTATTTTGCTATATACTTGCCCTTTTTATGAGGCCTTTCTCGTTTCTTTGCTTCGCGTATTTATTGTCGCCTTGCTTAGAGGCAGCATTTTTCAGATGCCTTTCTATATGTCGTTAGCGGGAGCCGTTCTTTCTTTTGCTTTCATGTGTCTTGCTCATTTTCTTTTTGAAAACAAACTTCATTGTTTGACAATATATGGTGTATCTCTTTTGGGAGCCTTTATGCATTCTTTAGCTCAAGTGGCCGTTGCCGCTATTTTTGTTGAGCACGGCTTTACAACTTTCTTCTATTTCCCCTTCATTTCTTTGCTTTCTTTAGTAAGCGGTTTCTTGATGTCCTTCGTGGCTGAGAAAATTTTGCAAAGCCAGCCTTTGAAAAAGATGCAAAAAGAAGAATAAAAGGCTATCATAATGTATTGTAAATTGCGATTTAAGAAGATAGAATTCTATCGCAAAGAAAAGGAGCGATTCATAATGAACGCAAAAATCAAATTAAGCTTACTTGCCTTAGCTGGCGTTAGCATGTTAGCTAGCTGTGGCGCAAAGGGAGAAACATTAACCCGTGTCCAAGCCGAAACCGAATTAAATTCCTATGTCGGCAAGGCTGCAACCCCAACCAAATTCACCTACGCAAAGAAAACTGTTGCCAAAAAGAGCGGCATCAACTCTGCTGTTGTGGATACCGAAAACCTCTATGGCTATCGTCACTTTGACGTTGCTTTAGGCGAAACCTATGAAGCCGGAAGCACTTATTATGTTTATAAGAGCGACAATGGCAAATTCCTCTTTGGCGCTGAAGTTGGTAGCGCAAAGAAATATTGCGTAGTCGACGAAGCCCTTGTCAGAACTTCTTTAGCCGCTGGTGTTACAGCCCTTACCGCCTATACCAATGGCCAAGCTGCTAGCGTTGCCAAATGGTTAGCTGGTTTTGATAAAGCCGAAGGTTGGATGACCGCCAATAGCAAAGACAAAACCAATAAAGAAACTTATGGAGATTCCGCTTTCGGATATGGCGAAGGCCATGCTGGCGGATCCGTTAAAGGCTATGTCAAGAGCGAATCCTATACCAAATATGCTGATGGTGCTATGAAAGCTGACATCCTTGCTGTCTATCCACAAAATGATAAGCAAGTTGCAATGGGTGGCGAAAACTGCATCTATGAGTGGGAAAACTACCAATTGACCAGACTTTATAACAACTATCAAGACTACGAAGAAACAATGGATTGGGCCAAAGCTGATGGCGCTGAAAAGCCAATCGATTTGAATACTTGGACCTTGGATGCTACTTTAGCAGTCAAAGGCTTAGCTGTCTTTGCCTCCTTCGGTTCTAGCTTCAAAGACTAATTTTTGGAGAAAAACAAGAGAGACTGTTTCGACAGTCTCTTTTTTCTTTGAGTAAATCGGTATTTATTTATTCATAGATGAAGAACACTTTTAAAAAGTGTTATCATTATTCCGCATAAGGAGAAAATGTATATTATGCTCACAGTAGAAGATTTAAAAGATTTAGCTGGGAAGAAAGTCTATGTCCGCGTTGACTTTAACGTCCCACAAAAAAATGGTGTTATTCGTGATAACAACCGTATTAAGGCTGCTCTCCCAACCATTAATTACTTATCCGATAAGGGTGCTCGCTTAATTTTAATGTCGCACCTTGGCAAGATTAAATGGAAAGAACCAGATCCAGCCAAGATTGAAGAAATGAAAAAAGCCAATGATATGGCCCCTGTTGCTAAAGCTCTTCAAGAACTTGTTCCAGGAAAGAAAGTTTCTTTCTGCCCAGTGACACGTGGTGAAGAATTACAAAAGGCTGTTGCTGCTCTTCAAGATGGTGATATCCTTCTTGTTCAAAACACCCGTTATGAAAAAGGCGAAGAGAAGAACGATCCTGAATTAGCCAAAGAATGGGCTTCTTTAGCTGATGTGTTTGTGATGGATGCCTTCGGAAGCGCACACCGTGCCCATGCTTCTACAGTTGGCGTTCCTTCTATCTTAAAAGCAGAAGGCAAACCAGTTGCTGAAGGCTACTTAATGATTAAAGAAGTCGATAACCTCACACGTTGTGTCGAAGTGAAAGACTCCGATCGTCCATATGTTGCTATCCTTGGTGGCTTCAAAGTTTCTGATAAGATCAAAGTCATCGATTCTTTATTAAAGAAGTGTGATTATGTCTTAATTGGTGGTGCTATGACTTACACCTTTAAGAAAGCTATGGGTATGAACGTTGGCAACTCTCCAGTCGAAGAGGACCAATTAGAATATGCTCGTAAATGCATCGCCGAAGCAAAAGGCCGTTTGCTTTTACCTACTGATGCCGTTATTACAACTTCTTTTGACCCAAGTGTCACGGATCGTAAGATCAAAATTGTTGACACTATTATCGAAAGAGGCGGATGCATCCCAGATGGATATGAGGGATGCGATATCGGTCCAAAGACTGCTGCCTTCTATCAAGAAATCATTTCTAAAGCGAAAATGGTTTTCTGGAATGGCCCATTAGGCGTTTTTGAACAAAACGAATTCCAAGCCGGAACCAAAGCTGTTTGTGAAGCCATTGCTGCTATTAAAGGCAAAGCCTTCACTGTTTGCGGCGGTGGCGATTCTGCTTCTGCTGTAAAACAATTCGGCTATAAAGAAGACTTCTCTCACGTTTCCACTGGTGGTGGTGCTTCCTTAGAGATGATCGAAAATGATGGACATCTTCCTGGTGTTGACGTTCTTCGTTAATGAAAGGCTTCTCAATGAGAAAGAAATTATTACTCGGCAACTGGAAAATGAATAAGACCCCATCCGAAGCAAAAGCCTTTGCGCTTGCCGCTTCTGAGATGGTCGACTATGCAGTTGCTCACGATATTGATGTTGGTGTTGCTCCAACTTTCGTTTGTCTTCAAACGGTAAAGGAAAACATCAATCCTAAGTGCATTGTGGCCGCTCAAAACGTGAATGAGCACGATCATGGCGCATACACAGGCGAAGTTTCCATTCCAATGTTGAAAGAAATTGGCATTGGTTGGGTAATTCTCGGCCATTCTGAAAGAAGGGCCTATAATGGCGAAACTTCTGAAAAATGCAATGAGAAGATCAAAGCTCTCCTTGCGAATGACATGACCCCTGTTTATTGCTGTGGTGAATCTTTAGAAACTTTTGAAAAAGGCGAAACCAAAACTTTCGTTGCTGAACAAATCCGTACTGGATTAGCTTCTTTGACTCCTGAAGAAGTGAAAAAAGTCGTAATTGCCTATGAACCTATTTGGGCAATCGGCACCGGTAAGAGCGCAACGAAAGAAACCGCAGAAGAAACCATCGGTTACATTCGTTCCGTTTTAAAGGAAATGTTCGGGGATATCGCCGAAGATATGAGAATTCTTTATGGCGGTTCTGTGAAACCAAACAATGTCGCTGAATATATGTCTGAAAAAGACATTGATGGCGCCCTTGTCGGTGGAGCTTCTTTGGAACCATCCTCCTTCCATGGCCTTATCGAAGGCATGCTCACAAAATAAAAAAATAATAAGCATTACGCTCTTGTTTTTTACCTCCCTTTGTTATAATAAGCAAAAGGAGGTTTTTCTTATGGAAATGGAAAATACCGTTACGTATACCCAAGATGTTTCTAGCTCTAAGTTTTTAGCTAAAGTCTTCGGATATATGTTCATTGGTTTGCTAATTAGTGCCGTGGTTGCCTTTGGCTGGTCGTTTGGCTTAGCTTATTTTTGCTTAGACACGGATGGCTATTTAACGAATCAAGGATACCTCATCGCTTTAATAACGGGGCTTGCTTGTCTATTTGGCTCCATTATTATTTCAGTCGTGAACAGTCTTTACTCCGCTAAAACAGGTAAGGCACCATGGGTCGGCTTTATTCTTTATGCCGTCTTTATGGGTGGTGTCTTCTCTTTGGTTTTACTTGGTGGTATTAGTCTTTCGGTGGTTGCTGAAGCGTTTTTCATCACCGCTTTAGCTTTTGGATCGATGTTCTTAGTTGGATATTTCTCCAAATCAAACTTAAATTGGTTAGCTCTTGTAGCTAGCGGCTTAGGAATTGGCTTAATGATGACTTCGCTATTTTGGGGAATCTTCTATTTGATCTCTCCAGCTGCCGGACTCTTTTTGGACTGGGTTATCTCTGTTGGAGTTTTAGTCGTATTGATGATTTTTGTGGCGGTGGATTCCTATAACATAAAAAAACTAGCGGAGAATGGTAACAACAATACTAACATCGCCCTTTTCTGTGCCTTTAATATGTATTCCGACTTTTTGATGGTCTTTATACGCATACTATATTTATTGGCTGCTACATCTAAAAAACGTTAAGGAGAAAAATAAAATGAATTTTTTTGAATGCAAATCTTGTAAAACACTTGTCTACCTTTTAGAAAAAGGAGGCTGCCTCCCATCCTGCTGCGGTGAAGAAATGAAAGAAGCCACAATTCACACCTCTTCTGAACAAACAGGTTCAGAAAAACATGTACCAATCGTTCATGAAGAAAATGGAAAGGTCTACGTCAAAGTGGGAGAAGTGCCTCATCCAATGTTAGAGAAACATTATATTGATTGGATTTTCTTAGTGACCGATAAAGGAACGCAAAGAAAAAATCTTCATCCGAATATGGCTCCAGAAGCTCTTTTCCAAATTGGTGAAGACGAAATCGTAATTGCGGTTTATGCACACTGCAATATTCATGGAATCTGGAAAGCGGACTTATAACGAATTTCTCATAATGAACGGGTATCCGAAAGGGCCCGTTTTTCTTTTATATATATGCGTGCACGCGTACACGAATATGCCCGCAAAAGGAGAAAAATGGTTTTTTAAACACATTTTTTTCAAAAAAAGATTCGATGAATAGCCCATTTTAAAGAAATTTTAGAAAAAAATGCGTTACCCCCTTGCCAAACTCGGCGGGAGGAGTAGAATATTCATCGCTGTCCCCATG
>CAVGNR010000027.1:0-6412 GCA_963630675.1 Escherichia coli
ACCGGCCTTATAGGCCAGATCGAAAAACCGCGCCTTGAAGACGCGGATTTTTATTTGAATTCTCGCTTTTTTACCTATCGAAAAATCAGAGGCGTTTCTATTTTTCTTTTCGTGTAACATATAAGCACCAACTACAATGTTTAGGAGAACAACATGCTTAAGCCTCGTGATAACAAAGACTCTTTCTATACTTTCGACGATGAGAACAAAGAGATTGTTTTTCATCGACATGATATGCCCTCCCCTTGGATGAACTATCTTACAAACGAGACGTTCTTCACGATGATTTCTCAAGCGGGTGGGAATCTTAGCTGGTATAAATCCCCGGAGATTTGGCGTATTGGTCGTTATGGCTTCTTCCTGACACCTATGGATGTTCAAGGCTTGTTTATCTATATCAAGGACAAACAAACGGGAAAGGTATGGAACCCGTCTGTTATTCCTACAAACACCCCTCTTGATTTCTTTGAGTCAAGGCATGGAAGAGGGTATAGCAAATATATAGGGAAAAAAGATGGGGTTAGCTTGTCTGTGATTGCCTTTGTAGGCAAAGAAAACGCCTTAACGTATCGCCTTAAAGTGGTTTCTGACCATCCTGCCGATTTAGAAATCTATGTTGCTAAAGAGATGGGGAACATGGAGTATCTTCGTGAGATGCAGTGGCAATGTTACACAAAACAAAGCAACAACATCTTCTATAACAAAGAAACGGATGCTTTAGTCTATGACTATTTCATTGATGCCCAAGCACGTCCTTTAGAAACACCATATGTCTTTTTAACTTCTACCCTTAAAAGTGATTTTTACACGGCCATAAGAAAAGACTTCTTAGGCGCATATCGTGATTTATCTAATCCGGAAGCAATCGAAAAAGGAGGTTGCCCTAACACCGAACTTTTAGGTGGGGAAGGCATATTTGCTTTCTCTTATAAGCTTTCTTTAAAGAAAGATGAAGAAAAGGACTTTGCTATTGTTCTTGGAACAATGGATAAAAAGGAAGACATTCCTTCAACCATTCATCGTTTCAAGGATCTTTCTTATCTAGACGAACTCTATGAAGGGGTCTTAAAGAAATGGCAAAAGGTGGATGAAACATTCCATGTGTCTACAAACGATAAAGAGTTAGACCGCATGGCTAATATTTGGACGCCTTATCAAGCGTATGTCAATTTCCTTGTTTGCCGTGAGATTTCTTTCTATGCGACAGGTACAGTCCGTGGTTTTGGGGTAAGAGACGCTTCGCAGGATTCCATCTCACAAGTTTTAGTGCGCCCAGAACGTGTTAAAGAACGAATCAAAGAAATTATGAGTGAACAATTCCAATGTGGAAAAACGACCCATCGTTTCTTCCATATTGAGAAAAAGAAATCCGACATAAGCGATCGAAGCGATGACCATCTTTGGATGATATACACCGTGGATCAAATCCTCAAAGAAACAGGAGACGATTCTTTCTTAAATGAAAAAGTCCCTTATTATGATGGAGGAGAAGGAAGCGTTTTAGAGCATCTTGAGGCATCTATCCGTCACACCCATGAGCATATGGGTAAAGACAATATTCCTTTAATGCTTGGAAGCGATTGGAATGATAATCTCAATACGGTTTGTCGTCAGGGAAAAGGCCAATCCGTCATGGTTGCGGAGCAATACGTTTTAGCATTGAAAATTATGGCAAAAATCGAAAAAAGGCTAGGGAAACCTTCCTCTTTCTATGAAGAACTTGCCAAAAAGGAAACCAAAATCCTTAATGAAACGATGTTTGAAAAGGACCATTATATCCGTGCTATAACGGACTCTGGCGTTCGTATAGGTGGGGAGAAAGAACCTTGTGCAAGAGTATGGATTAATTCTAACGCTTGGGCGGTGTTAGCTGGTGTGGCAGACAATAAACGAGCAAACCTTGTAATGGATGCCGTTATGAAGAACTGCGATTCCCCATTTGGCCTTGTTATTCAAAATCCCCCACTAAGACCAAATTACCCATCAAAGGAAGAAGAAATCTCCTGGGCTACGCCAGGAATTGGCGAGAATGGAGGAGTTTTCTGCCATGCGAATACGTGGTCGATTATTGCTCTTTGCATGCTCAATCGAGCAGATGAGGCATACCATGTCTATTCTGAGCTCTTACCAGACCATATTATTTCAAAGATTGGTGTGGACGCTTATAACGCGGAACCATATATCTATTCCTCCAATGTACGCGCTTCATTTGCTCTTCGTGGTGGTGAAGCGGCCGTTAGTTGGTTAACGGGTACTGCTACATGGATGGATATTGCCTTAAAAGAGTATTTCTTTGGCATCCGCCCTATGGAAGAGGGGCTTTATATCGACCCTACCCTTCCAAGTCATATCAATAATGCAAAAATCACCCGTAAATACCGCGGATGCGTATATGAAATCGAAGTTCTTTTTAAAGGAAAGAAGAGCAAGCCTTGTGAATTATTTGTCGATGGTAAGAAAATCGATGGGAACATCGTTCCAGCTAAAGGAGATACGTTACATATCCAGTGTATTGTCTCTTAATAGGACTTAAATATCTTTCCGTTTTATCTAATAAAATAGTCACCTAGTTATCCTAAGTGACTATTGGCTTTTGTTGGTTCTATTTTTATGATACTAGGCTGCATATTTGCGGTAGCTGCCTCATCAATGGCTTGATGCTTCTCAAATGTTTTACATCAATTAAGAACTAACAATTAATAACGAATAAGGAAAATAATTGACACATTGTTTTTATTAATTTATATTATGGTTGTCGGGACGGAGACGTTAAACCCGTGCCAAGCAGTGGAAGGCGACCACGTAAAAAAACGCTTTTTTTAATGGAATTTAGTTTTAAATCAAAGGTTAGGGAAAGATTAATAGAAGGAGCTTTGGCTTATTCGAAGCTTTTAAACTATTTTTTTGTTTTTGAATCTAGACAATTTCAATTTCAAAAGAGCTATTCTTTGCGTTTTACCGAAGACAATTACAAGCATTTAACTGGTGTAACGACAAAATTATCCGCCTGTGTTTTCTTTGATAAATGTCTTAATGCCACTATAAAAATAGATGATTTCGATTGCGAAGATTCGAAAAGAAGGAAAGGATTGATTAGGAGCAAAACAAAGCATTTAGCTAAATTGGAAGAGATTGTTTCAGAATGTACTAAATGATTCGATGAATTTTAACTAATCTACAGCGATTGAAAACTTGAGTAATGAACTTGTTGATAGATGGCTTCCTTAGTTCCCAATAATTGTATATTGGTGCGTCAATTCTTCGAATGATAACCACATAAACACTCTTTGTAAGTGGAATAATTGTTGCCGTTAAACACACTGATGTCGTTGCAAAACTCGAAGATGGGATTCTCGTCTGTTTGATAAGAAAAATAAAGCTGAAAATAATCGTTCCCTAATTGGTTTATTATCAATGGTCTCTCTTGGATAAGGAGAGACAAATTTTTAAACTGACAATAGAATGCAAAAACGTCAACGACGTCATCTAACAAAGGATTTTTTACTACTACTTCTAAAAATTGAGAGCAGAAATCGACAAATAGCCATTTTCGCTTTTCTATCACATCACTTAGTATTTTCAAATCATCAAATGAAAGAAATAAGGTGGTTAGATTTCTGCTAATGTAATCAGTATTCAGCTCAGCTAAATTGGTTACGTTTATTACAAGCGGAATTATATAGTTATATTTTTCTTTTGTGATGGTAAGGCGTTCGTTTCCTTTGGAAAGCGTCATTTTACCCCTGTCGTTTAAGAGTTCCAAAAATTTTTGAATTTGTGTAGATGCATGATCTAAATTGCTTTCGTTGGCTTTTTCAAAAGCTGTAGAAATGCCAGAAATCTGAGTTGTGTAATTTCTTGCCTTACATTCAATCACAAACAAAACGTCTTTATCCTCCACCAAAAGGTCGATTTCCCCATTTTCGCCATTGGTGGAATATTTAAAGTTCTCATATGCATTTTTAAACCCCATCTCATCCTTAAAAATAATCTTGCAGCTGTCGTTAAATAATTGCCCTTTTTGATTCATTAAATGATCTTTTTCTAATATATACGTTTTTGATAAGCATAGTCGATGAACAGCGGTATAGAAGCAATCTATAAAAACCTCAAAGCTTAAGACATTATATTCATTGTTTGTTTTAACAATCGGCATTCTAATTTCTTTCGAAAAAGAATTTACCTCATCGACTCTTAACTCACTTTTGTTAATTGAGATCAAATCGTCTAAAAAAGTTGGAGGAAAATAAGCGGTTATGTTTGTTAATTCGTGTGTTAAAAGCTGATTTAAATCGCATGGCTTGGCAATATTTTTTAAAAGAGAATGACAGGATTTTGCTAATTGTTTCAAATCAATACCATAATGTTTAATTAAAAAACTTTCGAATGGTTGCAGCTTAAAAGGTAGAGTTTCTACAAATGTCCTCGCATATGTTTTTGGAGATGAAATTTCATAGTTTAATTGGTGATAAGAAATTTGGCCATTTTCTTTGTATGTTGATAGTTCAGATCGATCAAAAATGTATTTATATGCCAAATAAGGTTCGATGGCCTCAAACAGTTTCCGGCAGTGCCCACAGTTATTAAAATCGATTTTCTTAGAACCGATGTGAATAGAAGATAGAGACATGATGTTTGCAAATAGGTTCCTCATGCCCTCATACGACTCGTTGTAATTACAAATTGATGCTTGGCTGCGATAAATAACCAACAAAGCGTTTATGTCTGCGGGGTCGTACTTTTCGACAACCTTGCAAAATTTTACATAGTTTTCATCCATGCTTACGTGCTCGCTGTTTCAATAATAATACTGCAAAACACTTTACGGTAAGAATAGTGAATCTCGATTTTGTTTGAGATTCTGGCTGATACGTTTTGTTTGATTCTTCCTTAGATTTATGATTATCCTCGGTATATTTTTCTCCTCCCTAATTTTATTTATATAGGTTTCTTTTTCAGTTGCGTTTATCAAAAAGACCCCCCTCCTCCGCGCTGCCAGAGACGCCGATGGGCCCGCATAAGCGGGTGTTTCGCCATATACGGGGAGCCCGCTGGAAAATAAGGAAAAACACACTATGAACAACAAGACAAAGATAATGCTCGGGCTATCCGCCCTCACCGCAGGCACGCTCGCGGCCGGCGCAACGGGGACCCTCGCGTGGTTCACCACGAACAAGACGGCCACGGCAGTCTACAATAAAATCACTGCACAAGGAACGCAGGGTAATCTCAATATCAGTATCACCGGTGTTACTGATGCCACCGCAAACGGAACTGAAGGAAAAACTACCGAAGCCGCCAGTACCATTTCTAAAACCGCTGATGTTTCTTCAACAAATGGATTAACTTTTGCCCAGCCAGATTGGAAAGCGGAAGCCGGTAATTCAAAAAGCTATTATAAAGTAAAGAACGTCTCTACCGAGACCGGTTTCTTTACGCAATATATTGTTTCAATCACCAATAAAGGCGAAGGAGCCGTTAATCTTTATTTAGATGGTTCTTCTGCAATTGGTGGAACCGAAGCCGGCCACAATGAATCTTTGCAAAAATGGACACGTGTTGCAATTATTGTTGGCGCAGAATCAGAAGGTGGTTTCTTAAAAACAACAAAAACAAAAGCCGATTACCTTTTCCAAAAGAAGCCAGTCAGCGAAGCTAACGCAGCAAAATATGTTGCTCCAACAGACGATGCGGGTGATGCATTAACTTTACTTGATTGTGATCCTACCCCAGTAAATAGCTTTGAAACCGTTGCTTCTGCAACTGATGAGGCTCTTGCAAAACAAATTGTTAAAGAAAATGTTGCTGCAGGCGAAACGGTCAAAGTTGGCGTTGCTGTGTGGCTTGAAGGAACCATGCAAGACGATCAAGACAACGCTAAAGCAGGCCAAATTTCTGTTACTTTAGGTTTTGCTGCAAAATAATCAATTTGATTCGATGTTTAGAAAGCAACGCTAAAGCGGCATGCTAAACTAGACATTATCAATATGAACCAACAGGCATCCACATACGGATGCCTTTTTGTGTTGCTGATTCATCAATGGAGGTTGTCGAAAACAAAAAAGGCTGTTAAGAAACGAAAAAATCTTAACGGCTCTTTTTGCAATAAATCTATTTATAGAGAATTCTTTTAAAAATTTCACATACACACGGCCTATTTGTAATCGTTTATGTGGGATTGTTCGCCTTTTCTTGTTTAGACGCTTGTGATTGAGGCTTTAGTTTTTTGTTTATCTTTATAAGATGAGGACGTTTGACGCTATAGATAGAATTGTCTTGTTTAATGCATTTTCCTTTATTGAATCTTAAAATTACTACATAAGAGGGGATTAAAAATGCTCAAAAAAGACAATGGATGAGAGTTGCAAGAATTTTGTGTAATCTGCAAGTCGCATATCCCTTTTCCGTTTCA
>CAVGNR010000028.1:0-3639 GCA_963630675.1 Escherichia coli
TGAACTTCAGAACCGTTTTGCGGATTTTGTCCATCTGGTCGACAAATCAAGGTTTATCGTTCAGTCTCAAATTAGAGATCTCCAAGAACTCTTGGATTCCAAGATGGATGAATACTTCGGAGGTGACGAAGAATGAACTTTGACTTTCTAAAAGACAATCAAGATTTCAAGAAACTGTATCAATTCTGCAACGAAGCAGAGACTTTCGTTATCTCTCAGCCCGACATCTCCGCCGTTTCGTCAAGAAAGGCTTTGGAATCAATCGTTAAGTCCTTTTATATTGCGAAATACGGATCTTATCCTGAATTCGCGACTCTTTTCGAGCTGCTCGATGATGGGTGTTTCTCTTCTTACCTTGATGATTCCCTCTTATCTGCCGTTCATCTAGTCAGGCAGATCGGCAACAATGCCGCCCACGCAGAAGAGGTAAGCAAGGCGGAAGCGATGAAGTCCTTAGAGGCTCTCTATTACTCCGTATGCGAAATCCTCAACATGCTCGGGGTGATCCAAGGCTACGCGAAATTCGATGCTTCTAAATGTCAGAAAACGGAAGAAAAACCCGTTGAGACAGTAAAAGAAATCGATAAGAAGAAGCCTGATGAAGAAGGGACTGACCTTTCAAAATTCAAAGGGAATATCGACGATAACGCCATTTTGAAAGCGGCCATCGATTTCACCGAAGAAGAAACGAGAAAGGTCTACATCGACACGGCGCTCAAAGAGGCCGGCTGGGATGTCTGGCCAATCAAAAATGCAATCAAACCGGGAAAGGCATCCATCGAGATTGAGCTCCAAGGGATGCCTAATAATGCGGAGATCGGCTATGCCGACTACGTTCTTTTTGATAAAGACGGAAAACCATTGGCTGTAATCGAGGCCAAGAAGACGTCCAAGGACGAAATCGTCGGCTCACAGCAAGCCAAGCTTTACGCTGACCTCTTGGAGAAGACTTATGGGGTCCGCCCCGTCATCTATTACACAAACGGTTTCAAGATTATGATGGTCGACGGCTGCGGGTATCCAGCAAGAAGAGTCTACGGCTACTACACCTTAGATGAACTCCACTCCCTAATCATCCGCAGAGGCCTGCATACCATCACCGATTATCACGTTGATCCCGCAATCTCGGATAGGCCATTCATCCAGAACGCAATCACCGCCGTGGCGGAATCTTTCAACAACAAGCAAAGAAAAGCCTTGCTCGTCATGGCTACTGGCACCGGAAAGACCCGCTGCGCCATTTCCGTTGTGGACGTTCTTCAAAGAAACGGATGGGCAAAAAGAATCCTTTTCCTCGCGGACAGAACGTCGTTAGTCACGCAGGCCAAGAGAGCCTTCGAAAAATTCCTTCCGCATTCCTCCAGAAGCGTGCTTTCCGAGGAATCCGAGAGCGAGCGTGACTATAACGCCACGGTCGTTTTATCCACCTACAACACAATCAGCAACGTGCTTGACCGGGGCGACAGGAAACTTGGCATTGGACATTTCGACCTCATCATCATCGATGAATGCCACCGCTCCGTCTACAACAAGTACCGTGCCATTTTCGATTACTTTGATTCCTTGTTGCTCGGTTTGACGGCGACCCCGAGAGAACAAGTTGATGCCTCGACCTATGAACTCTTTAATTTGCCAAAGGGCGAGCCGACTTTCTATTACGATTTGGATACCGCAATCGCCGCCGGTTACTTGGTCCCTTTCCTTCCAATCGAGAAGACGACAAACCTTCTCAAAAACGGCCTTAAATACGATCAGCTGACCGAAGAAGAGAAGGAGCAATTCGAGACTCTAATCGGGGATCCCAACGATGGCGAGACCCCGAAGGAAATCGCGGGCAAAGAGTTCTATGAGAGGATCATCAACTCCGATACCATCGATTCGATGCTTCAGACCGTGGTTAACGAAGGGCTCCGAGTCAATGGAGGAGAAGAACTTGGCAAGACCATCATCTTCGCCGTAAACCATTTCCACGCGGAGAGAATCGTCGAGCGGTTCAACGCGCTCTACCCAGGAAAAGGGGATGGCTATTGCAAACTCATCGACAACTACGTCAATTACGCCCAGACTCTGATTGACGACTTTTCGGTCAAGGATAAGGAGCCTATCATAGCCGTTTCCGTCGCCATGCTCGATACGGGCATCGATGTTCCGGAAGTCCTTAACCTCGTGTTCTTCAAGAGAATCTATTCGAAGATCAAGTTCTGGCAGATGATCGGAAGAGGCACCCGCGTTTGCAAAGAACTGAACGTCATGAGTCCTTCCGAGAATTTCTTCCTCCACAAGAGCGAGGATGCAACCGTCTCCACCCATGAGGACAAGCAGGGTTTCTACATCTTTGATTTCTGCGATAACTTCGATTTCTTCCGCATGAACCCGGATGGCAGAGAGCCAAAGAACGCGCTCAACCTCTCTCAGAGAATCTTTAACCTGAAAGTTGAGCTTGTATATTCTCTTCAGAGCCTCGAGCATCAGACGAACGAAATGCATAAGGCCTACTACGAGAAGACGAGGTCCCACCTCATAGAGATGGTCAAGAAGCTGAATCGCAACCTGGTTAACGTCAGATACCAGCTAAAATACGTGGACAAATACTCCCGCGAAGACAACTGGCAATATCTCTCCATCTTGGATGCGAAAGAGATCAAGAACCAAGTCACGAAGCTCATCGATCCAAACGGCGACGAGGAATCCTCAAAGATCTTTGACCTTTGGATGTTTAACATCGAGTTGGCGGAAATCGCCGGCGACAAAGATTATTCAAAGGCCGTCCAGAAGGTCACGACCATCTGCCGCGCCTTGCTTGATAAGCTCTCCATCCCTCAGGTCAACGCCAAAAAAGACGTTCTCGAAACGGCTTGCAAGACCGAATTTTGGGAAGGAATTAATATTGATAAGCTCGAGATGCTCAGAAACGAGGTCAGGGACCTCATTAAGTTCCTTGACCATGAAATCCGTGGCATCATCGAGACCAATTTCTCTGACGAGGTCATCGACAAAAAGCCGGGCAGCATCCCAACCATGCAGTTCAAGAACTACAAGGAAAGGGTCATCGACTACCTATCCGAGCATTCCGATATTCCCGCCATCGCGAAGATTAGGAACATCGAACAGCTCAACGAGACCGACATCATCGACCTCGAGGATATCCTGTGGAACCAGCTTGGCTCTAGATCCGACTACGAAAACATCTCCAACGGCAAATCCGTCGGCGTCTTCGTCAGAAGCATCGTGGGGCTTTCCAGGGAAAAGGTCAACGAAATCCTCTCTGACTATTTGAGGAAATACAGTTTCAACACCCGCCAGGAGGAGTTCCTTAACGAAATCGTGAACTTCGTCCTTGAAAACGGTGATATCCGTCCTGACGACCTTTACGAATCCGAGCCGTTCAAACATCAGGAATACACCGACATCTTTGATGGAAAGACTGATCCGATTTACAATTTTATCGGTCTGCTCCACGGTTCCGTTTCGGCCTACGTCGGTGCTTAATAGACATCTTTTGACCGTATGATATTCAAAAGGAGATTCATACGGCATGAATGAAAGATTTATACAAGAAGTCCTATCCTACCTGCCTAAGAAAAGGGGCTGTTCGGAAACCTAAAAGGTGAATGACAGCCCTTTTCATTATGAAAAAGG